>NZ_JBEYUN010000002.1:0-607340 GCF_040643545.1 Streptomyces sp. NPDC047117 | reverse complement strand
GGAAGCCACCGCGGTCGTCACGACGGTCGCGGTTGAAGCCACCACGGTCACCGCCGCGGTCACCACGGTCGTTGCGGTCGTTCCGCTCGAAGGAACGGCCACCACGGTCGTCACGACGGTCCCGGCGCTCGTAGTTGCCCCGCTCGTCGCGGTACGTGGAGCGGCGCTGCGTGTCGTCGTCCTCGGCGGCGCGCGCGGTCTGGGCCGGCAGCGACACCTCGGGCTGCGCGGCGCTCTCCGCCTCCACAGCGGCCTCCGCCTCGGCCTTGGCCTGTACCGCGGCCTCCGGGTCCTCGCCACGCTCACGCGCGGCCTTGGCGGTCAGCCGGTCCGCGTCCTCGCGCAGCTCGGCGGCGCGGCGCTGCAGCCGCTCCAGCTCGCGGGTCAGGTCGGCGACCTCGCGCTCGGCCTGCTTGGCGGAGTTCGCGGCCGACTCGGCCTGCACCTCGGTGAGCGAGCGGGCGCCGGTGATCCGGGCCACGTCCTCGTCGAACTGGCCGGCGCCGCCCACGATGTGACGCGAGGCGTCCACGCCCGCGTCCTCCATGAGGCGGAAGATCTGCCGGCGCTGGTGCGGCAGGGCCAGCGACACGACCGTGCCGGACTGGCCCGCGCGGGCCGTACGGCCGGAGCGGTGCAGGTAGTCCTTGTGGTCACCGGCCGGGTCCACGTTCAGGACCAGGTCGATGCCGTCGACGTGGATGCCGCGCGCGGCGACGTCGGTGGCGACCAGGACGTTGACGTAACCGTCCTTGAAGTCGGCCAGGGTCCGCGTACGCGCGCCCTGGGTCATGCCGCCGTGCAGCGCGTCGGCGCGCACACCCGAGTCGCACAGCTGCTCGGCGACGCGGTCGGCGCCCAGCTGCGTACGGACGAAGATGATCGTGCGGCCCTTGCGGGCGGCGATGGCGGCCGTGACCGGCGCCTTGTCCTTCGGTTTCACGACCAGCACGTGGTGGGTCATGGTGGTGACCGCGCCCTGGGCCGCGTCGACCTCGTGGCTGACGGGGTTGTTCAGGTAGCGCTTGACCAGCGTGCCGATCTCGTTCTCCATCGTGGCGGAGAAGAGCATCCGCTGGCCGCCGGTCGGCACCAGGTCCAGCAGCTCGGTGACCTCGGGCAGGAAGCCCAGGTCGGCCATCTGGTCGGCCTCGTCCAGGACGGCGACCTCGACCTTGTCCAGGGAGCAGGCGCCGCGGTTGATGATGTCGCGCAGCCGGCCCGGGGTGGCGACGAGGATGTCGACGCCGCGCTCCAGGGCGTAGATCTGGTTGCCCATCGAGGTACCACCGCAGACGACCTTCAGCTTGAGGCCGAGGACGTCGCCGTACGGCTGCAGCGCGTCGCTCACCTGCATGGCGAGCTCACGGGTCGGGGTGAGGATGACGCCGCGCGGGCGCTTCTTCTCGGTGTGACCGCCGGCCAGCCGGGTCAGCAGCGGCAGACCGAAGGAGAGCGTCTTGCCGGAGCCGGTGCGGCCGCGGCCGAGGATGTCGCGCCCGGAGATGGCGTCCGGGATGGTCGCCGCCTGGATCGGGAACGGGGTGGTGACACCGTTCTGCGCCAGCTTGCGGACGATCTTCTCGTCCAGGCCGAGGTCGGCGAACGTGATCTGCGGCTCTTCGGGGGCCTGCGGCTCCTCGGTGACGGCCTCGGGGGCCGGAACCTGCTCGTCGTGGCCGACGACCTGCTCGACGTCGACGGGGGCCTGCTCGTCGTGCGCGGGCATGGCGGACTGATCAGTGGAAACGGACATGCGAAATGCGAAACCTTCCGGAGTCTCGGCACGCGCCCAAACTCCGTGTTGTTTCACAAAAGACCGCCTCAATGCGGTCAGCCACGGTAAGGAGAGAACGCGCCTCGCGGCGCGCTTCGTCCTCTTCGGTGAAGGGGATCCGGTGGGCGCCGGGCAAATGGGATCAAACGATCTACCACCATACGCACCCGGTACCCCTGAAGGCAAATGCGGTGCCGACAGGGCTCTCCCGGCGCCGCCGATCGTCCGGTTATCGCCGGTCGAAGGCCGATCCTCGCCCCCGAAGGCGGCCGCTCGGCGCCCTCTCCGGGGCGGCCCGGCGCCCTAGCCGCCGCTCCCGGGCTCCGAGGCGGAGGCCGGGGAGCCCGACTGCGGGCCGGTCTGCTCGGGGCTGCTCGGCGGCGGGTCCTGGCTCGGGGTGGGCGTCGGGTCCGGCGCCGGGGTCGTGTGCGAGGGGGTGGGCGTGGGCTTCGGGTGGCCGGAGGGGCGCGGCGGGGCCGGGCGGGGCGGGCTGTCCTCCGTGGGGCTCTCCGATCCCGGCCGGTCGCCGCCCGGGGTCCCGCTGCCCCCCGGCTCTCCGGGCGAGCTCTTCCCGTCGGCCGACGGCTCCGCGTCGTCCGAGGGCGTGGCGCGGTCCCGGTCCTCCATGGGCGCCCCGGAACGGCCCATGCGGCGCGGCCCGGCGCCGGGCGCCTCGGCCGAGCCGCCGTCCGGCTGGGCGTCGCTGCCGTGGTGCCCGGCGGCCGAGCCGGAGGACTTGGGCTTCGGCGCGTCGTCGCTGACGCTCATGCAGCCGGTGAGCGACATCGCGAAGGCGGAGGCCGCCGCGGCCACGGCGGCCGTACGGGCCAGGGAGCGGGCCGTACGCGGCGCCGTACGGGGCGAGGCGGACCCGTCGGCCGAGGCGGGCGACGAGGCGGAGGAGACGGAGGGCAGGGGCGGGACGGGCGGCACGGCGGCCGGGGCTGCGGGCTGGGACGGGCGACTGGCGGGGAGCGGGCGACGCACGGACGGGACCTCCGGATCCGGAGCGGACACGCGGGACTGATGCCCTGCCCAACTCCCGCCGCCCACCGGAGGACACGCCCGGGACGCACCCCGGCCCGCCGGACCCCGCACGCCCCGGAGCACGGCGTGTCGCCCTACGGGGCGCGGTGCGGACATCCGTCCGGTGCGCGGGCGGCGCCGTCCGGTCAGCCGTACCCGAGGGCGTGCAGCCGCTCGTCGTCGATGCCGAAGTGGTGGGCGATCTCGTGCACGACCGTGACCTCGGTCTCCGCCACCACGTCCTCCCGGGTGTCGCACATCCGCAGCGTCGGGCCCCGGTAGATCGTGATCCGGTCCGGCAGCACGCCCGCGTACCACTCGCCCCGCTCGGTCAGCGGCGTCCCCTCGTAGAGCCCGAGCAGGTCGGGGTCGTCCGCCGGCGGCTCGTCCTCGACGAACACGGCGACGTTGTCCATCAAGCGGGTCAGCTCCGGCGGAATCCGGTCCAGCGCCTCGCCGACCAGTTCCTCGAACTCCTCGCGCGTCATCTCCAGCACGCGCCCATTGTGGGTCACGGGCCCGCTCGGGGCCCCGCCCTCACGCCGGACGCGCCCCTCGCGTTCCCGCACGCACCCCCGTACCCCGCCCCCGCACGCGCTCCGGCACACGGCCACCGCGTACGCCCACGAATCGCGCGTCCTCACCCACGTATGCCGCAACCCCCGGCATAACGGGCCGCGTGGCCGGGCATACGGGCACAATGGCCCGCACCGCGCCGTCCGGGGGGCCGCCCCCGGACTCCTCCGTGCTCCGGCTGCTCCGCACCGCGTACGACCGCGTCCGGAGCGCCCCCGCCGCCGTCCTGCGGCACTACCGCGCCCACCACCAGGCCCCCACCTTCGCCCTGACGCACACTCCGCACCCGTATGCCCGCGCCCTCGGGCTGATCGTCGTGACGCTGCTCGGCGCCTGGCTCGGCCTGCTGATCGTCGGCAGCGTCCGGATCCCCGTCGGCCCCGTGGACACGACCATGGCCCTGCGCCCGTCCGTCAGCGGCGGCACGAAGATCAACGTGTCCCCGCTCGGCGCACTGGACCTCCAGAGCCACCACGCCCCCATACGGCTCGACGTCGACGTGGACCAGCTCGACCCGGCACGCGCCCAGGAGCTGGTCGACCACCCGGAGCGGTTCTCCGGACTCCAGGCCGAGGTCACCCGGGACGTCGAGCGCGGCACCGCCGACCTCGCCCTCCGCTCCTGCGTCGCGGTGGTCTCCGGGGCGACGGCGCTGGGCCTCGCGGTGTACCGCAGACCGCGCCGCGCGCTGGCCGCCGGCGGCCTCGCCCTCGTGCTGCTCGCCGCCTCGGGGGGCGTCGCGTACGCCACCTGGAACCCCAAGTCCGTGCTGGAGCCGCGCTTCTCGGGGCTGCTGTCCTCCGCGCCCTCCGTGGTGGGCAACGCCCGCTCCATCGTGAGCGAGTTCGACGTCTACCAGAAGGAGCTGGCCCGACTGGTCACGAACGTCACCAAGCTCTACGACGCGACCTCCACCCTGCCCGCGTACCAGCCGGACCCCTCCACGGTCCGCGTCCTGCACGTCTCCGACATCCATCTGAACCCGGCCGCCTGGCAGATCATCAGGTCCCTGGTGAAGCAGTACGACATCGACGTGATCATCGACACCGGCGACACCATGGACCACGGCTCGGCCGCCGAGAACAAGTTCCTCGACCCGATCGGCAGGCTCGGCGCCCCGTACGTCTGGGTGCGCGGCAACCACGACTCGATGAAGACGCAGAAGTACCTCGCGCAGAACAAGAAGCTGAAGAACGTGAAGGTCGTGGACGAGGGCACCTCCGTGCGCGCCGGAGGGCTGCGCATCGTGGGCATCGGCGACCCGCAGTTCACCCCGGACCGCTCGGTGGCCGCCTCGGGGGACCGGGTGGAGCGCACTTCGGGGCGGCGCCTGGCCGACGCCCTGCGCACGCTCACCCGGGCCCGTACCCCCGCCGACATCGCGCTGGCCCACAACCCGGTGGCCGCGACCGAGACCGACGGGCTGGTCCCGCTGGCGCTCTCCGGCCACGTCCACCACCGCGACACGCGCGTCCTGCCGAAGGGCACCCGGCTGATGATCGAGGGCTCCACGGGAGGCGGTGGACTGCGCGCGGTCGAGGGCGCGACACCCGAACAGGTGCAGGCCTCAGTGCTCTACATGGATCGCGACTCGCGGCGCCTCCAGGCCTGGGACGAGATCACCCTGGGCGGGCTGGGCCTGTCGAAAGCCCAGGTCAGCCGCCATCTCCCGGCCGACAACCGGCCCGGCGCCACCCCGTCCCCCGCGCCTTCGAGGACCTCACCGAGCCCCTCTTCGTAAACCGTTTTGGCGAACCGTCCCCGCATCCCATATGCTTCTCACGTCCCCGACGGCGCCGACAAAGCGCCCAGGTGGGCCATCAGCCCTCATCGTCTAGTGGCCCAGGACGCCGCCCTTTCAAGGCGGTAGCACGGGTTCGAATCCCGTTGGGGGCACGCAACACCCTGTGCGAGACTAGTGCTCGCACAAAGCTTGGTCCTGTGGAGCAGTTTGGAGTGCTCGCCACCCTGTCAAGGTGGAGGCCGCGGGTTCAAATCCCGTCAGGACCGCTGCAGTCTCTCTGAGACTGCGTGGCTGGGTAGCTCAGTTGGTACGAGCGTCCGCCTGAAAAGCGGAAGGTCGCCGGTTCGACCCCGGCCCCAGCCACTCCGTGAAAACCCCGGGAAGTTCGCTTCCCGGGGTTTTTCGTTGTGTCCGGCTCCGGGCGCGGGGGCGCGCCGCGGTCATGTCGCCGCGTGGGCCGGGGCCGTGGGGCGGCCGCCCGGGTGGCGGTGGCGCCAGAGCCAGAAGACCGTGCAGGACAGCAGGGACCAGCCGGCCAGCACCAGGTACGGGAAGACGTGCTGGTGGCCGGGGAAGTAGACGGCCGTGTGCTGGGCGTTCACCGAGGCGCCCGGCGGCAGCCACTGGCCGATGTGGCCGAGCACGGACGGGAGCAGCGGCCAGGAGACGGCACCGCCGGACGAGGGGTTGCCGAGCAGCACCATCAGGCCCCAGGTCGGCACCATCGCCCAGCGGCCGATCAAGGTGTTGAACATCGTGAAGACCATGCCGGACGTGAACATGGTGAACGCGAGGATCAGCCAGGAGTGCACGAAGGGCAGGCTCAGCGCGCCCAGCAGCCAGTCGACCACCGCGGCGATGGAGAACCCGCCGAGCAGGGCGTAGGCGAGGGTGAACGCGATCCGCTCGGCCGGGTTGAGCGCGCGGGCGTGCACGCTCAGCTGGATCGCGCCGACGAAGCCGATGATCACCGCGGCCAGGGAGACGTAGAAGAGCGCCAGGCCGCGCGGGTCGCCGGGCTGCACCGGCTTGATGTCCTTGAGGGTGACCGGGACGCCCGCCTTCTTGCCGACCTGCGGCGCGGCCTGCTGGAGCAGCTGGCTCACCGAGGCGCCCGAGGCGCTGGCGAGGTCCATGCGTACGCCCGAGCCGTCCACCCTGATGACCGTGAACGCCTTCTGCTCGTCGACCGCCTCGCGAGCCTGTGCGTACGTCCGGTACTCGTGCAGCTCCAGCGACGCGTTCAGGGCCTTCTCCATGCCCTGCACGAACGCCTTGCCGCGGGCGTCGTCCGGGGCGCCCACGAGCGCCGTGGGGATGCGGTGCGGCGCCGGGTTGGCCATGGAGAAGGTGTACGAGCCGGCGAAGAGGCCGGCGGCGGCCGCCAGGATGAAGATCAGGACGGTCGCGGGCAGGAACGGCGACCTCTTGAAGGCCGCCCACCTCTCGGCCGCGGTCCGGGGCCGGGCGTGCGCCCCGTGCGCTTCGTGGCCGGCGGCCGCGCCGGGAGCGGGGGACGCGGCGCGGTCGGCGGACGCACGGTCGGCGGGTGCCGCGCGATCGGCGGATGCGGCACGGTCGGCGGGCTCGGCGTCGTGATCATCGGACATACGACCACGCTAAAGCACCCATCACGGACATTCCCTACGGGCTGCGCCGGCGCCCTCCGAACGCCCGGATCCGGCCGCGAACGCCCCTCCTCGGGGCCGCCCGGCCGCAATTCGTTCGCCAGGCGTTTCGGCGAGGTGAGATCCTGGATCGCGTATGTCCAGTCAGCCTGCCTCCGCCGCGCCCAGGGGTGTCACGCCCGAGGGTGCTCCCGCCCTGCCCGCACTCCTGGCGCAGCTGCCCGAGCTGATGCTGCGTGACCAGCAGCGACTCGGCCGCCGCCTCGACGGCGCGCGCCGGATCCGCAAGCCCGAGGCGCGGGCCGCGGTGCTGGCCGAGATCGCCCAGGGCATCGACGAAGCGCAGCTCCGCGTCGAGCAGCGCCGGGCCGCCGTTCCCGAGATCACGTACCCGGAGCAGCTGCCGGTCAGCCAGAAGAAGGACGACATCCTGGAGGCGATACGCGACCACCAGGTCGTGATCGTCGCGGGTGAGACCGGCTCCGGCAAGACGACGCAGATCCCGAAGATCTGCCTGGAGCTGGGCCGCGGGGTGAAGGGCCTGATCGGCCACACCCAGCCGCGCCGGATCGCCGCCCGTACGGTCGCCGAGCGGGTCGCCGAGGAGCTGAAGAGCCCGCTGGGCGAGGCGGTCGGCTGGAAGGTCCGCTTCACCGACCAGGTCGGCGGCGACACGCTGGTCAAGCTGATGACGGACGGCATCCTGCTCGCCGAGATCCAGACGGACCGCGAGCTGCGCCAGTACGACACGATCATCATCGACGAGGCGCACGAGCGCAGCCTCAACATCGACTTCCTGCTCGGCTACCTGGCGCAGCTGCTGCCGAAGCGCCCGGACCTGAAGGTCGTCATCACCTCCGCGACGATCGACCCGGAACGGTTCTCCCGGCACTTCGGGGACGCGCCGATCATCGAGGTCAGCGGCCGCACGTACCCGGTGGAGGTGCGGTACCGCCCGCTGCTGGAGGAGGGCGCGGAGGCTGCGAACAATCTTGAGGGCGACCGGGACCAGGTCAGCGCCATCTGCGAGGCCGTGGACGAGCTGCAGGCCGAGGGGCCGGGCGACATCCTGGTCTTCCTCTCCGGCGAGCGGGAGATCCGGGACACCGCGGACGCGCTGACCAAACGCCTGAACCGGGGCGGCGCACTGGCGCGCGAGACCGAGGTACTGCCGTTGTACGCGCGCCTCTCGCACGCCGAGCAGCACCGCGTCTTCCAGCGCCACTCCACCCGCCGCATCGTGCTGGCGACCAACGTCGCCGAGACGTCCCTGACCGTGCCGGGCATCCGGTACGTCATCGACACGGGCATGGCCCGCATCTCGCGCTACAGCTACCGCACGAAGGTGCAGCGGCTGCCGATCGAGCCGATCTCGCAGGCCAGCGCCAACCAGCGCAAGGGCCGCTGCGGCCGGCTCAGCGACGGCATCTGCGTCCGGCTGTACTCGGAGGAGGACTTCGAGTCCCGGCCGGAGTTCACGGACGCCGAGATCCTGCGTACGAACCTGGCGTCGGTCATCCTGCAGATGACGGCGGCCGGCCTCGGCGACATCGAGAAGTTTCCTTTCATCGATCCGCCGGACCGCCGCAACATCAAGGACGGCGTGCAGCTCCTCGAAGAGCTCGGCGCGGTCGACCCGAAGCAGAAGGACCCGAAGAAGCGGCTCACGCAGATGGGCCGCAAGCTCTCCCAGCTGCCGGTGGACCCGCGGCTCGCGCGGATGGTCCTGGAGGCCGACCGCAACGGCTGCGTACGCGAAGTCATGGTCATCGCCGCGGGGCTGTCCATCCAGGACCCGCGCGAGCGGCCCGCCGACAAGCAGCAGCAGGCCGACCAGCAGCACGCCCGCTTCAAGGACGAGACCAGCGACTTCCTGGCGTACCTGAATCTCTGGCGGTACGTCAGGGAGCAGCAGAAGGCACTGTCCTCGTCCGCCTTCCGCCGCATGTGCCGCAACGAATTCCTGAACTACCTGCGGATACGCGAGTGGCAGGACATCTATACGCAGCTGCGTACGGTCGCCAAGACGATGGGCATCCACCTCGCCGAGGAGGACGCGGCCCCCGAGCACATCCACACGTCGCTGCTCGCCGGTTTGCTCTCGCATATCGGGCTGAAGGACACCGACGCGAAGAACGAGTACCTGGGCGCCCGCAGCGCCAAGTTCGCGGTCTTCCCCGGCTCGGCACTCTTCAAGAAACCGCCGCGCTGGATCATGTCGGCGGAACTGGTCGAGACCTCCCGCCTGTGGGCGCGGGTGAACGCCAAGATCGAGCCCGAGTGGGTCGAGCCGCTCGCCCAGCACCTGGTGAAGCGGACGTACAGCGAGCCGCACTGGGAACAGAAGATGGCCGCGGTGATGGCGTACGAGCGCGTGACGCTCTACGGCGTACCGATCGTGGCCCAGCGCAAGGTCAACTACGGCCGGATCGACCCGGAGATCTCGCGCGACCTGTTCATCAGGAACGCCCTGGTCGAGGGCGACTGGCGGACCCACCACCAGTTCTTCCACGACAACCGCAAGCTGCTGGGCGAGGTCGAGGAGCTGGAGCACCGCGCCCGGCGCCGCGACATCCTCGTGGACGACGAGACGCTCTTCGACTTCTACGACCAGCGCATCCCCGAACACGTCGTGTCCGGTGCGCACTTCGACTCCTGGTGGAAGAAGAAGCGCACCGAGGAGCCCGAACTCCTCAACTTCGAGCACTCGATGCTCATCAACGAAACCGCCGAGGCCGTCACCAAGGACGACTACCCGGACTCCTGGCGACAGGGGAAGCTGAAGTTCAAGGTCACGTACCAGTTCGAGCCGGGCGCCGACGCGGACGGCGTGACCGTCCACATCCCGCTCCAGGTGCTCAACCAGGTCTCCGCAGAGGGCTTCGACTGGCAGATCCCCGGCCTGCGCGAACAGCTGGTCACCGAGCTGATCCGGTCCCTGCCCAAGCCGATCCGGCGCAACTACGTCCCCGCGCCCAACTTCGCCGCCCGCTTCCTGGACAGCGCGGTGCCCCTGCAGGGCGCGCTGACGACGTCGCTGGCGGCGGGGCTGCGGCGGATGGTCGGCGTGCCCTTCGAGGCGGCCGACTTCGACCTGTCCAAGGTGCCGGACCACTTGAAGATCACCTTCCGCGTGGTCGACGAGCGGCGGCGCAAGCTGGCCGAGGCCAAGGACCTCGAAGCGCTGCGCCTGAAGCTCAAGCCCAAGACCCGGGAGGCCATCTCCAAGGCCTTCGAGCAGGCGGCCCAGAAGCAGTCGGCGCAGAAGAAGGGCGGACAGCCGGGCAAGGGTGCGGCGGACGCCGGTCCGACGGGCCCGGAGCAGCGCACCGGCCTGACCGCCTGGACCATCGGCACGCTGCCGCACACCTTCGAGACGCGGCGCGCCGGCCAGCCGCTCAAGGCGTACCCGGCGCTGGTGGACGAGGGCTCCTCGGTCGCCGTACGGCTCTTCGACACCGAGGCGGAGCAGCGGAGCGCGATGTGGGCCGGCACCCGCCGCCTCATCCTGCTCAACATCCAGTCCAACCCGGCCAAGTTCGCGCAGAGCAAGCTCAGCAACCAGCAGAAGCTGGCGCTCTCCAGCAATCCGCATGGCTCGATTCAATCGCTCTTCGACGACTGCGTGACCGCGGCGGCCGACCGGCTGATCGCCGCGCACGGCGGTCCGGCCTGGGACGAGGAGGGCTTCCGGAAGCTCTTCGACGCGGTCCGGGCCGACCTGGTCGACGCCACGATGAAGACCGTGCAGCAGGTGCGCGAGGTGCTGGCGGCCTGGCAGGCGTGCGAGCGGCGGCTGAAGGACACCTCCTCCCCGGTGCTGCTGGCCTCGGTCGCGGACGTCAGGGAGCAGCTGAACGCGCTCATCAAGCCGGGCTTCGTCACCGAGCACGGCGCCAAGCGGCTGCCGGACCTCATGCGGTACCTGGTCGCCGCCGACCGCCGGCTCCAGCAGATGCCCACCAACGCCGAGCGGGACCGCTCCCGGATGGCGAAGGTGAAGGAGATGCAGGACGAATTCGGCTGGCTGCTGGAGCAGTTCCCGGCGGGCCGGCCGGTGCCGCAGCAGGCGCTGGAGATCCGCTGGATGATCGAGGAGCTGCGGGTGAGCTACTTCGCGCACGCGCTGGGCACGGCGTACCCGGTCTCCGACAAGCGCATCGTGAAGGCGGTGGACGCGGCAGCCCCGTAGGGCTCCGCGCCCCCGCGGGCTGTGCGCCGGGGGTCACGTCCGGGCGCCCACCGGGGCCTTCCCCGGCAGCGAGTTCGACCGCACCCCCTGACCTGCTGTAGAGTCTTGCTTCGCAGGCACCCGAGAGGGCGCCGGCGACAAGGTCCTGTGGAGCAGTTTGGAGTGCTCGCCACCCTGTCAAGGTGGAGGCCGCGGGTTCAAATCCCGTCAGGACCGCAAACGAAGGGCCCGCATCCGATCAGGATGCGGGCCCTTCTGTCGTATGCCGCGACCGGACACGTTCGGATCCCGGCCCCCTCCCCCCTGCGGACGCGGCCTCGTGCCCCTTCCCCCGGACCCTTGACCACGGCACCTGCCGCCGGTACTCACAAAAGAGAGCCGGGGGAGGTGCGGCGATGGCGGAAGCGGGGCGACACGCGACCGGCGCGCTGCTCCGCGCGCATCTGTCCGCCGCCGCTCGCTTCCGGCACGCCACCCTGCGCTGTCCGGTGTGCCGCCGGCTGCTGCGGCTGGCCCTGGAGCGCATTCCGGACCCGCCACAGACCAAGATCGTCTCTGCGGGGCCTTCTGCCGCCTCTCCCGCCGCCGCGCTCTCTTCATCGCCCAGGATCGCCCCCGCGGCCCGTACGCGGCGCGTGACGCCCTCCTCGCGGCCGTCGGCGCTCCGGGCGGCCCCCCGTGTCGTCATCTCCGCGCGCGTGCGGCGGAGCAGGGACGAAAGTCCGCTCCCCCGATGACCAATGGCGCCTCCGTCAGCACCCGTGCGGTGAGAGGCTGTTGGTGCGGAGAGAAGCCGCTGTGCACTACCCCAGCGGGCACCACAGGGACAACCGGCGACTCCTGTGACGGGTGTCACCGTACGAATTTTGGGATCAGCGGAACTTACGCCCCGCCTACAGGCGGTCAATTTAATATGTGCAATTGCACCGCCCACCCGGCAGCCCCACGGCTGTACCGGCGAGTACCGGGACCGCTACCTGAGAGTCCCCTGTGGGCGGTGACCAAGAGCTACCGCCGGGGCCGCGGATCCGGCGCGAGGTGCAGGTCCGGCCGGCGCGCGGCGGCAGACGGGAGAGCGCACGAGCGCACAAAAAAGATCGCGCTGGACCCGGCGGAGTCCAGCGCGATCAATGACGTACCCATGTGCTGCGGGCATGGGGCCTGTTGGGGCAGGCGCCGCGTCATAAGGAGCTATGTCGTGCTCTATGGGCATCGAACGGGTTGGGGGACCCGAAAATGCCCGGTTATGCGGTTTTTCAGGCCTCGCTGCGCTGCTGCGGGATACCCGCGAGCAGTGCGCGGACCTCAGCCTCGCGGTAGCGCCGATGCCCACCGAGCGTACGGATGGACGTGAGCTTGCCTGCCTTGGCCCAGCGGGTCACCGTCTTCGGGTCGACACGGAACATCGTGGCAACCTCGGCAGGGGTAAGCAGCGGCTCGGCGTCAGGGGTGCGAGCGGTCATGAGCGGCCTCCTCGGGAGAACCGAACCATCACGGTTCTTTCCTCTAAATTCTGCACCTTGACCCGCGTTGCCCGAAATGGCGGACGCGGGCCGAGTCGGTTATAGGACGAACGGCTTGTCCTCGGCACTACAACTACACCATCTGTCCAGCCGCGTCGGCCAAACCGATGGAATTGCCCTCTCAGGTGTTCAACCTCGGCGGAAGCCGATGGACCGTGCCATAGCGGACAGTCACGCCCCTGTGACGATCAGTCACAACGTGATCAGGCGTCACCAGTCCCACCAAGGAGTGCAATACCGATCTATCCGCCCTTAGTTGGACGGAAGGAGCCCCGGTCAGGCTCCTTGTCCTATTTTGACACGAGGGTGGTAGTTGGTGGCAAGGCCCGAAGTCAGTGCTTTAGGTCACTGTTTTACGGTTTGGTCCGGATCGGGACCTACGTCCCGTACATCCGAACCAGGACACCGTAAACCGACAGCACCGCACAGAAACCCCACAATCACCGCCCAGGGGCCGCCTGCCGCCCGCCGCCCTCAGGCATACGCCGGCGCGCCCGCCGGAGGCGCACAACGGGGGCGCGCGTCATCACTACGCGTGCCTCCGAAAATGATCACCCAACGCCCGGCGGTCAGCTGGCGTACTGCCGCTCCCGGACCTCACGCCAGCGGTCCGACAGCTTTTCGTACGCCGCGCCGGCGCGCTCCCCGTCGCCCTCCCGCAGTGCCGCGAGTCCCTCCGCCACTTCCGCGGCGGAACGGTCCTCGGCCAGCCGGCCTTCGGGGACGGCGTGCACCAGTCCTCCGTAGTCCAGCTCGACGAGGGCGCGCGGGTGGAATTCCTCCAGCCAGCGCCCCACATCTACCAGGCCGTCGATCAACGGCCCCTCTTCGAGGGCGTCACGGAGCGTGCGCAGTCCGCGTGCGACCCGGCGCCTGGCCTCGACCATCGGCGTGCGGTAACGCAGCACAAGCCCTTGGTCACTCTTCGTGTACTCCCGCTCGGCGTCGGTGAAGAGCACGAACCAGCGCACCGGCACGTGCCAGGTCGCCGTACGGATCCAGGGGCGGGCGTCGGGATTGCGGTCCAGCCACCGCTCGTAGTCGGCGGCGGCCTGCCGGCGGACCACCGGGGGCAGGGCGGCGTCCAGCACCGGCCCGGGAAGCCGCTCGGGCAGCTCCTCCAGCGCCTGCCAGCCCCGCAGCCGCGTCCGCCAGGGGCACACGCACGTCACGCCGTCCACATCGGCGATGAACGCGTCGCCGCTCTCGTGCACGGGCACCGCCACCGGCGGGGTCGGCAGCAGATCGGCGAGCGAGCGCCGCAGCTCATCCTGGGCGGTGGGCATGGACTCCCGCTTGGCGTACCGCGCCCAGTGGGAGCGCTCCGGCTCGGGGAACGCTGCCAGCGGTTCGTAGACCCGTAGATACGCCGCGTACGGGACCATCACCGATGACGCCTGGGCCACGCCCGCTCCATTCTTCTGTGGGTCCGCCGGAGGGGGACCACGAGGGAAATCCGCCACAGGGGAGTGTGCCAAGCAGGGGCGCGAAGCCGGGAGTTGCCTCCCCGCGAGCGGCCCGGCATGCGCAAATCGTCCCATGCCCGTACCCCACTAAGGGGTGATCCTCCGCACTGTGCCGATCAACGGCTGCCGAAGGTCATACGCTTCCCCCGACCGGCCCTCCCCCCGCTTCCCCTGCCACAAGCGGGGGGAACGATCCGAGGGCGTCCACCGCGACTATGGGAGTCACCACCGTGACCGACGTACGTCCCTCCTCCGGGCACTCCGTGCCGGAGGTTTCCCCAGTCCACGCAGACAGTGGAGTGCTGCACACGCTGTTCCGGTCCGACCAGGGCGGCCACGAGCAGGTCGTGCTCTGCCAGGACCGCGCCAGCGGTCTGAAGGCCGTGATCGCGATCCACAACACCGCGCTCGGCCCGGCCCTGGGCGGCACCCGCTTCCACGCGTACGCCTCCGAGGAGGAGGCCGTCCTGGACGCGCTGAACCTCTCCCGCGGCATGTCGTACAAGAACGCGCTCGCGGGCCTGGACCATGGCGGCGGCAAGGCCGTGATCATCGGCGATCCCGAAGCGATCAAGACCGAAGAACTGCTGCTCGCCTACGGCCGTTTCGTGTCCTCTCTCGGCGGCCGCTACGTCACGGCCTGCGATGTCGGTACGTACGTCGCCGACATGGACGTCGTCGCCCGGACCAACCGCTGGACCACCGGCCGCTCGCCGGAGAACGGCGGCGCCGGCGACTCCTCCGTCCTCACCGCCTACGGCGTCTTCCAGGGCATGCGCGCGGCCGCACAGCACCAGTGGGGCGACCCGAGCCTGCGCGGGAAGCGGGTGGGCATCGCCGGCGTCGGCAAGGTCGGCCGACACCTTGTCGAACATCTGCTCGAAGACGGGGCAGATGTGGTCATCACGGACGTACGGTCCGAATCCGTGGATCGAATTCTGGCCAACCATCCGCAGGTCCGCGCGGCCGTCGACACCGAGGCGCTCATCCGCACCGAGGGCCTCGACGTGTACGCGCCGTGCGCGCTGGGCGGCGCCCTCAATGACCACTCCGTACCGGTTCTGACCGCGAAGGTGGTCTGCGGCGCGGCCAACAACCAGCTCGCCCATCCGGGCGTGGAGAAGGACCTCGCCGACCGCGGAATCCTTTATGCACCCGACTACGTGGTCAACGCGGGCGGTGTCATCCAGGTGGCGGACGAGCTGCACGGGTTTGATTTCGACCGGTGCAAAATGAAGGCCGGGAAGATCTTCGACACGACACTTTCAATATTCGCGCGTGCGAAGGCGGACGGCATTCCGCCGGCCGCTGCGGCCGACCGGCTGGCCGAACTGAGGATGGCGGAGGCGCGGTCGGCGTGATCCGCGCCACCCCGTAGGCACCCCGGCGCCGACCGTGGAGTTCCTACAGCGACACGCTCGGTGGCTGGTGAAGGAGACATCCCTCACCACCCACCGGCGGGTCGCCGGACATGACACGTTAAAATCGCAGCTGACCAGCGGGTACGGGGCGTCCCGCGAGTCATGCCGGGCGGCCGGTGGTGCGGGCGACGTACCGTATGGCCGCGGAAGCAGGTACCGTTAAAGCCCTACGGGCCGGACTCTCCGTCGAGAGTCCGCTCTGAATCATGAACGCGTGTCAAGACTCTGGGGCCGTCGAGCCCCGTCGTTGAGGGGGTCGAGCCATGGGGCGCGGCCGGGCCAAGGCCAAGCAGACGAAGGTCGCCCGCCAGCTGAAGTACAACAGCGGTGGGACTGATCTCTCACGCCTGGCCGAAGAGCTGGGTGCATCGCCGCAACAGCCGGCACAGCAGCCGCCGAACGGTGAGCCGTTCGAGGATGACGAGGACGACGACCCGTACGCACGGTACGCCGACCTGTACAACAACGATGACGATGAGGACGACGAGGGAACCTCGTCCGACCAGCGTCGTCGCGCCTGACGCCGCCGCGCGCTCAAGGCAGCCACAGCAGTATCACGGACCCGGTCCGGCGCTTTGCCCGGACCGGGTTCTGTGCTGCCCTGCGCGAGGATGCGGGCGTCAGCTCGCGTAGTCACCGGTCAGGGCCACGGCCTCGGCGTGGTCGCCGCGCTCGACGATCTCTCCGCTGACCCAGGCGTCCATGCCGCGGTCCGCGAGGGTGGCGAGCGCCACGTCCACCGACTCCTGGGGGACGACGGCCATCATGCCGACGCCCATGTTCAGGGTCTTCTCCAGCTCCAGGCGCTCGACCGAGCCGGCCTTGCCGACCAGGTCGAAGACCGCGCCGGGGGTCCAGGTGGAGCGGTCGATCGTGGCGTGCAGCCCGTCCGGGACGACTCGCGCGAGGTTGTTCGCGAGGCCGCCGCCGGTGATGTGCGAGAACGCGTGCACCTCGGTGGTGCGGGTCAGCGCCAGGCAGTCCAGCGAGTAGATCCTGGTGGGCTCCAGCAGCTCCTCGCCGAGGGTGCGGCCGAACTCCGGCACCTCCCGGTCCAGCGCCATGCCCGCCCGGTCGAAGAGCACGTGGCGAACGAGCGAGTACCCGTTCGAGTGAAGACCGGAGGACTCCATGGCGATCACCACGTCACCCTTACGGATGCGATCCGCGCCCAGGACGCGGTCGGCCTCGACCACGCCCGTGCCGGCGCCGGCGACGTCGAAGTCGTCCTCGCCGAGCAGGCCCGGGTGCTCCGCGGTCTCGCCGCCGACCAGCGCGCAGCCGGCCAGCACACAGCCCTCGGCGATGCCCTTCACGATGGCCGCCACCCGCTCGGGGTAGACCTTGCCGACGCAGATGTAGTCGGTCATGAACAGCGGCTCGGCACCGCAGACGACCAGGTCGTCCACGACCATGCCGACCAGGTCGTGGCCGATCGTGTCGTACACGCCCAGCTTGCGGGCGATGTCGACCTTGGTGCCCACGCCGTCCGTCGCGGAGGCGAGCAGCGGGCGCTCGTACCGCTTGAGGGCGGAGGCGTCGAAGAGGCCGGCGAAGCCGCCGAGACCGCCCACGACCTCGGGGCGGGTCGCCTTCTTGACCCACTTCTTCATGAGGTCGACGGCGCGGTCGCCCGCTTCGATGTCGACGCCCGCGCTCGCGTAGCTGGCACCGGCAGGAGATTCAGCAGACATGGCTGAGAGCTTTCGTGTCGTCTTGCAGGGGTTCTACGGGCGACGCAGCGCGTCGGCGCCGCCGACCCCGGCGGTGAGCGTCTGGACGCCGTCCACGTCGGACGTCGTCCGGCCCTCGGTCTCCGCCTCCAGCAGGTGCTTGCCCAGCAGCTCCGGGTCCGGCAGGTCCATCGGGTACTCGCCGTCGAAGCAGGCGCGGCACAGGTTCGGCTTGGCGATCGTGGTCGCCTCGACCATGGCGTCGATGGAGATGTACGAGAGCGAATCGGCGCCCAGGGACTTGCCGATCTCGTCGACCGAGAGACCGTTGGCGATCAGCTCGGCGCGGGTGGCGAAGTCGATGCCGAAGAAGCACGGCCACTTGATCGGCGGGGAGGAGATCCGCACGTGGACCTCGGCCGCGCCGGCCTCGCGGAGCATCCGGACGAGGGCGCGCTGGGTGTTGCCGCGGACGATCGAGTCGTCGACGACCACCAGGCGCTTGCCGCGGATGACTTCCTTGAGCGGGTTGAGCTTCAGGCGGATGCCCAGCTGGCGGATGGTCTGCGACGGCTGGATGAAGGTCCGGCCGACGTAGGAGTTCTTGACCAGTCCGGTGCCGAAGGGGATGCCGCTGGCCTCGGCGTAGCCGACGGCGGCCGGCGTGCCGGACTCGGGCGTCGCTATCACCAGATCCGCGTCGACGGGCGCCTCGGCGGCCAGCCTGCGGCCCATCTCCACGCGGGAGAGGTAGACGTTCCGCCCGGCGATGTCGGTGTCGGGGCGGGCCAGGTAGACGTACTCGAAGACGCAGCCCTTGGGACGGGCGTCGGCGAAGCGGGTGCTCCGCAGGCCGTCCTCGTCGATGGCGACCATCTCACCGGGCTCGATCTCCCGGATGAAGCTGGCGCCGCAGATGTCCAGCGCCGCGGTCTCGGAGGCGACCACCCAGCCGCGCTCCAGGCGGCCGAGGACCAGCGGGCGGATGCCCTGCGGGTCACGTGCCGCGTACAGGGTGTGCTCGTCCATGAAGCACAGCGAGAAGGCACCCATGACCTTGGGCAGGACGCGCGGGGCGGCCTCCTCCACGGTCAGCGGCTTGCCGTCCTCGTCGACCTGGCCGGCCAGCAGAGCCGTCACCAGGTCGGTGTCGTTGGTGGCCGCGACCTGGGTCGCGCGGCCGCCCTCACGGGGCAGGTCGGCGACCAGTTCGGCCAGCTCGGCGGTGTTCACCAGGTTGCCGTTGTGACCCAGCGCGATCGAGCCGTGCGCGGTGGCACGGAAGGTCGGCTGGGCGTTCTCCCACACGGACGCACCGGTGGTGGAGTAGCGGGCATGGCCCACGGCGATGTGGCCCTGGAGAGAGCCGAGGGAGGTCTCGTCGAAGACCTGCGAGACGAGACCCATGTCCTTGAAGACCAGGATCTGTGAGCCGTTGCTCACTGCGATGCCCGCAGACTCCTGCCCGCGGTGCTGCAGCGCGTACAGCCCGAAATAAGTGAGTTTGGCGACCTCTTCTCCCGGGGCCCAGACACCAAAGACGCCGCAGGCGTCCTGGGGACCCTTCTCACCAGGGAGCAGGTCGTGGTTGAGTCGTCCGTCACCACGCACATCAAGAAGTCTAGGGCAGGTACGGGATTCATCCGAACCGGGGATGGTCGCCGAGCTTGGACATGTGCTTGACGTGAACACCTGATCACCGCAAGGATCCAGGACCGTGCAGACCCCGCAACTCTTGGTGCAGCGCCGCCATGTCGACCTCGGTCGCGTCGCGAGCGCCATCTGTCGTTGCCTCTGAGCGCGCCTCTCGCGCCTCCTCTCCGCCGCGCGCCTTTCTGTACATCCCGTACACCGCAGCGCCGCCGCTCTGCCGCCTCCCCCGGCCCCGCACGCCTGCCGTCGTACCCACTCTGACCAGGCAGGACGGCTCTCCGTAAGGCGTCATCGGCAGCGGTCCGAGCGGTCCGCGCCCTCTTGATCACCGCCTTACATGGGGTGAGAAGCGTCACTTCCCGGCCATCACGCACCCGGACGGGGAGATTGGGCGTCATTTATCGGGATTTCTCAGCCGAGGACGCGGCGCGCACGGTCGCCACTTTCCTCTAGCAAAGGACCCGTTCGTGACGTCGCCCGACGCCCAGCAGCCCGACATGTCCGACACCGCCCGCCGCCCGCTCTCCCGCCGGACCTTCGGCGGCCTCGCCGGAGCCGGCGCCGCCGCCGCGCTCGGCGGGCTCGGCACCGTCGCCGCCGGTACGGCCGCGGCCGCGGAGCCCACCACCCCCGACGCCTACGAGGAGCGGCCGTTCCGCGCCGCGCCCGGCCGGTCAGCGCGCCGCCCGAACATCTTGTTCATCCTCGGCGACGACCTGGGCTGGGCCGACCTCTCCTCGTACGGCTCGCCGGACATCCGCACCCCCCACCTGGACCGGCTGGCCCGCCAGGGCGTCCGCTTCACCCAGGCCTACTCGGGCTCCGCCACCTGCTCCCCCACCCGCTTCTCGCTCTACACCGGGCGCCACCCCGGCCGCACGAAGGGCGGCCTCGCCGAGCCGATCGCCGACAGAAGCGTGGGCCTGGATCCGAACCACCCCACGCTCGCCTCGCTGCTCCGCGACGCGGGCTACGCCACCGCCCTGATCGGCAAGTGGCACTGCGGCTACCTGCCGGACTACAGCCCCACCCGGTCCGGCTGGGACACCTTCTTCGGCAACCTCGGCGGCGCGCTGGAGTACTACTCCAAGCTGGGGCTGGCCGGGGAGTACGACCTGTACGAGGGCGACGCCCAGTACAAGGACCTGCGCTACTACACCCGCATCCTCACCGAGCGGGCCGTCGACCACGTGACCGCACGCGCCGGGGAGCAGGCGCCCTGGCTGCTCAACCTGAACTTCACCACCCCGCACTGGCCGTGGATCGCGGACGGCGACGAGGCCGAGAGCGCGAAGATCACCGCCCGGATCCGGGCCGGGGAGAAGGGCGCGCTCAACCACCGCGACGGCGGCTCGCTGGCCAAGTACAAGGAGATGGTCGAGGACCTGGACCGCTCGATAGGCCAGGTCCTGGACGCGCTCCGGCGCACCGGGCAGGAACGCGACACGCTGGTCTTCTTCGCCAGCGACAACGGCGGCGAACGCTGGTCCCACCAATGGCCGCTGTCCGGGAACAAGGCCTCCCTCCAGGAGGGCGGCATCCGCGTCCCCACCCTCGTCCGCTGGCCCGCCCGGCTGGACGCCGGCCAGGTCAGCCACGAGCCGGTGTACACACCGGACTGGACCGCGACCCTGCTGGAGATCGCCGGCGCACGCGCCGACCGCCGGTACCCGCTGGACGGCACCAGCCTGGCCGGCCACCTGCTGCGCGGCGAGCGGCTCCCCGAGCGCGACCTGTTCTGGCGGGTACGCGGCGAACGGGCGCTGCGCCGCGGCGACTGGAAGTACTACCGCGGCAAGGGCGGCACCGACCAGCTGTTCGACGTGACGGCCGACCCGCGCGAGCAGGCCGACCGGGCGGGCGCGGAGCAGGCGCTGCTGCGGGAGCTGCGCACGGCCTGGGAGCGCGTCGACGCCACGCTGCTGCCGTACCCGGCCGCCTGACGGCCGGCGCCCCGGCCCGTACCCGTCAGGACAGCACCGGCAGGTACGGGCCCAGGTCCGCGCGCTCGCCGCTCGCGCTGACCGTGGCGTTCTCCCGCTCCACCGCCCACTCCGCACGGCCGGTGGCCAGCCGTACCCAGGTCAGCGGGGCGGTCTCCACCACGTTCGGCGGGGTGCCGCGGGTGTGCCGGGGGCCCTCGACGCACTGCACGACGGCGTACGGCGGGATCCGCACCTCCACCGAACCGCCCGGCGCCTTCGTGGCCAGCGAGTCGGCGAGCAGCCGCACCGTGGCGGCCAGCGCCTGCCGCTCGACCGGAAGCTCCTTGCCGAGCGCGTCGGCCAGGTCGTCGGTGTGCACGACCAGCTCCAGGCAGCGGGTCACCAACAGGTCGACCAGCCGCATCGCCCCGGGCCGCCGGACCGCCACCAACCGGTCGTCGGCCGCCCCGGGCACCAGCGCCGCGTACCGCTCGGCCGCCCGGTCCAGCAGCGCGACCGGGTCGTGCTCGGCCGCCAGGGCCCGCACGTACTCGTCGACGGAGGCGGCGTACACGGCGGGCGCGAACGGCCACTCGACGAGCTGCACTTCCTGCTTCGGCGCGGCGGGGCGTTCGAGACCGTCGGGGACGTGGTCGACCGCCATGGCGAAGTGCGCGACCAGCTCCCGCACGGTCCAGTCGCCGAGCCGGGTCGGGCGGGCGAGGTCCTCGGGGGACAACTCCCGTACGGCGTCCCGTACGTGACCGAGCTGCGCGGTCACCGCGGCACGGATCTTGGCGGAGTCGTAACTGCGCTGGCGCTTCTTCGCGGGAGACATGAGCGCGAGCCTAATCGCCACGCGCCGCGGCCCCACCGGACATTTCCGGTGGGGCCGCGGTACTGCCGGTCGGGCGGACGATCAGGCGAAGATGCCCGGGATCGTGTCCTCGTGCGCCGTGCGCAGCTCGCTCAGCGCGATGCTGAACTGGCCCTGCACATCGAGGGAGTCACCGTCGACGACACCGATCCGGGTCGCCGGGAGACCGCGCGCACCGCACATGTCGGTGAAGCGGAGCTCCTCGCTGCGCGGTACCGAGACGACCGCGCGGCCGGCGGACTCGGAGAACAGCGTCACGAACGGGTCCTGGCCCTCGGGGACGACGATGCGGGCACCGTTGCCGCCCTTGAGGCAGGACTCGACGAGGGCCTGGACCAGACCGCCGTCGGACAGGTCGTGCGCCGCGTCGATCATGCCGTCGCGGGACGCCGAGATCAGGATCTCGGCGAGCAGCCGCTCGCGCTCCAGGTCCACCTGCGGCGGCAGGCCGCCCAGGTGATCGTGGACGACCTGCGCCCAGGCCGAGCCGCTCAGCTCGTCGCGGGTGTCGCCGAGCACGTAGAGGAGCTGGCCCTCTTCCGCGAAGGCGACCGGCGTACGGCGGGCCACGTCGTCGATCACGCCGAGGACGGCGACGACCGGCGTCGGGTGGATGGCGGCCTCGCCCGTCTGGTTGTAGAGCGAGACGTTGCCGCCGGTGACCGGCGTGCCCAGCTGCCGGCAGCCGTCCGCGAGACCACGGATGGCCTCGGCGAACTGCCACATGACGGCCGGGTCCTCGGGCGAACCGAAGTTCAGGCAGTCCGAGACGGCGAGCGGCTTGGCGCCGGTCGCGGCCACGTTCCGGTACGACTCCGCGAGCGCCAGCTGCGCACCGTGGTACGGGTCCAGCTTCGCGAAGCGGCCGTTGCCGTCCGTGGCGATGGCCACGCCCAGGCCCGACTCCTCGTCGATGCGGATCATCCCGGAGTCCTCCGGGCTGGCCAGCACGGTGTTGCCCTGCACGAAGTGGTCGTACTGCGAGGTGATCCAGGACTTGGACGCCTGGTTCGGGTGCGCCACCAGCTTCAGGACCTGCTCGCGCAGCTCGTCACCGCGGGCCGGCCGGGCCAGCTTCGCGGCGTCGTCGCCCTGGAGGGCGTCCTGCCACTCGGGACGGGCGTACGGACGCTCGTACACCGGGCCCTCGTGGGCGACGGTCCGCGGGTCGACGTCGACGATCTTCTCGCCGTGCCAGAAGATCTCCAGCCGGTCGCCGTCGGTGACCTCACCGATGACGGTGGCGGTCACGTCCCACTTCCCGCAGATCTCCAGGAAGCGGTCGACCTTCTCCGGCTCCACGACCGCGCACATGCGCTCCTGCGACTCGCTCATGAGGATCTCCTCGGGCGAGAGCGTGGAGTCGCGCAGCGGTACGTCGTCGAGCTCGACGCGCATACCGCCGGAGCCGTTCGAGGCCAGCTCGGACGTGGCGCAGGACAGGCCGGCCGCGCCGAGGTCCTGGATGCCGACGACCAGCTTCTCGGCGAACGCCTCCAGGGTGCACTCGATGAGCAGCTTCTCCTGGAAGGGGTCGCCGACCTGGACGGCCGGGCGCTTCGACGGCTTGGAGTCGTCGAAGGTCTCGGAGGCCAGGATGGAGGCGCCGCCGATGCCGTCGCCGCCGGTGCGGGCGCCGTAGAGGATGACCTTGTTGCCGGACCCGGAGGCCTTGGCGAGGTGGATGTCCTCATGCTTCATCACGCCGATGGCACCGGCGTTGACCAGCGGGTTGCCCTGGTAGCAGGCGTCGAAGACGACCTCGCCGCCGATGTTGGGCAGGCCCAGGCAGTTGCCGTAGCCGCCGATGCCGGAGACCACACCGGGGAGCACGCGCTTGGTGTCGGGGTGGTCGGCGGCGCCGAAGCGCAGCGGGTCGACCACGGCGACCGGGCGGGCGCCCATCGCGATGATGTCGCGGACGATGCCGCCGACGCCGGTCGCGGCGCCCTGGTACGGCTCGACGTACGACGGGTGGTTGTGCGACTCGACCTTGAAGGTGACCGCGAAGCCGTTGCCGACGTCCACGACACCGGCGTTCTCGCCGATGCCGACGAGCAGCGCGTCGGTCTCCGGGGCCTTCTCACCGAACTGGCGGAGGTGGACCTTGCTGCTCTTGTACGAGCAGTGCTCGGACCACATGACCGAGTACATGGCGAGCTCGGCGCCGGTGGGACGGCGGCCGAGGATCTCGCGGACGCGCTCGTACTCCTCCTGCTTCAGGCCCAGTTCGGCCCACGGCTGGTCGGTGTCCGGGGTCTCGGCCGCGTGCTTGACCGTGTCCAGCGTCATGCGTTGACCAACTTCTTCAGGATCGAGGTGAAGAATCCGAGGCCGTCGGTACCGCCGGCACCGATCAGCGGCTCGACGGCGTGCTCCGGGTGCGGCATGAGGCCGACGACATTGCCGGCCGCATTGGTGATGCCGGCGATGTCCCGCAGCGAGCCATTGGGGTTTCCGTAGCCGTCAGCGGCTTCGCCGCGGGCCAAGTAACGGAAGGCGACGCGGCCTTCCGCCTCCAGCTCGTCCAGGGTCCGCTCATCGGCGACATAGCGGCCGTCGATGTTCTTCAGCGGGATGCTGATCTCCTGGCCCGCGGTGTAGTCCGCCGTCCACGCGGTATTCGCGTTCTCCACCCGCAGCTTCTGGTCGCGGCAGATGAAGTGGAGGTGGTTGTTGCGCAGCATCGCGCCGGGGAGGAGGTGGGTCTCCGTCAGGACCTGGAAGCCGTTGCAGATGCCCAGGACCGGCAGGCCGCCCTTGGCCTGCTCGATGACGGTCTCCATGACCGGCGAGAAACGGGAGATGGCCCCGGCCCGCAGGTAGTCGCCGTAGGAGAAGCCGCCGGGCAGGACCACGGCGTCGACCTGCTTGAGGTCCTTGTCCTTGTGCCACAGCGGCACGGCCTCGGCGCCGGCGAGCCGGACCGCGCGCTGGGTGTCGCGGTCGTCCAGCGTGCCGGGGAAGGTGATGACTCCGACGCGAGCAGTCATGAGCCGGCCCCGGCGGGCTCGTCGACCCGTACGACGAAGTCTTCGATGACGGTGTTGGCGAGGAAGGTCTCTGCCATCTCGCGGATGCGGGCGAGGGCGGCGTCGTCGACCGGGCCCTCCACCTCAAGTTCGAAACGCTTGCCCTGACGTACGTCGGAGATGCCCTCGAAGCCCAGACGCGGCAGTGCACGCTGCACCGCCTGTCCCTGCGGGTCGAGGATCTCCGGCTTGAGCATGACGTCGACTACGACGCGTGCCACTGGCACTCCCGGTTGTGTGGTGCGTAAGGCGGTTCCTTCACAGTACCTTGCCGAAAATTCTACGCGGGTAGAACTGTAGGCGACCGATCACGTTCCGGTATCGGCGGTTGTGAACAGCCGGGAAAAATCCTCGAAAAGATCGGCAGTCCGGATTGCGCAGTGACACGCTGAGGAAATTAACTGGGCTTCCCAATGCATTGCCCATCGCTGTACAAATGAAAAAGCATTGATCCCTGACATCCGGATCTGCCGCATCTCCCCATGTCAGCACCGAGATGCTGCACGAAAGGACCGATATCCGTGGCGCAGCGCGTAGTGGTCACGCTCTCCGATGACATCGACGGCGGAGAAGCCGCAGAGACGGTCACCTTCGGATTGGACGGTAAGACGTACGAGATCGACGTCAATCCCGCCAATGCGGAGAAACTCCGCGAGGTGCTCGCACCGTACGTCGAGGCCGGCCGGAAGCGGGCGAAGTCCGGCAAGGCCTACCGCCACACCTCGGTGGCGGCCGATCCCGCGGCGGTCCGGGCGTGGGCCCGCTCGCACCACATGGAGGTGCCACCGCGGGGCCGGATCCCGAAGAAGGTCTACGAGGCGTTCGAGGCCGCCAACAGCTGACGATCCACGGCCGCCCGCGTCCCTGCCGGGGCGCGGGCGGCAGGTTCTTCCGGGGCCGCGGGCGATCGTCCGGCTCCGGCTCCGGAGACCGCGTGGGCAGCGGACTTGCGCTGCACCCCCGTTGATCAGCTAAAGTCTGGAGCACGCCGAGGGGCGAGGCCGGAAGGCCGGGCCCCGAGGAGTCACGCGGGTGTAGCTCAGTAGTAGAGCGCCCTCTTTCCAAGAGGGAGGCGCAGTGTGCAATCCCTGTCACCCGCTCTGACAGTCTCGACCACTCCTCTGGATCAGGTAGAGTAGCTGTCGCGCCGCTCGGTGAAAGCCGGGTGGATGCATGCGGACGTAGCTCAGTTGGTAGAGCGCAACCTTGCCAAGGTTGAGGTCGCGAGTTCGAGCCTCGTCGTCCGCTCAGGAAAGAAGGCCCCGGTCCTTGTGACCGGGGCCTTCTGCTTTTCTCATGCGTCCGCCCCGTTGACCGGGAAAACGATCTGTGGCCGTGGCCACAATCCTTCCCGCCCGCCACCGGAGGGGCACAAGCACCCCGCCCGGTTGGCTATAGTGGTGCACGCACCGAGCGCTTCGGCGCCGGAGATGCGGACGTAGCTCAGTTGGTAGAGCGCAACCTTGCCAAGGTTGAGGTCGCGAGTTCGAGCCTCGTCGTCCGCTCCATACGAAAGGGCCCCGGTCATCGACCGGGGCCCTTTCCGTTTCCCTGGACGCTCAGGACCACTTGAGCCCGGTGAGCCGCTCGTAGGCCTCGACGTACTTCGCACGGGTCTGCGCCACGATCTCCGCCGGCAGCGGGGGCGGCGGCTGCTCGCTCTTGCGGTCCCAGCCGGAGTCCGGCGACGTCAGCCAGTCCCGGACGAACTGCTTGTCGAAGGACGGCTGCGCGCGGCCCGGCTGCCACTGGTCGGCCGGCCAGAACCGCGAGGAGTCCGGCGTCAGCACCTCGTCGGCAAGGGTCAGCGTCCGCGTGCCGTCCGCGCCCACCGAGTAGCCGAACTCGAACTTGGTGTCCGCCAGGATGATGCCGCGCTCGCGCGCGATGTCCCGGGCCCGGCCGTACACCGCGAGCGTCGCCTGGCGCAGCTGCGCCGCGGTGTCCGCGCCGACCTGCCGGGCGACCTCCTCGTAGGAGACGTTCTCGTCGTGCTCGCCGACGGCGGCCTTGGTGGCCGGGGTGAAGATCGGGCCGGGCAGCTCGGAGCCGTCCTGCAGGCCCTCGGGGAGCGCGAGTCCGCAGACCGTACGCGACTCCTCGTACTCCTTCAGGCCCGAGCCGGTGAGGTAGCCGCGGGCCACGCACTCGACCGGGACCATCTCCAGGGACTTGCAGACCAGGGTGCGGCCCGCCCAGTCGGCGGGGGCGCCGGCCGGGACCTCGGTGGAGAGCACGTGATTCGGTGCCAGATCGGCGAGCTGGTCGAACCACCACAGCGAGAGCTGGGTGAGGACCCGGCCCTTGTCGGGGATCTCGGTGGGCAGCACCCAGTCGTACGCGGACGTGCGGTCGCTGGCGACCATGATCAGGTCGCCGTCGGCGTTCTCGTAGAGGTCGCGCACCTTGCCGGTGTGGAGATGGACCAGGCCCGGCACCTCCACGGGTTCGGGCTTTTCAACGAATCCGGACACGCTGCCTCCGCGTAGGTTGATCCAGGAGTCCTTCCGATTCTCGCGCATGCGGGGGCCCGGCAGCGCTTCAGGGTGGGCCGACGCGGCGCACGCCCGGCCCCGCACGCCTTCCGGCGCCGGCACGGCCGGCACCCGTCGGCGCGCGCGACCCCGGCCCGCGCCTCCGCGCGCGGGCCGGAGGCCGCTCAATCGCGTTTGCAGATGCGGTCGAGGAGATTGGCGGTGGCCCGCTGGATCCGCTCGTCGATGTGGCCGGGCCGGTCCAGCGCCGGCGACCAGGCGAAGGTGCCGGAGGCAAAGACCAGTGCCCCGCTGGGCGCCCGGTACAGCGACGTCTCCTGGTGGCGGCGGACGCCCTCGCCGTCGCGGTACGGGGAGTGCGCCAGCAGCACCCGGCTGGTGCTCTCGGGCAGGTTCGTGCGCGGGAAGTACCGATCCGCCTCGCCGGCGACCAGCCCCGCCAGCTCGTCCCCTTCGTGCGCGCCGGTGGCCTCCCACAGCCAGTGGTCGCCGTTGCGGACCACCAGCGGCGCCGGCTCGGGCACCCGGCCCGCGTACTGGATGCCCATCAGCTCCTGCTCGGGCCGGCCCATCTCGCGCCAGAGCGCGGGGCGCCCGGGGCCCTGGCGCTTGCGGCAGGTCAGCAGGGAGTCCGGGCCCGAGGGCGACGGGGACAGCTCGACCTGCCAGTACATGGTGTTGGCGGAGAGGAAGACCAGGGACGTGCCGCTGTCCCGGGCGCGCTCGGCCGCCTGCCGCATGGGGACCGACCAGTACTCGTCGTGGCCGGGGAAGACCAGGCCGCGGTAGCGCGACGGATCGACGCGGCCGGCATGCAGATCGCGGGCGTCGGCGTAGGCGAGGTCGTAGCCGTACCGTTCCGCCCAGCGGATGAAGTCGTACGCGTGCCCGACGTGCAGGGGCAGGCCCGCGCCCGCGAAGGGGCGGTCGAAGGAGACCGTGACGGCCGCGTCCTTCTCGCCGAGCAGCGCGCCCTCGTCGTCCCACGCGTGGTACAGGCTGGCGCCCGTCCGGCCGTCCTCGGGGTAGAGGTTGTACGCCTGCCACGTGACGTCCGGGAGCAGCAGGAGCAGATCGGCGGGGCGGTCGTCGCGGACGGTGAAGGGGAGGTGGCTGCGGTAGCCGTCCTCGGTGGTCAGCACCGCGACGTACGCGCCGACGTTCCAGTACTCCGGGATCTGCAGCCGCCAGGAGAGCCACCAGTGGTGGCAGGAGACCGTGCGGTCGGCGGTGAGCGGGGCGGGCTGGACGATGCCGGAGAGCCGGGGACTCGTGGTGATCTTCGCGGCGCCGGCCGCCGCGTAGTGGCCGATCCGGTAGACGTCGATGCTGAACGGCTGCGGCGGGTCGACGGTGATCCGGAAGTCGATGGCCGCACCGGGGGCGACCGCGCCGGTCGTGGCGAAGCCCTTGATCTGACGGTGCACGTCGTCGGCCGTACGGGGGCCCGCGCAGGAGCGGGGCAGCGGCACGGGCGCTCCGTCATGGGTGAGGACCGGATCGACGTACCAGGGGACCACCCGGCCGGAGTCGAAGTAGTTCTCGCTCCCCCGCAGCCAGGGAAGTGGCCCCTGCCCGAACGGGTCCGTCACGGCATGCGCGAGCGCACCGGACTCCCACCGCCGGATCTGCTGTGTGCCCACGCTCCCACTCCCCTCCCACGCCCACCGTTCGGTCCGCCTGTGCTGTCGCCCGTACGCGGTCGCCCGTACGGACTGTGTGTACGAGCCCGGGTCGCGGGCTCGCGGGTACACGTTTCGTTCGTAAGAGGCAGGGCGAGTACCCCCAGCACATCACATTACGCACTTGGATCGTCACCCTTCGTCGTGAATTTACTCGCGGAAACGACTGAAAGGTGAACCGGAGGCGCATACCTTCCGGCGTTCCGGGCCAGGGTGACTGGTTGGGCATTCGATACGACGGGGGCGTCCGGTACGGCGCGGGTGTCCGGTACGGCAGGGGCGTCCGGTACGACGGGGTGCCTCCGGCACGACGATGAGGTCGGAGGGCGTGGAGCCGGGCAGGACGGGGTGCCCGTCAGCGGTCTGCGGGTTGCGGTCCGCGGTCAGACGAGGCGTACGGGCTTGTCCGGGCGGACGCCCAGTTCGCCGAGCCAGTCGCGCAGCGGCTCGTCGTCGCCGTCGTCCACGAGGCTGCGGACCGTACGGCCGACGTCGGCCCGGCGGGCGCCGTCGACCAGCAGCGCGGGCCCGTCCAGCCAGTCCAGGCCCGGAGCGGCGCCGGCGGTGTCCACGGCGGCGCAGCACACCATCGCCATGACGTGATCGGCGAGCAGTTCGCGGCCCGTACGGGGCGCCTGCAGGGGGAACAGCGGAACGCCGCCGTCGACCAGCCCGTCCCCCCAGGACACTCCGGGACCGGCGAACTCCGCGGTCTCCTTGGCCGGTCCCGACGCGGGCGACGACGCCCTGCGGTCGGCGGTGGCCCGCTCCTCCCGCTCCAGCTCGGTCACCAGGCGCGCGGCGACGAGGTCGCTCGCCGCGTCGTCCCCGGCCAGCCGCTCGATGACCCGGGTAAGCGTGGGCCCGGCCACGGCGGGCTCGCCGCCGTTCACGGCACCGGCCGGCCGAGCCCGGCCGCCGGACCGCTCGCCGGTCTCCGCCGGTGCCTCGCCGAGGCTCCGGCCCGCTGCGGCATCGGCCGTCCCGACGGGCTCGGCCACGGACCCCTTGGTGCCCACCGGCTCCTTCGCCCGCACGGGCTGAGCCGCGGCTTCGGTTGCCCGTACAGCCTCCGTCGCCGGTACCGCTTCCGGCGTCCGTACGGGCTGTGGCGCGGCGCCCTCGGCCGGGGCGGCGGCGGACGGGAGGGCGGGCAGGTCGTCCAGGACGCGGTGCAGGCGGGCGGCCTCCAGCCGCCACTTGCGGTCGACGACCTCCTCCGGATAGCGGTCCCAGGCGATCGGCGCCCAATCGGGGCCGGTCTCGGCCGGGCCGCCGTGGAAGAGCCGGGCGGCCAGCAGGGACGCGGCGCGGTCGATGGCGCCGGGCTCCTCCAGCAGGTCGCAGGCCGGGCGCTCGCCGAGCCGGGAGGTGAAGCCCTCGGCGAGGCGGTCGCGGCGGGAGAGCTCGGTGAGCGCGGAGACCACGCCGGCGTCCAGCCGGGCGGGCCAGCGGCCCATCCGCCAGGCCGGCAGTGCGACCCGGGTCAGCAGCCGGTCCCAGCCCGCGTACGCCAGGCCCACCTGCTCCTGCGCGACGATCCGCAGGCCGTAGTCCACGCCCTGGGCACGCTCGGACGCCGCGGCCGCGACGCCCCGCTCCATCTGGGTGGCGTGCTCACCGCAGGCACGCAGCAGCAGCCGCGACACCCGGCCCACGAAGCGCAGCGGTACGCCGCGGAGCGTGCCCCGGGCGCGGGCGGCGACCGCCACGGCGGCGTCCAGGCCGCGCACGAAGCGGCGCGCGGCCGCTATGTCGGGGTGCACCGAGGGGCCCGTACCCGCGACGACGGGGGCCAGGAGGGCACGCAGCTCGCCGACCCGCATCCACCACAGAAAGGGCGAGCCGATGACCAGGACCGGCGCCGGTGCCTGCCGGGCCGCCCCCGATCCGGTGCCCGCGCGGGAGGCGGCCGGGGCGGGGCCCGCTGCCGAGCCGCCGGGCGGAGCGTGCGCACGGTGCGTGCGGTCCTCCAGCCAGCTGTCGCAGTCGGGGGTGAGCGCTATCGCGGAGGGCGCCGGGACCTCCAGACGGTCCGCGAGGTCGCGCACCAGGCGGTACAGATCGGGCGCCGACTCCTCGGCGACCGGGACCGTGGGGCTGAGCGCGGGCCGGGCCCGGGCGACCACCGCGGCGACCAGCGCCGCCAGCAGCAGCGCCAGCACCGCGAACCCCGCCACGATCCAGCGGGCGAGGGCCCAGCCGCCGGAATCCCAGGAGCCGAGCCCACCGGTCGCAGCCCCGGCGAAGAGCACCACGGCCAGCGCGGCCGGCAGCACGGCCAAGCCCAGCGCCGCGCCGCGGATCCGCAGCACCGCGAGCGCTCGGGCGCGTGCTGCCTGTTCGCCTGCCTCCGGACCTGCCACGAGCCTGTACACCCCCTGCTGTCCTGCTTGAACGGGACGGAGAGAACACGGGACGGAAGAGACCGGCAACTGCCGTCGGCCGCTGGCGACCGTCGACGCGTTGCTCGTTCTCCACCACTCTGGCACCGGCCACTGACATCGCAATGCCGGTGAGCCACTTGCCGGACGTCTCGGGGGCGGCCGGGCCGGGGAGCGGAACGGTCACCACAGGACGCTTGCGCGGAACCCTAGTTGGGGCGCCGCCGCACGTCAGCCGTTAACCGGTTTGGTCACTCGATGGAATGGCTTTGGGTAAAGCAAGGAACCGGCCGTCGGACGGCCGGTTCCTCTCATGGGGCGGGACCGGGCCGCCACCAGGGCCGGGCGGGTCCCGCTGCGTCTCCTCAGCCGGCCTGCTCCGCGGCCTTGGCCGCGATGTCCGTCCGGTGGTGGGACCCGTCGAGCGAGATCCGGCCGACGGCGGCGTACGCGCGGTCGCGGGCGGTGGCCAGATCGGTCCCGGTGGCGGTGACGGACAGTACCCGGCCACCGGCGCTGAGGACCCGGCCGTCCGCGTCGTACCGGGTGCCCGCGTGCAGCACGTACGCCTCGGGGGCGTCCTGCTCGGCGACCGCGTCCAGACCGGTGATCGGGTCACCCGTACGCGGGGTGCCCGGGTAGTTGTGCGAGGCGACGACGACCGTGACGGCCGCGCCGTCGCTCCAGCGCAGCGGCGGGAGGGCGGCGAGGTTGCCGGTCGCCGAGGCCATCAGCAGGCCGGCCAGCGGGGTCTGCAGGCGGGCGAGCACGACCTGGGTCTCCGGGTCGCCGAAGCGCGCGTTGAACTCGATCACGCGGACGCCGCGCGAGGTGATCGCCAGGCCCGCGTACAGCAGGCCGGAGAACGGGGTGCCGCGGCGCCGCAGCTCGTCCACGGTCGGCTGCAGCACGGACTGCACGACCTCGTCGACCAGCTTCGGGTCCGCCCACGGCAGCGGGCTGTACGCGCCCATGCCGCCGGTGTTCGGGCCCTCGTCGCCGTCCAGGGCGCGCTTGAAGTCCTGGGCGGGCTGGAGCGGTACGACGGTCTCGCCGTCGGTGACGGCGAAGAGGGAGACCTCGGGGCCGTCGAGGAACTCCTCGATCACCACGCGGTCGCAGGCCAGAGCGTGCGTCCGGGCCGCTTCCACGTCGTCCGTCACCACGACGCCCTTGCCGGCGGCGAGGCCGTCGTCCTTGACCACGTACGGCGCACCGAACGCGTCCAGGGCCTCGTCGATCTCGGCGGGGGTGGTGCACACGTAGCTGCGGGCGGTCGGCACGCCGGCGGCGGCCATCACGTCCTTGGCGAAGGCCTTGGAGCCCTCCAGCTGCGCGGCGTCGGCGGAGGGGCCGAAGACCGGGATGCCGCGGTCGCGCACGGCGTCGGCGACACCGGCCACGAGCGGCGCCTCCGGGCCGACGATGACCAGTTCCGCCTGCAGGCTCAGGGCCAGCTCGGCAACGGCCGCGCCGTCGAGGGCGTCCACCGGGTGGAGCTCGGCCACCTCGGCGATGCCGGCGTTGCCGGGAGCGCAGTGCAGCGCGGTGACGTCGGGGTCGAGGGACAGAGAGCGGCACAGGGCGTGTTCGCGGGCGCCGCCGCCGATGACGAGGACCTTCACGGGAGCAGCCTAGTCGTCCCGGGTGACAGCACACGGCCGCGCCCCTGAGCGCGACGCCCTCCGGCCCTGCGCCGTACGGAAGAACGGCTGCGAGATCGGTCGAAGTCGCAGCCTCTTCGGCCACCCGAACGAACACAACCGGGCACGGCTGGTCCAACATGCGCATACGTACGACTGAACAGGGATAAACAGGTACAGCCCGGCGAACGGGTACAGCTGATCGAGGGACGCGCGCGTGTCCCCATCCTGGGTACCTAGGTGGGGGTCGCGGGGTGTAGCAACTCCTTCGAGTGAGGCCGGGAACAGGCCTATACCTGATCCCGCGCCACTTCCGGGCGGAAATAGCTCGATCCTGGCGGCAACGCCAGCCGTTCGGCGGTAGGAAGGGTGTCGCGCGCCACGGCCGTCTCCATCGCCACGCGCGCACCGCACGTATCTTCAACAGGGAGTCCACGGGTGAGCCAGCCGGAGATGCAGCCCGAGAGGCCTCCCGAGGGGCCCCCTCGGGAGGAAGGCGAGGACGCACAAGGACGGGATCGCGGTGATCTCGCCGGCCGTGCGTTCCCGCTCGGTGACTGGGGTGAACCGGCCGAGCGCCTGGACGAGCTCTACCAATGGGCCGAGACCGGCGCGCTGCACGTCATCGACTGGTACCTCGCGGACCGCGTCGCCAAGCGGCGCACCGCGCGGATCCTGCGCGCCGGCGCCGCAGCAGGCGTCTCGGCGGGCGCACTGCTGCCGCTCCTCGGCCTCACCGGCGCGCTGGACGACGGCACGCAGTACGGCTACATCGCGCTGCTGCTCGCCGCCGTCTGCGCGGGCTGCGACCGCTTCTTCGGTGTCACGGCGGGCTGGATGCGGGACGTGGCAGCCGCCCAGGCCGTACAGCGACGACTGGAAGCACTGCAGTTCGACTGGGCGTCCGAGAGCGTACGAGAAGTCCTCGGCCCCACCGAGGGCACCGCCTCCGAGGCCGCCGAACGCTGCCTCTCCGTACTGCGGCGCTTCAACGAGGACATCGCGGAGCTCGTCCGCAGCGAGACGAACGACTGGATGATGGCGTTCCGCACCGGACAGGTGCCGACCGGCAACCAGACGGCACCCGCCCCGTGGGGACCGCAACGCCAGGAGACCGTCCCGGACCGTACGGGCCGCATCGTCCTCCCCCCGGGCACCCGCCCGAACATGCCACGCCAGCGACCGCCCGAGCCGCCGCGGTGATGGCGGGGGGCGTGCCCCGGCCCGTACGGAACGCGCCGTTCAGCTGAAGAAAGTCGCCTGAGGACGGTCAGCTGAAGACGATCATCGAGCCCTGGCCCAGACTGCGGGTCGCCGCCGCGTGCAGCCCGAGCCACACATGACGCTCCCGGGCGAACGGGCCGTCGTCGGCGACCGCCCCCTCCACCCGCTCCTCCAGCTTCGTCGGCCGCTCCGGCGGCGTCGGCGCGGCCGGCGGATTGGCCGGGTCGATACCGATGGCCGGCGCGACCACCTCCAGCTCCCTCAGCAACCCGTGCGAAGAACCCAACGGGCCGCCCCCGGCGAGGAGTTCCTCATTCGCCAGCGGATGCGGGAAGTCCACCGGTACGTACGCACCCGCGTGGTCGTAGTGCCACACCAGGTGCGACTCCTGGGCCGTGCTCTCGAACATCTCCAGCAACTGCTCGTAGTCACCGCCCAGTTCGTCCACGGGTGACACGGCGAGACCACAGATCTGAAGCAGATACGCACGGCGAAGGAAGTGCAGCGCGTCATAGTCGAACCCGGCGACCGGCGCGACGTCCCCGGAAAGGCCCGGCATGTAGTTGAAGACCGGTACGGGCGGAAGACCCGCCTCGTCCAGCGCTTTGTCGTAGGCGGCGAGCTCTTCGGAGAAGGGATTGTCGGGGCTGTGGCACAGCACGTCGACGAGGGGGACGAGCCACAGGTCACACGCCACAAGTTCTCGCTTCCGTTCGGGTCCGGCAGACGAAGCCGATGGTCGGGACAGCGTAGTGCTAGGCGAGGTTCTCGACGAGGGCGAGGGCGTGGGCGTTGTACTCGCGGACCAGGCGCTGCGCCGTGCTCACATCGCGGTGCACGACCGCGTCCGCCAACTCCTGATGCCCCTGCCACAGATGACCGCGCAGATCCGCTTCGGCGCGCAGCATCGGCACCGCGAACACCCACCCCTGTACCCGCATCCGGTCCAGGAAATCGGCAATACAGGGATTTCCCACGAGATTGCCGAACTCACGCCAGAAGCGCAGGTCGTAGCCGATCAGTACGTCCAGGTCCCCACAGCGCGCCGACCGTTCCGCCTCCTCCGCACGGCGCCGGAGGGAGACCAGCGCATCGGACGTCACCCCGTGCATCAGCTCCTCCGCACGCGTACGGAAGACCCCCTCCACGACCAGCGTGCGGGCCTCGACCATGGCCCGGTAATCGGCCGCCGTGAACGTGTGTACGCAGAAACCGCGGTGCTGCTCCACGTCCAGCAGCCCCTGCGCGGCGAGGTCGAGCAGCGCCTCGCGCACCGGCGTCGCCGACACGCCGTACTGCTCGGCGATCTCCTTGACGGTGAACTGGTGGCCCGCGGGCAGCCGTCCGGCCAGCACCTCGTCCCGCAGCGCATCCGCGATCTGCTGGCGGAGCGTGCTGCGCTGGATGACTCCGCTGACCGGCCCGGCGGGCATCGTGTCCGTCTCCTTCCGCGACCGCGCGGCAGAAGCGCAGCCCTCGCTCTCACGATAGGCGAGCGGCGGGCGGGACGGGTGGGACGGTGGTGGTGAAAAGGGGTGGGGGCGGTGGTGACGGGTGGGCGTGAGAACGGGTGTGGGGTGGGGGGAAAGGCGCCGGGCCGGGCCGCCACCGAAAAAATGGTGGCGGGCCGGCCCGGCGGGGCGACTTCCGTCCGTGTGCGGTGCGGCGGGGCGTCAGACGGTGTGCGCGTCCGCCACCGTCAGGGCCTCGTCGAGGGCGGCCAGGCCCTCCTTCGCCTCCGTCTCCGTGACCGTGCACGGCGGAACCACGTGCGTACGGTTCATGTTCAGGAACGGCCACATGCCCCGCTCCTTGCACGCCGCCGCGAACTGCGCCATCGGGGCGTTGTCCGCGCCCGACGCGTTGTACGGCACCAGCGGCTCGTGCGTCTCACGGTTCTTGACCAGCTCGAGGGCCCAGAAGACGCCCATGCCGCGCACCTCGCCCACCGACGGGTGCCGCTCGGCGATGTCCTTCAGCGCCGGGCCGATGACGTTCTCACCGATCTCCGCCGCGTTCTCCACGATGCGCTCCTCCGCCATCGCGTTGATCGTCGCGACCGCGGAGGCGCAGGCCAGCGGGTGACCGGAGTACGTCAGACCACCCGGGTACGGGCGCCTGTCGAAGGTCGCGGCGATCTCCGCGGAGATCGCGACACCGCCCAGCGGCACATAACCGCTGTTCACGCCCTTGGCGAAGGTCATCAGGTCCGGCGTCACGTCGAAGTGGTCGGCGGCGAACCAGCGGCCCGTCCGGCCGAAGCCCGCCATGACCTCGTCCAGGATGAAGACGATGCCGTACCGGTCACAGATCTCCCGGACGCCGGCGAGGTAGCCGGGCGGCGGGACCATGATGCCGGCGGTGCCCGGAATGGTCTCCAGGATGATCGCGGCGATCGACTGCGGGCCTTCGAAGGCGATGGTGTCCTCGAGGTGGCGCAGCGCGCGCTCGCACTCCTGCTGCTCGTTCTCCGCGTGGAAGGGCGAGCGGTACAGGAACGGGCCCCAGAAGTGCACCACGCCGGCCGACGCGGTGTCCGAGGGCCAGCGTCGCGGGTCGCCCGTGAGGTTGATCGCCGCCGCGGTGGCACCGTGGTACGAGCGGTACGTCGACAGCACCTTGGACCGGCCGGTGTGCAGCCGCGCCATGCGCACGGCGTTCTCCACGGCCTCGGCGCCGCCGTTGGTGAAGAAGATCTTGTCCAGGTCGCCGGGCGTGCGCTCGGCGATCAGGCGCGCGGCCTCGGACCGCACGTCCACGGCGAAGCCCGGGGCGAGCGTGCACAGCTTGCCGGCCTGCTCCTGAATGGCCGCGACGACCTTCGGGTGCTGGTGCCCGATGTTGGTGTTGACCAGCTGCGAGGAGAAGTCCAGGTAGCGATTGCCCTCGTAGTCCCACATGTACGAGCCCTCGGCGCCCGCGATCGGCAGCGGGTCTATCAGGCCCTGCGCCGACCAGGAGTGGAAGACGTGGGCACGGTCGGCGGCCTTCACGGCCGCGCCGGCGGCGGGGTCTGGTTGCGTCGTGGTCACGGTCACTACCTCGGATCGCTTCGGGCCGCCAGGACATCGGGAACGCGGGAAAACGCCGTACCGGAGGACGCCGCGCTGCGCGGACGCCGTACCGCGAAGCCGCTGCATGCGCTGCCGGAGCGCTGATCAGCGAGACGCTGCACTGCGACCACCTGCGCGACGACCACGCCGTACTGCGAGAACGCGGGAACGTGGGGCGGCGGACGCTCACCAGCCTAAGGATCACCGCACCGACGCCGGTACCGACAGTGTGTATGGGTGTGGGGGGAGGCTCTGACAGGTTGTCGATGGGGGTGGGGGGCGGGGCTCGGCGGGGTGGGGGGCTGGGGGCCGGGGGCCGGGGGCCGGGGCCGTGGGGCGCTGAGCCGGGCCGGGGCCTGGGTGCCGGAGCCGAGCCGGGGCCAGCCGGGGGCCGAGGCGGGGCCGGGGGCCGGACTCGGCGGCCGAGGCGGGGCCCGGGGTCCAGCCTCGGCCCCTTCCCTACTGCCCGGGCCCGGGGGGCTCCCCTCCCTCCCCCTCCCCCACCCCGCCCCTCAGTCGTCAGTCATCCTCAGCAGTCGTCGGTCGTCCCCAGTAGTCGTCAGCCGCCCTCAGTCGTCATCGTCGTCGTCCTCATCGCTGTCGTGGTCGGCCACCGGTATGGCCTTCGGGTGGCCGTCGGTGCAGCGGATCGCGTACGTACGGTCGTCGCCGTCGTCGATCGGTTCGAACTCGATCGTGGCGGCGTCGGAGGGGCCGCGTTTCACGGTGTCCATGTGGTAGCCGGAGGCCGGGCTCCAGACAGTGAGGTAGACGGCACCGTCGGGCCGGCATTCGGCGGTGGCGCTGCCTCCGGTCACATTGACGGTGCCCACCTGCGCGGCGGAGCCGGAGGAGGTCCCGCCGGGAGTCTGCTCGGCGCCCTCGGTCGGGGTGCCGGATCCGCTCGCGTCCGGGGAGGCGGGGCCGGAGGCGTTGCCGCCGGGGTCCGGGGAGCCGTCGGGCCGGGCGGAGGTGCGCGCGGCCGCGAGCTTCTGGCGAACCCCGTCATCGTCCAGCGGCTCGGCCCGGCTGTTCCGCGACCCCATGTCGGTGTTGGCCAGGGACCATGCGCCCAGGCCGCCCGCTCCCGCGAACGCGCACACCCAGACTGCGGTCACCACCGCGCCTCGCCACTTCATCGCGCGTCCTCCTTTCCCATTCCTCTGTCCTGTGTTTTCTGATGCTGCCGGTTCGCCGGGGCCTCGTCCGGCCCCGGCGGCTGCCTGGTCCTCTGTGGTCTCGGTGGTTTCACTGTGCCTGCTCGGGCCGGCGTCGGGCGGTTTTCCACAGGGCGGATTTGCTGGGGGCCGGGCTCGATCGGGTGAGCCGGTTGTCCACAGCGTCCGCGCCCCGGCGGCGAAACCCTCCGCGACGTACGCATGGAATCCCTCGCAGCCCACCGGATCCCACCGGATCCCACCGGACCAGGCACGATCCAGACTCCCGCACCCTTCCCTAACGTCCGGTTAAGGCGGCCACAAAGCCTGTGGTCGATCGCCCGGGCGAGATCATCGCTGGTTACCGTGGCGTCATGTCCCACCTGCTCGTCGTCGAGGACGACCCCCAATTGCGCAGCGCGCTGGTGCGGGCGCTGCGGGACCGCGGTCATGCCGTGGCCACTGCCGCGACCGGGATGTCCGGCCTCGACGCCGCGGTCACCGACCGGCCCGACCTGATCGTGCTGGATCTCGGACTGCCCGACGTGGACGGCGCCCAGGTTCTGCGGATGCTGCGGGCGGTCAGCGACGTACCGATCATCGTGGCCACCGCGCGCGACGAGGAGGGCGACATGGTCGCGGTGCTCGACGACGGCGCGGACGACTACATCGTGAAGCCGTTCGGCGCCGCGCAGCTGGACGCGCGGATCAAGGCGGTGCTGCGCCGGCTGGGGACCGCCGAGCCGGAGGCGCCGCTTCGGGTCGGCGGGCTGGTCCTGGACACGGCTGCGCGCGAGGTCGTGCTGGACGGTGCGCCACTGGATCTGACGCCGCGGGAGTTCGACCTGCTGGTCTATCTCGCCCGCCGCACCGGTCAGGTGGTGTCGCGCCGGGAGCTGCTGGCGGAGGTGTGGCAGCAGCCGCTCGGCGGCGCGGACAAGACGGTGGACGTGCATCTGTCGTGGTTGCGCCGGAAGCTCGGGGAGACCGCGCAGCAGCCCCGGTACCTGCACACCGTCCGTACGGTGGGCGTCAAGCTCGCGGCCCCCGAGAGCGACGACGGCGGCGACGGTGACGGCAGTGGCGGCGGCGCGTCGCGGCGTCCGGAGTAGCTGCGATGCGTCTTCGGATTCTGCTGGTCACGGCTCTGACCACCGCACTCGTCCTCGCGGCCCTGCTGGTGCCGCTCGCGATCCTCACCCGTAGTCATGCCGCGGACCGGGCCACCGCCGATGCGACGGCCCGTGCGCAGTCGCTGGCGGCCGGTATCGGTACGGCGCTGGCGCACCCCGGCCCGGAGGGCAGTCGATCGACTGCCGCGTCGCTGGTCACGGCCGCCAATGGGCCGGATCTCCCGCAGACGTCGGTGATCCTTGCCGACGGGACGGTGCTGGGCCCGCCGTCGCGCGTCACGGATGCCGTGCGCCTGGCGCGTTACGGGCGTGCGTTCGCGTACGCGCCTCCTGGGGGCGGCCAGGTCGTGCTGGTTCCCGTGCAGGGCGCGTCGGGCGGTACCGCCGTCGTTCATGTCGCGCTGTCCGACGAGCAGTTGTACGCGGGGACGCTGCCGTCCTGGCTGGCGTTCGCCGGGCTCGGTGTCGGGCTGGTGCTGCTGGGGCTGCTGGTCGCGGACCGGCTGGGGGCCCGGCTGGTCGGTTCGACGCAGCGGCTGGCGAAGGTCGCGGACCGGCTGGCGGCCGGTGATCTGACGGCCCGTGCGGAGCCCGAGGGGCCGCCGGAGCTGCGTCTGGTGGCCGGCGAGCTGAACAATCTCGCGGGCCGCATCGAGGGCTTCCTCACCGCCGAGCGGGAGAACGCGGCGGACCTGGCGCACCGTCTCCGTACGCCGGTCGCCGCCCTGCGTCTGGATGCGGAGGGTTTGCGTGATCCGGGGGAGGCGGAGCGGATCGCGGCGGACGTGGCGGCGTTGGAGCGCAGTGTGGACGAGGTCATCCGTACGGCGCGCAAGCCGTTGCGGGAGGCCGCGGGGTACGGAGGTGCGGGTGGTCCGGGGCGTGCGGGGGCGGGTGCTCCGTGTGCCGATCTGGTGGCGGTGGCCCGTGAGCGGGCGGATTTCTGGCGGCCGCTGGCCGAGGACCAGGGGCGCACGCTGGACTTTCACGCTCCTGATGCGCCGGTGTCCGTACGGGCGGACGAGGCGGAGCTCGCGGCGGCGGTCGACGCACTCATCGGGAACGTCTTCGACCACACGCCGGAGGGTGTCGGTATGCGCCTCTCCGTGTCCGCTGCCGAGCACGGGCACGAGGGTGGGGCGGTCAGTGGCCGTATCGGGGGCGGCGGGGTGCTGGTCATAGAGGACGACGGGCCCGGCTTCCCCGAGGGGCACGTCCCGCAGCGGGGCAAGAGCGGCGGTGGTTCGACGGGGCTCGGCCTGGACATCGTGCGCCGTGTCGCGGAGGAGTCCGGGGGCCGCACGGTGCTGACCGCGGCGCGCCGGGCCGGTGGCCGGGACGCGGTTCCCGGCGACGGGGACGGGGGCCGTGGTGCCCGGGTGGAGGCGCACCTCGGCGGTCCGTCGGCGTGATGCCCGCCCGGGCCGTCCTCCCGCCGGGCCGTTGCCGTCACGCGGTCCCCGTCACGCCGCGTGCGGCTGGGCCGGGGCGAAGACCGTGCGGGTGGCGCGGCGCCAGGCGTTGGCGGTGAGGTCGGGGCGGAGGGCGGAGAGCGCGCCGCAGTACTTGGTGAACTCGGCCGGGCGGACGCCATAAGCGTGCAGCAGCCGGTCGGCTTCGGTCAGGTGGCCGTCGGTCTTGGACTCGACCAGGACGAGTCCGCTGTCGGCGCGGACGGAGCGGCCCGTGCGCGGGTCGTGGCAGACCATGCCGGCGTCGCAGGTGATGCGCTGGCCGTCGGCCACGAAGGTGGCCCGCTGGTAGTCGGTGACCAGTGAGGTGGCGAGCTCGGTGGGGGCCGCCAGGTCGTAGTTGCGGCGCAGCACCGAGGAGAGGAAGTCGCGCGGTGCCCGGTCCAGGGCGGTGTCGCCGGGGAGCATCGGCTGCCGGAACTTGACCGTTTCGCCGCGTCCGCTCTTCAGCTTGATCTCGAACTGCCGCTCGCCGGTGTCCTCGTAGAGCCGCTCCCGGATCTTGTAGCGGAGCCGCCGTCCCTGCCGGTGGTCGTGGAAGGCCCGCAGGTCGGGGGTGTCGTAGTAGAGGGAGTTGTACCGGAACCAGCGCCGGCCGTTGATGCACAGCGACTTGAAGGGGCCGCCGGGGCGCTTGGGGTCGGTGAGCCGGGCGGCGAAGTCGGCGAAGGTCTCGACGGGCACGAGGTAGCTGTTGTCGTGCCGGGCCAGCAGTTCGGCGCGGGCCTGGACCTCGGCGAGGGTGATGGGGTGGGCGGCCAGTGCGGCACGGGCGATGGCGCGTACGGCGGGGTTCACACGGTCTCCTTCGAGGCGTTGGCGGTACGTCCGGAGGGGAGTTCGGTGGTGCGGTCGGAGTGGTGCGCGGTGGTGCCGTGGTCGGGTACGTGGGGCGAGCGGTCGGCGCGGTACTGGGTTGCCGGTTCCCCGGGCGCCTGGTGGTCAGTCGCCTTGTGAGGCGTACGAGCGACGGCGAGCGAACGTTCCATCTCGCGGTAGCGGACGTCCACGACCGTCACGTCCCGGACGAAGTCGACCTGCTTGACGGTCCAGTTCAGCGGCTCGCCCACGCGGCGGGCCAGGTCGGCGCGGAGTGCGGCCGGGTCGGTGTGGACGACGTCCAGCGTGACGACCGTGCGGCGGCTCCGCGTGAGCAGCTTGGGGTGGTCGGCGCACCAGATGACGAAGAGCAGCAGCACGGTGAAGATCGCGGCGAAGCCCAGGTTCAGCTGCGGGAGCCCGCACAGCAGGCCGAGGACGAGGGTCGTGAAGTAGTACGCGACCTCTTCGTGCTGGATGGAGTCCGAGCGGAGCCTGATGATCGACAGCACGCCGAAGAGGCCGAAAGCCAGCGCTGTGCCGCCGCTGCCGTTGACCTCCGCGAGCGCCGCGACGACCGAGAAGAGCGCGACGTTCAGGGCCAGGTAGGCCGGTACCAGGTCGCGGCGCCGGTGCCGTGGGTAGTACACGGCGAAGGTGAGCACGCACACCGCGGCGAGATCGAGCCCGAGATGGGCGGCCAGCTGTCCGAGAGTAGTCATCGCTTCCTCGTCCGGTCACGGGTGGCCGACCCGTCCGGCGGCCACGTCTCCTGCGATTCGCTCCCGGGGCGCGGCGGGGGAGGCCGCGCCCCGGGAGGCACAGGAAAAACGTAGGAACCGGCGGGTTAAAGGCGCCCCCCATCGGCGTTAAGGAAGTCGAGCCGAGGGTCGACCACGGCAACGAGACGCCCCACGGGTTTCTTCAGTCCCGCCCGCCCCTGCTGTCGCTGCGGCTACTCTCCTGTTCACCACACGCAGCTCCGCCGCCGAGGCTCGTGCCGTGTGGTGCCGGGCCGCATGCCACTGGGAGGGTTCCGCATGCCCATCAGCCGTCGAGGGTTCGTCGCCGCGGCCATGGCCGGCTCCGCCACCGCTCTGCTCGCCGGGTCGCCCGCCCGGGCGCTCACGGCCCCGGCCGCCCCCGCGACCGGCCGCTCCGCCGCGGCGGTCGATCCCGCCCGGTGGATGTCCGCGCTGCCGGACGGCATCGCGCTGACCCGGCTGACGATCCCGGGGACGCACGACACCTGCGCCACGGACCCGATGAACGGTACGGAGTGGTCGCACACCCAGAACATGGGCATACCGGAGCAACTGCGGCGCGGCATACGGTTCTTCGACATCCGCCTCGGTACGCCGCCGCCGGACGTGCCCGGTGAGCTCGGCGTGTACCACGGGTCGTACTACCAGGACATCACGTTCAACACCATCCTCGATCAGTGCCGGGACTTCCTGCGGTCCTCACCGGGCGAAACCGTGCTGATGCGCGTCAAGAACGAGCACGGACTGACCGACGCCCAGCTCAGCGACGAGTTCGCCGAGTACCTCGGGCCGAAGGGGTACGGGGACCTCTTCGCCGTCCGGCCCACGCTGCCGGCGCTCGGCACGGCCCGCGGCAAGGTCGTGCTGATCACCCAGTTCGCCTCCGGGCTGAGCGCGCCCGCCTGGCCCGCCGGCGACAACGGCACCTTCTCCAACGAGTGGTTCGAGCTCCAGGACCACTACGCGACGTCGGTCGACACCAAGCGGCAGGACATCCTGCGGCACTTCGACGCCGCGACGGCCCATCAGGACTCCGGCCGGCTCTACCTGAACTTCACCAGCCTCGCCCCGGACGCGGCCAACGGCTTCCGCTGGCCCAAGCACCTCGCCGACGCGGTCATGCCCGCCGTCCTGGACTACTTGGCCGCCCCTCGGCCCGGCGTCCACCTCGGCGTCGTCATCATGGACTTTCCCGAATTCCACCCCCCTGCCGTGGAGTCGCTCATCGCCCGCAACTTCCCCCCGACCACGACTGCCTGACAACGAACCCGCCGGAGCGATCGTTCCCGCCTCGTGACGCCCCGGCTGCCCGCGTGCGATACCCGGCCGCCTACGCTCGGCTGACGATGCCGTAACGCCACAGGACGCGACGGCAACGGCAGAGCGAACGGGGAGGGTGCCGGGCATGGACGGTCTCAAGGGGCTGACGGCCGAGGACCCGCGGACGATCGGCGCCTACCGCCTGCTGGGCCGGCTGGGGGCCGGCGGCATGGGGCGGGTGTATCTGGCGCGCTCCGAGGGCGGCAGGACCGTGGCCGTGAAGCTGGTCAGGACCGAGCTGGCGGTCGAGCAGGAGTTCCGGGACCGCTTCCGGGCCGAGGTGGCGGCGGCGCGGCGGGTGGGCGGCCGGTGGACCGCGCCCGTACTGGACGCGGACACCGAGGCGGACGTCCCGTGGGTGGCGACCGGGTACATCGCGGGCCCGGCGCTGAGCGAGGTCGTGGAGAGCACGTACGGGTCGCTGCCGGAGTACGGGGTCAGGCGGCTCGCCTACGGGCTGTCCAGCGCGCTGCTCGACATCCACGGCGTCGGCCTGGTGCACCGCGACCTCAAGCCGTCGAACGTCCTGCTGACCATCGACGGCCCCCGCGTCATCGATTTCGGTATCGCGCGGGCGCTGGATGCGGTGAGCGAGCACACCCAGACGCAGGTGGGGATGGTCGCCGGCTCGCCGAGCTTCATGTCGCCCGAGCAGGTGCGCGGGGAGCGGGTCACGCCCGCCAGCGACGTCTTCTGCCTGGGTTCGGTGCTCGCGTACGCGGCGTCCGGGCAGATGCCCTTCGGGTCGCCGGCATCGGGCGTGCACGCGGTGATGTTCCGCGTCGCCGAGTCCGCGCCCGACCTGGCCTCCGTGCCGAAGCACCTGCAGGAGCTGATCGGCAGCTGCCTGGCGAAGAACCCGGAGGAGCGGCCGGCGCCGGAGGACATCGTCTCGGAGATCGGGCCGGTGAGCAGCGGTGGAGCGAGCTCGCCGTGGTTGCCGGCTCAGCTGGTCGCCCAGTTGGGGCAGCAGGCCGTCCGACTGTTGGACGCGGACACGCCGCCTTCGGGGCAGCCGGCGCGCGGACGTACGGAGGAGGCGGGTGGCGCGGCCCCTTCGGAGCGCTCGGACTCACGGACGACGGTCCTGCCGGCCGGCTCGGGAACGGCGTCGGGCAGCGCGTACGGGCCCGGCGGCGGGCCGGGCCCGGGTGGTCCGCACGGCGGCCCGGACGGCTCCGGGAGCAGCCCCGCGGTCCCCGCTCCGGCCGGGTCCCGGCGGCGCCGCTGGCCCCTGGCGCTGGGCGCTGTCGCCGTGGTGATCGCGGCCGCCGGTGTGGCGACGTTCACCGTGCCCGCGCTGGGCGGCGGCGGGCGGAGCGGCGGCGGCTCCGACATCCCGGCGGCCTACGTGGGCACCTGGACCGGTGCCGTGGAGCGGGACGGCGTGCCCACGGGGCAGCAGCGGCGGTTCGTGATCTCGCACGGGTCGGTGGGCGAGGTGGTCGCCAACAGCATCAGCCTCGGTGCCACGTACGAATGCAAGAGCGACGGGAAGCTCGTCTCCGTGTCGGACGCGGACGGGCTGCGGCTGGACACCACCGTGGTGGGCTCCGCGCCCGAGGGGCGCTGCTCGGCGCTGGGTGAGCACAGCCTGAAGCGCGGGCCCCGCGGCACCCTCGTGTGGAGCGCGGCGGGGCGTACGGCGACGCTGCGGCCCGCGGGCCACGAGGTGGTGCCGACGGCGTATCTGGGCACGTGGGAGCGGCCGAACGCCGATGGTGTGGGCACGCAGCGGGTGACGATCGAGCGCGTCCCCGTGGGCAGCGCCGCCGTGACCATCGAGGTGCGGGGCAGTGGCGGGCACTGCACGGCCCGTGCGGACTTCTACTCGGCCGACGGGAAGCTGACGGTCGGCCCCTCCGTGGTGCAGCGGCGCGCCCCCGGGTGCACGGCCAGCAGTTCCTCGTACTTCAGGATCGCGGGCGACGGCTCTCTGGTGCGCGAGTTCCGCGGCAACGACAAGCAGCCGCGTTCCTACACGAAGGTGCAGTGAACGCGGCTGCCGGCCGTCACTCCGGGGGTGGCCCGCCACGGGGCGCACGGCCCCCGTGGGGCAGGGGCCACGGGCCCCTTCGGGTGCCTCAGTCCAGGAACGAGTTGATCTGGATCGTCTCGTCGCGGCCCGGGCCGACGCCGATGGCGGAGATCGGGGCGCCCGACATGTCCTCCAGCGCCTTCACGTACGCCTGGGCGTTCTTCGGGAGCTCGGCGAAGGTCTTGGCCTTGGTGATGTCCTCGGACCAGCCCGGGAGCATCTCGTAGACCGGCTTCGCGTGGTGGAAGTCGCTCTGGTTGTGCGGCAGCTCCTCGACCCGCTTGCCGTCGATCTCGTACGCGACACAGACCGGGATCTGCTCCCAGCCGGTCAGCACGTCGAGCTTGGTCAGGAAGAAGTCGGTGAGGCCGTTGACGCGGGTCGCGTAGCGCGCGATGACCGCGTCGAACCAGCCGCAGCGGCGGTCACGGCCGGTGGTCACACCGCGCTCGCCACCGATGGTGCGCAGCGCCTCGCCGTCCTTGTCGAACAGCTCGGTCGGGAACGGGCCGGCGCCGACGCGCGTGGTGTACGCCTTCAGGATGCCGATGACCCGGTTGATCTTCGTCGGGCCGACGCCGGCACCGGTGCAGGCACCGCCGGCGGTCGGGTTCGACGAGGTCACGAAGGGGTACGTGCCGTGGTCGACGTCCAGGAGGGTGCCCTGGCCGCCCTCGAAGAGGACGACCTTGCCGTCGTCGATGGCGTCGTTGAGGATCAGGGTGGTGTCGGCGACGTAGCCCTTGATCTGGTCGGCGTAGCCGAGCATCTCCTCGACGACCTGCTCGGCGACCACCGCGCGGTGGTTGTAGAGCTTGGCGAGCACCTGGTTCTTGAAGTCGAGGGCCGCCTCGACCTTCTGGAGCAGGATCGACTCGTCGAAGAGGTCCTGCACCCGGATGCCGGTGCGGTTGATCTTGTCGGCGTAGGTCGGGCCGATGCCGCGTCCCGTGGTGCCGATCTTGCGCTTGCCGAGGAAGCGCTCCGTCACCTTGTCGACGGTGATGTTGTACGGCGTGATCAGGTGCGCGTTACCGCTGACCAGCAGCTTGGACGTGTCGACGCCGCGCTCGTTCAGTCCGCTCAGCTCGGAGAGCAGGACCGCCGGGTCGACGACGACGCCGTTACCGATGACCGGGGTGCACCCCGGCGAGAGGATCCCGGAAGGGAGCAGGTGCAGTGCGTACTTCTGGTCGCCCACAACGACCGTGTGGCCGGCATTGTTGCCGCCCTGGTAGCGCACTACATAGTCGACGGACCCACCGAGCAGGTCGGTGGCCTTTCCCTTGCCCTCGTCACCCCACTGAGCACCGAGCAGCACAAGTGCGGGCACAGGCGTACACCCCTTCCGGGCGGGGCATGTCCAACGTGCGAGCGGCTCACTGCCTGGTGCAGCCGCCGCGCGAGCCGTCGAACCGGTGCCCCGGATAGACGAAGCCCCTGGCGCAACAACGACAGGGGCTCTTGCACCGAGAGATTACCCAACATTTCTCTCGGGCGACGAACAGGACAGCCCCGGGGCGCCCGGCCGGCGCCGGGGCACGGGGGCCTGCGGCGGTCGCGACGACCGTTTTGCCCCCTTCCCGTCCGAGTCCGTTCCCCGAGAGAACGCAAGCCCTAGGAAGGACCGAGGTGTCGGCTCCAGACCTTGCCGGGCGCTCCCTGCTCGTGGTCATCGACCCGGTCGCCCGCCGTGTGGACGGCGAGTCCGTACGCATCGCCAAGGACGTCCTGTGTGCGGCCGCGACCACGAAGATCTGCTTCCCGGACGACCCCGGAGAATTCGCCCGGGTGCTCGCCCGAAGGGGGCATCGCCGCCCCGTGGTGATCGGCGACGACCGCGCCCTGATGCGCACCGTCGAGCTGCTCCACAAGGAGCGTGAGCTGGCCCGGGTGGCGCTGTCGCTGGTGCCTGTCGGGGCACCGGCCGGGGTGGCGCTGTGCCGGGCGCTGGGCGTCCCCACCGACACCGTGACCGCGGCGCGCGCCGTCCTGGACGGCCAGGAACGCGCCCTCGACCTGCTGTCCGACGACAGCGACGGGATCGTGCTGGGCGGGCTGCGCATCCCGGGCGGCGATCTGGCCGAGCAGCCGGCTCCGGAGCCGTGTGCGGCCGCTGAGGAGCCGGCCGTGCCCGCGCAGCGGTCCTGGTGGGTGCCGGCCGCGCGGACCGCGCGAGCGGCCCTCTCGCTGCTCACGACGCCCGTCCCCGGCGGCGGGGGCCGCGGCCGACGCGGTGAGCGGGTGCTGCCGCGGCTGCGGGTGGAGGCGGACGGCGTGGTGCTGGCGGATCTGGACCGGCCGGTGCACCGGGTGTCGGTCGCGCCGGTGGGGTGCACGGCGGCGCACGGCGCGGAGCCTGGCGACGGGACGGCGTGCGCGTCGCAGGAGCCGGAGGGGATGGCCGAGGTGATCGTGCAGTGGCAGGCAGCGGAGGCGCCGGTACGGGTACGGGCGCGGGCCGTGACGGTGTCCGGACCGGATTTCCGGTACCGGGCCGACGCGGTGATCGGCGGGCCGGTCAGGACGCGGACGTGGACGGTCCAGCCGTCCGCGTGGCGGCTGACCCTGCCCCGGACGTGATCTTGCGGCGGAGGTGACGCTTCTCACGCCCGGGACAGCGGCAACGGAGAGGCCCGAGCGCCCGGTCGCGGGCGCACGCCCTCACCGGGGAAGGCGGCCCTCGTCCTCGGCATCCTGCTGGGCGCGCAGCTGATCGCGGTGCGCCCGCCAGCGCTCCATCATCACCGTCAGCTCCTGCTGCATGAACTCGAAGAACGCGAGGGTCTCGCCGACCCGTCGCCCCGCCGGTGAGCTCTCGCCGAGGCTCTCCACACCCTCGCGCAGCGCGGTCTCCAGGCGGGTCATGTTGCTGTCCTTGCGGGTCAGCGCCTCGTGCCACTGCTCGCTGTGCACCCGGTACCGGTCCCGCCGGGAGCCGGGCTCGCGCTCCCGGCCGACCATGCCGACCTGCGAGAGGTAACGGATCGCACCGGAGACGGCGGCGGGGCTGATGTGCAGCCGCTCGCTGATCTCCGCGGAGGTGAGCACGCCGGAGTCCGAGGCGAGCAGGCAGGAGAACACCCGGGCGGGCATCCGCTGCATCCCCGCGTCCACGAGCTGCGCGGCGAAACGCTCCACGAACTGGGAAATGGCCTCGTCGTCCCGCCGTTCCACCCTCTGCTCCTCGCTCATCTGCTCATCCTCTCCCGAACCCCCGGCGACCGGCGTCGCGCACTCCGGCTCCGCCGCGCGTCCCTCAATTTTATACGCTTCCTTAACTTCACAAATTTGTGAAAGTAGCGTATGTTCAAAATCATGACCACAGCAACCGACCCAGCAGCGGCGGTCCACGTCGCCGGTCTCCACAAGTCGTTCGGGCGCACCCGCGCGCTCGACGGTCTCGACCTCACCGTCACCCCCGGCGAGGTACACGGCTTCCTCGGCCCCAACGGCGCCGGGAAGTCCACCACCATCCGCGTCCTGCTGGGCCTGCTGCGCGCCGACCGAGGAGACGCCCGCCTGCTGGGCAAGGACCCCTGGCACGACGCGGTCGCGCTGCACCGCCGCATCGCGTACGTACCCGGGGACGTGACGCTGTGGCGCAACCTCTCCGGCGGCGAGGTCATAGACCTGTACGGCAGGCTCCGCGGCGGACTCGACAACACCCGCCGGGCGAAGCTGCTGGAGCGGTTCGAGCTCGACCCCACCAAGAAGGGGCGCACCTACTCCAAGGGGAACCGGCAGAAGGTCGCCCTGGTCGCCGCCTTCGCCTCCGACGCCGACCTGCTGATCCTCGACGAACCGACCTCCGGCCTCGACCCGCTGATGGAGGAGGTCTTCCAGGAGTGCGTCCTGGAGGCACGCGACCGCGGGCGCACGGTCCTGCTCTCCAGTCACCTCCTGTCCGAGGTCGAGGCGCTGTGCGACCGGGTCAGCATCATCCGCAAGGGCCGGACCGTGGAGAGCGGCTCCCTCACCGACCTCCGCCACCTCACCCGCACCTCCGTCTCCGCCGAACTGGCCGGCCCGCCCAATGGGCTGTCCCGCCTCCCCGGGGTGCACGACCTCGACGTCCAGGGCAGCCGGGTCCGGCTCCAGGTCGACACCGACAAGCTCGACGCGGTGCTGCGCTCCCTCACCACCACCGGAGTGCGCAGCCTGACGAGCACGCCGCCGACGCTGGAGGAGCTGTTCCTGCGGCACTACCAGGACGAGTTGGGCGACGAACCGGGCAATGGGGGCCGTCCCGCCGCCGACGGCACGGCCGCTGCCGCCGAGGCCCCCGGCACCACCACGTCCGAAGCCGAAGGGGTGACCTCGCGATGACCGCCGTGCTCGCCGGGCCCACCACCCGGAGCGGGAGCCGCGACCTGGCCGGCACCGGCACCCTGCTGCGTCTCGCGCTGCGCCGCGACCGGCTGATGATCCCCCTGTGGGTACTGCTGCTCGGCATGACGATGGCCAGCCTCGGCGGCTCCTTCGAGGCGCTGTACGACACCGCGGCCAAACGCGCCGAGCTGGCCCACTCGATGAACGCCAACGCCTCGATGCGCGCGCTGTACGGGCCGGTGTTCGGCGACTCGATCGGCGGGCTGGTCGCCTGGCGGATGGCCGGCTTCGGGGCAGTGCTCGCCGCCGTGATGAGCCTGCTGATCGTCGTACGGCACACCAGGGAAGAAGAGGAGACGGGCCGTCAGGAGCTGCTGTCGGCCGCCATGGTCGGCCGCCGCGCGCCGATCACCGCCGCACTGCTGACCGCGCTCCTCGCCAACGCCGCGCTGACCCTGGTCATCGCCGCCGGACTCACCGCGTCCGGCCAGCCGGCAGCGGGATCGCTGGCACTGGGCCTGGCCGTCGGCGGCAGCGGCATCTTCTTCGCGGGCGTCGCCACCATCGCCGCCCAGCTCACCGAGAGCGCCCGGCTCGCCAAGGGACTGACGGGCGTGGTCGTGGGCCTCGCCTTCGTCCTGCGGGCCGCGGGCGATGCCGCGACCGCCGATGGCTCCTCGCCCCTGACCTGGATATCGCCGATCGGCTGGTCCCAGCATCTGCGTGCCTACGCCGGCGAACGCTGGTGGGTGCTGCTGCTGTTGGCCGCCGGCACCGTCCTCACGGCCTGCGCGGGGTACGCACTGACCGCTCGGCGCGACATCGGGATGAGCTTCCTGCCCGCACGACCGGGACCTGCCCGCGCGCCGGCTTCGCTGAACGGTGCGTTCGGCCTCGCCTGGCGGCTGCAGCGCATGACACTGCTCGGCTGGGCGGTCGGATTCGCGGTGGCCGGCGGGGTGTTCGGCGGGATCGCCGACGGTGCCTCCGACATGGTCGGCGACAACGAACAGACCCGCCGGATCCTGGAACGGATGGGCGGCGCCCAGGCGCTGACCGACACGTTCCTGGCCACGATGGTCGGCATGCTCGGGATGGTCGCGGCCCTCTACGCGACGGGCGCGGTGCTGCGGCTGCGCGCGGAGGAGACCGGCGACCGGGCCGAACCGGTACTGGCCTGCGCGGTCGGGCGGTTGCGCTGGACGGCGAGCCACCTGCTGATCGCTTTCCTCGGCACGGCCGTGGTGCTGGCGGCCGGCGGAGTGGGACTGGCGATCGGGTACGGGAACACCGTCGGCGACATGGGCGGACGGTTCGGCTCGATCATGGGTGCGGCGCTGGCACAGATACCGGCGGTCTGGGTCCTGACCGGGCTCGCCACGTTCCTGTTCGGCGTCCTCCCGAAGTGGACGACGGCGGCCTGGGGGCTGGTCGGCGCGTCCTTGGCCCTCGGCTGGATCGGCCCCGCGCTCGACCTCGCGCAGTGGGCGATGGACCTCTCCCCCTTCAGCCACCTCCCGAAGCTCCCGGGCGGCGACGTGACGGCACCCCCCTTCCTGTGGCTACTGCTGATCGCCGCCGTGAGCACGGCCATCGGCCTGGTGGGGGTGAGGCGCCGGGACATGGGGTGACGACGGGACGTGGGCGACCTTTGAGGGCGGCCCATGGGAGCGGCTCACGGGGGCGGCCCACGGGAGCGGCTCACGGGGGGAGGCCGGGGGCGGGCGCCCGGGGGAGGACGCAGGGGCGGGCCCGGGTACGGGGGTGGGGCCCCGCCCCTCATCGGCCTCTCCTTACACCTCCCACGGGTGCTCGCTCGCTGACCCACAGCGATATCCACACCCTGTGGATATCGTTCGAGGTTTCAGCGGCCGGCGGTCCCTGGAGGGGGCGCGAGTGGGGGGATGGGAGTGGGAGGCGGGAGTTGGGGAGGGGTGGGTGTGGGAGTGGGGGTGGCGGGGTGGGGGGGAGGGGGTGGGGGGAGGGAAAGAGGAAGGGTCGGAGTCCTGCGGCAGGGGGCGGCTCAGAGGCCCGGTGTCACCAGGCCGGTTTCGTAGGCGAAGACGGCGGCCTGGGTGCGGTCGCGGAGGCCCAGCTTCACCAGGATGCGGCTCACATGCGTCTTGATCGTGGATTCGGCGATGACGAGATGGGCGGCGATCTCACCGTTCGACAGGCCCTGGGCGACCAGTACCAGGACCTCCGTCTCCCGTTCCGTGAGGTCGCCGACGCGGTCCTGGGCGGGCGGCCGGGGCGTGCCCAGCCGGGAGAACTCCGAAATCAGCCGCTTGGTGACGGTCGGCGCGAGGAGCGCTTCGCCGGACGCGACGATCCGTACGCCCTCGGCCAGCTGGCCGGCGGAGGCGTCCTTGAGGAGGAAGCCGCTGGCTCCCGCGCGAAGCGCTTGGTAGACGTACTCGTCCAGGTCGAACGTGGTCAGGACCAGCACCTTGGCGTCCGCGTCGGCGGCGACGATCTCGCGGGTGGCGTCGAGGCCGTTGACCTCCGGCATGCGGATGTCCATCAGGACGACGTCCGGGCGGAGTGCGGCGACCTGTTCGACCGCGTCGCGGCCGTTCACCGCCTCGCCGACGACCTCGATGTCCGGCATCGCGTTGAGGAGGACCGAGAAGCCCTCGCGGACCATCACCTGGTCGTCGACGATCAGGACTCTGATCATTCCTGCGGCCTCTCCGGCGAGGTGTTGGTGTCCGGCTTGTTCAGCGACACGGTGGGCTGGGACGGGTCAGTGGGCTGGGAGGCAGCGGGTGGGCGAGCGGTGGGGTACCGCGGAGTGGGGCGCCGCATCGGGCGGGTGAGGGATGGCGACGGCTCCTTCGTATCAGAAGACGCGGGCGTTCCCGTCGCACCGAGGCCGGACGGTCCCCGTCCCTGGTCGCGAGTTTCTCCGGTCTCCCTCGGGGCTTTGGTCTCCCTTGGGACTCCGGTCTCCCTCGGGGCTCCGGTCTCCCTCGGGGCTTTGGTCTCCCTCGGGGCTCTGGTCTCCCTCAGGGCTCCGGTCTCCCTCGGGGCTCCGGTCGTCGCCGACGAGTCGGACGGTTCCGGGGTGGGGGCTGCCGGGAGGAAGACCGTGACCTCGTAGCCGCCGTCCTCTGTCGGGCCGTTGGTCATCTCGCCGTTGAGCATGCCGACGCGTTCGTGCATGCCGAGGACGCCGTGGCCCGCGCCGGGCGAGGGCTTGGCCAGGCGGTTCGCAGGGCCGTTGACGATACGGAGGCCGAGACCGCCGAGGACGTACGCGACTTCCACCCGGGCCTCGGCGCCCGGCGCGTGCCGCAGGGCGTTGCTCAGCGCCTCCTGGATGATCCGGTACGCCGACAGTTCGACGCCCTGCGGCAGTTGCCGTACCGCGCCGGTGACGACGGCCGTGACGTCGAGCCCCGTACCGCGCACGCTGTCCAGCAGTCCGTCCAGGTCGGCGAGGGTGGGCTGCGGGGCCTCGGGGCCGGCGAAGGCGTCCGGGTCCTCGGAGCGCACGACGCCGAGGATGCGCCGCAGTTCGGTGAGCGCGGCCACGGCGTTCTCGCGGATGGTCGAGAAGGCGGTGACCAGTTCGGGAGGCGTGTCGGTCACCCGGTACGGCGCGGCCTCCGCCTGGATCGCGATCACCGACATGTGGTGCGCGACGACGTCGTGCAGCTCGCGGGCGATGGTCGCGCGCTCTTCCAGCGTGGTACGCCGCGACCGCTCCACCGCGGTGACCGTACGGGTCTCCTCGACCTGCTGCCGTTCCTCGCGCCACGCGCGGACGGCCGCGGCCGCCAGCAGCACGACCCCGCTCGCCACCGCCACCTGCGGCAGCAGGGAGGTGTCGGAACCGAGGATGGCGGTGCCGGGCGTGAGCACGGCGAACGTCACCGTCCACATCGCCGCCGCCAGGCGGGGCCGGGTACGCAGGACGACCAGGGTCATCGTCGCGAGGTGCCCCATGACGGCGAGCCCCCAGGCGCCTCCGCCGCCGCCCAGCATCCCGAAGCACACGGCCAGCAGCGACACCCAGAACGCCCCCACCGGGCGGACGAGTGTCATCGCCGTCGGGCCCGCCACGAGCACGCCGAAGATCAGCGTGAACAGTGACGGCCCGATGGGGCTCACCTCCATGGCGATCATCAGCAGCACGAAGGCGTAGCCGAGAACCACCGCGTGCGGTGTCCAGCGCAGACAGCGGCCCACCCGGGGCGGCAGCCACGGCACCAGGGCCGCCACCCGGTCGGCGTCCAGCGGGGGCAGCGGGCGGAAGGCGAAGGGGTGGGAGAACAGGTCGCGGCGGAGGCCGCTCAGCACGCCGCTCACGATGCGCGCTTCGGGGTTCGGGCCGGTCCGGGCGTACCCGGCATCGCCCTGCTTCCGGCGGGTGCCGTCCACAAACTGAGGAGTCTCGTTCACGCACACCACCGTATGTACGGGGGCGGTCGGCGGCGTCCGGCCCGATGGGGATCTGTGCGGGTCCGTCTCAAGTACTACATGCCACCGGCGGCGCCCGGCCCGCCGCCTCAGCTCCCCTGACCCCTGCCCCTGACCCCTGCCCCTGGCCCCCGGCACCGGCGCCCGGAGGCCCGGCGCTCCCCCTCAAACCTCCACCAGGAGTTCCTGTACCCCCCTGATCACGAAGTTCGGCTTCCAGGTGGGCTCGGTGGTGAGGCGGAGGGTGGGGGCGGCACGGAGCAGGGCGCCGAAGGAGGCGGCCAGTTCGAGGCGCGCGAGCGGGGCGCCCAGGCAGTAGTGGATGCCCGCGCCGAGGGCGACGTGCGGGTTGTCCGGGCGGGAGAGGTCCAGCTCCTCCGGCCGGTCGAAGCGCGCCGGGTCGCGGTTGGCCGCGCCGAAGAGGAGGGCGACCTCCGCGCCGCGCGGGATGACCGTGCCGTCGAGCTCGATCTCGTCGAGCACCCAGCGTTCGAAGAGCTGGAGCGGAGTGGCGTACCGCAGCAGTTCCTCGATGGCGGTGGGGAGCAGCGCGTCCGGGGCCGCGCGGAGTGCGGCGAGCTGTCCGGGGTTCCGGAAGAGGGCGAGCCAGCCGTTGGTGGTGGTGTTGACGGTGGCTTCGTGGCCGGCGTTGAGGAGCAGCGCGCAGGTGGAGATCATTTCCTGTTCGGTCAGCCGGTCGCCCTCGTCGTGGGCGGCGATCAGGCCGCTGATCAGGTCTTCGCCCGGCTCCTTGCGCCGGGCGGCGATGAGTTCGCGGAGGTAGGCGGAGAATTCGAGGGACGCCTCCACCGCGCGGTGTGCCGTCTCCTCCGGCGGGTTCAGCTCGTACATGCCGCAGATGGCACCGGACCAGGGGCGCAGCAGGTGGCGGTCGGCCTCGGGGATGCCGAGCATCTCGGCGATGACCGCGACCGGGAGGGGTTCGGCGACCGCGGTCAGCAGGTCACCGCCGCCCGCCGCGACGAAGTCGTCGACGAGTCCCTCGGCCAGTGCACGGACGACAGGGACCAGCTGCTCGACGGTGCGGGGCGTGAACGCCTTGGACACCAGACGGCGCAGCCGGGTGTGGTCGGGGACTTCCGTGTCGAGCAGGGAGTTGCTGTTGAGGGCGTGGAAGGGCTCGTGTGCGGGTGGGGGCGGGGTGCGGCCGAATTCCTCGTGGGTGAAGCGGTGCAGGTAGGTGCGGCCGAGGCGGCGGTCCCGCAGGAGTGCGCCGACGTCGGCATGGTGCGGTACGAGCCACTGGTCGGAGGGCGGGAAGTAGTGCACGCGGCCGGCGGTGCGCAGTTCGGCGAGGCCGGGGTAGGGGTCGGCGACGAACTCGGGTGACCAGGGGGCGAATGCGGCTACGTCTGCCATGGGGGGACGGTACCGCCGGGGGCGGCCCGCGGGTCAGGGGCCGTACAGCCGGATTCCCCGCCGGTCAGGGGCCGGTACGGCCGGATTGCCCGTCGGTCAGGGGCCGGTACGGCCGGATTGCCCGTCGCGCGGGGCGACTTCCGGGGCGGCTCCCGGAGCTGCTCGCGCGGCGGTGCGCAGCGCCTCGCGCAGTGCTTCGCGCAGCGCGGCGAAGGCGTCCGTGCCCGGTGTGACGGCGGCGTAGTGCCCCACGCCGGGCAGTTCACGCAGCTCGACGAGGGCCGCGCCGTCGGCGTGCGCCGCCACGTACCGCCGCGACAGTTCCACCGGTACGTCGGGGTCGTCCGTGCCGTGCAGGAGCGTCACCGGTACGCGGGGTGTCAGCCGTACGGGGTCGGTCTCGGCGATGCGCGCCGTCAGCTCCGCCGACGTGAGCGGTGCGGGCATGCCGCTGCTCAGGAACTCCGCCACCGCGCCGTCGCTCAGGCCCAGTTCGTGGGCGCGGGCGAGGTCGGCGACCGGGGCGAGGGCGACGGCCGCGGTGATGGGGCCGGGGCGCGCGGCGGCCCAGAGGGCGAGGTGGCCGCCGGCGGAGTGGCCGGCGACGAGCACGGGGGTGCCCGCGGGAACCTCGGCGGCCGCCGCTCGTACCGCGTGGGTCACGTCGTCGAACGTCTGCGGGAGGCCGCCGCCTCCGCCCGCGCGGCGGTACTCGGCGAGCGCGACGTACAGGCCGTGCCGGGCCAGCGCGGCGGCCGCCGGGGACAGGTGCGTACGGTCGTAGGCCACGCGCCAGAAGCCGCCGTGCAGCAGCACGACCAGCGGCGCGGCCCGGCCGTCGGCCGGCAGAGCAGGCACCGTGGCCGACGCGTCGGATGCCGTGGCCGGCGGCCGGTACAGGTCGACGACCTGGTCCGGATGGCCGCCGTAGACGAGGCGGTCGTCCGGCGCGACGGGCAGGAGGCCCAGCAGCGCGGCCTCCTCACCCCCCGCCAAGCCCTCCACGGCTTCCCCGTCCACCGCCACGGCCTCGTCCCGCGCCGGGTCGTTCATGTCGTGACCGGCCCCTGTTCCGAATCGCTCATGTCGTGACCGGCCCCTGTTCCGGGCCGCCCGCGGCGACCGCGGAGGCGCTGCCGTCGCCGGGGACGTACGCCACGATCTCGGCGAGGGTCCGGGCGGCGTGTTCCGCGTCGGCGAAGGAGGTGTAGAGCGGGGTGAAGCCGAAGCGCAGCACGTCGGGGTGGCGGAAGTCGCCGATCACACCGTGCCGGATCAGTTCGCCCATCACCTCGGCGGCCCCGGCGCACTCCAGCGCGACCTGGCTGCCGCGTTCGTCGTGCCGTTCCGGGGTCACCGACCGCACCCGGCCGCGGGGCACGTAGGCCCGTACGCAGGCGAGGAAGAAGTCGGTGAGCGCGAGGCTCTTGGCGCGTACGTCCTCGATGGCGACGCCCTCCCAGACCTCCAGCGCGGCTTCCAGGGCGAGCAGCGAGAGGATGTCCGGGGTGCCGACGCGGCCGCGTTCGACGCCCGGTGCGGGGGTGTACTCGGGGTCCATGCCGAAGGGGTCGGCGTGGGAGTTCCAGCCGGGGAGCGGTGAGTCGAAGCGCGGCTGGTGCTCGGCCCGGATGTACAGGTAGGCGGGGGCGCCGGGGCCGCCGTTGAGGTACTTGTACGTGCAGCCGACCGCGAGGTCCACGCCGTGCGCGTCCAGGTCGACGGGCAGGGCGCCCGCGCTGTGGCACAGGTCCCAGACGGCGAGGGCGCCCGCTTCGTGCAGGGCGGCGGTGATGCCGGGCAGGTCGTTGAGCCGCCCGCTGCGGTAGTCGACGTGGTTGACCAGCGCGGCGGCGGTACGGTCGGACGCTTCGACGGGCATCAGCGCGGCTTCGACGGGGCGCAGCGTGCAGCCGGTGAGGCGGGCGGCGGACTGGGCGATGTAGCCGTCGGTCGGGAAGGTCGCGGCGTCGACGAGGATCTCGTCCCGCCGTACGCCGTTGGCCGCCGGGCCGGCCTCGTCCGCCATGCGTACGGCGGCGACCAGGGCCTTGAAGACGTTGATGCTGGTGGAGTCGCCGACCACGACCTGGCCGGGGGCGGCGCCGAGGAGCGGGGCGATACGGTCGCCGATCCGTTCGGGCGCGGTCCACCAGCCGGATTCCGACCAGGAGCGGATGCGCAGCTCGCCCCATTCGCGGGAGATGACCTCGCGGACCCGCTCGGGGACCGCGTGCGGGAGCGCGCCGAGGGAGTTGCCGTCGAGGTAGACCGCCTCGTCGAGCACGAACTCCGTGCGCTTGCCGCGCAGCGGGTCGTCGGCGTCCATGCGCGCGGCGTGGGCGGCGAAGTCGTCGCGGACGGCTGCCGCGGCCACGGCGTGGCCGGACAGGGTGCCGGCGATGTCTGCCATGTCGGCCGAGGCGGGCGGATCGATTCTGTTGGTGGTCGCGCCACCCTCGGTGCTCTGGTTCTGCTGCACGTCGTCACCCTCCGCCGCTGCCCGGCCGTATCGCTGTGTGGTGCGGGGCCGCTCGTCTCCGGTCTCCTCGCGCTGTCGTGCGGGGCCCGGCCGCGTCGCTGTGTCCTGGGGGCCGGGGCCGTTCGGGCCCGGTCCGCCGGAGCGGTTCGAGCCCCGTCCATCCGGGCCCGGCCCACCCGGCTCCTCACCGGTCGCGCCGGGCCGGCCGATGGCGGCCGACCCGTCGATGGCAACCGGCCGCTCGGTCACGGGTGCCCCGTCCGGCGGGGTCGAGTACCGCTGTCGGGCGGTCGGCCGGTCAGACATGGCTCCGGGCCGTCCACAGCTCCGGGAAAACGTTCTTGCGGGCCCGCTTCTCCAGCCAGGCCACACCGGCCGAACCGCCGGTGCCCATCTTCGCGCCCATCGCCCGGCGGGTGGCGACCAGATGGTCGTTGCGCCATCGCCACACCAGTTCGGCGACGTCGGTGAGGACCTCGCCGAGCGCGATCAGCTCGCTCCGCGGGTCGCCCGCGTAGACCTCGGCCCAGGCGGCCTCGACGGCGGCGTTCGGCTCGTACTTGAGCGTGGGGTCGCGGTGCAGGACGGACACCGGGACGGCGTATCCGCGGCGGTCCAGCAGCCGCAGCACCTCGTCCCACAGGCTCGGCTCGTGCAGCGCCTTCTCCAGCTCGGCGTACTCACGGGGCGCGCCGCGGTGCGGGACGAGCATGGACGCGGACTTCTCGCCGAGCAGGAACTCCAGCCGCCGGTACATCGCGGACTGGAAGCCGGAGCCGTCGCCGAGGGCGCCGCGGTAGGCGTTGAACTGCGCGGGGGTCAGCCGGGCCAGCGGCTTCCACGCGGCGTTGAGCGCTTCCAGCTCGTACGTGGAGCGGCGCAGCGCGTCGATCGCGGTGGGCAGGTCGTCGCCGCGCAGGGCCTGGGCCGCGGTGTGCCACTCGTGGACGATGACGGTGAACCACAGCTCCATGACCTGGGTGGTCACCAGGAAGGCCATCTCTCCGGGGTCGTCGGAGAGCAGGTGCTGGGAGTGCGTGAGCAGCTCCGCCTGGACATAGTCCTCGTACGGCGTGGTGCCCGCGAAGTCGAGATTCGGGTCCGCCTCGGCCCGGCCGCCGACCGGGCAGCGCGGGGCCGGCTCCGGGGACGGGGACGCCTGGGACGCTGATGACGAGTACGACATCAGGAACTCCTCGTGATGCATGCCTCCGGGTAGCGGTCCGCCCCTTCCTGTCGGCATCGGAGCCCCGGTCCCCTCGTCAGGTCCGGCTCACCGGACCTGTTGCGCATCTTCCGCAACTCTCCAGGGTTTGGCAAGGGCAGCCCCGGCCGACTCGCGGGGCCCGAACCGGCTCGGGACCGGCCGGAAAATGGCGCCGGCCGGTCCCGAGCGGGTCGTCTCCCGGGTGGGTACCTCAGGAGAGCGTGTCGGCGGCGGTCGGCGAGGACTCGCGCAGGAAAGTCGTGCAGCGCTCGTACTCCTCCTGCTCGCCGATCGCCTGGGCGGCGCGGGCGAGCGCGTGCAGCGCCCGCAGGAAGCCGCGGTTCGGCTCGTGCTCGAACGGGACCGGGCCATGGCCCTTCCAGCCGGCCCGGCGCAGCGAGTCCAGGCCGCGGTGGTAGCCCGTGCGGGCGTACGCGTAGGACTCGACGGTCCGGCCGGCCTGGAAGGCGTCGTCCGCCAGCTGTGCCCAGACCAGCGAGGACGCCGGGTACTTCGCGGCGACGTCGGCCGGAGCGGTGCCCGCGGCGAGCAGCTCGCGGGGCTCCGGGTCGTCGGGCAGATGGGTCGGGGGCGGTCCCCCGAGCAGGTTCTCGTGAATGGCCATGAGTCCAAGTCTGCCTGGTCCGTGCGGCGGGCGGTGCCTCGGAGGTGGCCGTTCGGCCGGGCGCACGGAGGATCGTCCACGCGCGCAGCGGCCCCGGCCGCACCACCGTGTGCGGCGCCCGGCCCCCAGGGCCCCGGCACGCCGAAGGGCCCCGTACGCATGATCCTCTGCGTACGGGGCCCTTCGCTGCTCTTCGGCGTGCTCTGCCGCAGGCGCCGGTGCTGTGCGGCGCCGCGCCGGAGTTACTTGATCTTGGTGCCGGTGGAGCGCAGGTTGGCGCAGGCCTCGGTGACGCGCTTGGCCATGCCGGCCTCGGCCAGCTTGCCCCAGCTGCGCGGGTCGTAGACCTTCTTGTTGCCGACCTCGCCGTCGACCTTCAGGACGCCGTCGTAGTTGCGGAACATGTGGTCCGCGATCGGGCGGGTGAAGGCGTACTGGGTGTCGGTGTCGAGGTTCATCTTCACGACGCCGTTCTCCAGCGCGGTGGCGATCTCCTGCTCGGTGGAGCCGGAGCCGCCGTGGAAGACGAAGTCGAACGGGGCCTGCTTGCCGTACTTGGCGCCGACGCCCTCCTGGAGGTCCTTGAGGAGCTCGGGGCGGAGGACGACGTTGCCCGGCTTGTAGACGCCGTGCACGTTGCCGAAGGAGGCGGCGAGCAGGTAGCGGCCCTTCTCGCCCAGGCCCAGCGCCTCGGCGGTGCGGATCGCGTCGTCGACGGTGGTGTACAGCTCGTCGTTGATCTCGTGGGTGACGCCGTCCTCCTCGCCACCGGTCGGGGTGATCTCGACCTCAAGAATGATCTTGGCGGCGGCGGCCTTGGCCAGCAGCTCCTGGCCGATGGAGAGGTTGTCGGCAAGGTTCTCGGCCGAGCCGTCCCACATGTGGGACTGGAAGAGCGGGTTCTCGCCCTTGGCCACGCGCTCGGCGGAGATGTCGATCAGCGGGCGGACGTAGCCGTCCAGCTTGTCCTTGGGGCAGTGGTCGGTGTGCAGCGCGACGGTGATGCCGTACTTCGCGGCCACGACGTGCGCGAACTCGGCCAGGGCGACGGCGCCGGTCACCATGTCCTTGCTGTACTGGCCGCCCAGGAACTCCGCACCGCCCGTGGAGATCTGGATGATGCCGTCACTCTCGGCCTCGGCGAAACCGCGCAGCGCCGCGTGCAGCGTCTGGGTCGAGGTCACGTTGATGGCCGGGTAGGCGAACTTGCCTGCCTTCGCCCGGTCGAGCATCTCGTTGTAGATCTCGGGGGTTGCGATGGGCATCTGTCCGCTCCTTGTGTGTGCGGGTACCGGGTACGTTCTGGGCCCTGACCAGGGGGCGACGTCATCGTCGCGGCCCATCTTCCCAGACTTGCCGGATACCTCCACATCGCGCCGCCACCCGGACGGCGCAAAGGGCGGGCTGTTTCACGTGAAACAGCCCGCCCCGTGGCGAAACCGCAGGTCACCGCGCGCGCCACCGAAAAACTCGGTCCGGCGCCGACCTCGCCGGCGTGACCGCCGGACCTCTCAGGCGAGATCCAGGTCGGTGAGCTGGTAGCCGGTGATGTACTTCAGGCCGGCCCCGGCGATGGCCGACTCGGCACCGCGGTCGACGATCGTCGCGACGGCGACGACCTCGGCGCCCGCCTCACGGGCCGCCTCGACGGCGGTCAGCGGGGAGCCGCCGGTGGTGGAGGTGTCCTCGACCACGAGGACGCGGCGGCCCTTGATGTCCGGGCCCTCGATACGGCGCTGCATGCCGTGGGTCTTCTGGGACTTGCGGACCACGAAGGCGTCCAGCTTCTGCCCGCGCGCGGCGGCGGCGTGCAGCATCGACGTCGCGACCGGGTCGGCGCCGAGCGTGAGCCCGCCGACCGCGTCGTAGTCGAGGTCGGCGGTGATGTCCAGCATCACCTGGCCGACCAGCGGCGCCGCCTCGGCGTCCAGGGTGATCCGGCGCAGGTCGATGTAGTAATCGGCTTCCTTGCCGGAGGAAAGCGTCACCTTGCCGTGCACCACGGCCTTGTTCTTGATCTGCCGCAGCAGCTCGCCACGTACGTCGTCGGTCATGCGCACGAGCTTAGGACAGCGCGGGGACCGGTTCCGGACACGGCTCCGCGACGCCCGCCGGAGCCGGTCCCGAAACGCTCCCGGCCCCGGACGGCGTCCGGTAGGAGCCGGCGGATCAAGCCGACGAACGCATGCCGGTCAGGCCAGCGAGCGCCAGGTCCAGGTCGTGGAGATCTCCAGCGGGTCGATGGGTGTGACCAGGCGCGGCAGGGTGTTCAGCCCGTTGGGCGGGCCGGACTGCGGCTCCACGCACACGGCCTCCTCCTGCTCGTCGTACACCACCACCCACTCGGCACGGCTGGTGACCTTCAGCTCCAGGCGGCCCGGCCAGGTGAGGGTGACGTCCACCCCCTGCGGCATGCCGAAGCAGTCGTCCCAGGGGCCGGGGCGGGGGTCGACGCGCTGCCCGGTCGGGAGGTGGTCGGGCCCGCGCTCCTCCTGCCACTCGGGGTCGAAGTCGATGCGGACGCCCTCGCCGCCGTCGCCGAGGTCGCGGAGGAACCAGGGGTGCCAGCCGGCCTGCGCCGGGAAGGAGTCGCCGTACGTCTCGACGCCCATGCTCAGCGTCAGCGAACCGCCGTCCTCGGCCAGCTCCACCAGCTGGGTGACCTTGCCGGGGTACGGCCAGGGCGCGGCCGGGTCGTCCAGGTCGTACGTGAAGGCCCCGGTGGTCCCGGTCGTGCGCGCGGTGCGCCAGGAGAGGTTGCGGCCGTTGCCGTGGATGGCGTGCGGCGGGGAGTTCACCGGCATCTGGTGCGTCTCGCCGCCGTTGCGGAACCGGCCGTTCTCGATCCGGCCGCACCACGGCACCATCGGGAAGCAGCCGTACTTGTCGCCCTGCCTGAGCAGCTCCGTGCCGCCGATCCGCAGACTCTCGATGCGGCAGCCGTTGTCCGGACGGACGGCCACCTCGGTGTCTCCGGCGGCCAGCCGTACGGTGCGCGCCACGCGCGGCTTGCGGGCGGGCTCTGTGCGGTTCTCAGTGCTCACGGCTCGACCTTAACGGTGCGGCGGGCGAGCGGCGGGCCGGGCACGCGGGCCCGGATCCACGGTCACCAGCAGGCCGGGACGCGGACCCCGGCGCCGCAGGCCGCAGTCAGCAACAGAGCGGACACGCAGGCCCCGGAGCCACAGTCAGCAGCAGACCAGGCAAACGCACCCCGGAACCACGCTCAGCGGCGGCGGCGCAAAACCCGGCCGACCACCACGGCGGAGGCCAGGACTACGGCCGCCGCGGGGGCCGCCCAGCGGAGGGTGGCCGAGGCGGTGGAGGCGTCGGGGGCGGGCACGGGGGCGTAGCGGCCGCGCGGCGGGGCGTGGTCGACCTCCTCCGCGCTGCGGCCGATCATCGTCCGGCGGGCGTGCGCGGCCTCGGCGGGCGGCTCGGCCGGGATGCCCAGCTCCTCCTCGGCGAGCGGGTCCAGCGAGGAGGGCGGGATCTCGGTCTCGAAGACGCCGGACCGCGGCGGCGCGTCCACCAGGTCGCCCACCTCGTCCACGTCCTCCGCGTCGGCGTCGTCCACTCCGGTGACGTCGTCGGGGTCGTCCTCGGCGCCCGGTTCCCTGCCCCCGTCCACCCCGCCGAGGGCGTCGACGGCGTCGTCCTCGGCGAGCACGTCGTCCTCGTCACCGGCCGGGTCCGCACCGGCCGCGCCGGACTCCTCGGGCACGTCCGCCGGCTCGCCCCCGAAGACCGCCACCCCGTCGGCGGCCGTCGTGGCCCCGGCCGCCGGCCCCGCACCCGGGGCGGCCTGCGCGTCGGGCCCGTCCGGCTCCCCCGCGGCGACCGGCCGGAGCGACAGGTCCTCGGTGAGAGTGGTGGCGAAACGCTCCAGGAGGCGGCGCCCGGCCGAACGGACGGTGTCGTCCGCGGCGCCCGCGAGACGTCCCCCGGACCGCAGGACCGCGGTGCAGGAGAGCGTCGTGCCCTTGCCGCCCTCGTCGGACGCCACCCGGACGGTGACGTCCAGCTCGGCGAAGCCTTCGCCGCGCACCTCCGTGCCGCGCAACGCGGCGTCGAAGGCGTCCGGCTCGCCGTCGCGCGGGGTCACTTGCAGCGATCCGCGGTAGGTGATGGTGGAGCCGCCGACCCGCAGCCGCAGCCGGCCCTCCGGAACTCCGGGCGCGTGGTCCGCGTCGAGCTGGGCGCCCGGGACACAGCGAGCCAGGCGTTCCGGCTCGGTGAGCGCCTGCCGCACCGTGCCAACGGGAAACGGAACGTACACCTCATGCTCCATGACATCGGAGCCTACCCAGCACGCCCCGCACCGTGCCTGCTCCCGCGCAACTTTCTCGGCATGCCGTCGCTGCCCGGGACGCGGTCATCCGCCGTACCGCGGATGCACCAGGGTCGACGGCGGCAGGCCCGGCGGGCGGGACGCGTCCAGGGCGAGACGGCCGGAACGCAGGGCGGCCGGGGTCAGCGCGCGCACCGGCGGCGCGGCGGGCGAGAGGGCCGGTACCGGGGTGGCACGGGCCGCCAGGACGAAGCCCCAGTCCCGGGCGGACCCGGGGGCCGTACCGCCGGTGCCGGACTGGCCGCGGTCGGGCCCGCCCGAGAACGCGTGGCGGCGGCCCTCCATCCGGTACGCGGCGGTGCGCAGACCCGCGGCGCGCACGGTCGCCTCGACCGTCCAGAAGTTGCGCGGCCGGGCGCCGGGCGGGCCCGCGTGCACCGCCAGCCGGCCGTCCGGGGCCAGCACCCGGGCCGCGAGCCCGTAGAACTCCTGGGAGTACAGCTTGGTGCCGGCGGTGATGGCGGGGTCCGGCAGGTCGGAGAGGATCACGTCGTACGGGCCGTCCCGGCGCGCCTCGTGCCGGGCGTCCCAGCGCAGCCAGTCGAAGACGTCGGCGGTCACCACGCGCACCCGCGGGTCGTCGAGCGCGTGGCGGTTCAGCCGGGCGAGGCCGGGGTCGGTGCGGGCCAGCCGGACCAGGGCGGCGTCGCGTTCGACGACGGTGACGGACTCGACGCCGGCGTAGCGGAGCAGTTCGCGCGCGGCGAGGCCGTCGCCGCCGCCGAGGACCAGCACCCGGCCGTGCGGACCGCCCGCCATCGCCGGGTGGACGAGCGCTTCGCGGTACCGGAACTCGTCGATGGCGCTGGCCCGCAGCCGGCCGTCGAGATAGAGCGCGAGGGGCGTACGGGCGGCCTCGCCGCCGCTGCGGCCCGCGCGCCCGCCGCCCGTGCCGCCGGTCAGCACGACTTCCTGCACCTCCGTCCGGAGGGCGACCCGCGGCTCGGTGGCGTACACCGCTTCGCGCGCTGCCCGTTCGAAGGAGCCGGCCAGCACCGTGCACGTGGCGAGCAGGGCGAGCACCAGGACGTTGGCGGCCAGCAGCGACCGGCGGGCCCGCGGGGAGAGGTCGCGGCCGAACAGGCCGAGGACGAGCGCGCCGCCCGCGACGGCGTTCACCCCGCCGGTGACCAGGGCGCCCGTGAGCTGGCCGAGCACCGGCAGCAGCAGGAAGGGGAAGGCGAGCCCGCCGACCAGCGCGCCCACGTAGTCCGCCGCGAAGAGGTCGGCGACCGCGCCGCCCGCGTCCTGATTGCGGATGCGCTGGATGAGCGTCATCAGCAGCGGCACCTCGGCGCCGATGAGCACGCCGATCAGCAGTGAGAAGCCGACCAGCACGGGCCGGGACTGGCCGAACCACGCGAAGGAGGCGTACAGCGCCATCGCCGAGACGCCGCCGACCAGGGCCAGCGCCGCCTCGACCGCGCCGAAGCCGACCGCGGCCCGGCAGCGCAGCCGTTTGGCCAGCAGCGAGCCGACGCCCATCGCGAAGACCATCACGGAGAGCACGACGGAGGCCTGGGTCACGGAGTCGCCGACCAGGTAGGAGGAGAGGGCGACCAGCTCCAGTTCGTACACCAGTCCGCAAGCGGCGCAGAGGAAGACCACGGTGAGGACGAGGAGACGGCCGATTCCGGCCGGTACCGGCAGCCTCGGTGGTCTGACGATCTCCGGCGGCTTGCGGGCGCCGGAGGTGAGGGCCGCTGGCGGATCGATCATGTTGCGAACGCTACGTGACGCCCCTGTCGCGCCTCGTCACCCACAGGAGTGCATTGGATTCGCGCGGACCGGACGCCGAGCCACCGCCGCGCTCCCGCTCACAGCGCCGCCACCGCCCGTACGCCCACGCGCGTACGGGTCGCCACCAGCCGGCCTTCCTGGGGGTAGGCGTGCCAGGTCCGCCAGCGCACCTGGCCGCCGTCGCGTTGCGCAAGCATCGCGGTGAAGGCGTGCGGCGCACCGGGGAACGTCCCGGCAAGCCCGTACGGATGCTCGGCCACCAGTGCGAGCAACTCCTGTGCCCTGCCTGCGAACGAGCCGCGGGAGAGCGTCTCCACATGCGCGGCGAATTCGTACTCCCAGTCGCCGACGCGCTTCGCCACACCGAGCGGGAGCGGGGTGCTGCTGCCGGGCATGCACGCCACCGTCTCCGAACAACTGCCGTGCTCCTCCTGGAGAAGCACCTGGTGCGAGGCGCCGAGCAGCCTCAACTGAACACTGGAGTCACCCAATTGCAGGTCGAGGACGGCGAGGGCGGGCAACGGCTCCCGGCCGAGTGCCCAGGCGAGGTCGGCTGCACGGGTGTCGGTGTAGGCGGTCTTGATGGTGGTGAGCATGGGTCGGCTCCGCAAGCACGCAGTGGATGGTGGGCCGGCCCGCCCCGGAGGAGGACCAGGGATACGACTTACCGGCTGCCGGCTCGTGACCACGTGGGGTCCGAGAACTGGTGGATTCTCACAAGAGAGGGAATCATGAAACTCGCGGGGCCCACAGCCTTTTTACCCATCTTCGCCGGGTTTCCATCCCTCAGAGGGCCTCTCAGTTCAGTTGTTCAACAGGCTTGCGCCCGGCGGTTGTTGAGAACCGTCGGGCGCATATGCTGTGGGGCATGAGCCGGTTGCATGTTCCATACCGGCCAACCGTGCGACCGCTTCAGGACGCGCGGGGGAACCGCTCAGGAACCGCCGCCTCCGCCTCCACCGCAGCCGCCACCGCCGCCGCCCCCGCACGACGAGCCGCCCCCGCAGGACGAGCCCCCGCCGCACGACGAGCCGCCGTGATGACCGTGGTGGCCGCCGCCCGAGCCGTTGTCACCGGCCCACCAGGACCCGGACGAGGAGCCGCCGCCCCCCGCGGCCCACCCCCGCCTCTTGTTGCGGCCCCGCGGCGACTCGTTGGCCGCGGCCGTCTTCGCCATCCAGACCACGGCCGCCACAAAAGCGCAGATCACCAGGAAAATCACAAAGCCTGCCATGTGCCTCACCCCCGTACATCGGTTCTTGCGTGCGGATCACATGCCCGGCCTCGCTGATCCCAAAAGCGGAGTTGAGGAACTCCAGAGGTTCGGCGGAGGATGACGCCCATGGGACGACCGCTGCTCAACCGCCGCCTGGCCGAATTCGGAACGACGATCTTCGCCGAGATGTCCGCGCTCGCCGTGCGGACCGGCTCCATCAACCTCGGCCAGGGCTTCCCCGACACCGACGGCCCCGAAGAGGTCCGTGAAGCGGCGGTACGCGCGCTGCGCGACGGCCGCGGGAACCAGTACCCGCCGGGCCCCGGCATCCCCGAGCTGCGCACCGCCGTCACCGCCCACCAGCAGCGCTGGTACGGCCTCACGTACGACCCCGACACGGAGGTGCTGGTCACCGCGGGCGCCACCGAGGCCATCGCCGCGTCCCTGCTGGCGCTGCTGGAGCCCGGCGACGAGGTGATCGCGCTGGAGCCGTACTACGACTCGTACGCCGCGTGCATCGCGATGGCCGGCGCCACCCGCGTGCCGGTCACCCTGCGCCCCTCCGTCGAGGGCGCTTGCTACCGCCTCGACCTGGACGAACTGCGCGACGCGGTCACCGACCGCACCCGCCTGATCCTCCTGAACACCCCGCACAACCCCACCGGCACCGTCCTCACCCGCGACGAGCTGGCCGCCATCGCCGAGCTGGCGTGCGAGCGCGACCTCCTGGTCGTCACGGACGAGGTCTACGAGCACCTGGTGTTCGAGGGTGAGCACGTGCCGCTGGCGTCCTTCCCCGGGATGCGCGAGCGCACGGTCTCCATCGGCAGCGCGGGCAAGACCTTCTCCTTCACCGGCTGGAAGGTCGGCTGGATCACCGGCTCGCCCGAACTGGTGAGCGCGGTCCGCTCCGCCAAGCAGTTCCTCACCTACGTCTCGGCCGGCCCCTTCCAGTACGCCGTCGCCGAGGCGCTCGCGCTGCCGGACGACTACTTCCACGGCCTGCGCGAGGACATGCGCCGCAAGCGGGACATCCTGGCCGACGGGCTGGCGGAGGCGGGCTTCCGGGTCTACCGCCCCAGCGGCACGTACTTCATCACCACCGACATCACCGCGCTCGGCGAGCAGGACGGCCTGGCGTTCTGCCTGGGCCTGCCCGAGCGCTGCGGCGTGGTCGCGGTGCCGAACGCCGTCTTCTACGACGACAAGGCGGCGGGGCGCAGCCTCGTACGGTTCGCCTTCTGCAAGAAGGACGAGGTGCTGCGCGAGGCGGCAGCCCGGCTCAAGCAGCTGTCCGGCAGCTGATCCCGCACGCGCGAGGGCCCCGGAGCACAGTCCGTGCTCCGGGGCCCTCGCGCTGCCGTACGGGAGGCCTCAGGCCTCGTCGTCCGGCTTGGCGTCGTCGACGTCGGCCTCCAGGCCGAGCTGCTCGACGAGCCACTTGTCGAACTCGATGGACGCGCGGATCCAGCTGACCGTGCTGGAGACGAAGTGCTCCAGCGAGACGCCGGTGCCGACCAGCATCGACGCCTCACCGATCAGACGGACCGTGCCGTCGTCGTGGGTGTGGGTGTAGGCCTTGGGCCACAGGGTGCGGCGGTTCCAGTCGTCGATCGCCTCCAGCAGCTTGGGCTTGAGCTCGATCGCGTGGGGCCGGTCGTAGAAGGTACGGACGGAGAAGATCTGCTGCTCTTCCTCGCCCCGGAACATGAAGTACGTGCGGAACTGCTCCCACGGGGCGGCGAGGTCGCCCTCGTCGTCGACGACGTACTTCAGCTCCATCTGCTCCAGAAGCTGCTTGACCAGTTCCTGGTCAGGCACGATGGGACCCTCCGGCCCCGTCGGCTGCGGTTCGGGCTGGCCCCCGAAATTCGGAATCGAGGACGGGTCGATAGTCACCGTGGAAGTCCCTTCGTATGGTCCCCGCCATCCTCCCCCACACCCGCCCCGTCCTGGCAAGCGGACGGGGCGGGTCGGGTAGCGGGCGCCGCGGCGCGGTACGGGGCGGGCGCAGGTCAGGCCGCCGCCACCGGTTCACGCTCCGCCGTCACCGACAGATGGTCGCCGTCGACGTCCACCCGTACGGTGTCGCCGTCGTGCACGTCGCCCGCCAGGATCGCCCGCGCGAGCTGGTCGCCGATGGCGGTCTGGACGAGGCGGCGCAGTGGCCGGGCGCCGTAGGAGAGGTCGGGCCCCGGAGAAACGGCCTGGTCCGGCTGGTCGATCACCGGCTCCTGGCCGAGCCAGGCCAGCCAGGTCAGCGCCGCGTCCGAGACGTCCAGCGTCAGCCGCCGGTCGGCGAGGCGCTTCTGCAGGTGGTCGATCTGGATCTGTGCGATCCGCTGGAGCTGGTCGGTGCCGAGCGGGTGGAAGACCACCGTGTCGTCCAGCCGGTTCAGGAACTCCGGGCGGAAGGCGGAGCGGACCGTCTCCAGCACCTTCTCCTTCTTCTGCTCCTCCTTCAGCAGCGGGTCCATCAGGAAGTTGGAGCCGAGGTTGGAGGTCAGGATCAGGATGGTGTTCCGGAAGTCGACCGTGCGGCCCTGGCCGTCGGTGAGCCGGCCGTCGTCCAGCACCTGGAGCAGGATGTCGAAGACCTCGTGGTGGGCCTTCTCCACCTCGTCCAGCAGCACGACGCTGTACGGGCGGCGGCGGACGGCCTCGGTGAGCTGGCCGCCCTCCTCGTACCCGACGTAGCCGGGAGGCGCGCCGACCAGGCGAGCGACGGAGTGCTTCTCGCCGTACTCGCTCATGTCGATGCGGACCATCGCCCGCTCGTCGTCGAACAGGAAGTCCGCGAGCGCCTTGGCCAGCTCGGTCTTGCCGACGCCGGTCGGGCCGAGGAAGAGGAACGAGCCGGTGGGCCGGTCCGGGTCGGCGATCCCGGCACGCGTACGGCGTACCGCGTCGGAGACCGCGCGCACGGCCTCGGTCTGCCCGATCAGCCGCTTGCCCAGCTCGTCCTCCATGCGCAGCAGCTTCTGCGTCTCGCCCTCCAGCAGGCGGCCGGCCGGGATGCCGGTCCAGGCGGCGACCACGTCGGCGATGTCGTCCGGGCCGACCTCCTCCTTGACCATGGATTCCTTGGAGCCGCCGGCCCCCTTGGCGGCCTCCTGCTCGGCCTCGGCCGCGGCCGCCTCCTCCAGCTCCCGCTCCAGGCCCGGAATCTCGCCGTACAGCAGCTTGGAGGCGGTGTCGAAGTCGCCGTCGCGCTGGGCGCGCTCGGCCTGGCCGCGCAGCTCGTCGAGCTTCTCCTTCAGCTCACCGAGGCGGTTCAGGCCCTGCTTCTCCTTCTCCCAGCGGGCGGTGAGGCCGCGCAGCTCCTCCTCCTTGTCGGCGAGGTCCTTGCGCAGCTTCTCCAGGCGCTGGACGGAACCTGCGTCCGTCTCGTTCTTCAGCGCCAGCTCCTCCATGCGGAGCCGGTCCACGGACCGCTGCAGCTCGTCGATCTCCACGGGCGAGGAGTCGATCTCCATGCGCAGCCGGGACGCCGACTCGTCGACCAGGTCGATGGCCTTGTCGGGGAGGAAGCGGGAGGTGATGTACCGGTCGGAGAGGGTGGCGGCGGCGACCAGCGCGGAGTCCGCGATCTGCACCTTGTGGTGCGCCTCGTACCGGCCCTTGAGGCCGCGCAGGATCGCGACGGTGTCCTCGACGGTCGGCTCGGCGACCAGCACCTGCTGGAAGCGACGCTCCAGCGCCGGGTCCTTCTCGATCCGCTCGCGGTACTCGTCCAGCGTGGTCGCGCCGACCATCCGCAGCTCGCCGCGGGCCAGCATCGGCTTGAGCATGTTGCCCGCGTCCATGGCGGAGTCGCCGCCGGCGCCCGCGCCGACGACCGTGTGCAGCTCGTCGATGAACGTGATGATCTGGCCGTCGCTGGACTTGATCTCCGCCAGGACGGTCTTCAGCCGCTCCTCGAACTCACCGCGGTACTTCGCGCCCGCGACCATCGCGCCCAGGTCCAGCGCCACCAGCCGCTTGTCGCGCAGCGACTCGGGCACGTCGCCCTTCACGATGCGCTGGGCCAGGCCCTCCACGACGGCGGTCTTGCCGACGCCGGGCTCGCCGATCAGCACGGGGTTGTTCTTCGTACGCCGCGACAGCACCTGCACGACGCGGCGGATCTCCTGGTCCCGGCCGATGACCGGGTCGAGCTTGCCCTCGCGCGCGGCCGCGGTGAAGTCCGTACCGAACTTCTCCAGCGCCTTGTACGTACCCTCCGGGTCGGCGTTGGTCACCCGCTGGCCGCCGCGCGCCTTCTCGAACGCGTCCAGCAGCTTCTTGGCGGAGGCGCCCTGCTGGTCCAGCAGCTCGCCGGTGGCACCGCCCTTGGCGGCGATGCCGATCAGCAGGTGCTCGGTGGAGATGTAGTCGTCGCCCAGCTCCTTGGCGCGCTGCGCCGCGTCCGCTATCACCGCGAGCATCTCGCGGTCGGGCTGCGGCGGGGCGACGGTCGAGCCCTGGATGCTGGGGAGCGCGGCGATCCGGCGCTCGGCACCGGCACGCAGCGCGGCGGCGTCCGCGCCGACGGCGGCCAGCAGGTCGGTGATGTTCTCGTTGTCCTGCCCGGCGAGCAGCGCGAGCAGCAGGTGGGCGGACGTCATGTCCGCGTTGCCCCCGGTCACGGCCCGCTCGTTGGCGGCGCTCAGCGCCTCCCGGCTCTTGTTGGTCAGCTCGGCGTCCACGTGCTCGCGCTCCTCCTCGTACTCGGTGGCCGTAGTCTCGCAGGCTCCGCTCGATCCTGCTCATACCAACGTGCGATAAGTTGAGTCTATTCCACTCAAGGCAAAAACGCCGACCGTTGCCGGGCGCCGGGGCCCGGGTTCCCGTCGGCGGCGCACTCCACTCGTGCCGGGCGACGGGGTCGCCGGACCGCGCCGCACACCCCCGTAAAGTGCGGGCATGGCTCAAGACCTGCGGAATCCCGACCCCGAGTACCTCGCCTTCTGGCGCGAGCGGCATGTGTGCACCCTGACCACCATGCGGCCGGACGGGACACCGCACGTCGTGCCGGTGGGCGTGACGTACGACCACGAGCAGGGGGTGGCCCGCGTGATCACGAGCAAGGGCGGCACCAAGGTCCGCAACGTCCTGGCGGCGGGCGACGGCGGTGCGCGCGCCGCGGTGTGCCAGATGCAGGGGCGGCGCTGGGCGACTCTGGAGGGCCTGGCCACGGTCCGTACGGACGAGGCGAGCGTGCGGGACGCGGAGGTCCGGTACGCCGTGCGGTACGAGCGGCAGCCGCGGCCCAACCCCGAGCGCGTGGTCATCGAGATCCGCGTGACGAAGATGCTGGGGCGGGGCTGAGGTTCCGGGCCCGTACGCCGGCCGTGCGTGGCCGATATCGGATCGCGTTCTTCCGAATCTTCAGTTGGGCCTGCTAGTGAATATGTGACCAGGCCCGCGCGCTATTCGATCCATTACGGGCCGAATACGTCAGCTGGAGGCCAGATGAGGTCAGCAAAGCGCACCAGCACGACACACGGGAAAGCCTCCCCCACTCCGGACCGCAGCGCCCGCGCCGAATCGTGCCCGCGCTGCGGCGGCCAACTGGCCGTCAACCAGGACGGATGGAAGATCTGCCACGCCTGCGGCTACGCCTCACCGCCCGGCACAGCGCCGCAGCCGCGCTCCGCTCACAGCGGTATCGTCACTCCCACAGTCGCCGGGTCCCGGGGGGCAGGATGAATGCGGTGCGAGTGACGGCGATCGCGTGCTTGATGCCGCTCGCCGAGCTGGACGACGATCCGTTCCTGGTGGACGACCGCAGCCAGCACGAGATGTGCGCCCGCTGGGCCGAGGACCACGACTACCGCCTCACCTGCCGGCTGAGCCTGCACCACCTGCGCGTCGACCACTGCGCCCTGTGGCAGGACGTGGAGGCGGGCCTGGTCGACGTCTTCGTCGTACCGAACCGCCGCGCCCTGGAGAACGCCGTCGACTCCGCCGACGAGTTCACCGCCCGCTGCGCCGCTGCCGGCATCCGCGTGGAGACCGCCGACGGCACCGAGCCGGTCTACACCACGGAGATGAAGTCCCGGGTGCACCGGCGGCTGTCGATGCCGACGGCCGGGTACAACGGCTGCTGACCCGGCCGACCGCTCGTCGTACAGCGGCTACTCGGACGTCCGCTTCGGCCGCCACACGACCAGCGCGCTGGTCTGCTGCACGTCCTGGTACGGCACCAGGTCCCGGCGGTAGCTGGCGTGCACCGCCGCCTCCCGCTGCTGGATCGCCGCGGCGGCACCCTCCACGGCGCTCTGCAGCTCGGCGACGCGCTGCTGCAGCGCCGTGACCTGGTTCTCCAGTTCGATGATGCGCTTGATGCCCGCGAGGTTGATGCCCTCGTTCTGCGACAGCTGCTGCACCTGGCGGAGCAGCTCGATGTCACGCGCCGAATACCGCCGGCCGCGCCCGGCCGTACGGTCCGGGGAGACCAGACCGAGCCGGTCGTACTGGCGCAGGGTCTGCGGGTGCAGGCCGGAGAGCTGAGCCGCGACGGAGATGACGTACACCGGCGACTCATCGGTCAGTTCATATGGATTACGACTCCGACGCCCGCCCCGGCTGTCCATCATCAAGCTCCCTTCGCGGCCTGGAAGAGCTCCGACCGTGGGTCCTCACCCGCGGTCGCCTCGCGATAGGACTCCAAAGCGTCCTTCGCCTTGTCGCTGAGGTCCTTGGGCACGACCACCTCGATGGTGACCAGGAGGTCGCCCCGTGTGCCGTCCTTGCGCGCCGCACCCTTCCCGCGTGCACGCATCGTCCGGCCGTTAGGTGTCCCGGCCGGTATCTTCAGCGTGACCGGCGGACCGCCCAGGGTCGGCACCTTCACCTCGCCGCCGAGCGTGGCCTCCGGGAAGGTGACCGGCACGGTGACGGTGAGGTTGTCGCCCTTGCGGCCGAACACCGGGTGCGCGTCGACGTGCACGACGACGTACAGGTCACCGTTGGGCCCGCCGCGCTCGCCCGGAGCGCCCTTGCCGCGCAGCCGGATCCGCTGGCCGTCGGAGACGCCCGCGGGGATGCGCACCTGCATCGTGCGCGCGCTGGTCGCGCGGCCGCTGCCCTTGCACACGTCGCAGGGGTGCTCCGCGATCAGGCCGCGGCCCTTGCAGTCGGCGCACGGGTCGGTGAGCGAGAAGCCCCCGCCCGCGCCCCGGCTGACCTGGCCGGTGCCCACGCAGGTCGGGCAGACCCGCGGGGTGCCGTTCTTGTCACCCGTGCCGGAACAGGCCTTGCAGGGGGCCTGGCTGGACATCCGCAGCGGGACCGTGGCCCCGTCCACCGCCTCGGTGAAGCTGAGCGTCACCTCGGACTCGACGTCCTGGCCGCGCCGGGGCTGCGTACGCGTACCCGCGCCGCCGCCCCTGTTGAACAGGCCGCCGAAGACGTCCCCGAGGCCGCCGCCGAAACCGCCGGCACCGGCACCGCCGGCGCCGCCCTGGGCACCCCCGAAGAGGTCACCCAGGTCGAAGTTGAAGCTGCCGCCGCCGGCGCCGCCGGGGCCGGCCCGGAAGCCGCCGTTGCCGAACAGCGCCCGCGCCTCGTCGTACTCCTTGCGGCGCTTGGGGTCGCCCAGGACGTCGTTCGCCTCGGAGACCTCCTTGAAGCGCTCCTCGGCCTTGGGGTCGCCCTTGTTGGCGTCGGGGTGGTTCTCCCGGGCCAGCTTGCGGTACGCCTTCTTGATCTCGGCGTCGGTGGCGTCCTTCGGGACGCCGAGGACCTTGTAGTAGTCCTTCTCGACGAAGTCCTTGGTGCTCATCCCCGACGTCCCTCCTCCCGTACTGTCCTGCTTCTCACGTCAGCCCTCGTCCGGGCCACCGCTCTCCTCGTCCGACGTCTCATCGGACTTGGCGGGCTGGGCTCCCGGCTGCGGCTCGGCGACGGCGACCCGCGCGGGGCGAATCGTTCGCTCGCCGATCCGATACCCCGGCTGCAGGATCGCGACGCACGTCGTCTCCGTGACGTCCGGTGCGTACGAGTGCATCAGCGCCTCGTGGATCGTCGGGTCGAAGGGCTCGCCCTCCTTGCCGAACTGCTGCAGACCGAGCTTGGCGACGACCGTCTCCACCGACTCGCCGACCGACTTGAAGCCGCCGACCAGCTCGCCGTGCTCGCGGGCCCGGCCGATGTCGTCCAGCACCGGAAGGAGCTCGGACAGGAGGTTCGCCGCGGCGATCTCCTTGACCGTCACCCGGTCCCGCTCGACCCGCCGGCGGTAGTTCTGGTACTCGGCCTGGAGTCGCTGGAGGTCCGCGGTGCGCTCGTTGAGCGCGGTGCGCACCTGGTCCAGCTGGGCCACCAGACCGGCGTCCTGGTTCGCGTCCCCGGCCGGGGCCGGGCCCGCCTTGTCGGCGGACCCGGCGCCCTGCGCCGCATCGTCAGGGGCTGCGGCGTCAGAGGGGACGTCAGGCTTCTCGTCAAAGCCCGGGGTCTCCTCCGTCACGCGGCACCGTCCTTCTTGGGCTTCTCGTCGTCCACGATCTCGGCGTCGACGACGTCGTCGTCGGCCTTGGGCTGCTCGCCCTCGGCACCGGCGTCGGCACCGCCCGCGGCCTGCGCGCCCTGGGCGTCGGCGTACATGGCCTGGCCCAGCTTCTGCGAGACGGCCGCGACCTTCTCCGTCGCGGTACGGATCTCGGCCGTGTCCTCGCCCTTGAGCTTCTCCTTCAGCTCGCCGACGGCGGTCTCGACCTCGGTCTTCACCTCGGCGGGGACCTTCTCCTCGTTGTCCTTGAGGAACTTCTCCGTCTGGTAGACGAGCTGCTCGCCCTGGTTGCGGGTCTCGGCGGCCTCGCGGCGCTTGTGGTCCTCGTCCGCGTAGCGCTCGGCCTCCTCGCGCATGCGGTCGACCTCGTCCTTCGGCAGCGAGGAGCCGCCGGTGACGGTCATCTTCTGCTCCTTGCCCGTGCCCAGGTCCTTCGCGGTCACGTGCATGATGCCGTTGGCGTCGATGTCGAAGGAGACCTCGATCTGCGGGACGCCACGCGGGGCCGGCGGCAGACCGGTCAGCTCGAACATGCCGAGCTTCTTGTTGTACGCCGCGATCTCGCGCTCGCCCTGGTAGACCTGGATCTGCACGGAGGGCTGGTTGTCCTCGGCGGTGGTGAAGATCTCCGAACGCTTGGTCGGGATCGTCGTGTTCCGCTCGATGAGCTTGGTCATGATGCCGCCCTTGGTCTCGATACCAAGGGACAGCGGGGTGACGTCCAGCAGGAGGACGTCCTTGACCTCACCCTTGAGGACACCGGCCTGGAGGGACGCGCCGATGGCGACGACCTCGTCCGGGTTGACGCCCTTGTTGGCGTCCTTGCCGCCGGTCAGCTCCTTGACGAGCTCGGCGACGGCCGGCATACGGGTCGAACCGCCGACCAGGACCACGTGGTCGATCTCGGACAGCTGGATGCCGGCGTCCTTGATGACGTTGTGGAACGGGGTCTTGCAGCGGTCGAGCAGGTCGCTGGTGAGCTGCTGGAACTGCGAGCGCGTGAGCTTCTCGTCCAGGTGCAGCGGGCCCTCGGCCGAGGCGGTGATGTACGGCAGGTTGATCGTCGTCTCCGTGGAGGAGGACAGCTCGATCTTCGCCTTCTCAGCGGCCTCGCGCAGGCGCTGCAGCGCCATCTTGTCCTTGGACAGGTCGACGCCGTGGCCGTTCTGGAACTGCTTGACCAGGTAGTCGACGACGCGCTGGTCCCAGTCGTCACCACCGAGCTGGTTGTCACCGTTGGTGGCCTTCACCTCGACGACACCGTCGCCGATCTCCAGCAGCGAGACGTCGAAGGTACCGCCACCGAGGTCGAAGACCAGGATGGTCTGGTCGTCCTTCTCCAGGCCGTACGCCAGCGCCGCGGAGGTGGGCTCGTTGACGATGCGCAGGACGTTCAGGCCCGCGATCTCGCCGGCCTCCTTGGTGGCCTGGCGCTCGGAGTCGTTGAAGTACGCCGGGACGGTGATGACCGCGTCCGCGACCTTCTCGCCGAGGTAGGACTCCGCGTCGCGCTTCAGCTTCTGAAGGATGAACGCCGAGATCTGCTGCGGGTTGAAGCTCTTGTCGTCGATGTCCACCTTCCAGTCGGTGCCCATGTGGCGCTTGACCGACCGGATGGTCCTGTCGACGTTCGTGACCGCCTGACGCTTGGCGACCTCGCCGACGAGCACCTCACCGTTCTTGGCGAAAGCGACGACGGACGGCGTGGTCCTGGCGCCCTCGGCGTTGGTGATGACGGTGGGCTCACCGCCTTCGAGAACACTGACGACGGAGTTCGTCGTGCCCAGGTCGATGCCGACCGCACGTGCCATTTCGATTCCTCCAGCTGACATTGAGTGGAACTGGCTCAAGGGTGCACCAGAGATCCGGCGCTGTCAAAGGACCTGAGTCGTACGCACTCAAGTCTTCTGCCGGATATCTGCGCACGGCGGCATTCACGCAGGTCAGCGAGGTGTCGATGAGAAAGAAGAGAGGGCTCTCGTCCGGCGGCGGGCGCGGCGCCAGCACCCCCACCCTCCCGCGCACGGACGTCCGGCGCATCTCCGGCGTGTCGCGCTCGCGCCCCGACAGCGACGCTTACGGCACCCTTAGGTCACCCTCAGCGACACAGATCACCGCCGCAGCTGCTACAGGACGGCATGAATAGTGGGTACCCTCAGCACGGATTGACTAAGTTACTGCTTAGTAGTTGCCCACCCCGTCCCTCACAGAGACCTTCTGGATTCCCCGCTCACGCAGGCCCGAGGAGCCCCCATGCAACTCGCCGCGATCATCGTGTCGCTGGTCCTAATCGCGGTCGGCGTCGCACTGTTCGGCCGCGCAATCGTGCAGCTCTTCCGCTTCATGCGGCTGGGCCAGTCCGTACCCGCCGGCCTCCGGACCAACGACCCGACGCAACGCACCGTCACGGTGGTCAAGGAGTTCCTCGGCCACACCCGCATGAACAAGTGGGGCATCGTCGGCGCGGCGCACTGGTTCGTGGCGGTGGGCTTCTTCTCGCTGCTGCTGACGATCGTCAACGCCATCGGCCAGCTCTTCAAGGCCGACTGGCTGCTGCCCGTCATCGGTGAGTGGGCGCCGTACAACGTCTTCGTCGAGTTCATCGGCACGATGACGGTCCTCGGCATCCTGGTCCTGATCGGCATCCGGCAGCTGAACCGGCCGGGCGGCGCGGGCCGCAAGTCCCGCTTCGCCGGCTCCAACTTCGGCCAGGCGTACTTCGTCGAGGCCGTCATCCTCATCGTCGGCGTCTGCATCTTCATGCTGCACGCGCTGGAGGGCGCCCAGCACCACGTGGACGGCTACGAGGCCTCGTTCTTCATCTCGTACCCGGTCGTCTCGTGGCTGGAGGGTATGGACGTCTCGACGCTCCAGAACCTCACCTACTTCTTCGCGGGCCTGAAGATCGCGACCTCCTTCATCTGGATGATCACGGTCGCCCTGAAGACCGACATGGGTGTCGCCTGGCACCGCTTCCTGGCCTTCCCCAACATCTGGTTCAAGCGCGAGTCCGACGGCGACGTCGCGCTCGGCGCGCTGCAGCCGATGACCTCCGAGGGCAAGGAGATCGACTTCGAGGACCCGGGCGAGGACGACCAGTTCGGCGTCTCCCAGATCGAGCACTTCTCCTGGAAGGGCCTGCTGGACTTCTCCACCTGCACCGAGTGCGGCCGCTGCCAGTCGCAGTGCCCCGCGTGGAACACCGGCAAGCCGCTCTCCCCGAAGCTGCTCATCATGGCGCTGCGCGACCACAGCCACGCCAAGGCCCCGTACCTGCTCGCCGGCGGCGGCAAGGACATGGAGGGCAACGAGCAGGCCACCGAGGAGCAGCTGAAGGACGTGCCCGCGGCCGCGCTGGCCGAGGCCGAGCGCCCGCTGATCGGCACCCTCGAAGAGAACGGCGTCATCGACCCGGACGTCCTGTGGTCCTGCACCACCTGCGGCGCCTGCGTCGAGCAGTGCCCGGTGGACATCGAGCACATCGACCACATCGTCGACATGCGCCGCTACCAGGTCATGATCGAGTCCAGCTTCCCCTCGGAGGCGGGCACGATGCTGAAGAACCTGGAGAAGAAGGGCAACCCCTGGGGTCTGGCCAAGAAGCAGCGCCTCGCCTGGACCAAGGAGGTCGACTTCGAGGTCCCGGTCGTCGGCAAGGACGTCGAGGACCTCACCGAGGTCGACTACCTGTACTGGGTCGGCTGCGCCGGCGCCCTGGAGGACCGCGCCAAGAAGACCACCAAGGCCTTCGCCGAGCTGCTGCACATCGCGGGCGTCAACTTCGCCATCATGGGCGGCGACGAGAAGTGCACCGGTGACTCCCCGCGCCGCCTGGGCAACGAGTTCCTCTTCCAGCAGCTGGGCGCGGAGAACGTCGCCACGCTGAACGCCGCCTTCGGCGAGGACGACGAGGACCCGGAGACCAAGAAGCCGAAGTCCAAGAAGAAGATCGTCGCGACCTGCCCGCACTGCTTCAACACGATCGCGAACGAGTACCCGCAGCTGGGCGGCGAGTACGAGGTCATCCACCACACCCAGCTGCTGCAGCACCTCATCGACGAGGGCCGTCTCACCCCCGTCACCCCGGTCGAGGGTCTGATCACCTACCACGACCCCTGCTACCTGGGCCGCCACAACAAGGTCTACACGCCCCCGCGCGAGATCATCGCCAAGGTGCCGGGCCTGCGGAACGAGGAGATGCACCGCCACAAGGAGCGCGGCTTCTGCTGCGGCGCCGGCGGCGCCCGGATGTGGATGGAAGAGCGCATCGGCAAGCGCATCAACAACGAGCGCGTGGACGAGGCACTGTCCCTCAACCCGGACATCGTCTCCACCGCCTGCCCGTTCTGCCTGGTCATGCTCACCGACTCGGTCAACGGCAAGAAGAACGACGGCAAGGCCAACGAGAACATCCAGGTCGTCGACGTGGCCCAGCTCCTGCTGGACTCCGTGAAGACCCCGGCCGACCCGGCCGGCGAGGCCGAGACCGCCGACGAGCCGGAGCCCGAGCCGGTCAAGTAACCACGCTGCGCGTCCCTTCGACGGCCGGTCCCGCATCCCGCGGGGCCGGCCGTCGCCGTTCGCCCGGCCCGCCGCGCGCCGGTGTCCAAAACCGGATGAACGTACGGCCGCACGACGTATGTCCGTGCGACCATGAGGCGCCGGATACGGGTGGGGCGCTGGGGGGCGAAGTGCGGTACCGAGGGTCACGAGCGGCACGGGCGGCGGGAGCCGGGCTGTGCTGCGCACTGCTGGCGGCGGGCTGCGGCCTGCTGTCGGCGGGCGGCGCCGACAGCCGGCCGGGCGCCCGGCACACCGCTTCCGGCCCGCCGCTCCGGCCCGTCCCGCACGGCAAGGGCAGCGAAACCGCCGACGACTTCAACGGCGACGGCCACCCCGACCTGGTGCTGGACACCCTGCTCAACCCCGACGACAGCCACGACGACGATCCCGGCATCGGCATCGTCTACGGCTCGGAGCACGGCCTCGACCCCGCGGTACGCCGGCTCCTCACCCCGGCCCGGCACGCCGCCGCCACGAAGGGCGTGGCGCCGGCCGTCTTCGACGCCGAGGCCGCCTGCGACCTGGACGGCGACGGCTTCACCGACCTGGTGGTCAGCACGGACCCGCCGTACGACGGCCAGGGCCGGCCGCCGGTCCCCGTACAGATCCTGTTCGGCTCCCCGGCCGGACTGACCGCGCGCGCCGTGAAGCTGCGCATCCCGGACCGGGCCCGGTTCGGCAACGAGTGGCCCGACCAGCCCGTCTGCGGCGACTTCGACGGCGACGGCGCGCAGGACCTGGCCGTCACCGCGTCCGGGCCGCGGGCGAGCTTCCTGCGCGGCCCGTTCACGCGGCAGGGCGCGCCCAAGGGGGCCGGCGCGCCGCTGGACATCCCCGGCACGGTGCTCGCCGGACTTCCGGCCCCCGTCGACGTGGACCGGGACGGCGCCGACGACCTGCTCGTACGGTCGGGAGCCGCGGGCCGCAACGCGAAGGGCCGGCTGGCCCTGGGCGGCGCACAGGGGCCGGACACGGCGGGCGCCGCGCTGCCGGCGGGGTTCGGGACGGCGTTCGGCCGATTCGACGGCGGCGCCCCGGTCGACGCGGTGGTCGCCACGGGCGACCGGCTCGCCGTGCGCTACGGCATCGGCACGGGCGCCCCGCGCAGCGCGTCCGTGGCGGTGGCGGGAGAGTCGGTCGCCGCCGGGGACGTGACGGGCGACGGCCGCACGGACCTGGTCGTCTCGGGCGGCACGACCCGCCCCGTGTTCCTCCCGGGCTCTGCCACCGGCCTCCGCCCGGACCGCAAGCAGCCCGTACCGAAGCCCCCCGGCATGCCCGCCGACGCCCGCCCGGCAGTGGTCCGGCTGGCCGACTTCGACGACGACGGCCGTGCCGACCTGGTCCTCCGCACCGTCCACGGCACCCGCGACACCCTCACCGTCCACCGGGGCACGGCCACCGGCTTCGCGACCGACCCGACGGTGACCTTCAGCACGGCCGCCTTCACGGAGTGAGCAGGGCGCCGCGGCCCGCACGGCCCCGGCGCCGCGTAATCGGCGTGCAACCCTCGCGCCCCCTCGCGGGTCTTGTGATCACCAACTGCCGTCGAACTCCCGGGAAATGGCCGGTGACGTACGACGGCGGACGGCCCTCATCCGGACGGGACGCGGCTGCGTCCCGCATGCAGCAGGAGAACAGCGTGCCCAAGCACCTTCGTACGGCTCTGGCCGCCGCGACCGCCGCGGCCCTGGCCGGCGGTCTGCTCACCCTCACCGCCGGCCCCGCGGCCGCCGCCGGCAGCGGCCTGCAGGGCGACTTCAACGGCGACGGCTACCGCGATCTCGCCGTCTCCGCGCCCGGAGCCACCGTCGCGGGCCACAAGGACGCCGGCGCGGTCACGATCCTGTACGGCTCGGCCACCGGCGTCTCCGCCGGCCGGCACGCCACCTTCACCCAGGACACCACGGGCGTCCAGGGCGCCGCGGAGACCGGTGACATGTTCGGCCTGGCCACCTCCGCCGGTGACTTCAACTCCGACGGTTACGCGGACCTCGCCGTCAGCGCCCCGTACGAGGACGTCTCGGGCGACGCCGACGGCGGCACCGTGCAGATCCTGTGGGGCGCGGCCGGCGGCATCACGCGCACGGCCACGGTCCCCGACCCGGCCCCGACCAAGCACGACCGCTTCGGCAACGCACTGGCCGCGGGCGACTTCGACGGGGACAAGAAGAGCGACCTGGCTGTCGGCACCACGTCCGCGACGCTCCGTGTGCTCAAGGGCGGGTTCAGCACGGCCGGCGTCCCGGCCGCCAAAGCGGCGGTGAAGCTCCCGATCCTCGGCCGGTCCGATGCCGGGATCCGCACCCTCACCGCGGGCCTGGTCAACGGGGACGGGCGTACGGACCTGGTCGTCAACGGCTTCCAGGAAACCCCGCAGGGCGACAACCACTACGACGCCAACTACTACCTGCCCGGGTCGGGCAGCGGCCCGTCCACCTCCGGCATGCGCAAGCTGCCCGCCGGCATCATCACCGCCATCGGGGACACGGACGGTGACGGCTACGGCGACCTGGTCACCGGCGTGCACTGGGACGACTCCGTACCCGGCAGCACGAAGGGCGGCAAGGTCAACGTCATCTACGGCTCGGCGAGCGGTCCCACCAGCCGGATGGACACCATCACCCAGGAGACCGGCGCGGTGCCCGGCAACTCGGAGCGCGGTGACGTCTTCGGGTACGAGGTGTCGCTCGGTGACATCGACGGCGACGGCAGGCAGGACCTGGCGATCGGCGCGGGCGGCGAGGACATCGACGGCGTCGCCGACACCGGTGCCGTCACCGTGCTGCGCGGCTCCCCGTCCGGCATCGACACCGCACACGGCGTCCAGTACTTCCACCAGGACACCCCGGGCGTTCCTGGCGCCTCTGAGAAGACGGACTTCTTCGGCGGCGAAGTCTTCCTCTCCGACATCGACGGGGACAGTAAGGCCGATCTGACGGTCGGCGCCAGTTATGAGAACGACGGCAATGGATCGGTCGTCTCGCTGCTGTCCGACGGGTCCCGTATCGGTACCGCGGGTGCCCGGTCGGTGGCTCCGAGTGCGGTGGGTGTGCCGACCACGGGACAGCCGCAGTTCGGTTCCTTCGTGACGGGTTGAGCCCGCGCCCCTGCCCCGCCGGGGAGCCCCTAGGGGATGTCACAGGTCGGCAGCAATGCCCGTCCTGTCCGCTCTCTCCCGCCTGCGGGCCGTCGGGACCAGGTACGTTCGAACCGTGGCTGGATTCAGGATGGGTCGCGGGCGGAACTCCGGCACCGCGCAGCAGGGGCAGCAGGGCCAGGCCCCGTACGGTCAGCAGGCTCCTTACGGTCAGCCTGCCCCGTACGGCCAGGCGCCGTACGGTCAGCAGCAGGCACCGTACGGCCGGCAGGCGCCGCCCCCCGCTCAGGGACAGTGGCAGCAGCACGGCGCGCACAGCGGCGGCCAGGGCACCGGGCCGCACGGCGAGCCCGAGTACTTCGGCGACCCGGGGCACGCCCCGCAGCAGTCGCCCTACGGCAGCGCCCCGCGCCCGGACGCGCCGGGCCACACTCAGCAGTTCAGCGTGGGTGAGGCACCGGACGCGTACGGCGACCAGTACGGCAACGACGCGTACGGCGACGGCCAGTACAGCGGCGGCCACACCTACCAGGCCGGGCAGACGGCGACGCCGCCGGCCGGTCCGCGCCTGCCGTGGAAGGAGCTGCTGACCGGCATCGTCCGCCGGCCCGACGCGACCTTCTGGCAGATGCGCGACTACGCGGTGTGGGTCCCGGCCCTCATCGTGACCTTCATCTACGGCCTGCTGGCGGTCTTCGGCTTCGACACCGCCCGCGAGGACGTGCTCAACGCCACGCTCTCCCAGAGCATCCCGTGGGTGCTGATCACCGGCGTGATGTTCGTGATCGGCGGGCTGATCCTGGGTGCCGTGACGCACACCCTCGCGCGGCAGCTCGGCGGCGACGGCGCCTGGCAGCCGACCATCGGCCTGTCCATGCTGATCATGTCGATCACGGACGCGCCGCGTCTGCTCTTCGCGATGTTCCTGGGCGGCGACAGCACGTTCGTGCAGGTCATCGGCTGGCTGACCTGGCTCGCCGCCGCCTACCTCTTCACCACGATGATCCGCCGGTCGCACGACCTGACCTGGCCGAAGGCGCTCGGCGCCTCCGCGATCCAGCTGGTCGCGCTGCTGGCCCTGGTGAAGCTGGGCACGCTGTAGCGGCAGCGGCGACCGCCGCCCGCGGCGGCGACACATCCTGAGACAGGGCCCCGTTCCCGAGGGAACGGGGCCCTGTCGCGTACCGTCCGGCGCTCAACCGTGCTGAACTCCCGCCCGGTCCGCGTTGTTTCACGTGAAACGCTGCGTAGCCGCGCCCTCACACTTCTGCAGTCGCAGCGCGTCCTTCGCCGAGGCCAGCGTCAGACACAGATCGCGGGCGGCCTCCGGACGGAGAGTCTGCCCGTCCTTCACGAATCGCTGGTTCGCCGCGCCCGAGCAGTTCCACAGCACCAGACCGGCCCCGGCCTGGTACTTCGCTCCCGGTACGTCCAGGCACCGGTCCTGCGTCAGCTCCACGTGCACCGACTGCCGGCCGCTGTCGTACCACCAGCCCTGGTTCCGCTGGCCGTTGCAGTCCCAGCCGCCGACGCTCGTACCGTTGCGCGAGCTGCCGCCGGTCGCGTCCACACAGCTCCCCGTACCGGCGTTCTTCAGCGGCCTGAAGGCGTCGTCCCACGCCCCGGCATACAGCTCGGGCTTCCCCGTGCCCACCGGGTCGGAGCAGGACGCCTCGCGCAGACCGGAGGCGTAGAGCTGGGTCAGGCAGGAGGCGAAGGCCGCGTGCCCGCGCGCGTTCGGGTGGAAGGACTGCCGTACGGAGTTGGAGTCCGGCGGGAACGGTTTCGAGAGATCGACGTAGAGACCGCGCGCCCAAGGGTTCTCCATGCACACCTCGTGCCCGTGGAAGAGCCGCGAGTTGTCCAGGTACACGGCTCCCGAGTCCCGCGCCGCCTTCCGCATGCCTTTCTCGAAGGCCGGCACAGCGGCGTTCCGCCCCCAGGCCGAGTCGGAGGTGTACCCCGTGCACCCGCCCGGGAGCTTGCCCGGGAAATCCGGGTTGTCCTCGATGTCAGGCCCGATCGGGCTCGGGTAGCCCATCACCACGAGCTTGTAGTCGCCGTCCGCGTACCCGGCGTCCCGCATCACGGTCCGCAGGTCACCGACGGTCTGCTCGACCTTGGGCACCAGCCCGTCCACCCGCGCCTGCCACCCCGGCGCGTACTTCGGCTCGCAGGTCCCCTGCAGCGTCAGCCAGCGGGTGACGCAGTCCGTCATCACCGGCCCAAACTGCAGGTCGTCGTTGGCCCCGGCCACCAGTACGACCATCTTCAGCCGGGTGTTCCGGGCCTTGATCGCGAGGCTGTCGCTCTGCACCAGCTCATCGGCGTACTGCTTGCTGCCACCGGCTTTGATGTTCCCGGTGTACGCACCCGAGCAGGAGACGTTGTACGTCACGTCCGCGGCGATGCCGGTCCGGTGGATGGCCGCGTCCGGCGACCGGTGGCACCAGTTGTCCGGCCCGTCGGTCCCCGGCTCGTACGTCCCGACGCCCTCGCCCGAGATCTCGCTGTCGCCCAGCGAGATCAGCGAGGTCTTGCGCTGGTCCAGGGGCCGTTCGGCCGGGTCACCGTAGAGTTCGGCGGCCTCCTCGGCCCTGATCTTCTCCAGCTCGGGCGGCAGCGGCTTGCTCTCCGCGACGGCCCGCGCCCCGTACGGCGGCTGCGCCGCCATGCTCGTCCCCGTACCGGCGACGGCCGTACCGCCGGTCAGCACCATCACGGCGGCGGCTGCGGTCACCAGCCGCCGCCCTCGTCTCGCACGCACCATTGGGCCTCCCCTCCGGTCTGCTGTTACCGCCGGTTTCTACTCGTAGGTAGACCCCGGCGGAACACCCGGCACAGGATTGGCCCGAATTCGCCATGCACCTCAACCGGCACACGGGAGGGGGTAGTTGGCCCTCAAGAAAAGAGCGATACCCCGGTAAGAAGGAAGGGTTTCTCAGGCGTCGAGAACCTGACCCTCGCGCCGGACGACCGGCGGCTCGACGCTCCACGGGAAGTTGATCCAGTCGTCCGTGCGCTGCCAGACGTACTCGCACTTCACCAGCGACTGCGACTTCTCGTAGATCACCGCGCTGCGCACCTCGGCCACGTTCCCCTGGCAGAAGTCGTGCACCAGCTTCAGCGTCTTCCCGGTGTCGGCGACGTCATCGGCGATGAGCACCTTCTTGTCGGAGAAGTCGATCGCGTTCGGCACCGGAGCCAGCATGACCGGCATCTCCAGCGTCTCGCCGACGCCCGTGTAGAACTCCACGTTCACCAGGTGGATGTTCTTGCAGTCCAGCGCGTACGCCAGACCGCCGGCGACGAACACGCCACCGCGCGCGATGCTCAGCACGATGTCGGGCTCGTACCCGTCGTCGGCGATGGTCTGCGCCAGCTCGCGGATGGCGACACCGAAGCGCTCGTACGTCAGATTTTCCCGGACGTCAGTCACGTATCTCTCTCAGCCCTCTAGCGATCCCGCCCCGCGGCGCGGCTCCCCTGCGAGCGCACCGCCGGGCCACTGCTCTCCCCCGCCGCCGTACGGATCATCAGACCTGCGTACGGTGGAAATTCTTGTACGACCGCGAGGGCGTCGGCCCGCGCTGCCCCTGGTAGCGGGAGCCGTAGCGCTCCGACCCGTACGGGAACTCGGCCGGCGACGTCAGCCGGAACATGCACAGCTGCCCGATCTTCATGCCCGGCCACAGCTTCATCGGCAGCGTCGCGACGTTGCTCAGCTCCAGCGTGACGTGGCCGCTGAAACCGGGGTCGATGAACCCGGCGGTCGAGTGCGTCAGCAGCCCCAGCCGTCCCAGCGAGCTCTTGCCCTCGAGCCGGGAGGCGATGTCGTCGGGCAGCGTGATGACCTCGTACGTCGACGCCAGCACGAACTCGCCCGGGTGCAGGATGAAGGACTCGTCCCCCTCGGGGACGACCTCGCGCGTCAGGTCGGGCTGCTCGACGGCGGGGTCGATGTGCGGGTACCGGTGGTTCTCGAACACTCGGAAGTACCGATCGAGGCGCACATCAATACTCGACGGCTGGACCATCGACTCGTCGTAGGGATCGATACGCACCCGGCCCGCGTCGATCTCGGCCCGGATGTCCTTGTCTGAGAGAAGCACGCCACGAGGATACGCGTCCGGTACCCGGGGCTCCGCATCCCGCTTCCGCCCCGCCTTCCCGCCCCGTGCCGCCCCGGCCCGTCCAGCCCCGTCCCGCCCCGGGACAGCCCCCGGACAGCCGTGAGGGCCCGGCCCCTCCAAGGGGGCCGGGCCCTCACGTCCTCTTTAGCGCTTCTCCATCTGCACAGGGACCGCGTGACGCAGCCGCGCACAGCGCGGGCACCGCAGCAGCCGACCGGGACCGAGCCGGTCGGTGGTCTGCATGGGGAACGAAGCGGTGCTGAACACGTGCCCCTCGGCACAACGGACGACGGTGCGCTCCATCAAGTCCCTCTCCCAAACGCATGGACAACAAAAGCCACATTAGGGGATGAACTGGGCGCACTCCCAGGCGGCATGCCGAACGCGGGAAGAGTCCCCACCGTACGCCTCAACTCCCGCGGCCCGCACCCCGCATACGCCCCCCGCGCCACCCCCGGACATGACAAAAGCCTCACGGCCAAATGCACCGGAGGCGAGGGATGGGGTACAGTGTGCGACGATGCACCGCCCTGCAAGATCAGGCGGTCACGCGGGTGTAGTTTAATGGTAGAACATGAGCTTCCCAAGCTCAGAGCGCGGGTTCGATTCCCGTCACCCGCTCCAGTGGTCAAGGCCCAGCACAGGGGGATTCCCCTCGGCTGGGCCTTTGTGTTGTTCGGGGTGAGGGCGGTCAGTGGGGGTTGGACGGCTTCCAGTTGGGGTGGGTGGGCATGGGGGGTGTGGTTTTGCCGTGGAGCCAGGACTTGACGTACGGGGTGAGGTCTTGGCCGGAGACGCGGTTGGCGATGTCGATGTAGTCCTGGGTGGTGGCTGAACGGCCCTGGTAGGTGCGGAAGAAGGTGGTCTCGATCTTTCGGAAGGTCGACTCGCCGACCTTGTTCCGGAGGCCGTAGAGCATCAGGGCGCCGGGGGCGTCCGTGTTGAAGAGCAGGCTGGTGGCCTTCTTCAGACGGGCGGGCGGGCCGCCCGTGGAGCGCTGCTCCGCGTCTCCCGCGTACTCCTTCTTCATCGCGGCGTCGAGGGCGTCTCCGCCGTGGGAGGCGGCGTAGAGCATCTGGTAGTAGGTCGCGTGGCCCTCGCTGAGCCACATGTCGTCCCAGCTGCGTACGGACACGGCGTCGCCGAACCACTGGTGCGCGAGCTCGTGCACCATGATCGGGGTGAGTTTCGACGGCTCCACCGTCAGGGCGTGAGCGGAGAAGGTGGAGAGCGTGGCGGTCTCCAGGGCCACGCCGTTGTAGTCGCTGTCGACGCCGAGGACGCCGTACCGGTCGAAGGGGTAGCGCAGGCCGAGCGCCTTCTCCAGCCAGGAGATCTGGCCTGCGGTGCGCCGTGCGTTCGAGACGGTCTTGTCGTACTGGTCGGCCGGCACCCAGCTGCGGACGGGCAGGCCGTGCGGGCCCCGCTGGTCGACGGCGCGGAACTTGCCCACCGCGAGCTGGGTGACGTGCGTGGGGATCTCGTCGCGGGTGGTGTACGTGTACTCGTCGCGGGAGCCCGCGAGCCGCCGGTGCCGTACGAGGTCGCCGTTGGCCACGGCCTTCGTGCCGCGCGGCACGGTGACGCCGAAGGTGATGCGGGCCTTGTCGGACGGCACGTCGTTCGAGGGGAAGAAGAGGTGGGCCCGGTCCGGCTGGCCCATGAAGGCGAAGCCGTCCTTGGTGTTGATCCAGCTCTTGACCGGCCACTCGATGCCCTTGGGAAGGTGATAGGCGGGCGAGACCGGGTCCTTGGCACGGTCGGCGGTGTAACGGATCCTCACGCGGAAGGCGTTGCCGTCGCCCACCGGCCTCTCGGGCACGACGTGCAGCTTCTCGCGCTTGGCGTCGGTACGGAAGCGGGCCGGACGGTCGTTGACGGTGACCTTTTCGATGTCCTTGACCGCCGAGTCGAGGCTGAAGCGGGAGAGGTTCTGCGTGGCGATGGCGTCCATCACGGAGTCGGCCCGCATCCGGGTCGTGCCGGCGCGGTAGTCGAAGTGGACGTCGTAACTGTGCGCGTCGTAACCGCCGTTCCCGAGGCCGGGTAAGAGGCGCTCGTTGCCGTGGTCGGCGCCGGGCCGGGCATCCGCCGCGCCGGCGCCCGCCGGGTAACAGCCGGTGGCCGTGAGCGGTACGAGGAGCGCGAGGGCCACAACCGAGGCTCTCTTCTTCACGGACCCGGCCGCGGCGTTGACGGGTCCGGCCCCGGCGTTGACGGACCCGGCCGCGGCGTGTGCACCGGTCTTTCGGAGCGGTACGAAGGGCATCGTGGGGGGCTCCTTCCTCCCCGTCCGGCGGGCCGGTCGAGAGCGGCGCCGCTGGACGGGCCGCCGGTGGACGTGCCGGTACGGAGACGGTGCGCGAGAGTCGTTTCCCGGCGGACGTGACGTCCGGCAGGACCGCGGAGGCAGGGCACTGCGCCCTGCCTCGTGCGACGACTCCGAGGCTATGCAGGGGCCAAATACCGGCACGTCGCCTTCGGGAGGTACTTCCGACACCTGCCGTCACACCGGGGCATGACGTTCCGGTAAGCCCGGAGGGCGATAGGTGTGATCCTCGAGAGGTACGCCTCATCGTGGGAGCGGGGCGAGGGCAGGCTCGTACTCTGTCGCTCCCGCCGCACCCAGCACATTGGGCCACGTCCCCTGCGGTGGAGGGGGGTTACCCCCGGCGCGTGGTGCGCCCCGCCGGGCCGGCCTCCGCTTACCGTCCTGCCCTGCGGGCCACGTCGCGGGCCCACAGGACGAGCGGGGCCTGGAGCGGGAGGCGCGCGAAGGCCGCGTTCCGGAGCGGGGCGGGGCGGTGGCGCCAGTCGACGGCCATCTGGACGTTCGCGGGGAAGACGCCGACGAAGAAGGCGGCCGTGGCCAGCGCCGCCACCCGCCGGGTCCGCGGGTGGGCCACGCCGGCCGCCAGGGCCAGCTCGGCCACGCCGCTCGCGTACGTCCAGCCGCGCGCCGAGCCGGGCAGGGCGCGCGGCACGGTCGTGTCGAACGGCTTCGGCGCGGCGAAGTGCAGCACCCCCGCACCGGCCAGCAGGCCCGCGAGCAGCTTGGGTGAACGAGCGGTGCGGTCGGCGGTGCGGGACATGACGCCTCCTGTGCGGGCCGGGGTGCGGCCGGAAGTACGGGCCGGGGCGCGGCCGTAGGTGCGGGCCGGGAGACGCGACGTTACTCCGGAGTAAGTTGGCTCGTAAGAGGTTCCGACCCCGCCGTGACCGGTGTCACCGCTCGTGGATGTGCTGGTCCCGGCCCGCCTGATAGACCCGGGCCGAGCCGGACGCGGTGGCGTGCTGGGTGATCACCGGTGCCGCCGGGGCCACGTCGGGGGAGACCTCGTCGAGCAGCGCGCGCAGGTCGTCGGCGACGTCCGGGCGGGCGGCGAGGAGGCGGCGGATGCGGCCCTGCCAGTCCCGGCGCAGCTCCTCCTCGGTCTCCTCGTCGGCGGAGTCGCGGGCCGCGAGCAGGTCCTCGCGGGCGGCCTCCAGCTCGGCCGAGACGGCGTCGGCACGGTCCGGGCGGGCCCGCCGCCACAGGCCGACGACCCCGTCGCGTACGCCCTGCCAGGCCTCGGTGGCCATCAGCGTGACGAGCGTCGTGCCGGCGGTGCCCGCCAGCGTCGCGATCTCCGGATCCATCCGCGCTCCCCCTTCGCGTACGGCGGCCGTCCGCCGCCTTCCCTGCCCGCACGGTACGTGACGTGCCCACCTTCCGCAGGACGTCCGTAGGCATCGCTCCTCCGGCCCCCTTCCGCAGGGCATTCGCGGGCATCGCTCCCCCGGTCCGCCTTCCGCCGGGCGTCAGCCGCCATGCCCCTTCCGATTCACCTTCCGTCGGGCATCCGCCATCACCCCACCCCCCGATTCCCCATCCGCAGACCGTCCGCCGGCATCTCTCTTCCGGTCACGGGTACCGCGTACCCCGGCCGATCCTGCGTTGCCGGGTGGCGCCCCCGCTCCCAGCATGGAAAGGGTCGGTTCGACGGGTAGGCCGGAGAAGGGTTGATTCATGCGGGATGCACCGGGGACCGGGACGGCGGTGGCCGGCGGCGAGCGGGGCGCCGGCACGCTGTCCGACGAGGACGTACGGGCACTGGACGCCCACTGGCGGGCGGCGAACTACCTCGCAGCGGGCCAGATCTACCTGCTGGGCAACCCCCTGCTGCGCGAACCGCTGGCGCCCGAGCACATCAAGCCCCGGCTGCTGGGCCACTGGGGCACCTCGCCCGGCCTCAATCTCGTCTACACCCACCTCAACCGGGTGATCGTCGAGCGCGACCTGGACGCGATGTGCATCTGGGGGCCCGGGCACGGCGGGCCCGCGGTGGTCGCCGGGTCCTGGCTGGAGGGCAGCTACTCGGAGATCTATCCGGACGTCGCGCAGGACGAGCCGGGCATGGCGCGGCTGTTCAAGCAGTTCTCGTTCCCGGGCGGGGTGCCGAGCCATGTCGCGCCCGAGACGCCGGGCTCGATCCACGAGGGCGGCGAGCTGGGGTACTCGCTGGCGCACGCGTACGGAGCCGCCTTCGACAACCCCGACCTGGTCGTGGCCTGCGTCATCGGCGACGGCGAGGCGGAGACCGGCCCGCTGGCCACTTCCTGGCACTCGAACAAGTTCCTGGACCCGCGGCACGACGGCGCCGTGCTGCCGATCCTGCACCTGAACGGGTACAAGATCGCCAACCCGACGGTGCTCGCCCGGCTGCCCGAGGAGGAGCTGGACGCGCTGCTGCGCGGGTACGGACACGAGCCCGTCTACGTCACCGGCGACGACCCGGAGACCGTGCACCGCGAGCTGGCCGCCGCCATGGACCGTTCGCTGGACCGCATCGGCACCATCCAGCGCGCCGCCCGGGAGGGCTCCGCCGCCCCGCCCGCGCGGCAGCCCTGGCCGGTGATCGTGCTCCGTACGCCGAAGGGCTGGACCGGGCCGCGCGAGGTCGACGGCAAGCCCGTCGAGGGCACCTGGCGCGCCCACCAGGTCCCGCTGGCATCCACCCGCGAGAACCCCGACCACCTGCGCGAACTGGACCGCTGGCTGCGTTCCTACCGGCCCGAGGAGCTGTTCGACGAGCGGGGCGCGCCGCGCGAGCAGGTGCTGCGCTGGGTGCCGAAGGGCGCGCGCCGGCTGGGTTCCAACCCGCACACCAACGGCGGGCAGCTGACCCGCTCGCTGCCGATGCCGCCGCTGACCGAGTACGCGGTGCCGGTCAAGCGCCCCGGCACGGAGCTGCGCGAGCCGACCAAGGTGCTCGGCAAGCTGCTGCAACGGGTGATGGCCGACACCGCGGAGAGCCGGAACTTCCGGCTGGTGGGCCCGGACGAGACGGCTTCGAACCGGCTGCAGGCGGTGTACGAGGCCTCCGGCAAGAACTGGCAGGACAGGCTGCTGGACACCGACGAGGACCTGGACCGGCACGGCCGGGTGCTGGAGATCCTCTCCGAACACACCTGTCAGGGCTGGCTGGAGGGCTATCTGCTCACCGGCCGGCACGGCCTCTTCTCCTGCTACGAGGCCTTCGTGCACATCGTCGACTCGATGGTGAACCAGCACATCAAGTGGCTGAAGGTCACCCGCGACCTGGAGTGGCGGCGTCCCGTCCCGTCGCTGAACTACCTGCTCAGCTCGCACGTCTGGCGCCAGGACCACAACGGCTTCTCGCACCAGGACCCGGGCTTCGTCGACCACGTGCTCAACAAGTACCCGCCGGCCGTCCGGGTCTATCTGCCGCCGGACACCAACACCCTGCTCTCGGTGGCCGACCATGCGCTGCGCAGCCGGGACTACGTCAACGTCATCGTGGCGGGCAAGCAGCCCACCTTCGACTGGCTGGACATGGACCAGGCCATCGCACACTGCGCGCGGGGCGCGGGCGTGTGGGACTGGGCGGGCACCGAGCGCGGCGGCGACTCCCCTGACGTGGTGCTGGCCTGCGCGGGCGACGTGCCGACCCAGGAGGTGCTGGCGGCGGCCGCGCTGCTCCGCGAGCACCTGCCCGAGCTGGCCGTACGGGTGGTCAACGTGGTGGACATCGCGCGGCTGCTGCCCAGCGAGGACCATCCGCACGGGATGAAGGACGCCGAGTACGACGCGCTGTTCACCCCCGACAAGCCCGTGATCTTCGCGTACCACGGCTATCCGTGGCTGATCCACCGGCTGGCGTACCGCCGTACCGGCCACGCGAACCTGCACGTACGCGGCTACAAGGAGCGGGGCACCACGACGACCCCGTTCGACATGGTGGTCATCAACGACCTGGACCGGTTCCGGCTGGTCATGGACGTCATCGACCGGGTGCCGGGGCTCGCCGTACGGGCCACGGCGCTGCGCCAGGAGATGCAGGACGCGCGCCGGCGGCACCACGACCACATCCGGCAGCGCGGCACCGACATGCCGGAGGTCGCGGACTGGAAGTGGCCGTACGAGTGACCGGCACCATGACCCGCGCGTGACCGGCACCGTGGCCCACGCGTGACCGTCGGAAGGTGACGCGCCCGCCCGACGCCGCGGACCGCCGGATCCCGGCGAGCAGCCGCCGGCGCACCTGCGTTCCCGGGTGCGCGCCCGACACCGGCGGCTTCGTCGCGGAGCCGCCGGTGTCGGGCGCCTGACCGGCAGGACAGGGGCCGGCCGGGCGACGGGCGGGGCGGGCGCCGGACCGCAGTACTCCGGCGCCCGCCACCGCCCGGTCGACGGGAATGCCCGGCGAGGGCTGCCGGCCCGACGGGCATTCCCGAGTCCGGGCCGCCCGGGCGTACGGGTCCCCGGCGGGACCGGACGCCGGACGGCGCGCGGCGCATACCGGAACCGTAGCAGTTGATAATCATGTTCAACAAGGGTAGGTCGCGAACTGCGCAGATCCGGTGGAAGCGCACGTGAGGACAGAGCCGCGCTCCGGGTCCGGACACACATTCAAAAGTTCGTCCCTACGCGGAAGTTGCTCGCCGGTAGGAAGCGGATAGGGTGCAGTCGATCTTCGCTTGTCCTGCGCCCGCAGGGCTGTTTGCGACCCCGCGACCGCCCGAGGACCCGTTTGATGTCAGCTCAGACACCCACCCGTCCGCAGCCGGCGCGCTCGCCCCTGGCGGCGGCGCTCTACGCGCTCCTCGCCGCCCTCGTCGTGACCGGCGGGCTGGCGCTGTGGCCGGTGCTCGCCGGCCCGGCGGAGTCGCGGGCCTGGCTGGCGTGGTGCTGCGGCACGGCGGCGGTGGCGCTGAGCGTGCTGCTGGCGGCCACGGTGTACGCGTTCCGTACCGCCGCCCGGCACCGTGCGCGGCTCGCCGGGGTGGAGGCCGCGGCGGAGCAGCTCGCGTCCGAGACGCTGCCGGCGCTGGTGACCCGGCTGCGGGACGGCGCCTCGGTCGGCACCGCACTCGGCCACACCCCGATGCCGGAGTCCGCCGCGCACCGCCGCATCGTGGAGACGCTGGCCACCGAGGTCGGCCGGGGCGAGCGGATGCGGGCCGCCGCGATGTCCGCCTGCGCCAGCGCCGCCGGCCGGGTCCAGGCCCTGGCCACCAGCATGCTCGCCGACCTGCGCGAGATGGAGCACCGGCACGGCGAAGAGGTCCTGGGCGACCTGCTGAAGCTGGACCACAGCACCGCGCAGGCGGGCCGGCTGGCGGACAGCATCGCCGTACTGACCGGCTCCCGCTCCGGCCGCCGCTGGAACAAGCCGATCACCATGGAGAGCATCCTGCGCGGCGCGATGGGCCGGATCAGCGCCTACCGCCGTATCCGGCTGCACAGCAGCAGCACCGCGGCGGTCGCCGGGCACGCGGCCGAGGGCGTGATGCACGCGCTGGCCGAGATCATGGACAACGCCACCTCCTTCTCGCCGCCCACCTCGACGGTGCACGTGTACGTCGAGGAGGCGCAGGCCGGCGTCGTGATCAGCGTCGAGGACAGCGGCCTGGTCATGACCGAGACGGCGCTGCGCCGCGCCGAGGCGGCGGTCTCCGCGAAGACGCTGGACCTGATGTCGCTGTCCGGCACCCGTCTCGGCCTCGCCGTCGTCGGCTGCCTGGCCGGCAAGCACGGCCTGACCGTCTCCTTCCGGCCCTCGGCGCGCGGCGGCACGAGCGTCGTCGTGCTGGTCCCGCAGCACCTCATCTCCCAGCAGCCCCCGCACCGGCCGGACGACACCCGGACCGCGGCCGGCGAGGGGCGCGCCACGAGCCTGCGCGCCGCGCACGACCGGCAGGACCGCGAGGTGCACGAGCGTGACGTGCCCGAGCTGCCCGCCACCCGCGAGCGCGGCGACGCCACCGCGACGCGCGCCGTACGGGAGGCTACCGACGAGCGCTTCACCGTCCCCGACCGGGACGCGGGCACCGCGCGCGACGGGGGCGCGTCGCCGAGCCCGGACGACCCGCACGACCGGAGCACGCCCCACCGGGACGCGCCGGACGTGCCCGCGCCGCGCGGAGCCGGCCCGGCGCCCGCGACGGAGTACGGACCGAGCGGGCTGCCCAAGCGGCGGCGCGGCCAGACCCTGGCCGGCGCGCCCATCCCGCAGAACCCGTCGGCCACCGGACGCACCCGCGGCCGCTCCCACGCGGAGTCGGCGGCGCGCCTGCGCTCCTTCCGCCGGGCCGTGCAGGGCGAGGCCCCGCCCGCCCGGCCCACCACCCCCGAAGAAGCCCCGAAGGACGATCCCCGATGAACACCACCGACAACCGCCTGGACTGGATGCTGGAGAACCTCCTGCAGAAGACGCCGGGCGCGCGGCACGCACTGGTGCTGTCCCGTGACGGCCTGAAGCTCTGCCACTCCAAGGACCTCAGCGTCGACCAGGCCGATCAGCTGGCCGCCATCGCCTCCGGCATCCAGTCGCTGTCGCACGGTGCCTCCGTGGAATTCGGCGACGGCAGCGGCGGGGTGCGGCAGGCCATGACCGAGTTCCACGGCGGGATCCTCTTCATCGTCGAGGCGGGGCACGGCGCACATCTGGCCGTGGTCGCCGTCGAGGACGCCGACGTCGGCGTGATCGGCTTCAACATGAACGAACTGGTCGAGCAGATCGGCGAGTACCTCAGCGCCGCGCCCCGCGAGGACGGCGGCGCGCCGGGCCGACCGGCATGAGCCCGCTGGGCCCGGACGACGACCCGGACCGGCTCTATACCGTCACCGGCGGCCGCAGCCGGGCCACCGGCAGCTCCTTCGACCTGGTCACGCTGATCGTGGCCGAGTGCGAGCCGGCGCCCGGGATGCAGTCCGAGCACAGCCGCATCCTGGAGCTGGCGCGGCGCCCGACGGCGGTCGTCGAGCTGTCGGCGGAGCTGCGGCTGCCGGTGAGCGTCGTCCGGATCCTGCTCACCGACCTGCTCGACACGGGCCGGATCACCGCCCGCCATCCGCGCACGCCCGCCCGGGCCGAGCTGCCCGAACCCGACCTGCTGAAGGAGGTGCTCGATGCACTCCACCGCCTGTGACGACACGGCCGGGACCGCCGTGGACGAGAACGTACGGGCCCCGTTGCACCAGTCCGCCGAGAACGGCCTGAAGATCGTGATCGTCGGCGGCTTCGGCGTCGGCAAGACCACCATGGTCCGCTCGGTCAGCGAGATCCGTCCCCTCAACACCGAGGAGACGATGACCCAGGCGGGCGTGGGCGTGGACGACCCGGCCGGCGTCGAGGGCAAGTCGACGACCACCGTCGCCTTCGACTTCGGCCGCATCACGATCAACGAGCGCAACGTCCTGTACCTGTTCGGGGCGCCCGGCCAGGAGCGTTTCTGGTTCCTGTGGGACCGGCTCTTCTCCGGCACGCTGGGCGCGGTGGTGCTGGTCGACACCCGGCGGCTGGACGACTCCTGGTACGCGATAGACCGCCTGGAGGCCCACGGAATGCCGTTCGTGGTCGCGCACAACGACTTCGGCGGCGAGCGCCACACCCTGGAGCAGATACGGGACGCGCTGGACCTCTCCCCCGGCGTGCCGCTGATCGCCTGCGACGCCCGTGACCGGGAGTCCAGCAAGCAGGTGCTGATCTCCCTCGTCCGCCACCTGTACGCGCTCACCGCCCAGGAGACCACCGCATGACACATGTTCAGGAGGGTGCACCGTGACCGAAGCCCCGCAGACCGCCGGCTGCCCCGTCCCCGCCGGGGCCGTCCCGCTGTACGGCGAGGGGCTGAGCGGCGATCCGGCCCGGCTGTACCGGGAGATGCGCAGCCGGCACGGTGCGGTGGTGCCGATCCTGCTGGACGGCGGCTTCCCGGCCTGGTTCGTGATCGGCTACCGCGAGCTGCACCAGGTCACCTCCGACCCCGAGCTGTTCCCCCGCGACTCGCGCCGCTGGCACGCCTGGGACCGGGTGCCGGACGACTGGCCGCTGCTGCCGTTCGTCGGGTACCAGCCGTCGGTGATGTTCGCCGAGGGGCCCGAGCACCGGCGGCGGGCCGGCGCGATCAGCGACGCGCTGCTGGCGATCGACCAGTTCGAGCTGCGGCAGATCTGCGAGCGGGTCGCGGACCGGCTGGTCGACGCCTTCGCCGGGCGCGGCGAGGCGGACCTGGTGGCCGAGTACGCGGCGGGGCTCCCGCTGCGCGTCGTCGCCGAGCTGTACGGCGCCCCCACCGAGGAAGTCCCCGAACTGGTACGGGACATCGCCGAGTCGCTGGACGTCCACGAGGGCGCGATCGACGCGCACCGGCGGGTCGCGGAGCGGATGGCCCACCTGGTCACCGCCAAGCGCGGGCAGCCCGGACCCGACGTCCCCTCGCGGCTGCTCGCCCACACGGCGGGGCTGACCGAGGAGGAGGTGGTCATCGACCTGCTGGTGGTGATGGCCGCGGCGCAGCAGCCCACGGCCAACTGGATCGGCAACACGCTGCGGCTGATGCTGACCGACGACCGCTTCGCGGTCAGCCTGACCGGCGGGCGGCGCAGCGTCGGCCAGGCGCTGAACGAGGTGCTGTGGGAGGACACCCCCACGCAGAACTTCATCGGGCGCTTCGCGGCCCGGGACACCCAGCTCGGCGGCCACCGCATCAAGGCCGGTGACATGGTGGTCCTCGGCCTGGCGGCGGCCAACAACGACCCGCTGGTACGGCCCGACTTCACCGCGGCCGACGCCGACGGCAACCAGGCGCACATGGCGTTCAGCCACGGCGAGCACGCGTGCCCGTACCCGGCGCCGCAGCTGGCGGAGGTGATCGCGCGGGCGGCGGTGGAGGTGCTCCTGGACCGGCTGCCGGACGTGGTGCTGGCGGTGCCGGACAAGGACCTGGTCTGGCACCCGTCGGTGTGGATGCGCGGCCTGACGGGGCTGCCGGTCACCTTCACCCCGACGTACACGCCGGGGCCCGCCTGAGACACGGGACCGTACGGGGTCGCCCCCGTACGGTCCCTCGTGCTCAGCCCACCGGCGTGAACGTGACCGGCAGCGCGTCCAGGCCGCGGGTGAAGACGCCCTGCTCGCGCGGGGTGGCCCCGTCCTCGATCGCCGCGTCCGGCAGCGCGTCCAGCAGCTGCCCGATGCCGGCCGCCACCTCGGCCTTGGCCAGCAGCGCGCCGACGCAGAAGTGCCGGCCGAGCGCGAAGGCAAGGTGATCGGCGGCGGCGGAGAACGCCGTCGCCGACTTCAGGTCGTCGCGGAAGATGTCGAAGGTGTCCGGGTCCGCGTAACGCCGCTCGTCCCGTCCGGCCGCGCCGATCAGGCAGGTCACGGTGGCACCCGCCGGCACCTTGCCGCCGCCGATGAGGACGTCCTCCGCCGGCTGCCGCATGATCATGTGGACCGGGGGCGTGTACCGCAGCGTCTCGGCGAAGGCCCGCTCGATCAGCGACCGGTCCTCCCGCACGGCGGCCAGCTGCTCCGGGTGACGCAGCAGGTTGTGCATGACGCTGGATATCGCCTTGTCGGTGGTCTCCCCGCCCGCGGCCAGCAGCAGGCTGCAGAACGCCTTGATGTCCTCGTCGCTCATCGCCGTGCCGTCGATCTCCGCGGTGCACAGCGTGGAGAGCAGGTCGTCGCCGGGGTTCGCGCGCCGCTCCCGGATGATCGGCAGCATGTACGCGGCGAACTCCTGCTGCGTCCGCAGCCCCGCCTCGGCCACCTCCGGGTCCTGGCTCAGGTTGCCGAGGAAGCCGATGATCGCGGTGTACCAGCGGTGGAAACGGTCGTAGTCGCCGCGGTCCAGGCCGAGCATGTCGACGATGACGTTGACCGGGAAGCGGGTCGCGAACTGCGCGACGAGGTCGGCCCGGCCCGCGTCGCGGAAGCCGTCGATGAGCTCGCGCGCGTTGCGGTCGATGACCGGCTGGAAGGTCTCCTGGAGGGGCACGCCGCGGAAGGCGGGCGCCACCAGGGCCCGGCGTACGGAGTGTTCGCGGCCGCTCATCTGGAGGATGGTCCGGCCGTGCACCGGCTCCAGCTGCCAGTCGTAGTTGTCGGTGGTGAACGCCGGGTCCTTGAAAGCCCGCTCGACGTCCTCGTACCGGGAGACGATGTAGCTCTGGGTGGGCTCGTGGTGGAGCAGCGGGAAGTCGTCGCGCATGACGCGGTACGCGGCGTACGGGTCCGCCATGAACTCGGGCGACAGTATGTCCGGCGCTTCTCGGTTCGCGGCCAAGAACGCTCCCTGGGGGTGTGGATGGGGTTCCTGCGGTCCGTAACAAGATCGTCTCTGTCCGGCGCCCTTTCAAGACCGGCAGCGGAGATCCTTTTCGGTACGACGCGCGGGGCAGCCGCCCGCACAAGGCCCTGAGCTGCGGCGATACCCGGATGCCGGGGGAATGACAACGGGTACCGATGCAGCCTTTGGATCTTTCGCCGAAGTGCGGTTTCCTTCGGTCGAGGGCCCTTGCGGCAGCCACGCCGCCCGACCCAGGAGGGAGTGGGGCATGACGGGGCACGCCCACGCGCACGGTGATCACTCAGGCCACTCGCACGCCGTTGCGGCGGACGCGGACCGCCGCTGGCTGCGCGCCGCACTGATCCTGATCACCGCGTTCATGGCCATCGAGGTCGTGATCGGATTCATCGCCCGGTCCCTGGCCCTGATCTCGGACGCGGCACACATGCTCACCGACGCCGCCTCGATCGTCCTCGCGCTGATCGCGATGCGGCTGGCGGCCCGCCCGGCACGCGGCGGCTACACCTACGGCCTCAAGCGCGCCGAGATCCTCTCCGCCCAGGCCAACGGCGTCACGCTGCTGGTGCTGTCGGTCTGGCTCGCGTACGAGGCCATCCACCGGCTCATCGAGCCGCCCGAGGTCACCGGCGGGCTGGTGGTCGTCACCGCGCTCGCCGGAGTCGCGGTGAACCTCGTCGCGACCTGGTGCCTCTCCAAGGCCAACCGCTCCAGCCTGAACGTCGAGGGCGCCTACCAGCACATCCTCACCGACCTCTTCGGCTTCATCGCCACGGCGGTGTCCGGTGCGGTCGTGCTGACCACCGGCTTCGCCCGGGCTGACGCCATCGCGTCGCTGCTGGTGGTCGCGCTGATGCTCAAGGCGGGCATCGGACTGGTCCGCGACTCGGGCCGGATCTTCATGGAGGCCGCGCCCGCCGGCGTGGACCCGGACGCGCTGGGGGACCGGGTCGTCGCCGCCGACCGGGTCGTGGAGGTCCACGACCTGCACGTATGGGAGATCACCTCCGGCGATCCCGCGCTCTCCGCGCATGTCCTGGTCGAGCCCGGCGGCGACTGTCACAAGGTACGCCGCACGCTGCAGGAGCTGCTGGCGGCCGAGTACGGCATCACGCACGCCACGCTCCAGGTCGACCATCTCGGCGAGCAGGACGGCGAGGAACTGCTGCGCATAGGGCATCGGGCCGACCCCTCCGGCGCCCACTGTGCCGACACCCACGGGCCCGTGCACCGGGCGGGGCCGCACGACCACTGAGCCGGGAGCGACGCGACTCACGTGGCCGGATCGAGCGTCGGCGGGACGGGGCGCGGCACACTTGCGGGAGAACGGGCGCCCCTGGCGCGCCCGGGAGGTGCCGGTTTCACGTGAAACGGAGGAGACATGGCAGCGAGCGCACCGGCCCGCACCGGCGCTCCGACCGTCCTCGGACCACCGCCCCGCCACCGGCCTCGTGCCGCTCTGGCCGTCGTGCTGCTGGTGCTCGGCTGTCTCCTGGCGCCACCGGCCCTCGCCGCCGGCTGGGCACGTGCCGAACTGACCGACACGGCCCGCTACACCGCCACCACCGCGCCGCTCTCCCGCGACCCCGCCGTCCAGCGGAACATGGTCACCGCGATCACCGACGGCGTGATGCGCCGGGTGGACCTGTCGCCGCTGGTGGACGCCGTGCCACCGGCACAACGCCCCGCGGTGCGCGAGCGGTTCACCCATGGCGTCCGGGATTTCGTGGCCACCCAGATCCGCGGCGTGGTCACCTCGCGCGGCTTCCCCGCCCTGTGGAACCGCGTCAACGGCACCACCCACGCCTCCCTCGTCACCGCGCTCTCCTCGTCCGGTGAACGGACCGTGGAGCTCGACCTCCAGCCCGTCGTCGACCGTGCCCGGGCCCGCCTCGTGCACACCGTGCCGGCCGGCGCCCGGCTGATCCAGCGGGTCCATGTCTCCGGCACCACGCTCACGCTGCTGCGGTCCGACGAGGTGGCCGAGGTGCGCGGCCCGTACGCGGCGGTGCGTACGCTCGGCCGGCTGCTGCCCGTCGCCGCCGGTCTGTGCCTGGTGGCCGGGCTGCTGGTGGCGCCGCGCCGCCGCCGGGCGCTGATCGGTACCGGCCTGGGCTGTGCCGTGGGCGGCGCGCTGCTGCTCGCCGTGGTCGCCGTGGCCCGCGGCTACGCCCTGGACGTGCTGCCGCAGTCGGTGACCCCGGCGACGGGCGCCGCGGTCTTCGACACGCTCACGGCGAGCGCCCGGACCGGTGGCCTGCTGCTGGGCGCGGCGGGACTCGTCACCGCCCTGGCGGCCTGGCTGCCCGGCGTCCTCGCGGGGCGGCTGCGGGCCCGCCGGGGGCTCAGAGCCCGATGACCGTCTTGCCCTGCGCCCGGCCGCTGCGGCTGCGGGCGAGGGCCGCCGGGGCGTCCTCCAGCTGCACCTCACTGGTGATCAGCACGGTGAGCCGCCCGGCGTCGAGCTGATCGGCGAGGATCGACAGCAGCTGCGGCGAGGGCCGGTTGAGGAAGTTGAAGCCGCGCAGGTTGTGCTCGATGAGCATGTCCGTGTCGGCCGCGCCGACCGTGGACACGACCGTGCCCCCGTCCCGTACGACACCGGTCAGCTCCGCGAACGCCTCCGCCCCGCTGACCAGGTCGATCAGGATGTCCACGCCGTCCGGGTGGGCGGCCCGCACCTGATCGGCCACCGGGCCCTGGGTGTGGTCCACCGTGGCCGCCGCGCCGAACTGCCCCATCAGCTCCGCGCTGCCCGCCCGTGCGGTGGCGATCACCTCGGCGCCGCGCTGCGCGGCCAGTTGCGTGACGAAGGTGCCGACGCCGCCGGTCGCACCGACCACCAGCACCCGCTTGCCCTCCACGACCCGGGTCTCCTCGACGAGGTTGTACGCGCTCGTGCCGGCCGTCGGCACCGCGGCCGAGGTCGCGTACGTGACGTTCCGGGGCGCGGGCGCGACGGCGTCCTCCGCCGCCACGGCGTAGTCCGCGTACGAACCACCGCCCCTGCCCACCAGCTGGAACTGCCCGAACACCTGGTCACCGACCGTGCAGCGGCGCACGCCGGGCCCGATCGCGACCACCTCGCCCGCCCCGTCGGCCCCCAGGACCAGCGGGAAGGTGTGCGGCGCCGCGTCCTTGAGCATGCCGTCGGCGATCTTCCAGTCGACCGGGTTCAGGCCCGCGACCGCCATCGCGACCAGCACCTCGCCGGGCCCCGGCTCGGGCTGCGGCAGGTCCATCAGCTCGGGCTCGGCCCCGAAGGCGCTGACTGCTACGGCTCTCATCGCGGCGTCCCTTCCACTTCTCCGTACCCGGCACCTGTCCGGCCCCTGCCGCCAAGGATCGTAAGCACGCCGGTACCGCCCCGCACGGCAGGCGAACGGCCGTGGCCCGGAAGCAACTCGTACGGCCGTCCCCGGCGGCGGTCCGGGCACCGTGGCGGCGGGTTTGGCACACAGCCGGCGCGGTTACCCCTCCCCCTTATGAAGGGCGACAAGAAGGACGAGGAGACCGTACGGGCGGGCCGTCGTACTGTCGCGATCACCCGCCCCGGCAAAGTGCTCTTCCCGGACGACGGCCTCACGAAGCTGGACGTGGCCGAGCACTACCGGGCCGTCGCCCCGCGCGCGCTGCCGCACCTGCGCGGCCGCCCGCTGATGATGGAGCGCCATCCGGACGGCATCGGCGGCCGGCCCCTGATGCAGAAGAACGCGCCGGACTACTTCCCCGACTGGATCCGCACCTCCGTGCAGGAGAAGGCGGGCGGCAAGGTCACGCACGTCGTCTGCGACGAGGCCGCCACCCTCGTCTACCTCGCCGGGCAGGCCTCCCTCACCCAGCACCGCTGGCTCTCCCGGGAGGACACCCCCGACGACCCCGACCTCCTGATCTTCGACCTCGACCCCTCTGAGGGTGCGGACTTCGAGGACGTGCGCTGGGCGGCCGCCCGCGTCCGCGAACTGTGGGACGAGGTCGGGCTGCCCGTACGGCTGATGACCACCGGCTCGCGCGGCCTGCATGTCATCGCGCCGCTGGACGCCAAGCACGACTACGACACGGTGCGGGACTTCGCGCACCGCGCCGCCGGACTGCTCGCCGACCGCCACCCGGACCGGCTCACCACCGAGCAGCGCAAGGCCGACCGCCCTACGAAGGGCGGCCGGGGCCGTATCTACCTCGACGTACAGCGCAACGCCTACGCCCAGACCGCGGTCGCGCCCTACAGCGTGCGTGCCAAGCCGGGCGCGCCGGTGGCCATGCCCCTCACCCGCGACGAACTCGACGACCCCGACCTGACCGCCCAACGCTGGACGCTGCGGACCACCCCGGAACGCCTGGAGGCGGCCGATCCGTGGTCCGGTGACGGCTGGCGGGCCCGCTCGGTGAGCGCGGCGGCGAAGCGGCTGCCGGAGGAGTGAGGCGCGGCGAAGTGCCGGGCCGGGCGTACGCCGCGGAGGCGAACGCCCGGCCCGCTGTACGCCTCAGACGCCGATGTCGTCGCCGTCCTTGCGCCAGACGCTGATCACCGACGGACGGACCAGCTTGCCCGGGCCGTCCGGCCAGTGCGACGCCGGCTGCTCCACGCTCGCGCCGTCCACCTCGCCCGGGTGCTGCACCGCGACCAGTACCCGGCGCTCCTGCACGATCGGGCCGCAGGTCTCGGCGCCGGTCGGCACGGTCAGGAACTGCCGCACCTGGCCGCGCCGCGAGCCGGTGGTGGCCACGCCGAAGAGGCCGTCGTGGCTGCCCAGGGCGTTGCCGTCGGTGGAGATCCACAGGTTGCCGTGCACATCGAAGGTGATGTTGTCGGGGCAGGAGATCGGGCTGACCTGATCCTTGGGGAACCCGCCGAAGTACGTCGTCGGGTCCTCGGGGTCACCGCAGACCAGGAAGAGGTTCCACGTGAAACGTCCGGCCGCCGGGTCGTCGCGGTGCTCGGTCAGCTCCAGGATCTGGCCGTGCTTGTTGCCGTTGCGCGGGTTGGCCTCGTCGGCGGGGGCCTTGCCGTCCTTGCCCCGGTCGCTGTTGTTGGTCAGCGCCACGTAGACCTTGCCGGTACGGGGGCTGGGCTCGACGTCCTCGGGGCGGTCCATCTTCGTGGCACCCACCTTGTCGGCAGCCATCCGGGTGAAGACGTAGACCTCTTCCGCGGTCATGCCGGGCACGTGCGAGGTGGTGCCGGTGGCGAGCGGGATCCACTCGCCGTGGCCGTCGAACTCGCCGTCCGCCGGCAGCTTCCCCGATCCGTCGATCCCGTCCGCCGGGCTGTCGCCGGTGAACTTCGCGACGTACAGCGTTCCCTCGTCCAGCAGCGTGCGGTTGTGCTCACGGGCCGCCGCGCTGTTGCCGCGCTTCATCCGCTTGGCGGAGACGAACTTGTAGAAGTAGTCGAACTTTTCGTCATCACCCATGTAGAGCACAGGTCGGCCGTCAGGGGTCAGCCGCGGCTCGGCGGCCTCGTGCTTGAAGCGGCCGAGCGCGGTGAGCTTGCGCGGGGTGGAGTCGGGGTCGAACGGGTCGATCTCCACGACCCAGCCGAAGCGGTTGGTCTCGTTCGGCTCCTTCGCCACGTCGAAGCGCCGGTCGAACCGCTCCCACTTGCGCTCGCTGGCCGCGCCCTTGATGCCGTACCGCTTCAGCCGCTCCGCGGTCTTCGCGTCGCCGGCCGCGTCGCCGTTGGCGAAGTACTGGTTGAAGTTCTCCTCGCCGGACAGCACCGTGCCCCAAGGGGTGATGCCGCCGCCGCAGTTGTTGAGCGTGCCGAGGATGCGGGTGCCCTCGGGGTCGGCGGAGGTCTTCAGCAGGTCGCTGCCGGCCGCCGGGCCGGTCACCTCGAACGGCGTGGTGCCGGTGATCCGGCGGTTGAGGTGGTGGCGGCGTACCGCGGTGAGCCGGCCGCTGCGCCGCTCCTCCTGCGCGACGAGCACCGTCAGGCCGTGCGCCTGGAGGCCGATCTCCGCCTGTGCGCGGGTGGGGTTGTCCGCGTCGTACCCGGCGAACATCAGGGCCTCGTCGGTGTACTCGTGGTTGATCACCAGCAGTTGCCGGTCCCGCTCGCCCGGCAGGTCCAGCACGGCCATGTAGTCGTTGTTGTAACCGAACTGACCGGCCTGCGCCTTCGCGGACTGCCGGTCCGCGTCGAACGCCGGGGCCCCGCGCAGCACCGGGTCGCCCCAGCGGATCACGATGTTCTGCTCGTGGCCTGCCGGGACGGTCACGGAGTCGGCGGTGTTGGGCGCGACGGGCGCGAAGCGCAGGCCGCGGGCGGGGCGGCGGGCATGGCGGGTGGCGCCGGCCGCCGTGCCGGACGCGGCGCCGGACTCCGCCGCGGTGGCGGGGGCGGCGCCCGGGCCGACGAGTGCGGCACCGGTGGCCGCGGCGGCCGTGACGACGGCGCTCGCGCGCAGCACGGACCGGCGGGAGAGCGCACCTGCGATCACGTCACCGACGTAGGCGTTGTCGCTGGTGTTGGGTGTCTCGTGGAAGCAGGCGTCGCCGCAGCGGTAGCGGCAGGTCATGGCCGAACGGCCGCCGGGGTGCGAGCCGATCAACGGCAGCAGCTTGCGCACGGTGTTCCTTCCCTGGTCCGGCCGGTGTGCCGGTCCGTAGGCCTGTCGGCCGGTATGACGATGAGTCGTGTGATCAGCGGCGACGGTATGGGCACAGGTCCGACACGCGGCGACAAAAAGATGAACTGACGGTGAATCCGGGCGGCTTCGGCTCGTGCCGCAGCACGACGCGCGGGGTCCCACGATGCGATAGGGATAGGCCGCTACCCTTTGGTGTCCGTCCAGGTCAGGAACGCGCCTCGTTTTTCGGACATTCGCCGCACCCACACATGCACGACACCACACGCACGAGAGGTACGCCGATGGGCATTCGGAGTCTGCTGCGCAACGCTTTCGGTCGCTCCAAGGCGGCCCGTAACGAACCGAATGCCCCCGCGGCGACGGAGGCCACCGACGCGGCGGCCATTCCGGAGGCCCGCGAGGAGTCGGCCCCCGTGCCGGAGGCGGCGCCGGCCGCACCTGCCGCCGAGACCGAGGTACCGGCGGCCCGCACGGGACAGGAGCCGGCCCGTACGGAGGTGTACGCGGAGACCGCACCCGCCGCGGGCGCCGCGGTGGTGGCCGGCTCGGCCGCGCCCGCCACCACGGAGCCCGCCACCGGGTCCGCCGTCTCGGACGTGCCCGACGTCTCCGAACTGGTACGAGAGGCCTTCGACCGCCCGTCGCCGCAGAAGCAGGAGCGGAAGCCGGAGCCGAAGCCGGAGCCCGAGCCGAAGTCGGAGCCGGAGACGGAGACCGCGAAGGCCGCGGTCGCCGAGCCGGAGGTGGCGGAGACGGCGGTCGCCGAGCCCGAGGCCGCGGAGGATGCTGCGCCTGCTGAGGCTGCTGGGGCTGCTGACACCAAGGCCGAGGCCGCGCCTGTCGAGGCCGCGCCTGTCGAGGCCGCGCCCGAGACCAAGACCGTGATTGAGCCGGAGGCCGTGACCGAGCCGGAGGCCGAGACCAAGGTCGAGGCTGAGGACAAGGCTGAGGCCGAGCCCGAGATCGTGAGCGAGCCCGCGGCTGCCGCGCCGGTCGCAGAGCCCGAGGCCGAGCCGGTGGCCGCCGCAGCCGAGCCCGAGACGAAGCCCGAGCCCGAGGTCGAGGCCGAGGCCAAGGTCGAGGCCGAGGCCAAGGTCGAGATCGCGCCCGAGCCCGAGCCCGTGGCGCCCGCCGCCACCATCCCCGCCGCTCGTACCGAGGCCCCCGCCGAGCCGGCCACCGTCGACGAGCCGACCGCGGACCCCGAGCCCGAGCCCAAGCCCGAGCCCGTCGCAGCCACCGCCGCCGCCCCGGCGGACGGCGGGAGCGGTGCCGCGATCTCCCTCAGCAAGGTCGAGGAGGTCGCGCCCGGCCTGGTCAGCCTGTACAAGGACGCCGGTGCGGCGCTGGCGAAGCAGGGCCTCGGCACCCAGCGCGCCGCCGTCTACCTCGTGCTCGACCGCTCCGGCTCGATGCGCAACTACTACAAGGACGGCACCGTCCAGCACCTCGCCGAGCAGGCCCTCGGCCTCTCCGCGAACCTGGACGACGACGGCACCGTGCCCGTCGTCTTCTTCTCCACCGACATCGACGGCACCGCCGACATCGACCTGACCTCGTACGAGGGCCGGATCGAGGAGCTGCACGCCGGCCTCGGCCACATGGGCCGGACCAACTACCACTGGGCGATCAAGGCCGTCATCGACCACTACAAGAAGTCGAAGACGACCGCCCCGGCGTTCGTGATCTTCCAGACCGACGGCGCCCCCACCTCCAAGCCCGCCGCCGAGAAGGCGCTGTGCGAGGCGGCCGGGCTGCCGATCTTCTGGCAGTTCGTCGGCTTCGGCGACCCCGAGGCCAAGGGCTTCGACTTCCTGCGCAAGCTGGACGACCTCGCCGTGCCGGAGAAGCGCAAGGTCGACAACGCCGGCTTCTTCCACGCCGGCCGCGACCCGCGTGCCGTGGCCGACGCCGACCTCTACGCGCAGCTGATGATCGAGTTCCCGGAGTGGCTCGCCGACGCGCGCGCCGCGGGCGTGCTCAAGGACAGCTGACCGGCAGCGGGAAAGCTGACCTGCAACGGCGCGGAACCGACACGGCCCGGCGGCCCCTCACGGGGCGGCCGGGCCGTTCCGCTGCACCGGCCCACATCCGTTCATGGCTCAGTCCGCCGTCGTATGCGCGAGGAACAGCGTCCACGCCGCGACGGAGAACGTCAGCCGGGGCGCGTCCTCGTCCCCGCCCTGCCGCGAATCCCGCACGTGCACCCGTCCCGCCGCGATCGCCACTTCCACGCAGGTCGCGTCCGTGTCACAGCTGTAGCTCGACGAGACCCAGCTCCGTTGCTCTCCCATGGCCCGCCCCTCCCCCTGGCCCCTCCTTCTCACAGCATCCCCGGTCGTCCGCGCACCATGCGCACGGGCGTCCCAGCCGGTGAAAGGGGGCGCGGTGGCACCCGGTCGGGCGAGTACGATATTGGCGTTCCGTAGTGCAAAAAATCACTCACCGTAGCGACTTGGGAGCAGCCGGCAATGGCTCGACACCTCATCACCAGCGCCCTTCCGTACATCAACGGGATCAAGCACCTGGGCAACATGGTGGGGTCCATGCTCCCGGCCGACGTGTACTCCCGCTATATGCGCCAGCGCGGGCACGACGTGCTGTACATCTGCGCGACCGATGAGCACGGCACCCCCGCCGAGCTGGCCGCGAAGGACGCCGGCCAGTCCGTTGACGCGTTCTGTGCCGAGCAGCACGACGCGCAGAAGGCGATCTACGAGGGGTTCGGGCTGGCCTTCGACCACTTCGGCCGCAGCTCCTCTCAGCAGAACGTCGAGCTGACCCAGCACTTCGCGCGCAAGCTGCACGAGAACGGCTTCATCGAGGAGCGGGCGATCCGCCAGGTCTACTCGAAGGCCGACGAGCGCTTCCTGCCCGACCGCTACATCGTCGGCACGTGCCCGCACTGCGGCTACGACAAGGCCCGCGGCGACCAGTGCGAGAACTGCACCCGCGTGCTGGACCCGACCGACCTGATCGACGCCCGCTCGGCGATCAGCGGCAGCAGCGACCTGGAGGTGCGCGAGACCAAGCACCTCTTCCTGCTGCAGTCCAAACTCCAGGGCGAGGTCGAGAAGTTCATCGACGAGACCGGTGAGGAGTGGCCGACGCTGGCCTCCTCGATCGCCCGCAAGTGGCTGACCGAGGGCCTGCACGACCGCGCGATCACCCGCGACCTGGACTGGGGCGTACCGGTGCCGGCCGACGTCTGGCCGGACCTCGCCGCCGAGGGCAAGGTCTTCTACGTCTGGTTCGACGCCCCGATCGAGTACATCGGCTCGACGAAGGAGTGGGCGGACGCGGCCCCCGACGGCGAGACCCGCGACTGGAAGTCGTGGTGGTACGAGGCCGACGACGTCCGGTACACGGAGTTCATGGCCAAGGACAACGTCCCGTTCCACAGCGTGATGTTCCCGGCCACGCAGCTGGGCACCCGCGAGCCGTGGAAGAAGGTCGACTTCCTCAAGGCCTTCAACTGGCTGAACTACTACGGCGGCAAGTTCTCCACCTCGCAGCGGCGCGGCATCTTCACCGACGCGGCGCTGGAACTGCTGCCCGCCGACTACTGGCGCTACTTCCTGATCGCGAACGCGCCGGAGTCCGACGACACGTCCTTCACCTGGGAGCTGTTCTCCTCCTCGGTCAACAAGGACCTGGCCGACACCCTCGGCAACTTCGTCAACCGCGTGCTGTCCTTCTCGCGGAAGCGCTTCGGTGACGAGGTCCCGGCGGGTGCCGAGGCCGGCGAGGCCGAGGCGAAGCTGGGCGAGCAGATCGCCGAGCTGCTGGCTGAGTACGAGGGCCACATGGAGGCCCTCCAGTTCCGCAAGGCCGCCGCTTCGCTGCGCGCCCTGTGGAGCGCGGGCAACTCCTACCTGGAGGAGAAGGCCCCCTGGCTGGAGATCAAGACGGACAAGGACGCGGCCGCGCTGACGCTGCGTACGGCGATGAACCTCATCCACCTGTACTCGGTGGTCTCCGAGCCCTTCATCCCGGCGTCGGCGAAGGCGATGCGCGGCGCGTTCGACCTCGCCGACGACACGGCGCTCTGGGTCACGCAGGACGAGGCGAAGTCCCTCTCCTCCGTCCCGGCGGGCACGTCCTTCACCGTCCCCCCGGTCCTCTTCGCCAAGATCACCGAAGACGACCTGACCACCTACCGCGACCGCTTCGGCGGCGAGGAGTAAGCACGCAGTCATACTTGAGGGGCCCGGAACCGAACGGTTCCGGGCCCCTCGTTCAAGCTCGGGGTGTCAGTGCACCCAGTCCTTCAGCGGCTCAGTGTCCAGCTCGATGCCTACCGGGTCCGGGAGCGTGACAACCTTGCCGAACGGCACCGTCAGGACCATCTCGTAGCGCTTCCCATCGGGCTGTGAGTGCACCTTGACCTCACAGGTGTCCCGGTCGATCAGCAAGTACACCGGGATGCCGGACTCGGCGTACGCTCTCGGCTTCTCCTCACGGTCCCGGCGATCGGTGTCGTAGTCACGGGAAGTGACCTCGACCGTCATAAGTACTCCGTCGGCATTCGCCCACTCACCCTGACCAGTGAAGGTTCCGCGCGGAGCGAGGCAGCCGTCGGGACGAGCGTTGCCCTTGCGGTACGTTTCGACCCTCAGGCCCCGTTCCGGATAGAGCCACCAGCCCGCGTTCACCTGAATGCACATGCTGGCCAGCCATGCGATGACCTCATCGTGATCGCCATCCGGCAGAGCCTTCTCCCCGATTTTCCCGTCGATGAACTCAAGGCGTACGGCGTCGCTCAGCTGGTCCGCCATACGCGCGAGCTCCTCGAACCCGCCCTGGGTCATGGCACGTGTGCCCGGCCTGACAGCGCCCACGTCGGCCTCCTCCGGGATCGGTGGTGCCTTCCACGGTACGTGTTCCCTGTCCACCACGGCCGGATTCGCCTTGAGTCTCGTCGTGCCCGGAGCGTGGCACGCGAAAGGCCCGCGATCCGTGGATCGCGGGCCCATCACTCGTACGAACGAACTACTACTTCACCTGCGGCTTGCGGATCGAGAGGTGGAGTTCCTTCAGGCGGGACTCCTCGACCTCGCTCGGGGCGCCCATGAGGAGGTCCTGGGCGTTGCCGTTGAGCGGGAAGGCGATGGTCTCGCGGATGTTCGGCTCGTCCGCGAGGAGCATCACGATGCGGTCCACGCCCGGGGCGATGCCGCCGTGCGGCGGGGCGCCGAACTTGAACGCGCGGAGCATGCCGCCGAACTCCGCCTCGACGGTGTCCTTGTCGTAACCGGCGATCGAGAAGGCCTTGTACATGACCTCGGGCTCGTGGTTACGGATCGCGCCGGAGGACAGCTCGACGCCGTTGCAGACGATGTCGTACTGCCAGGCCAGGATGTCCAGCGGGTCCTTGGTCTCCAGCGCCTCCAGGCCGCCCTGGGGCATCGAGAAGGGGTTGTGGGAGAACTCGATCTTGCCGGTGTCCTCGTCCTTCTCGAACATCGGGAAGTCGACGATCCAGCAGAAGCGGAAGACGCCCTCCTCGAAGTGGCCGGCGCGCTTCGCGGCCTCGACGCGGACCGCGCCCATGATCTTCGAGACCTCGTCGAACTCGCCCGCGCCGAAGAAGACGGCGTGGCCGGGGGCCAGGTCCAGCTTGCTGACCAGGGCCTTCACGTCGTCCTCGGTGAGGAACTTGGCGATCGGGCCGGTCAGCGCGATGGGGGCACCTCCCTGACCCTCAAGGCCTTGGGGGACCTCGCCGACGCGGACCCAGGCCAGGCCCTTCGCGCCCTGCTCGACGGCGTAGTCGCCGAGCCCGTCGAAGAACTTGCGCGGCTGGTCGGCGGTGTCCGGCACGGCCAGCGCGCGGACGTGCTTGCCGGCGAACGCCTTGAAGCCCGAGCCCGCGAAGACGTCGGAGACGTCCACCAGCTCCAGCTTGGCGCGCAGGTCCGGCTTGTCGTTGCCGTACTTGAGCATCGACTCGCGGAACGGGATCCGCGGGAAGGGGGAGGTGACCTCGCGGCCGCCGCCGAACTCGGTGAAGAGCTCGGTCATCAGCTTCTCGACCGGGCCGAAGACGTCCTCCTGCTCGACGAAGGACATCTCGATGTCGAGCTGGTAGAACTCGCCCGGCGAGCGGTCGGCGCGGGCGTCCTCGTCGCGGAAGCACGGCGCGATCTGGAAGTACCGGTCGAAGCCCGCGATCATCAGCAGCTGCTTGAACTGCTGCGGGGCCTGCGGCAGGGCGTAGAACCGGCCGGCGTGCAGGCGCGAGGGGACCAGGAAGTCGCGCGCGCCCTCGGGGGAGGTCGCGGACAGGATCGGCGTCGCCATCTCGTTGAAGCCGAGGGAGACCATCTTGTGGCGGATGGCGGAGATGACGGCCGTGCGCAGCATGATGTTGCGGTGCATGCGCTCGCGGCGGAGGTCGAGGAAGCGGTACTCCAGGCGCTTCTCCTCGTTGACCCCGTCCTCGGCGTTGATCGTGAAGGGGATCTGCTCGGCGGCGCCGAGCACCTCGACGGCGGAGACCTCGATCTCGACCTCGCCGGTCGGCAGGTCGGGGTTGACGTTGTCCGTGCCGCGGGCGCTGACCTTGCCGTCGATGCGGACGACGGTCTCCTTGGTCAGGGAGCCGAGCGCTTCGTTGGCGGGGGTGCCGGGGCGGGCGACGAGCTGCGTGATGCCGTAGTGGTCGCGCAGATCGATGAAGAGGATGCCGCCCAGGTCACGTCGATTGTGCAGCCAGCCGCTGAGGCGGACGTCCGTGTCGACGTCCGCGGCCCGGAGCTCGCCGCAGTTATGGGACCGGTACCGATGCATCGCTCATCCAAGTCGTCGCGAGTCGAGGTGGGGCAACGGGGGCGGGAGGCCGGGTCGGCTCCCGGGCGACACCCGATGATCACCCCAGGATTGGCATAACCGCTCCAGGTTACCGCTCCGCCCCCTCGTCACGGGTTGCCATATACACGTCAAGAAACTCGCGGGGATCCCCCCGGGAAGTACCGGAGGACTTCCTGTCGGCACACCATGGGACCAGGGTCACGTCCTTCTCACTGGTGGGCCTCCGTGAAACCCACATAAAGTGATGCAATGCGCACCAAGGACGTCCTGGCCGCCATCGGCACGGGCCTGTGGCACTGGGACCACGCAGTCGGCAAGGTGACGCTGGACGCCGAGGCGGCCAGGCTGCTCGGCCTGCCCGAGGAGCCCGCCGACTTCAGCGAGGCATTCATCCGCTCCCGCTTCCACGCCGTCGACTTCGCCGAGATCAACGGCGTCGTCCACCTCGCGCTGACCGAGGGAACCCTCGCCGAGGGCCGGCTCCGCGTCATGCGCGACGACGGCAAGGTACAGCGCGTCGTCCGCTGCCGCGCCCGGGTCACCCCGCTGGACAACAGCTACGAGCTGGTCGGCACCCTCCAGGAGGTCCCCGAGCCGCAGCCGGGCACCTCCGCGGCGCGCACCCCCGTCACCGGCGACTGGCGCCGCTCCCGCGAGGCGTTCCTGCTGGACGCGGGGCGTGCGCTGGCCGAGGCCCGCTCCACCGCCGAGGTGCTGCGGGTGGCCGCCGGCCTGTCCATGCCCGGGTTCATGCCCGACGGGCTGGCCGTCTTCGGCATCAAGGGCGACCACATATCGGTGATCGGGCACCACGGCCACAAGCCCGGCGCCGAGCGCCCCTTCGTCGACATGCCGCTGCAGACCGACTACCCGGCCGCCGAGGTGATACGGACCGGGCGGGCGATCTACCTGCCCACGCCGGAGGAGTACCGCCGCCGGTTCCCCGCCACCTGGCCGATGGCCGAGCGCTTCGAGCGCCAGTCCTGGGCCTTTCTGCCGCTGATCAGCGCGGGCCGGACGGTCGGCGCCTGGATGGCCGCCTTCGGCCACCGCGTCGCCTTCACCCCCGACGAGCGCTCCGTGCTCACCACCGTCGCCCGGATGCTCGCGCAGGCCCTGCACCGCGCCGGGGACCAGGAATCGCAGCTGGAGCTGACGACCGGCCTGCAGCGCAGCATGATGCCGACGGTGCAGCCGGACATCCCGGGGATGGCGGTGGCCGCGCGGTACGTGCCCACCGGCGGCGGCCTGGAGGTCGGCGGCGACTGGTACGACATGATCACCCTGCCGTCGGGCCGGATCGCGCTGGTCATCGGGGACGTACAGGGCCACGACGTACGGGCCGCCGGCCTCATGGGCCAGCTGCGGATCGCGCTGCGCGCCTACGCCTCCGAGGGCCACCACCCCGACGCCGTGCTCTCCCGCGCCTCCCGCTTCCTCTCCGGCCTGAACGACACCGAGGCCGAGGGGATGGACCCGCGCTTCGCGACCTGCCTCTACATCGAGGTCGACCCGGCCACCGGACTGCTGGACATCGCGCGGGCCGGCCACCCCGACCCCGCCATCCGGATGACCGACGGCACGATGCTGGTACGGCCGACCGCGGGCGGGATGCCGCTGGGCATCGACCCGGACACGGACTACCCGACCACCCGGCTCGTCCTGGAGCCCGGCGAGACGATGCTGGTCTGCACGGACGGGCTCATCGAGACCGGCGGGCACGACCTGGAGAGCGGCTGGACGCGGCTGCGGGACGTCATGGAGGCCCACGAGGATCCGGACACCGACGACGGGCTGGAGCGGCTCGCGGACGCCCTGGTGCAGGCCGTGCACGGGCCGTCCTCGCACCACACCACCGGGCCGCTGGCGGACCGCCGCGAGGACGACATCGCGATGCTGCTGCTGTCCCGGGAGAGCGCCAGCTGCGCCATCGGCACCGGCGGCATGGAGCCCGGGCTGCCCGTCCGCCGTACGGTCCTGACCATCGCGCAGGCCGAGCCGGAGCGGATCGCCGAGGCCCGCGGCCAGATCCGCGACGTCCTGCACGACTGGACCGACGAGGACCAGGTCGACTCGGCCGTCCTGATGGTCTCCGAGATGGTCACCAACGTGCTGCTGCACACCGACGGCGACGCCCTGCTGGTCGCCGAGATCTCCGGTACGCGGGGTGCCCGGCGGATCCGGGTGGACGTGGCGGACAGCAGCGACGAGCTGCCGCACCGGCGCCGCCCCGGCGAGCTGGCCTCCTCCGGGCGCGGCCTGGTCCTGATGGAGCTGCTGGCCGGCGCGTGGGGCGTGGACCCGCGCGGGGACGGCAAGTCCATCTGGTTCGAGCTGTACGAGGACGCGGGGGACGCCGGCGGTCTCGTGGCGGACGCGGCTCAGGGCGGCGTTTCCGCGGAGGAGGAGCCCCCGGACGGCGGCCCCTCGCTGTCCGGCCCGCCGTTGTCCGAACCGGCGGCGTAGCGCTCGTGCAGCTCTGACAGGATCCCCGTCACCGCGGCCGCCAGCGGTACGGCCAGCAGCATGCCGAGGATGCCCGCCAGGCTCGCGCCCGCGGTGATCGCGATCAGCACGACGGCCGGGTGCATGTGGACGGTGCGGCTCTGGATGAGCGGCTGCAGGATGTGCCCCTCCAGGACCTGCACGAACAGCACCACGCCCAGCGCCCACAGTGCGATCACGAAGCCCCGGTCGGCCAGCGCCACCAGTACCGACACGGCACCGGAGAGGAACGCGCCCAGGTACGGGATGTACGCGCCGACGAAGACCAGCGCGCTCAGCCCGACCGCGCCCGGCACGCCCAGGATCAGCAGCCCGACGGTGATGCACACGGCGTCGATCAGCGCGATGACGGTCGTGCCGCGCATGAAGCCCTCCACGGCCTCGAAGCCGCGGCGCGCCATCCGCTCCAGCTGCGGTCCGGAGTCGCCCGGCGCCCAGGACCGCAGCACGCCCACCGCCTTGTCCGCGTCCCGCAGGAAGAAGAACGTCAGCAGCAGCGCCAGCACGGCGGCGGCCACGGTCTGGCCGACCAGGCTGATGCCGGAGAGCAGCCCGGTGGCGGCCCGGCCGCCGAACTTCTCCGCCAGCTGCTTGATGTTCCCCGTCAGGTCCCCGAGCGAGGCGCCGGAGGCGCCGAGGTACTTGCTCAGCTCCTTGGTCGCCTGCTGGACCGACGCCACGATCTGGTTGCCGGTGTCGATCAGCGCGGAGACCACGATGTACCCGGCCCCGCCGACGACCACCAGCAGTGCGGCGCAGGTCAGCGCGGACGCCAGCGAGCGGTTGAGTTTCATCGCGACGAGCCGCCGGTAGAGCGGTTCGAGCAGGGCACTGCCGAGCAGGGCCAGCAGGACGGGCGTCACGGCCGCCTTCAGGTGCACGGTCAGCCAGACGGCGACCGCGAGCACGGCGGCGACGAGCAGTGCCACTCCGCACCAGGCCGCGGTCCGGCGCGCACCGAGGGGAAGCAGAGCTTCCCGTTCATCCCTGTTCATCCGTTTCTGCACCCGCCCAGTCCACCACGCGGGGGCGCGTCACGGCCCGCACAGCACAGAGCCGGGCCCGGCGTTTCACGTGAAACGCCGGGCCCGGCCGGAGTGCGTTCGGGTCAGCCGGCAGCAGCCGGGATGGTGCCGAGGCGGCCCGCCTGGAAGTCCTCGAAGGCCTGGGCCAGCTCGGCGTGGGTGTTCATCACGAACGGGCCGTAGTGCATCATCGGCTCGCGGATGGGCTGCCCGCCGAGGAGGACGACCTCGAAGTTCGGGCTGCGCGACTCCTGGGTCGCGTCCGCCTTGATCGTGATCGAGTCTCCGGCGCCGAAGACGACCGACTGGCCCATGCGGAACGGACGGCCTTCGGGGCCCGCCGTGCCGCGACCGGCCAGCCCGTACGCCAGCGCGTTGAAGTCCGACCGCCAGGGCAGCGTCAGCTCGGCACCCGGGTTGATCGACACATGCATCATCGTGATCGGCGTGTGCGTGATGCCGGGACCCTCGTGCCCGTCGATGTCGCCCGCGATCAGCCGCAGCAGCGCACCGCCGTCGGACGAGGTCAGCAGCTTGACCTGACTGCCGCCGATGTCCTGGTAGCGGGGGGACATCATCTTGTCCTTCTTCGGCAGGTTCACCCACAGCTGGAGGCCGTGGAAGAGACCGCCGGACATCACCAGCGACTCCGGCGGCGCCTCGATGTGCAGCAGGCCGGAGCCCGCCGTCATCCACTGGGTGTCGCCGTCGTTGATGGTGCCGCCGCCCCCGTGCGAGTCCTGGTGCACGAAGGTGCCGTCGATCAGGTAGGTCACCGTCTCGAAGCCGCGGTGCGGGTGCCAGGGCGTGCCCTTGGGCTCGCCGGGCGCGTACTCCACCTCGCCCATCTGGTCCATCATGATGAACGGGTCGAGGTGCTTGTAGTCGATGCCGGCGAAGGCCCGGCGGACGGGAAAGCCCTCGCCCTCGAACCCGGTGGGTGCGGTCGATACGGCGAGCGCCGAGCGCTGCCGGGCGTCGGCGGGCGCCGCGACACGCGGCAGGGTCAGCGGGTTCTCAACGGTCACTGCGGGCATGACGGCCTCCTCGGTCGTTCGGCTTTCAATTTAGTTGAACTCTGAACAACCTGCAAGGCGCACTTCATTCCCGACTCGTTTCCGCAGGTCAAAAGGGAGAGAAAACCGGTGGGCCGGTCGCGTACGGACGCGACCGGCCCACCGGGACGGGACGGGCGGCACCTCGGCCACCCGGGAAGTGAGTGCTAGCCGTACATCCGCCGCATCGCGAAGTCGACCATCTGCTCCACGGCCTTGGCGTCGAAGACCATGCGGTGCTCGCCCTCCATGTCGAGCACGAAGCCGTACCCGGTGGGCAGCAGGTCCAGCACCTCGGCGCCAGTGATCACGAAGTACTTGGACTCCTTGCCGGCGTACGCGCGCAGCTCCTTGAGCGAGGTGAACATCGGGATCACCGGCTGCTGGGTGTTGTGCAGCGCCAGGAACCCCGGATTGTCGCCGCGCGGGCAGTACACCTTGGAGGTCGAGAAGATCCCTTGGAAGTCCTCGGCGGACATCGACCCGGTGGTGAAGGCACGCACCGCGTCGGCAAAGGAGGGCGGGGACGGCTCGGGGTACAGCGGCTGCCCGCCGTAACCGCCAGGAGCCTGCTGCGGCGGAGGCGGCGCAGCACCGTAACCCTGCTGACCCGCACCCACGTTCTGGTCGTAGCCGTACATAGCTGCAAAGCGTACTGAGTCACAGATGGGCCGTTAGGGGTTGCTTCTTATTACCGACGGGTAGCATCCTGGTAGCTACTACCTGGTATGCGTTTGAGGACCTCCTCACGAAGGATTACGGAGCCGTCGCCATGGGGCACTACAAGTCGAATCTCCGCGACATCGAGTTCAACCTCTTCGAGGTACTCGGCCGCGACAGCGTGTACGGCACCGGACCGTTCGCCGAGATGGACGTCGACACAGCCAAGAGCGTGCTGTCCGAGATCGCGCGGCTGGCGGAGAACGAGCTGGCCGAGTCGTACACCGATGCCGACCGGAACCCCCCGGTCTTCGACCCGGAGACCAACACCGCGCCGGTCCCGGCGTCCTTCAAGAAGAGCTACCAGGCGTACATGGACGCCGAGTGGTGGCGGCTGGGCGTGCCGGAGGAGATCGGCGGCACCACGACGCCGCGCTCCCTGCTGTGGGCCTTCGCCGAGTCCATCCTGGGCTCGAACCCGGCCGTGTGGATGTACGCCTCCGGCCCGGCCTTCGCCGGCGTGCTCTTCGAGGAGGGCACCGAGCAGCAGAAGCACATCGCCAAGGTCGCCACGGAGAAGGGCTGGGGCTCCACGATGGTGCTGACCGAGCCCGACGCGGGCTCGGACGTCGGCGCCGGCCGCACCAAGGCGATCAAGCAGGAGGACGGCTCCTGGCACATCGAGGGTGTGAAGCGCTTCATCACCTCCGGTGAGCACGACATGTCGGAGAACATCCTTCACTACGTGCTCGCGCGCCCCGAGGGCCACGGCCCGGGCACCAAGGGCCTCTCCCTCTTCCTCGTGCCGAAGTACGAGTTCGACTTCGAGACCGGTGAGCTGGGCGACCGCAACGGCGTCTACGCCACCAACGTCGAGCACAAGATGGGCCTGAAGGCCTCCAACACCTGCGAGATGACCTTCGGCGACAAGCACCCCGCCAAGGGCTGGCTCATCGGCGAGAAGCACGACGGCATCCGCCAGATGTTCCGCATCATCGAGTTCGCGCGGATGATGGTCGGCACGAAGGCCATCGCCACCCTGTCGACCGGCTACCTGAACGCCCTGGAGTACGCCAAGGAGCGCGTGCAGGGCCCGGACCTGGCGGCCTTCACCGACAAGACCGCGCCGCGCGTCACCATCACCCACCACCCCGACGTGCGCCGCTCGCTGATGACGCAGAAGTCGTACGCCGAGGGCATGCGCGCCCTCGTCCTCTACACGGCCACCGTGCAGGACGAGATCCTGATCAAGGAGAGCGCGGGCGAGGACGCCTCCGCCGAGCACGCGCTGAACGACCTGCTGCTGCCGATCGTGAAGGGCTACGGCTCGGAGAAGTCCTACGAGCAGCTGGCCCAGTCGCTGCAGACCTTCGGCGGCTCCGGCTACCTGCAGGAGTACCCGATCGAGCAGTACATCCGGGACTCCAAGATCGACACCCTCTACGAGGGCACCACCGCGATCCAGGGCCAGGACTTCTTCTTCCGGAAGATCGTCCGCAACCAGGGCGCGGCGCTGACCACCCTGTCCGAGACCATCAAGAAGTTCCTGGCCGAGGCGGTCGGCGGCGAGGAGCTGGAGGGCGCCCGCGGCGAGCTGGCCAAGGCGGCCGGTGACCTGGAGGCGATCGTCGGCGCGATGCTGACCGACCTCGCCGCCACCGAGAAGGACGTCAAGTCCATCTACAAGGTGGGCCTGAACACCACCCGCCTCCTGCTGGCCTCGGGTGACGTCGTCATCGGCTACCTGCTGCTCAAGGGCGCCGCGGTGGCCCAGGAGAAGCTGGCGACGGCTTCCTCCAAGGACAAGGCGTTCTACCAGGGCAAGATCGCGGCAGCGAAGTTCTTCGCGCACAACGTCCTGCCGAACGTCACCGTGCAGCGCGGGCTCGCCGAGTCCGTCGACCAGTCCCTGATGGAGCTGGACGAGGCGGCGTTCTGATCCGGGGCGGCGTTTCCCGCCGCTGAGGGCCCGTGCCGCCCGCCTGCCGCTCGTCGTGGCCCCGCCCGGTTCGCTCCGGGCGGGGCCGTCGGCGTACCGCTGCGGGCGGCGGGGCCTCCCGCGACGGCCTCGGGCCACCGGCGTGCCGCGGGCCCTGCCGCCGAATCCCTCCCGTCACACAGAGAACACCGGTCACGCGGGCGCCGTATTCCACTCATCCGTACGGCGTACCACCCACCCGGTGCGACGCCTCCTTATGCTGAATCCATGAGCACATCTGTCCGCTTCGACCGCGGCCACACCGACGACCTGATGTCCTTCCTCGCCGCGAGCCCGTCGCCGTACCACGCCGTGGCGAACGCGGCCGCCCGGCTGGAGAAGGCCGGCTTCCGGCAGGTCGCCGAGACCGACGCCTGGGACGGCGAGGCAGGCGGCAAGTACGTGCTCCGCGGCGGCGCGATCATCGCCTGGTACGTGCCCGAGGGGGCCACTCCGGCGACGCCCTACCGCATCGTCGGCGCGCACACCGACTCGCCCAACCTGCGGGTGAAGCCGCTCCCGGACACCGGGTCGCGCGGCTGGCGGCAGATCGCGGTCGAGATCTACGGCGGCACGCTGCTCAACACCTGGCTCGACCGGGACCTGGGCCTGTCCGGGCGGCTGACGCTGCGGGACGGCAGCCACCGGCTGGTCAACGTCGACCGGCCGCTGATGCGCGTACCGCAGCTGGCCGTCCACCTCGACCGCTCGGTCAACGCCGACGGCCTCAAGCTCGACAAGCAGCGGCACATGACGCCCGTCTGGGGCCTGGGCGAGGTCCAGGAGGGCGACCTGCTCTCCTTCGTCGAGCAGGAAGCGGGGGTCGCCGCGGGGGAGGTCCGCGGCTGGGACCTGATGGTGCACAGCGTCGAGCCGCCCGCCTACCTCGGCCGGGACCGGGAGCTGCTCGCCGGCCCCCGGATGGACAACCTGCTGTCCGTGCACGCCGGTGCGGCCGCGCTCGCCGCCGCCTCCGCACGCGACGACCTGACCTGCATCCCGGTGCTGGCCGCCTTCGACCACGAGGAGAACGGCAGCCAGTCCGACACCGGCGCCGACGGCCCGCTGCTGGGCACGGTGCTGGAGCGTTCGGTCTTCGCCCGCGGCGGTTCCTACGAGGACAAGGCCCGAGCCTTCGCAGGTACGGTGTGTCTGTCCTCCGACACCGGCCACGCCGTGCACCCGAACTACTCCGAGCGGCACGAGCCCGGCCACCACCCGATGCCGAACGGCGGCCCCATCCTGAAGGTCAACGTCAACCAGCGGTACGCCACCGACGGCGGCGGCCGCGCGGTCTTCGCCGACGCCTGCGAACGGGCCGGCGTGCCCTGGCAGTCGTTCGTCTCCAACAACTCCATGCCGTGCGGCACGACGATCGGCCCGATCACCGCCGCCCGGCACGGCATCACCACCGTCGACATCGGCGTCGCGATCCTGTCCATGCACTCGGCGCGCGAGCTGTGCGGTGCCGAGGACCCGCACCTGCTGGCCACCGCCCTGACGTCCTTCCTGGAGGGCTGAGTTGGAATTCTCCCTGCTCGGTCCGGTCGCCGTCACCACTGCCGCAGGTGAACTCCCGCTCGGGCCCGCCAAACGGCGCAGCGTGCTCGCGCTGCTGCTCCTGCGCCCCAACACCACGGTCCCGCTGGAGCAGTTGATCGACTCCCTGTGGGAGGACGAGCCGCCCGCGCATGCCCGTACGGTCGTGCAGGGACATGTCTCGCGGCTGCGCGCCACGCTCGCCGAGGGCGGCGCGGAGGCGTACGGCGTGGAGCTGGCCACCCATGGCTCGGCATACCTGCTGCGGCTCCCCGAGGAACTGATCGACGCCCACCGGTTCGGTGAACTGGTCTCGCTGGCCCGGCCGGAGTCGGCCCCCGCCGACGCCGTGCCGCTGCTGCGCGAGGCGCTCGGGCTGTGGCGCGGCCCGGCGCTGACCGGCACGGTCACCAGCCCGCCGTTCGCCGCCGCCACGCACGCGCTGGACGAACGGCGGCTGACCGCCGTGGAGGCGCTGGCCCGTGCCCACAGCGCGCTGGGCGAGCACGAGCAGGCCGCTTCGGTCCTCTACAACGCCGCCGTGGCGCACCCGCTGCGGGAAGGGCTGATCGCCGCCCTGATGCGGGCGCTGTTCCGTACGGGACGCCAGTCCGACGCGCTGGACTGGTACCACCGCACCCGGCGCCTGCTGAGCGAGGAGCTGGGCGTGGACCCGGGCGCCCGGCTGCGGGAGGCCTACGAGCAGATCCTGCGGGCCGAGGAGACGGCTTCAGGGGCCGACGCGGCACCGGCTGCCGACGCCGCGGCCGGTGCTCCCGCCGCCGGGTCCCGGATGCCCGGACAACGGGACGCGGACGCCACCGGGAGGCCGGACGCGGGGGTTTCACGTGAAACCGGCGCGGCGGAGCCCGGAGCGGACGGAGGCGCGAGCGGCGCGGCCACGGCCCCGCCGCGGCTGCTGCCCCGCCCGCCGGCCCGTTTCCTGGGCCGCGAGGCGGCGATGGGCCGGCTCACCACGGCGCTCACCGGCGACGCCGGTGACGGCGACAGCCCGCTGGCGGTCGTCACCGGACCGGCCGGGGTCGGCAAGACCGCATGTGCCGTGCAGTGGGCGCACCAGCACGCCGCCGAGTACCCGGACGGGCAACTCTTCGCCGACCTGCGGGGCTTCGGCGAGGGCGAAGCCACCGAACCGGCCGCCGTGCTGCGCTTCTTCCTCACCGCCCTGGGCACGCCGGAGCACGCCGTGCCGGCCTCCGCGACGGCCGCTTCCGCGCTCTTCCGGTCGCTCGTCGCGGACCGCAGGCTGCTGGTGGTGCTGGACAACGCGCACAGCTCCGCGCAGGTGCGGCCGCTGCTGCCGGGCGGGCCGGGCTGCGCCACGGTCGTCACCAGCCGCAGCAGGCTGGACGGGCTGGTGGCCACCGACTGCGCCCGGCCGGTGGGGCTCCAGGTGTTCGGCGTGGCCGAGGGCGTGGCCCTGCTCGGCGCGATGCTCGGCGCCGAGCGGGTGGACGAGGATCCGGAGGCCGCCCGCGAACTGGTCGAGCTCTGCGACGGGCTGCCGCTGGCGCTGCGCGCGGCGGTCGCCCAGCTGACCGCACGGCCCCGCTGGCGGCTGGCCCGGCTGGCGTCCGCGCTGCGCGACGAGCGGCGCCGGCTGTCCCTGCTGTCGGCGGAGGACACCGGGATCGCCTCGGCGCTGCGGATGTCCGTGGCCCGGCTGTCGGCGGACGACGCGCGGCTGCTGAGCGCCCTGGCGACCAGTGCGGACGGGCAGCTGAACGCCTCGGCGGCGGCCGCGCTGGCCGGCTCGGACCTGGAGCGCACGCAGGACGGACTGGCCCGGCTGGCCGAGATGCACCTGGTCGACGAGGCGGCCACGGACGTCTACACGATCAGCACGCTGACGCAGCTGTTCGCACGGGACGGGACCGGTGCGGCGGAAGGGACGGAACCGGGCGATTGAGGTGCCGCAACTCTTGTTGTGTGTCTCCTGATTGACAGCTTGACGGCCGGGTACCCGGGGCACGACCTGCCCGGAACCGCCGATCAAGAGGAGGCGCACATCATGGGCATCGGCTGGTGCATCGGTCTGCTCGCCGTCGGAGGGATCCTGACGTTCGCGGTGGACTGGCAGATGGCCGGGGTCAATCTCGATCTCGTGGGCCTGATCCTGATGGCGGTCGGCATCATCGGTATTGCCGCGTACGTCAGCATCTTCAAGCGTCGTCGGATGCAACCGCCGCCGCCCGCAGCCCCGGTGATCGAGGAGACTCACCGGCACGGCTACGAGTGACGGACCCGCGGCCATGTGACCTCATGTGACACTCGGACCTCATACGTACTTGCCTGAAGGGGCGCCCGCGCAACACCGCGCGGGCGCCCCTCTCGCGTGCGCGCACGGAAGGCCCTGCCGCATGTGCACAGGGGAGCCCTGCCGCGGGGCCCGCACGTCCCGTCATGTCCCGGAGCCGCCCGCGGGGCATCCCGCGCCGGCCCCGCCGCGTCCCACGTCCCAGCAGGTCAGCGGCGTCTCGTGGGCGTCCCGACGGGCGGAACGTCCCATGGGACACGGCAGCCCCGGAAAACCCCTTCTGCCCGCCCAATGATGGATCCCGTCGCCGAGGCCGACAGTGCGCCGCACCGGACAGCGCGGCGCTCACCGCCTCACAAACGAGGGGAATCCATCATGTCGCAGACCAAGCGCACCACATTCGGCACGACCACGCTGCGCCGCGTCCTGCCCGCGGTCGCCGCGGCGGGCATCGGCATCGCCGCCGTCACCGGCTGCTCCGGCGGGGAGGCGAAGGCCGACACCGGCAGCAAGGCCGCCGCGCAGACCACCGTCAAGACGCGGGACACCAAGGCGGACCTGAAGACTCAGGCAGGCGCCGCCGCCGCGCTCAAGACGACGGCCGCCGGCAGCACCTTCCCGACCTGGGGGACCCGCTGGGTGGTGCACGCCTCGCCCGACGCCAACTCGCCGTCCGTCGGCATGATCAACAAGGACACGGCCGGCCAGGACAAGATCACCGCGGACTACCAGGTCAACACCGGCAAGAAGGTCTGCGAGGGCAGCGCCTGCTCGACCTACATGGCCCACATCACGGGCCCGGTGACCGGCTTCCTCAGCGTGATCGCCGTCGACATCCCGCAGGACAAGCTGCCCGGTGTACCGGAGCAGGGCGGCCAGAACCCGCCCCCGCCGGCACCCGGTGGCACCCGCGGCGAGGCGCTGCAGCGCGCGGCCACCTGGCTGACCGCTAACAACGGCGCGCAGGTGCCCTACAGCCAGGCGAAGAACTGGAAGGACGGGTACCGCCAGGACTGCTCCGGCTACGTCTCCATGGCGCTGAACCTGGGCGCGCCCGGCACCAACACCGTGGGGCTCACCAGCTCCAAGATCACCCGGCCGGTCTCCGTCAACGAGCTGAAGCCCGGCGACCTGCTCATCGACGCGGCCGGTGACAACAACACCCGGCACGTCGTGATGTTCGAGAAGTGGGACAACGCGGCCCACACTTCCTACACCGCGTACGAGCAGCGCGGCGGCCACGGCACCGACCACCGGTCGCTCACCTACGGGCTCAACGGCGGGGAGTTCAAGCCCTACCGTCCCGTGAAGTTCACGGACTGATCCGGTCACCATCCGGATTCTGTAACGAGAGGCACTTCCGCCACAGGGGAGCGGAAGTGCCTCTCGCGGTGCGTGCCGCGGCTGTGCTGGAATGCCGTCCGTGCATGGGAATCCGAACCGCGCCACCAATCCCCGCCGTAAGCCGCTCGCCCCCTTGCCCGACCAACTCGACGGTCCGGTACGCGACTTCGTGTCCGGGCTGCGTCACATGCACGGCGAACTGGGACTGAGCCTGAAGGAACTGGAAGCCCGGCTGCCCGCCAGCAGATCCTCGCTCTCCCGCTACCTGCGCGGCCAGAGCCTGCCGGACGAACGGCTGTTGGTGCAGTGGTGCAAGCTCTCCTTCACCGGTGAGGACCGGCTGCCCGACCTGGTGCGGCTGCTGCATCTCGCCAACGAAGCGGCGCCCGCGAGCGCGACGGAGGGCACGGACGGTCCTGGGCCCGGGGAGGAGGCCGGCGAAGCGCCGGACCGGCCCCCGGCGTCCTCGCCCAGGCCGAAGTGGATCCTCGCGGTGGTGGGCACCGTGCTCGTCATCGGAGCGGCCACCGCCGTGGCCATTCACCTCGCCACCGGCTCGCCCCCCGACTCCCCGGCAGGGCAGGGTGTTTCACGTGAAACCGGCCCGGCCGCCAAGAACCACGAGACCGAGCGGATCACCATCCACAACATCGAGAAGGCCTGCCGGGACAGCCGCAGCAGAGAATGCGCCCTCGGCCTCGCGCTCGATCCCTACGTCCCCTACCGGCCCTCCAACATCGGCGGGCGGGCCTGGCACGGCGACCGGCTGACCGCCCACTGCCGCATCGCCAACGGCGTCACCGTCACCGACGAGGCAGGCGGCCACAGCAGCGTCTGGTACGAGGTCCGCAAGGACGGCAAGAAGCTGTGGGTGCCCGGCGTCCGGATCGACCCCGGGCAGCTGCAGTACTCCTCGCTCCGCAACTGCCCGGACTGATCCGCCGCCGGGGCTCAGCCCTCGCTGTCCATGCCCGCCAGGACCAGACCGAGCCGGGCGGTCCCGTCAGCGGTGACGGTGACCGGCACGCCCCAGTCCTGCTGGTGCACATGGCAGGCCGGGTACTCGATGTCCGGGTCGTCGTCGCAGGACGCGGCCATCGCCGAGACGTGCAGCACGCCCTCCGTGACCCCGTCCGCGAGGACCAGGTCACGGCTGAGGTCGGTGTCCGCGCCGTCGCCCTCGGCCAGCAGCTCCGGCGGGGTCGAGCTGACCAGCAGCCGGGTCGAGGGGCCGTAGCGGGTGTCCAGCTTCTGGCCGGCCGGCGCCTGGAAGACCACGTCCAGGCGGAGCCGGCCCGGGGCCACCTCGGTGGCGGCGCGCTGGGTGCGGTGCGCGACGGACTCGACCCGTACCGCCTCCTCGGGCAGCCGCAGCCGGGTCAGCCGGTGCCGCGCCGACTCCACGACCACGATGTCGTCGCCGACGAGCACCGCGTCCGACGGCTCCCGCAGGTCGGTGGCGAGCGTGGTCACCTCGCCGGTCGCCGGGTCGAAGCGGCGCAGCGCGTGGTTGTAGGTGTCGGAGACCGCGACCGAGCCGTCCGGCAGCGCGGTGACGCCCAGGGGGTGCTGGAGCAGCGCCTGGTCCGCAGCGCCGTCGCGGTGGCCGAAGTCGAAGAGCCCGGTGCCCACCGCCGTGTGCACGGTGCCCTCGCGGTCGATCCAGCGGACCGCGCTGGTCTCGGAGTCCGCGATCCACAGCCGGTCCTCGGTGGCCGCGAGGCCCGAGGGCTGCGCGAACCAGGCCTCGGCGGCCGGGCCGTCGACCAGGCCCTCGTTGGTCGTGCCCGCGGCGGCCCGTACGGTGCCGGCCTCCGGGTCGTACGTCCACAGCTGGTGCACGCCGGCCATGGCGATCCACACCCGGCCGTCGAAGTACGCCACGTCCCACGGCGAGGAGAGGTCCACCTCGCGGGCCGGGCCCTCGGTGGCCGAGCCCTGCCACCACTGCCGGCCGGTACCGGCGACGGTGGCGACCTCGCCGGTGGCGGGGTCGAAGGTGCGCAGCGCGTGGTTGACGGTGTCCGCGACGACCACCGTGCCCCCAGGCAACAGCGCCAGGCCCTGCGGCTCGCTGAAGGCGGCGGCCTCGGCGGGCCCGTCGGTCAGGCCGCGCTCGCCGGTGCCGATCCGGCGCAGCACGCTCTCGCCGTCCGCGTCCAGCTCCACCAGCTGGTGCCGGGTGGTGTCGGAGACCAGGAAGGACCCGCCGGGCAGCTGGAGCGCCTTGCCGGGGAAGCGGAGGTCGGTGGCCACCGGCTCGGGCGGTACGTACGGGCCGTCGCCGCGGCGCAGCGTGCCCTTCGCGTCGTGCTCGGCCTCCAGCTCCTCGACCAGCTTCTCGATGGCGTGGGCGTGGCCCTCACCGGCGTGCTGGGCGACGACGTAGCCCTCGGGGTCGATGACGACCAGCGTCGGCCAGGCGCGGACGGCGTACTGCTTCCACGTGGCCAGCTCGGGGTCGTCCAGCACGGGGTGCTCGACCTCGTACCGCTCGACGGCGTCGACGACCGCCTGGTGCTCCGCCTCGTGCACGAACTTCGGGGAGTGCACACCAATGATCACGACGGTGTCGCGGTGCCGCTCCTCCAGCTCCCGCAGCTCGTCCAGGACGTGCAGACAGTTCACGCAGCAGAACGTCCAGAAATCCAGGACGACGATGCGTCCCCGCAGGTCGGAGAGGGTCAGTTCCTTGTCGCCCGTATTGAGCCAGCCGCCCTTGCCGACCAGCTCGGGGGCCCGGACGCGTGCACGTGAAGCCATGTGCACATTCAACGCCACCCACCCGGTCGCGCATTCCGGCGGGGCCCGGGGGAAGGCGTCAGGGCATGAGATACCTGGTACGCGACCGGATCTTCGGCATCGGCGAGGACTACTGGATCGAGGACGAGACGGGACGCCACGTCTACCTCGTCGACGGCAAGGCGCTCCGCATGCGGGAGACCTTCGAGATCAAGGACCGCGAGGGCCGGGTCCTCATCACGCTGCGCAAAAAGGTGCTCAGCCTGCGCGACGCGATGACGATCGAGCGGGACGACGAGGCGCTGGCGACCATCCGCCGCAAGCGGCTGTCGCTGCTGCGCAACCACTACCGCGTGGAGCTGGTGGACGGCACGGAGCTGGACGTCAGCGGCAAGATCCTGGACCGGGAGTTCGCGGTCGAGTACGACGGCGAGCTGCTGGCGGAGATCTCCCGGCGCTGGCTGACCGTACGGGACACCTACGCGGTCAACGTGCTGCGCGAGGACGCGGACGCCCCGCTGCTGATCGCGATCGCGGTGTGCGTGATCCGGCTGGCGGAGCGGGAGCGCGAGGACTGAGCCGGACGCCCCACTGCTGATCGCGATCGCGGTGTGCGTGATCCGGCTGGCGGAGCGGGAGCGCGAGGACTGAGCGCGGGACCCGGGACGCGCACGGCGAGTACGTGCCCCGGGCCCCGCCCCCGTCACGGCGTCGGCAGGCCCAGTACCCGGTCCCGCAGGACGGGGAAGACGTGCCGGGTCTTCCCGACGAGCTCCGGGTCCAGCTCGGCGCTGATGATCTCCTCGTCGGGGCCCGCCTCCGCCAGCACCTCGCCCCACGGGTCGACGATCACGCTGTGTCCGGCCTGCTCGACCCCGCCGTGGGTGCCGCCCGTGCCGCAGGCGAGCACGTATGCCTGGTTCTCCACCGCGCGGGCGCGGGCCAGCAGCGACCAGTGCGCGCGGCGCCGCTCCGGCCAGCCGGCCGGGATCACCAGGGTCTGCGCGCCGGCGTCCACCAGCTGCCGGAACAGCTCGGGGAACCGGAGGTCGTAGCAGGTGGCCAGGCCCAGCGTGGTGGCCGGCAGCTCGACCGTCACCGGCTCGGTGCCGGCGCCCAGCAGGGTCGCCTCGCCCTTGTCGAAGCCGAAGCGGTGGATCTTGCGGTAGTGCGCGATCTGCTCGCCGTCGGGGGAGTACACCAGCGCGGTGTTGTAGAGCGCGCCGTCCGCTGCCCGCTCGATGACGGACCCGGCGTGCAGCCAGACGCCCGCGTCCCGCGCCGCCGCGGACATCAGCCGGTGGGTCGGGCCGTCCAGCGGCTCCGCCACCTCCTCGAACGCGTCGTACGCGAAGGCGCCGACCGGCCACAGTTCGGGCAACACCACGAGGTCGGACGCCGTTTGAGCACGCACGAGCGAAGCCACTCGCTCGCGACGGGAATTGACCGATTCCTGCTGGTCCACACCGACTTGGATCAGTGAAGCGCGCACAGTACCACCGCCTGGTCTTCGGAGCCGGTTCGCCGTCAAAAAATGCCTACGATGGTCACCCGAAAGCACTGCCGGGGTGCCCGTGCGCAGCGTAACTTAACTGCACAGACAGCAGCCCGCGTACGAACCGTCCGAGGGGTCCCGTGACCGTCCACCCAGTCCTTCAGCCCTCCATCGACGCCTGGACGCACTCCATCGAAGCAATATCCGAGCTGGTGACACCGCTCGTGGAAGGGGAGTGGAATCGCGCCACCGAATGCCCCGGCTGGTCGGTGCGGGACGTGGTGTCCCATCTCATCGGCCTGGACTGCGAGGCGCTGGGCGATCCGCGCCCCATCCACTCGCTGCCGCGCGATCTCTACCACGTACGCAGCGAGTTCGCGCGGTACATGGAGATGCAGGTCGACGTCCGGCGGCACCACACCGGCCCCGAGATGACGGCCGAGCTGGAGTACACGATCATCCGCCGGGCCCGGCAGCTGCGCAACGAGACGCGGGAGCCGGACGCCACCGTCCGCGGCCCCCAGGGCAAGGAGCAGACGCTCGAACACGCACTGAAGGTGCGGGCGTTCGACACCTGGGCGCACGAGCAGGACATCCGGCGGGCGCTGGGGCAGCCCGGCAACCTCGACTCCCCCGGCGCCCACGTCACGCGCGATTTCCTCATACCCTCGCTCGCCAAGGTCGTGGCCGAGAGCACGGGCGCCCCGGCCGGCACCGCCGTGGTGATCGACGTGACCGGCCCGGTGGAGTTCATGCGGACGGTACGGGTCGACGCTGAGGGCCGCGGCTCGGTCGACGGCAGCGTCTCGCTGGGCCCGGCGGTGACGCTCACCACGGACTGGGAGACCTACGTACGGCTGGCGTGCGGCCGGGTGCGGCCCGCCGCCGTCGCCGACCAGATCAAGATCGACGGTGACCGGGCGCTGGGCGAGGCGGTGCTGGACCACTTCGCGGTGACGCCGTAGCGGCCGTAGCGCGGGCGTGGCAGGAGACGGGAGAAGCGGGCGGGCCCGCCGCCGTGGAGCACGGCGGCGGGCCCTCGTACGTACCCGGGAGGCGCGCGCCGCGTGAACGCGCGCCGGACGGTCACACCGGTACGTGCACCGCCTCCACCCGGCTGGCGACCGTCCGCTCGCTCTCCCGGCGCGCCGCCCGCTTGCGCAGCCGCAGGATCTGGCTGAGGCCGAGCGCCTCCAGGACGAACACCGTCACGAAGGCGATGCGGTAGTTGTCGCCCGTGGCGTCCAGCAGGACGCCGACCGCGAGCAGGGTCGTCATCGAGGCGATGAAGCCGCCCATGTTGACGATGCCGGAGGCGGTGCCCTGGCGCTCCGGCGGGTTGGCCGGGCGGGCGAAGTCGAAGCCGATCATCGAGGCGGGGCCGCAGGTCCCGAGCACGAGGCAGGTGACGACCAGCAGTGCCATCGGCGCGTGCCCGGGCCAGCACAGCATGGCCGCCCAGAGCGTCGCCGTGGCGGCGACGGTGCCGAGCGCGAGCGGCAGCCGGGCCGCGTGGTGGCGGGCGATGACCTGCCCGTAGACCAGCCCGGAGGCCATGTTCGAGACCACGATGAGCGTCAGCAGGCCGCCGGCCGCGGTCTCGGTCAGGCCCTCCGCCTCGACCAGGAACGGCATCCCCCACAGCAGCAGGAAGAACATCGCGGGGAACTGGGTGGTGAAGTGCACCCACATGCCGAGCCGGGTGCCGGGCTCCCGCCAGCACTGGGAGATCTGCCGCCGTACGTAGCCGCCGCCGGCGGCCGGCTTGCTCGTGGGCACGGGGGCGAACCCCTCGGGGTGGTCCTTCAGGAAAAGCAGGACCAGCGCGATGACCACGATGCCGCAGACGGCGCTGCCCGCGAAGGTCGGCGTCCAGCCGAGGGTGTCCAGCAGCCGGGCGAGGACCAGGGTGGAGACGAGGTTGCCGGACATGCCGATCAGCGCGGCGACCTGAGCGATCAGCGGGCCGCGGCGGGCCGGGAACCAGCGGGTGCCCAGCCGCAGCACGCTGATGAACGTCATCGCGTCGCCGCAGCCCAGCAGCCCGCGGGAGACGAGCGCCATGACGTACGAGCTGGAGAGCGCGAAGCCGAGCTGGCCCACGGTGTAGAGCGTCGCGCCGAGGATCAGGACCTTCTTCGGGCCCATCTTGTCGACCATCAGGCCGACGGGTATCTGCATGCCGGCGTAGACCAGCAGTTGGAGGATGGAGAAGGTGGACAGCGCCGAGGCGTTGATGTGGAAGCGCTCGGCGGCGTCCAGTCCCGCGACGCCGAGGCTGGTGCGGTAGATGATCGCGACGAAGTAGACCGCGACGCCGATGCCCCAGACCCACACGGCCTTCCGGCCGCCGGGCGGATCACCGGGCAGTGCGACCGGGGCGCTCTGTGCGGTGGTCATCGCACGTCCCCCTGGGCCAGGTTCCGCACCCAGCTGACGTGCCGGTGCACGGCGGCCGTGGCCGCCTCCGGGTCACCGGCCCGCAGCGCTTCGAGGATCTCGGAGTGCTCGGCGATGTTCTTGGCGATCCGGTCCGGGTGCGCGTGCATCACCGCGACACCCATCCGCAGCTGGCGGTCGCGCAGCTGCTCGTAGAGCCGGTCCAGGATCCGGTTGCCCGCGCTGCGCACGATCGCGGCGTGGAAGCAGCGGTCGGTGACCGAGACGGCGGCCAGGTCACCGGCGGCGATCTGCTCCCGCATGGTCGCCAGCAGCGTCTCCAGCTCCTCGATCAGCGCGGCGGGCGCGGGCACGGCCTTGCGTGCCGCGTGCTCCTCGACCAGCAGCCGGGTCTCCACGACGTCCGCGATCTCCTGGGCGGAGACCGGCAGGACCATCGCGCCCTTCTTCGGATAGAGCTTGATCAGCCCCTCGACCTCCAGCCGCAGCAGCGCCTCCCGTACCGGGGTCCGCGACACGCCCACGGCCTCGGCGAGCTCGCCCTCGGTGAGGAGCATGCCGCCCTCGTAGCGGCGCTCCAGGACGCCTTGCTTGACGTGCGCGTACACCCGCTCCGCGGCGGGTGGCTGCTTGACGGTCTTCTCCGGGACTGGGGCTGGGGCTGAGGCAATTTCCGATGGGGGCATGCGAAGCATTCGATGAGGGGCGGTGGTCGGGTGACGGGCGGGCATGAGCACAGGATAGATACAACAGGTATGCGTCTGCAGAATCGGTCCATCATCCGGACGGGCCGAGGGCGGCGGGCGGACGATGCGAGGGCAGTGGCGGCCGAGGAAACTGCGTACGCCAACTACTCACACCCCACCTACGCTCCATGAGCAGAGCGCCACGTTTCTGTGTCCACCTCGTGACGCCCGGTGATCGAGATGGGGTGCGTTCGCATGTCCGTCAGGAAGAACCTCGCCGTGGACCGGACGGCGCTCGGCCACAAGGTCCGCTACGCCCTGGGCCATCCGGGACGGATACCGCCGTACGTCCGGCGGGCCGCCAGGGACCGCTGGCTGGCCCTCCACCACCCCGACCACGTGAGCTACTACCGCGCGGTCATGGCGTCCGACACCCGGCGCGACCCCGAGGGCGCGGTCGGCAGCCGGACCCACGACCGCTGGCTCGCGCTCGGCGCCATGCAATTCGACTACCTGCGGGAACACGGCCTCACCCGGCAGTCGCGGATGCTCGACATCGGCTGCGGCAACCTTCGCGCCGGGTGGCGCTTCATCGAGTACCTCGACGCCGGGAACTACTACGGCATCGACATCTCCCCCGACATCCTCATCGCGGCGAAGCGCACGCTGACGGACCAGGGGCTCCAGGCCAAGCTGCCGCACCTGACGCTGACCAGGGACCTCACCCTGGACTTCCTGCCCGAGGCGCACTTCGACGTCGTGCACGCGCACAGCGTCTTCTCGCACTCGCCGGTCGAGGTCATCGACGAATGCCTGGCGCACGTGGGGCGGGTGCTCGCCCCCGGCGGCTTCTTCGACTTCACCTTCGACCGCACCACGGGCACCGAACACCAGGTGCTGCGCGAGGACTTCTACTACCGCACCGAGACGCTCACCGGCCTCGCCGCGCGGCACGGCCTCATGGCCGACTTCATGGCCGACTGGGAGACCCGCGGCCACGGCCAGTCCAAGATCCGCGTCACCGCGGGCTGATCCCCCGGCGGGCTACCGGAGCCCGCCCGCCTCGGTGAGCCGCCGTACGACCTGCCGGAACGCCGGGGCGCATACGTCGAAGTCCTCCGCGTTGTGCCAGGCGACCTCGGCGATCTCACGGCCCGGTACCGGGTCCACCGTCGCCGGACCGCCCGTGAAGCAGGTCATCCGGAGGCGGCGGCCCGCGCGGCCGTGCGCCACGTCGTCGACGGTGAAGGCCTCGGTCAGCTCGCTCGCCGGGACGCGTACGCCGACCTCCTCGGCCAGCTCGCGGGAGAGCGCCTCCGCGGCCGTCTCACCGGGCTCGTACTTGCCGCCGGGGAGGTAGAAGGTGTCGTTGCCGCGGGTACGGACGCTCAGCAGCCGGCCGTCGCGGACGTGCAGCCAGGCGACGGACTTCAGGGGCGGGAGGCCGTCCGGGCCGACGTCAGCAGCGCTCTGTGTATCGGTCATGGCAGCGACCGTAGGCAGGGCGGCGCGGCGACACCAATCGGTTTTCGCCTGCGCCGCCCTGCCGGGCCGCTGCGCTGCGGGCTACGCCCAGGTGATCAGGCGCTTGGGGCGCTCCAGTATCGCCGCGGTGTCCGCGAGGACCTTGGAGCCCAGCTCGCCGTCGACCAGCCGGTGGTCGAAGGAGAGCGCCAGCGTCGTCACCTGACGCGGCTTGACCTTGCCCTTGTGGACCCAGGGCTGCTCCTTGACCGCGCCGAAGGCGAGGATCGCGGATTCGCCGGGGTTCAGGATGGGCGTACCGGTGTCGACGCCGAAGACGCCGACGTTGGTGATGGTGACCGTGCCGCCCGCCATGTCCGCCGGGGAGGTCTTGCCCTCCCTGGCCGTGGCGACCAGCTCACCGAGGGACTCGGCCAGCTGCGGCAGCGTCTTGGCGCCGGCGTCCTTGATGTTCGGGACGATCAGACCGCGCGGGGTGGCGGCCGCGATGCCCAGGTTCACGTAGTCCTTCTGGACGATCTCCTGGTTCTCCTCGTCCCAGGAGGCGTTGACCTCCGGGTGGCGCCTGATGGCGACCAGGAACGCCTTGGCGACGAGGAGCAGCGGGTTGACGCGGACGCCCGCCATGTCGGGGTCCTGCTTCAGCTCCTGCACGAGCTTCATCGTGCGGGTCACGTCGACGGTGATGAACTCCGTGACGTGCGGCGCGGTGAAGGCCGACTGCACCATAGCCTGGGCGGTGGCCTTGCGTACGCCCTTGACCGGCACCCGGGTCTCGCGCGCCGCCGCAACGGTCTCGGGGGCCGGCGCGGGCACGGCGGGGGCCGGCGCCACGTCGAACTCCGGTGCCGATGTCGGCGTGGGCGCGGGCGCGGCCGCCGCGTGCACGTCCTCGCGGGTGATGATCCCGTCGGGGCCGCTGGGAACGACCGTGGCCAGGTCGATGCCGAGGTCCTTGGCGAGCTTGCGCACCGGCGGCTTGGCCAGCGGGCGGCCATCGGTCACGGGCTCCGCCGCGGCGGGTGTTTCACGTGAAACCGGCTCGGGGGCCGGCTCCGGCGCGGCGTGACCGTTCAGCTCCGCCTGGACGGCGGCTCGGGCACCGTTCGCGGGAGCGGCACCGGGCTGCGCCTTGCGCGCCCGCCGCTTGGTCGAGGACGGCGCGGCGCCGTAACCCACCAGGACGGCCTTGCGGCCCTCCTCGCCGCCCTCGGCGGCCGGCTCGGCGGTCTCCGGCGCGGCCGCCGGAGCCTCGGCGGGACCCGCGCCCGGGTCGGTGTCCACGGCGATGATGACCGTGCCGACGTCGACCGTGGTGCCCTCGCCGAACCGCAGCTCGTGCACCACCCCGTCGTAGGGGATGGGGAGTTCGACGGCCGCCTTGGCGGTCTCGACCTCGCAGACGACCTGCCCGTCGGCGACGGTGTCGCCCTCGGCGACGTACCACTTGAGGATCTCGGCCTCGGTGAGCCCCTCGCCCACGTCGGGCATCTTGAACTCGCGGAAGCGCTGATCGGTTGCAGTCATGGTCACGACTCTCCTCAAGCCCCTCAGTACGCCAGCGACCGGTCGACCGCGTCGAGCACCCGGTCCAGGTTCGGAAGGTACTCGTCCTCCAGCCGGGACGGCGGATAGGGGGCGTGGTAGCCGCCCACCCGCAGCACCGGCGCCTCCAAGTGGTAGAAGCACCGCTCCGTGATGCGCGCGGCGATCTCCGCGCCGGAGCCGAGGAAGACCGGCGCCTCGTGCACGACGACCAGGCGGCGGGTCTTCTCGACGGAGGACTGGAGCGTGTCGAAGTCGATCGGGGAGAGCGAGCGCAGGTCGACGACCTCGACCGACTTGCCTTCCTCGGCGGCGACCTGGGCGACGTCCTGGCAGACCTTGACCATCGGGCCGTACGCGGCGAGCGTCAGGTCGCTGCCCTCCCGGGCCACCCGGGCCTTGTGCAGCGGGTGCGGGATGGCTTCGGTGTCCAGCGCGGACTTGTCGTGGTAGCGGCGCTTGGGCTCGAAGTAGATGACCGGGTCGTTGCCGGCGATGGCCTGCTGGAGCATCCAGTAGGCGTCCGAGGAGTTCGAAGGCGTGATCACCTTCAGGCCCGCGACGTGCGCGAACAGCGTCTCGGGGGACTCGGAGTGGTGCTCGACTGCGCCGATCGCGCCGCCGTAGGGGATGCGGATGACGATCGGCAGCTTGATCTTGCCGAGCGCGCGGGCGTGCATCTTGGCGAGCTGCGTGACGATCTGGTCGTACGCGGGGAAGACGAACCCGTCGAACTGGATCTCCAGGACCGGGCGGTAGCCGCGCAGGGCCATGCCGATCGCGGTGCCGACGATGCCGGACTCGGCGAGCGGGGTGTCGATCACCCGGTCCTCGCCGAAGTCCTTCTGCAGGCCGTCGGTGACGCGGAAGACGCCGCCCAGCTTGCCCACGTCCTCGCCCATGACGAGGACCTTGGGGTCGGCCTCCATGGCCGTGCGCAGCGATTCGTTGATCGCCTTGGCGATGGTGATCTTCTCGAAGACGGCCATGTCAGTTCTCCTCCGCGAACGAAGCCTGGTACGCGGCGAACTGGGCGCGCTCCTCGTCGACGAGCGCGTGCCCGTCGGCGTAGATGTGCTCGAACATCGCCATGTCGTCGGGGTTCGGCATGGTGCGGACCGCGTCCCGCACCCGCTTGCCGAGCGCCTCGTCCTCCTTCTCGACGGACGCGAAGAACGCCTCGTCGGCGATGCCCTCGGCCTCCAGGTACCGGCGGAGCCGCAGGATCGGGTCCTTGGCCTCCCACGCCAGCAGCTCGTCGTTGCCGCGGTAGCGCGTCGGGTCGTCGGAGGTGGTGTGGGCGCCCATGCGGTAGGTGTACGCCTCGACCAGCATCGGCCCCTGGCCGGTACGGGCGCGGTCCAGGGCCGCCTTGGTGACGGCGAGGACGGCGAGCACGTCGTTGCCGTCGACCCGTACGCCGGGGAAGCCGTAGCCGCGGGCGCGCTGGAAGAGCGGCACCCGGGTCTGCTTCTCGGTCGGCTCGGAGATCGCCCACTGGTTGTTCTGGCAGAAGAACACCACGGGGGCGTTGTAGACGGCCGCGAAGGTGAAGGATTCTGCGACGTCACCCTGGCTGGACGCGCCGTCACCGAAATAGGCGATGACGGCGGAGTCGGCACCGTCCTTCTGGACGCCCATGGCGTAACCCGTCGCGTGCAGCGTCTGGGAGCCGATCACGATCGTGTACAGGTGGAAGTTGTTGCTGTTGGGATCCCAGCCGCCGTGGTTCACGCCGCGGAACATGCCCAGCAGGTTCGTCGGGTCCACCCCGCGGCACCAGGCGACGCCGTGCTCGCGGTAGGTGGGGAAGACGTAGTCGTCGTCGCGCAGGGCGCGTCCCGAGCCGATCTGCGCGGCCTCCTGGCCCAGCAGCGAGGGCCACAGGCCCAGCTCGCCCTGGCGCTGCAGGGTGGTCGCCTCGGCGTCGAACTTCCGCGTGAGCACCATGTCGCGGTACAGGCCGCGCAGCTCGTCGGCGGACAGGTCGATCCCGTACTCCGGGTGCTCGACGCGCTCCCCTTCGGGGGTCAGCAGCTGGACGAACTGGTCCGGGTCCTGCTCCGCCGAAGCCGGTGCGCCGGCGGCCGGGCCGGTGCCGGCCTTGCCCGCCTTGGCCTTCGCCGCGGTCCCGCCGGGCGCTTTCTTCGCGGTCGTGCGCTTGCCGCTACTGCGCGTAGCTTTCCGTGCGGCAGTGCTGTCCACGGTCACGTGCTGCTCCTCCGTCTGTCCGGCCCCCGGGGTCCGCCGGTGGCCGTATTGCGGCTCACCCGGTATCCGATACGGCGCACGGGGTGTGTGCGAACGCGGTCAGGCCCGGGTGGAACAAAACTGCCCCGGACGTGGCCTGCCCATGCACGTTACCCATTTCCCGAGCCTAAGCGAAAACGGCCCTGACCTGCGATTTTGCTTGGATTTCCAAGTAAATCGCGAAGGGTGGGAACAACTCCTGGTCACAGCGTCGCAGGCCGCCGGAACAACGGCACGTTATATCGCCGGACCGGAGCACGGGAAGGGTTCGTGTGTGAGACTGAGGCCGTGCACGAAGACGGAAAAATCACGGTATTCCTGCTCGACGATCATGAGGTCGTACGGCGTGGCGTTCACGACATGCTCACGGTCGAGAGCGACATCGAGGTGGTCGGCGAGGCAGGTACCGCCGCAGATGCCCTGGTCAGGATCCCTGCGACGCGTCCCGACGTGGCCGTGCTGGACGTCCGGCTGCCGGACGGCAGCGGCGTCGAGGTGTGCCGGGAGATCCGGTCGCAGAACGAGGACATCAAGTGCCTGATGCTCACGTCTTTCGCCGATGACGAGGCACTTTTTGACGCGATCATGGCCGGTGCCTCCGGGTATGTGCTCAAGGCGATCCGCGGCAACGAACTGCTCTCGGCCGTCCGCGACGTGGCGGCCGGCAAGTCCCTGCTGGACCCCGTGGCCACGCAACGTGTCCTGGAACGGCTGCGGGACGGCGGCGCCAAGGGCGACGACCGGCTGGCGAGCCTCACCGAACAGGAACGGCGGATCCTCGATCTGATCGGCGAGGGACTGACCAATCGGGCCATCGGAGAACGGCTGCATCTCGCCGAGAAAACCATCAAGAATTACGTCTCCAGCCTGCTCGCCAAACTCGGCATGGAACGCCGTTCCCAGGCGGCCGCATACGTCGCGAGAATGCAGGCGGAAGGCCGCTGAACGACATCACCCGACGGCGATTGCCGCCTATTCAATGGGCTGACCTGCGGAATCATCGATTTCGGGACCAACGTCCCGGTGGCGCGGGGGCGGCCGCCCCTACAGCCGTGCCCGCACCGCCGGGCAGGGTGGTTCTCATGCCCGACGAATTCCGCGCACTGGAGCTGCTCGGCCGTACGCCCTACGGCCGGGTCTCGGCGAGCCTGCGGGCGCTGCCCTTCACGACGATCGCCCGGCACGTGGTGACCGAGGAGGGACGCCTGCTGCTGCGCCTGCACCGCGGCTACGGCTACCACCGCGCCCTCGACGGCAGCGTGGTCTCGTACCAGGCGGACAACGTCACCGACGGCGAGCCCGAGACCTGGGCCGTCCAGTTCACCGGCACGGCCGGCGTCATCCGCCCGGAGCCCGCCGACCACGACGCCTTCGGGCGCACCCCGGCGCTCGCCGACGGCGAGCCGTTCGACCCGGTCTTCCTGCACATCGAACCGGTCTTCGCGAAGGTGCACACGCTGACCGATGTACCGCTCTTCCGGTACGCCCATTCAGGCTGACCGATAGCCGACCGGTACGGGAAACCGGCCCGATCGAAGTGATCTAACATCTGACGGGTGCTCCGCTCATCTGCGGTCCGGACGGCAACGGCGCCCGACGGCCACACTCTCGGCTCCCTGCTGCGCCGCTACGAAGGCGCCGGGGAGCCGCTGACGTGCGAGCCGGTCGCCGAGGGCCTGCTCAACCACGGCTACCGGCTGACCACCACGCGCGGCCGCTTCTTCCTCAAGCACCACCTCGAAGCCGACCACGGCGCCCTGGTCCGGCAGCACCGCGCCACCCGCCTGCTGGGCGCCATGGGCCTGCCCGTCGCGCCGCCCGTACGCGCCGCCGACGGCCGCACCGTCGCCGTCCTCGACGACCGCAGCTACGCCCTGCACCCCTGGGTCGACGGCCGCCACCTGGACGGCGCGGCCCTCAGCCCCGCCCAGTGCCGGCGGCTCGGCACGCTGCTCGGCCGGGTGCACGTGGCCCTCTCCCAGGTCATGCCCGAGGCGCCGCCGGAGCCGGGCCAGGAGAGCGCCGACCCCGCCGCCACCTTCGTGGGCATCGACGAGCTGCTGGCGCTGGCCCGGGACGCCCGCCCGCACGACAGCTTCGACGCGCTCGCCGAGCACCGGCTCCTGGAACGCCGCGCCCTGCTGGCAGCGCACGCCCACCACCGCCCGGCACGGGCGGCCCCGGCGGGCTGGGTGCACGGCGACTTCCACCCCCTGAACCTGCTCTACCGGGGCGCCGAGCCGGCCGCGATCGTCGACTGGGACCGGCTGGCGGTCGCGCCGCGCGCCGAGGAGACCGTACGGGCCGCCGCGATCTTCTTCGTACGGCCCTCGGGCAGCCTGGACCTGGCGAAGGTGGCGGCGTACGCGCGTGCCTACCGGCGCGCCTCGGGCGTCGGCCCGGACGAGCTGGCGGCCGCCGTGCACCGCGTCTGGTGGGAACGCCTGAACGACTTCTGGATGCTGGACTGGCGGTACCGGCTGGGCGACCGGCGCGCCGACGGCCTCTTCCCGCCCGCGGCGGCGCTGGCGGTGTGGTGGACGGACGAGTACGCGGCGGTCCGGCAGGCATTCACGGGCTGAAGGGCCCCGGCCGCTACGCGAACGAGCGAGGCACCATGTCGGTGCCTCGCTCGTTCAGGTCAGATACCGGACCGGCTCACTCGCCGCTGTCCTCGTCCCCCGGCGGCGGGATGATCGGCGACGAGTCGTCGGTCGGCTCCGTCGTCGGCGCGGTCGGCTCGTCCGTCGGCTCGCCCGTGTCGGTCGCCGTGGGGGTCGGGTCGTCGGTCGGCTCGCTCGTCGTCGGCTCGGTGTCCGTCGGCGTCGGGTTCCCGGTCTCCGTCGGCGTCTGGGTGTAGTCACCGGTGTTGCCGCCCGTACCGCCGGGCAGCGTCGCCTCCGTCGTCGGGTCCTCCGACGGCGGCTCGGAGGTCTTCTCGTCCTTGCTCTCCGTCGCCGTGGGCGTCGGCTTCGGGTTCTTGTCGGGCTTGTCGTCGCCGGTGTTCTGCAGCGCGAAGACGACGCCCGCCACGACGGCGATCAGCGCGAGCGCGGCGATCAGCCAGACCTTGCCGCGGCCGCCGCCCTTGGAGCCGCGCGGACCGCCCTCGTAACCGCCGTCGTCGTCCCTGCCCTGCGGGAGGATCGGCTGCGCGGCCGTCGCGCCGTGCGCCGGGTGCGGCATCGCCGTCGTGGCCGCCACGCCCATGGCGGGCGTCGAGCCGCCCTCGTGCACGGCGACCGGCCCGGTGCTCCAGGTACCGGTGTGGCCGCCCTGCTCGTGCAGCATCTGGAGTGCGTACTGGACCAGGCCGCGCATCTCCTCGGCGGTCTGGAACCGGTCGTCCGGGTCCTTCGCCAGCGCGCGCATGACCAGCCCGTCCAGCTCCGGCGGCACCTCGTCGGAGACCTCCGACGGCACCTTCGGCATGTCCTGCACGTGCTGGTACACCACGGACAGCGGCGTCTCGCCGACGAAGGGCGGGCGCAGCGCGAGCAGTTCGTACAGCAGGCAGCCGGTCGCGTACAGGTCGGAGCGGGTGTCGACGGTCTTGCCGAGCGCCTGCTCCGGCGACAGGTACTGCGGCGTGCCCATGACCATGCCGGTCTGGGTCATCGTGTTCGACGCGCCGTGCAGGGCACGCGCGATGCCGAAGTCCATCACCTTGACCGCGCCGCTGTTCGTGATGATCACGTTCGCGGGCTTGATGTCGCGGTGCACGATGCCGTGCTGGTGGCTGTAGGCCAGCGCCTCCAGCACCCCGGAGACGATGATCAGCGCCTGGTCCGGCGGCGGCGCGTCGGCGTTGAGCAGCAGATCGCGGATGGTGTGGCCCTCGACCAGCTCCATCACGATGTACGGGATGGTGTTGCCGCCGACCAGGTCCTCGCCGGAGTCGTACACGGCGACCACCGCGTGGTGGTTCAGGCCCGCGACGGACTGCGCCTCACGGGTGAAGCGGGCCTTGGAGACCGGATCCTCGGCGAGGTCGGAGCGCAGCAGCTTCACCGCGACCGTACGGCCCAGCCGTACGTCCTCGGCCGCGAACACCTCCGCCATGCCGCCTCGGCCCAGACGGCGCGTCAGGCGGTAGCGCCCGTCACCGACCAGACCGCCGTTGCCCCACATCTCCGGTGCGTCGGGGATATTGGAGCCGGTGGCTTCAGGATCGGACGGGCCCTGGGGGCTCTGCGTCTGTGCCATCGGTCCTCGCCGTCGAATCGATCCGCGTGTACGCGGTTATAAGTCTCGGTCTTCGCAAGAGCACGCTACAGGCTCCGCGGGGCGCACCGGTTTTGTGAGGGACCGGCCATCAAAGCGTGCACCGCTCACATGTCGCAAGTTCACTACGAGTGACCCTTTTGCCCTCCCGATGCTGACAGAGTCGTGACGTGTTTCTGACACGCTCGCGACAACCCGCGCGGGTGTTCCTGGCAGGCTCCTGACACGCGGCACGTCCGTGCGGGGTTGTTGCCCATCTGGTCACGGAACGGGCACGCGGCTTGACTGGCCGGAGGCCTGAGGCACACTTGGCTGCGGAATTCCAGAACCTGGCCCGCCGGTCGCATACCGGTCCCGGCCAGCAACAGAACAGCCCGACCAGTGCCGCGTACGGGTCAGTGCGGGCAGTGCGCCGAGGGGGAAACGGAAAGATGAGCCAGGACGGCGCACAGGGCCATGGCGCGGGCCGTGCGGTGGGGCGGGGACGCTACCAGCTTCGTGATCTTCTCGGCGCCGGCGGCATGGCCTCCGTGCACCTCGCGTACGACAGCGTGCTGGACCGCGAGGTCGCGATCAAGACGCTGCACACCGAGCTCGGCCGCGAGCAGGCCTTCCGCGAGCGCTTCCGCCGCGAGGCCCAGTCCGTGGCGAAGCTGTCGCACACCAACATCGTCTCGGTCTTCGACTCCGGCGAGGACGAGCTCGACGGCGGCATGACGCCCTACATCGTCATGGAGTACGTCTCCGGGCAGCCGCTGCGCTCGGTGCTGGACGCCGACATCGCGCAGTTCGGCGCCATGCCCACCGACAAGGCGCTGAAGGTCACCGCCGATGTGCTGGCCGCCCTCGAGGTCAGCCACGAGATGGGCCTGGTCCACCGGGACATCAAGCCCGGCAACGTCATGATGACCAAGCGCAACGTCGTGAAGGTCATGGACTTCGGCATCGCCCGCGCCATGCAGTCCGGCGTCACCTCGATGACCCAGACCGGCATGGTCGTCGGCACCCCGCAGTACCTCTCGCCCGAGCAGGCCCTGGGCCGCGGCGTGGACGCCCGCTCCGACCTGTACTCCGTCGGCATCATGCTCTTCGAGCTGCTGACCGGGCAGCTGCCCTTCGAGGCGGACTCGCCGCTGGCCATCGCGTACGCGCACGTGCAGGAGGAGCCTCCGGTGCCCTCCAGCATCAACCGCTCGGTGCCGCCGGCGGTGGACGCGCTGGTCGCCCGGGCGCTGAAGAAGAACCCCAACGAGCGCTTCCCGACCGCCCAGGCGATGCAGGACGAGTGCCTGCGCATCGCCCAGGCCGGGCAGTCCGGCGCCTCGCCGATGATCGTCGGCGGCCAGGGCCCGCGCACCAGCGGCGCCTCGGTGGCCTCCGCGGTCTTCCCCTCGGCGACCGGCACCCCGGGGACGGGCACGCCGAACGTGCAGAGCCCGTACACCCCGCCGCCCGCGAGCGGCCAGTACGGCGGCTTCGGCCCGTCCACCCCGCCGCCGCCGAGCCACGCGTACCAGACGCCGGCCCCCGGCCCGTACAACGGCGGCATGCAGACTCCGCCGCCGTACACCATCGCGCCGCAGGGCGGCGGGCAGCAGGGCGGCGGCAAGAGCAACAAGCCGGTGCTCATCGGCTCCGCCGTGGTCGCCCTGATCGCCGTCGTCGCGGTGGTCATGGTCATCGCGCTCAGCGGCGGCGACCCGGACGAGCCCGGCCCGCAGGCCAACGGCGGCGAATCCCCGCAGCCCGCCGCCTCCGCCACCGAGGACTCGGCGAACAAGGTCCAGCCCGAGCAGAAGGACCGGATCGTCGAGGCGAAGGAGTGCACGGAAGCGGTCAAGAGCTTCGACGACAAGTCGAAGATCATGATGCCGAACTTCTACAGCAAGAACCTGGCTTCGGTGAAGAACTGCATGCAGAAGGCCGGCTGGCAGTGGGACATCACCTACGAGAACAGCGAACCCATGTGGGGCAAGAACGCCGTCATCCGGCAGACGCCGGGCGAGAACGACAGCTACGACCCCAAGGGTGACCAGAAGATCCAGCTCGTCGTCTCGACGGGCAAGGCCGGCTGACACCCGCGCCCGAACGCACCTGCACCGAGGGGCCCTTCGCGCACGCCGCGCGCGGGGCCCCTCGGTGCAGGTGGGATCAGAGGTACGGGCCGGAGCGGGCGCTGCCGCGGCCGGGGTGCTGGAGGTCGTCGTCCTCGGCGGGTACGGCGCCGGGCGGGAGGGCGCGGCGCATCTGCTCCAACTGGGCGCGGGCGGCCATCTGCTGGGCGAACAGCGCGGTCTGGATGCCGTGGAACAAGCCTTCCAGCCAGCCGACCAACTGGGCCTGCGCGATACGCAGTTCGGCCTCGGTGGGCACGGAGTCGTCGGTGAACGGCAGGGACAGCCGCTCCAGCTCCTCCACCAGCTCGGGGGCCAGCCCGTCCTCCAGCTCCTTCACGGAGCCGGCGTGGATCTCCTTGAGGCGAACCCGGCTCGCCTCGTCGAGCGGGGCGGCCTTCACCTCTTCCAGCAGCTGCTTGATCATGCTGCCGATGCGCATGACCTTCGCCGGCTGTTCGACCATCTCCGTCACCGGAACCTCGCGTGGCTCGTCGTCGCCGTCTCCGCCACCGGAGCCGCCTGCGCTGCCGAGAGCCATGCCGTCCGGGCCGACAACCAGGACGTGCGGGCTCTCCTGCGACCGTTCGTTCATCGGCATATCCATGCCGCCATTCTCTCGTACATGCACTTAAGAACAGTTGTGCCCCGGCGAACTATTGATCCACCCTCGTCCGGCGGGGCAGTCTCCGTACTTCCGCGCACATCCATGGACATCACGCAAGTTGGCCAACCTTTTAGGTGTTCTTTCTCTCTTTCCTGAGATGCCGTAATTGTCGGCTCATGTGAACCTGAAGACGTCACTCGAGGCTCGGCACGGGAGGGCACGGCGTGGGTTCAGGACTCCGCTCACTCATCGCCGCCGGACTGCTGACGGCAACCACGCTGTTCACCGCCGTTCCCGCGGCCGCCGTTGCCGCCGGAGCGCCACCGGGCCAGTCGCACGAGACACGGCCGGGCGATCTGCCGCAGCCACAGATCACGGACGGGCGGTCCGCCGCCGGCCGGCTCCCGAGCGCCACCTCCACCGGCCGCGGAACGGTCCCGGGCGTACCGGCCGATCCGACCGCCGAGGACACGCCGGGGGACGGCTCCGCGGGTGACGGCTCCGCCGGACGGTCGCAGGACCCCGGCTCCTCCTCGCCCTCCGGGTCGTCGGCGGTGCCGACAGGACCGGGGCAGAGCCCCTCGCCGTCCTCGACCGCCACCGGCCCGAGCCCGTCCGCGAGCACCGGCTCGGCCACGCCGTCACCCACGCGGCCCACACCGAGTCACTCGGCCTCCGACAGCCCGCCCGGCCGCACGAGCTCCCCGGCCCGGCCCAGCGGCTCGGCCCCGGCCGGTACCGAGGGGACCAGCGGACTCGGCACGCCGCAGGACTCCGGCTCCGGCGCGGCACTGCAGAGCCCCGGTACGTCGGACCGGCCGTCCGGCGAACGGCCCGGCAGCCCGCACCCGCCGCTGTCGCCGCACGGCCAGGGGATGCGCAACTGGCAGTCGCTGAGCCCGCCGGACGGCTCGCCGGCCACCGGGCCCACGGCGACCGACCGCGAGACCGCCGGCGCCCTCCGCCCGCCCTACGCCGCCGAACGGGCCGCCCGGGTCGCCCGCGTCCTGCCCTTCGGCGCGGGGCTCGCGCTCACGGGCCTGGGGCTGGCGTTCATCGGGCTCCGGCTGCGGCGGCGGTGAGGGGCGGAGCAGCGGGCTCACAGGGGACGGGGCGGGCTTGCGGGGCGGTCCCGGTCAGTCGGTCAGTCGACCGTCAGGACGACCTTGCCGATGTGGCCGGACTCCTCCAGGATCCGGTGGCCCTCGGCGGCCTCCGCCATCGGCAGCGTACGGTCCACGATCGGCCGGACCTGGCCGTTCTCGATCAGCGGCCAGACGTGCTCCCGCACGGCGGCGACGATCGCGGCCTTCTCCTCGACGGGCCGGCCGCGCAGCGACGTCGCGGTGACCGCGGCGCGCTTGGCCAGCAGCGCGCCCAGGTTCAGCTCGCCCTTCCGGCCGCCCTGCAGACCGATGACGGCCAGCCGCCCGTTGGTGGCCAGCGCCCGCACGTTCTGGTCCAGGTACTTCGCGCCGATGATGTCCAGGATGACGTCCGCGCCCCGGCCGTCGGTGGCGTTGCGGATCTCCTCGACGAAGTCCTGCTCGCGGTAGTTGATGAGCACGTCGGCGCCCAGTTCGCGGCAGCTCTCCAGCTTCTCGGCGCTGCCCGCGGTCACCGCGACCCGCGCGCCGACCGCCTTGGCCAGCTGGATCGCCATGGTGCCGATGCCGCTGGACCCGCCGTGCACCAGCAGGGTCTCGCCGGGCCGCAGGTGGGCCACCATGAAGACGTTCGACCAGACCGTGCAGGTCACCTCGGGCAGCGCGGCGGCCTGCGTGACGTCGATGCCCTTCGGGAGCGGCAGCAGCTGCCCGGACGGCACCGCCACCTGTTCGGCGTAACCGCCGCCCGCCAGCAGGGCGCAGACCTCGTCGCCGACCGCCCAGCCGCTCACGCCCGGGCCGATCTCGGTGATCGTGCCGGCGCACTCCAGGCCGGGGTAGGGGGAGGCGCCGGGCGGCGGGTCGTAGAAGCCCTGTCGCTGCATCACGTCGGCGCGGTTGACGGCGCTGGCCGCGACCCGGACCAGCACCTCGCCCTCGGAAAGTTGCGGCGCGGGCACCTCGGCCCACACCAGGGCCTCGGGTCCGCCGGGTTCGGGAATGGTGATCGCACGCATGGCCGCGAGGCTACTCGCCTCCTCGGGCCGAGGTGGAGGGCGCTCCGGTGGGGGCGGGCCGAAAGCCGGCGCCGGATTCTTGTGGCGGCCTGATGCCTGCCGTCGGCGCCGGTTCCCGGTCAGTTGCCCGTACCGTTCGGTTCCCTGCACCGGTCAGTCGCCGCGGTCCTGTTCGTCCGCGCGGCGGATCACGCGGTCCTTCTCGTCGGCCCGGCGCATCGGCTTCACTCCGCTGCCCGGCAGCCCCTGCCCGGCCGGGCGACCCAGCTCAGCGCGGTCCTCGCCGGGCATCGCACGGACGATCGTGATCAGCCGGTCGGCGTGCTGCAGCGGGCTCGCCGCCGGGTCGTCGTACGCCAGCAGCCGGTGGCCGCGCAGTACGGAAACGACCAGGTCACCGGTGTCCCGTACCGACTTGCCGACCTCCGCCTTCACCACCGGGCGCTCGATCAGGTCCAGGCCGCTGCCCTGCTGGATCAGGTCCTCCATGACCGTGCTCGCGCTCGGGCTGTTCACCGACAGGCCCAGCAGCCGGCCCGCCGCGCTCGCCGAGGTGATCACGGAGTCGGCGCCGGACTGCCGCAGCAGCGGGGCGTTCTCCTCCTCCCGCACGGCCGCCACGATCGTCGCCTTCTTGTTCAGCTGACGGGCGGTCAGCGAGACCAGGACGGCGGTGTCGTCGCGCTGCGTGGCGATGATGATCTGCCGGGCTCGCTGCACCTCGGCACGCAGAAGTACGTCGCTGCGCGTGGCGTCGCCGAGTACGCCCGCGAAGCCCTCGGCCACGGCCGAGTCGATCACCTTGGGGCTCGGGTCCACGATGACGATGCGGTCCCGGCCGGCGCCCGTGGCGCGCAGCGTCTGCACGGCCGACCGGCCCTTCGTACCGAAGCCGACGATGACGGTGTGGTCGCGCAAGGCGGTCCTCCAGCGGTTGAGCCGCCACTGTTCACGGGTCCGCTCGGTGAGGACCTCCAGAGTGGTGCCGACCAGGATGATCAGAAACAGGACGCGGAGCGGCGTGATGAGCAGGATGTTCAGCAGCCGTGCGGTGTCTCCGTACGGGACGATGTCGCCGTACCCGGTCGTGGAGAGCGTGACGGTGGCGTAGTAGACGCAGTCGAGGAAGTCGACCGCGTTGTCGGCGTTGTCGTGGTACTCGTCGCGGTCCACCCAGACGATCAGGACCGTCAGCACCAGCACTATCAACGCCATCAGAAGCCGGCGAATCACCTGGCGCAGCGGAGCCTCGGGGGCGCGGCGCGGCAGCTGCACGCGGTGCGACACGTCCTCGGGGAGCTGCTGATCACGCGCCGCGGCATCGTGCATGGGGAGTTTCACGCGTGGCCTCCGTGGGCTCCGTGGGCGCCCGTGTCCGGAGCCGTGGCGGTGTCCGATGCCGTGGCGGCGTCGGTGTCCGATGCCGTGGCAGTGACCGTGTGCGATGCCGTGGCAGTGAACGATTCCGGTGCCGTGGTCGCAGCTGACCAGGGCAGGTCCAGCAGCACGGCCGGTTCGCCCGCGGCGGCGCCGCCCGGCGGGATCACGGCCAGCGCGTCGGCGGCGGCGATGCCGCGCAGCATGGCGGGACCGTTGAAGTGGAGGGGGAGCGCCACGGCGCCTCCCTTCTCGTCGGTGCGGCAGGCCACGGGGACCAGGCGGGTGTCATGCGGATGTCCGTGCACACCGTCGGCGAGGCACACCCGGCGGGGCTCGGAACGCGTACGGCCGGAGAGCGTACCGAGCAGCGGTTCGGCGAGCGTCAGCAGGCCCGAGACTGCGGCGAGTGGATTGCCGGGGAGGCCCACCAGGTGGCGTGGAGCGGGTGTTTCACGTGAAACACCCGCGGTGGCCTTCCGGGCGGCGCGCCGGGCGGACCGTCCGCGCGCCGCGGCACCGTCCGCCGGACCGAGCCGAGCGAGCAGCATCGGGTGGCCGGGGCGTACCTGTACGCCGTCCACGAGCAGTTCGGCCCCGAGGCGCCGCAGCACCGGGTGTACGTGGTCGACCGGTCCCGCCGCCGTCCCGCCGGTCGTGATCACCACGTCGGCCGTGGAGCCGGCGATGGCTTCGTACAACGTCGCCTCGTCGTCCGCGAGATGGCGCGGGCCGATGGTCTCCGCGCCCATGGCATGCAGCCACGGCGCGAGCATCGGGCCGAGGGCGTCCCGGATGCGCCCGTCCTGCGGCAGCCCGCCGTGCAGCAACTCGTCGCCCAGGACGAGGATCTCCACCACCGGGCGGCGGTACGTCCACAGCTCGTCGTAGCCCGCGGCGGCGGCCAGACCGAGCACGGCCGGGGTGACCGGGGTGCCGGGCGGCAGGAGCGGGTCGCCGTTACGGCACTCCTGGCCGCGCGGCCGGATGTCCTGGCCCGGCGGCGCACCGCGGGGCGCGCTCAACAGCAGGCTGCCGTCGGGCTGTTCCGCGGTCTCGCCGTGCTCGGAGCGGAGCACGGCCGAGGCGCCCGGTGGTATCCGCGCCCCGGTGGCGATCGGTACCGCGTGCCCGTCGGGCAGCGGCCGGGCGGGGCCTTGACCGGCGAGGATGCCGGCGGACGCGGCGGGGGCGACGGTACGGGGAGCGGTGAGGCGCCAGGGGCCGGGGCCGGAGACGGCCCAGCCGTCCATCGCCGAGGTGTCGAACGAGGGCAGGTCCGTGAGCGCGGTGAGCGCCCCGGCGAGCGCTCGCCCCAGCGCCTCGGGCCCGAGCGGCACGCCCCCGGGCGCCAGCGGCTCGCCCACGGCATCCGCGGCGACAGCGCGCGCAACGGACCAGGGGGAGTGGGGGCGGGGGTGGCTGTGGGAGCGGGAGTGGGCCGCCTCGGGGCGAGGAGTGCCGGAGGCGGGGGCGCCCGGCCGGGAAGCCCGCGCGGGGGAGGGCTCGGTGGGCGCGATGGGCTCGCCGGCCCCGGTGGGTTCCGTGGGCTCGGAGCCGTTCGGGAAGTGGTCGGAGCCGTTCGGGGAGTGGGCGGAGGCGGTCGGCGCGGTCCAGGATTCGGGGAGGAGCGGCCGCGGTTCGGAGCCGGCGGGCTGCGTCGCGGGGTCGGACGGCTGCGATCCGGGGGTCGCCGCTCCGGCTTCAGGTCGGGGCTCGTGGCGGCTGTTGCCCCACGGGGCGTGCCACGGGTCGAACCAGGGACGTTCGGGGGGCCGCTCGTCGGCCTGCTCACCCGAGTACGGCTCGGCGCCACGCGACCCGGCACCACGCGACTCCGTGTCGCGGGTTGCCGCGCTGCGGGACGCCGCACCGCGGGACGCCGCGCCCTCTTGCGCGGCGTCCGTCTTCCGGGGCTCGGCGCCCCGTTCTCGGCCGGGCCCCGCGCCCGAGGAACGGGCTGCCGGGTCCGCCGACCTCGCCCGCCCCGCGTTGGCGATGGCGAGCGCGTCGTCGAATTCGCCGGGGTCTCCGGTCGGACCCGGCATCATTCCCCCGCTTCCGCGGCCCAACGATTCGCCAGCGCCGCCGCGCGCCTGCTGACCTCCGCCACGTCCAGACCCTGCTGGGCGGCGGCGTACCCGACGAGGAAGGTCGTCAGCGGGGCGGCCGGCCGGGCCACGCCGTGTGCCGCGTCCCGCGCCAGGTCGAGAAGGACGGCCGTGTCGACATCGAGTTCGATGCCCAGTTCGGCCTTGACTGCGGTGATCCATTCGTCCAACACGTGTCCATGCTCCCTGATGCGGGCGCGCGCCGCGCTGAGGGCCTCCCAGGTGTCGCAGTCGTACGAGGCCGTGGCCGTGTCGTCCCGTACCCGGCGCACCGTCAGTTCCGCGAGCAACGCCCGCAGCGGCAACCCGGCGAGCCCGCCGTGCGCGGTCCGCAGCGTCTCCAGGGCCCGGCGCAGCGCCCCGGCCCGGTACGCCGCCACGAGCGGCTGGTCCCGCCCGTCCGCGTCGACCAGCAGGGCACCGTCGGCCCCGGCCGGCCCGCCCTGTGAGCCCTCCGTGTCCGCCACCGCCGCCAGCAGGGCGTCCACCGTCGTGGTGGTGAGGAAGGGCAGGTCGGCGGAGAGGACCAGCACCGTGCCGGCCGTGGTGTGCCGCAGGCCCGCGTCGAGCGCCGCGACCGGCCCGGCGCCCGGCGGGTCCTCCCGAGTCGTCACCACGGGGCGAATGGTCGGCCGCTCCGGCCCGACCACCACGGTGCGCGCCGCGCCGGGGCAGGCGGCGAGCACCCTGTCCAGCAGGGACCGGCCGCCGACCGCGAGGGCGGGCTTGTCGGCGCCGCCGAGCCGGCGCGCCGCGCCCCCGGCCGGGACGATGGTGTCGTAGTCGGTCGTCACCCTCCGAGTATCACCGGGCCCCGGCGATCAACACCCCACCCGTACCCCGGGTTCGTCCCTGCGGCCGCCCGTCACAGCCCCCGCAGCAGCACCGCCGGCTGTTCCACGCAGTCCGCCACGAAGCGCAGGAAGCCGCCCGCGACGCCGCCGTCGCACACCCGGTGGTCGAAGGTGAGCGAGAGCTGTACGACGCTTCGTACGGCCAACTCCCCTTCGTGCACCCACGGCTTGGCGGCTATGCGCCCGACGCCCAGCATCGCGGCCTCGGGGTGGTTGATGATCGGCGTGGAGCCGTCGACCCCGAAGACGCCGTAGTTGTTCAGGGTGAACGTGCCGTGCATCAGCTCCGAGGGCGCGAGCCGGCCCGCCCGCGCGGTCTCGGTGAGCCGGGCCATCTCCGCGGAGAGTCCCTCCGCCGTGCGGACGTGCGCGTCCCGTACGACCGGCACGACCAGGCCGCGGTCGGTCTGCGCCGCGAAGCCCAGGTGCACCTCGCGGAGCCGGACGATCTCCTGGGTCGCGGTGTCGACGGTGGAGTTCAGCTCCGGGAAGCGCGCGAGGGCGGCCGTGCAGATCCGGGCCAGCAGCGCGAGCAGCGAGACCTTCGGGCCGCCGGCCGCGTTCATGGCGCGGCGCACGGCCAGCAGCTCCGTGGCGTCCGCGTCCACCCAGCAGGTCGCGTCCGGTATCTCCCGCCGGCTGCGGCTGAACTTCTCGGCCGCGGCACCGCGCATCCCCTTCAGGGGCAGCCGCTCGTCGCCCTCCGTCGCGATCGGACCGGGACCTGCGGCAACGGCGCCCATGGCCTCGGCCTGCTCCGGTACGCGCAGCTCACGCTCCACGTCGGACCGCAGGATCAGCCCTTCGGGGCCGCTCCCCCGCACCGTGCGCAGGTCCACACCGTGCTCCCGCGCCAGCCGCCGCACCAGCGGCGATATCACCGGCACGGGCCCGGCCGCACCGGACTCACCGGACTGACCGGCCACCGCCCGGGACGAGCCGGCCTCCGCGGCCTCCTCACGCGCCCCGTCGGCCCCACCGGGCCCAAAGACCCCAGTGCCCCTACCGGCACCCGCCCCACGATCACCGCTCACCGACGCCCCGGCCTCCCGGACCCCCGTACCGGCCGTCGGCCGTACCCGTCGCCGCCGCCCGGCCGGGGCGCTCGTCCCGTATCCCACCAGGACGTTCCCCGAGCCTTCGGACTTCTCGGAGGTGTCGGACGACTCGGCGGCCTTCCGCTGCGGCTCGGCCACGGCGGGTCCGCCGCCGCCGCTCTCCGACGCGCCCACCGCGACCGTCACCAGGGGCGCGCCCACGGGCAGTTCGTCGCCCTCCGTGCCCATGCGGGCCGTGACGACGCCGCCGTACGGGCACGGCACCTCGACCATCGCCTTGGCCGTCTCGACCTCCACCACCGGCTGGTCGACGGCGACCACCTCGCCCACCTCGACCAGCCAGCGCACGATCGTCGCCTCGGTCAGCCCCTCGCCCAGGTCGGGCAGCGGGAACTCGCGCACCTCGGCCATCACGCACCACTCCCCTCGGGGCCACCGGCGCCGCGCCCGGTGCTGTCCCCGGTCCAGTCGGACTCCCACTGCAGGCGCGCCACGGCGTCCAGGACGCGGTCGACGCCGGGCAGGTGGTGCCGCTCCAGCATCGGCGGCGGATACGGGATGTCGAAGCCGGCGACCCGCAGGACGGGCGCCTCCAGGTGGTGGAAGCAGCGCTCGGTGATCCGGGCGGCGATCTCCCCTCCGGGACCGCCGAAGCCTGTGGACTCGTGGACGACGACGGCACGCCCCGTGCGCCGCACGGACGCGCACACCGTCTCGTCGTCGAACGGCACGAGGGAGCGCAGGTCCAGCACCTCCAGGTCCCAGCCCTCCTCGCGCGCCGCCTCGGCCGCCTCCAGGCAGACCGGCAGCGAGGGCCCGTACGTGATCAGCGTGGCGCTGCTCCCCGTACGGCGGATCTCCGCGCGGCCTATGGGCGCGACGGGCGTGGGCTCCTCGGGGGACCAGTCGGCCTTGGACCAGTACAGCCGCTTCGGCTCCAGGAAGACCACCGGGTCGTCGGAGGCGATCGCGGCCCGCAGCATGCCGTACGCGTCGGCGACGGTCGCCGGGGCCAGCACCTGGAGGCCGGGCGTGGCCATGTAGTACGCCTCGGAGGAGTCGCTGTGGTGCTCGACGCCGCCGATGCCGCCGCCGTACGGGATGCGGATGGTCAGCGGCATCGGCACCGTGCCCCGCGTGCGGTTGCGCATCCGCGCCACATGGCTGACCAGCTGCTCGAAGGCGGGGTAGGCGAACGCGTCGAACTGCATCTCGACGACGGGCCGCAGGCCGTACATCGCCATGCCGACCGCCGTGCCGAGGATGCCGGCCTCGGCGAGCGCGGTGTCGCTGCAGCGGTCCTCGCCGAATTCGGCGGCGAGGCCGTCGGTGATCCGGAAGACGCCGCCGAGCTGCCCGACGTCCTCCCCCATGATGTGCACGGCCGGGTCCTCGGCCATGGCGTCCCGCAGCGCTCTCGTGAGGGCCTGCGCCATCGTGGCGGGCCTGCGCTCCGTCGCGGTCGTGCCCCCGGCGGCGACTGCCGTGCTCATCAGTGCTCCCCTTCCGCTTCGATCTCGGCCCGCAGCTGGTCCGACTGCTCGCGCAGCTGGCCGGTCGGCGCCGCGTACACATGGGCGAAGAGATCCATCGGGTCCAGCGCCGGGTCGGCGTTCATCCGGGCGCGCAGCGCGCCGGCCATCTCCTCCGCCGCGTCCTTCGTCTCGCTCACGTAGCCGGGCGTCAGCAGGTCGCGCGCGGCCAGCTCGCGCTCCACCAGGGCGATCGGGTCGTGGCCGCGCCACTCCTCGACCTCGGCGTCGCTGCGGTAGCGGGTGGCGTCGTCGGCGTTGGTGTGCGCCTCCATGCGGTACGTCACCGCCTCCACGAGAGTGGGGCCGCCGCCGCGGCGGGCGCGTTCGACGGCCTCACCGAGCACCTCGTGCACCGCGGGCGCGTCGTTGCCGTCCACCAGGCGGCCCGGCATGCCGTACCCCACCGCCTTGTGGGCGAGGGAGGGGGCCGCGGTCTGCTTGGCGAGCGGCACGGAGATCGCGAAGCCGTTGTTCTGCACCAGGAAGACGACCGGCGCCTGCCATACGGCCGCGAAGTTCAGCGCCTCGTGGAAGTCGCCCTCGCTGGTCCCGCCGTCGCCGACCATGGCGAGCGCGACGACGTCGTCGCCCTTGAGGCGGGCGGCGTGCGCGAGGCCCACCGCGTGCGGCAGCTGGGTCGCCAGCGGGGTGCACAGCGGCGCCACGCGGTGCTCGTGCGGGTCGTACCCCGTGTGCCAGTCGCCGCGCAGCAGGGTGAGCGCCTGCACGGGGTCCAGGCCGCGGGCGACGGCGGCGAGGGTGTCGCGGTAGCTGGGGAAGAGCCAGTCCCGCTCTTCCAGGACCAGCGCCGCGGCCACCTCGCAGGCCTCCTGGCCGGTGGAGGAGGGGTAGACGGCGAGCCGGCCCTGGCGGGTGAGGGCGGTGGCCTGGGTGTTGTACCGGCGGCCGCTGACCAGCTGCTCGTACAGCCGCTTCAAAAGGGCGGTGTCCACCTTGCCGGCGGCGTCCGTGCCCAGGACCCGGTAGGGCTCCTCGTCGGGCAGGAGGGGCCCGGGGTCGACGCGGGGGCGCCAGGCGGGCGGCGGGGCAGGGCGGTCGCCGGTCGCGGTGCTGCCGTGCCTGCTGCTGCCGGGCTGCTCGAGGACCGTCATGGGGCACCTCCTCGGTTCGAAGGGGTGGCGCTGTGCGCCTCGTACGGGGTGGGGACGGGCGGCTGAAGGGAAAACTGCGATGCAGGGGCACCGGCCGGTGGGCCGGATCCCTCCCTACCGATTGTTCGGTTGCCGACACATTTTGGCTACAGGCGGGGGAAGCCTGTGGACAATCGGTTCTGCACAGCCTGGAATGGAGTCAGGACGTCCAAGAAGGGGAGACGGGACGGCATGCCGGACGAACAGATGGTCAATCCCGCCGGGCGGCAGCCCGTCCGCGCGCTGGACGCCGTGGACCGCGACATCCTGCGCATGCTCCAGACCGACGGCCGGGCGTCGATACGGTCCGTGGCCGATCGCGTGCACATCTCCCGCGCCAATGCGTACGCGCGGATAAACCGGCTCCTGGACGACGGCGTGATCCGCGGTTTCAGCGCCCGGGTGGATCAGGAGCGGGCGGGTCAGGGCGCCTCGGCGTACATCACGCTGAAGATCGTGCAGAACTCCTGGCGTACGGTCCGAGAAGCGCTCCAGGCGCTGCCGGGCGCCGCCCACATCGCGCTGGTCAGCGGGGATTTCGACGTCCTGCTGCTGGTCCACACGCAGGACAACCGGGCGCTGCGGGAGCTGGTCCTCACCCGCATCCAGTCAATACCGGAAGTGCTCTCCACCCGCACCCTGCTGGTCTTCGAGGAGACCGACCTCGAACCGGAGGGCTGACCCGCCGGGCGGGGCGCCCGGCGGGGCGGGAGCCGTGCGGGGTCAGGCCTCGTTGCGCAGGCCGGCGAAGGCGGTGCGGACCACGGCGTCGGCGACTTCTTCGCTGCTCGCCGAGCCACCGCGGCCCGGCCGGTACCACTCGACGATCGAGTTGATCATGCCGAAGAGCAGCCGCGTCGCCAGCCGGATGTCGGCGTCCGGCCGCAGGTCCCCCTCGGCGGCCGCCGCCTTCAACAGCTCGGCGACCTCGTTGTCGAAGTCGCGGCGGCGCTCCATCGCCCACCGCTCCGTGTCGGTGTTGCCCCGTACCCGCAGCAGCAGCGTCACGTACGGCAGCTCCGCGATCAGCACCTCGACCTCGCGCCGGGTCACGTACTCCAGCCGCTCGATCGCCCGCCCCTGCGTCGCGCCCGACTCCTGGAGCACACCGAAGAGGCCGTCCAGCGCCCGGCTTATGGCCCGCCGCAGCAGCTCTTCCTTGCTGCGCACGTGGTGGTAGATGGAGGACTTGGAGATGCCGGCGGCCCGGGAGAGGTGCTCCATGGACGTGCCGTCGTACCCGCGCTCGTTGAACACCTCGACGGCGACCGCGAGCAGCGAATCGGGCGTGTAGGTGTCGCGCTTGGCCATGGTCATGATTACAGCAGCTTTCCGGACGGGGCCGCGCAGCGGACCGGGGAGCGGGACGGAACGGCGGCCGGCGGGGGAGCGGCGGGGCCCCGGGGCCGCGACACCGTCACGGTGACCGGCGCGTCAGCGGAGTTTTCCACAGGCTTTCCAAGCCCCCTTGCCCCGACCGATCGTTCGGTTACTCTAGCTCCGTTGCCTGTCCGCTCCCAGCCTGATCGACGAGGAGTTGGTTCCCCGATGGCCGCCGACCCGACCACCACGCAGCTGATCGAGAAGCACCGCCCCACGCTCGACAAGGCGCTGGAGACCATCCGCAGCCGCGCGTACTGGTCCCCGCACCCGGAGCACCCCAAGGCGTACGGCGAGAATGCCGCGCCCGAGGGCCAGGCCGCCTTCGACGCCCTCCGCGGCACCCGCTTCGAGCTGGACCAGCCCGGCACCGACGGCTGGACCGGCCAGGAGATCTCGCCGTACGGCATCGAGCTGGGCATCTCCTACCCGCATCCCGACCCCGACGTCCTGCTGCCCGCCATGCGCGCGGCGATGGGGGCCTGGCGGGACGCCGGGCCCGAGGCCCGCGCCGCGGTGTGCCTGGAGATCCTCGCCCGCATCAGCGCCCGCACCCACGAGTTCGCGCACGCGGTGATGCACACCAGTGGCCAGGCGTTCATGATGGCGTTCCAGGCCGGCGGGCCGCACGCCCAGGACCGCGGCCTGGAGGCGGTGGCGTACGCCTACGCCGAGCAGACCCGCACCCCCGGCGAGGCCCCGTGGTCCAAGCCGCAGGGCAAGCGCGACCCGCTGGAGCTCAACAAGACCTTCCAGGCCGTCCCGCGCGGCGTCGCCCTGCTGATCGGCTGCAACACCTTCCCCACGTGGAACGGCTACCCGGGCCTCTTCGCCTCCCTGGCCACCGGCAATCCGGTGCTGGTCAAGCCGCATCCGCGGGCCGTCCTGCCGCTCGCCCTCACCGTCCGCGCAGCCCGCGAGGTGCTCGCCGAGGCCGGCTTCGACCCGAATCTCGTCGCGCTCGCCGTGGACCGCCCCGACGAGGGCCTGGCCAAGGTCCTCGCGCTGCGCCCCGAGGTCCGCGTCATCGACTACACCGGCTCCACCGCGTTCGGCGACTGGCTGGAGGAGAACGCCCGCCAGGCCCAGGTGTTCACGGAGAAGGCCGGCGTCAACACCGTCGTCATCGACTCCACGGACGACTACAAGGGCATGCTCGGCAACCTGGCGTTCTCGCTGTCCCTCTACAGCGGCCAGATGTGCACCACCCCGCAGAACCTCCTCATCCCCCGGGACGGCATCACCACCGACGCCGGGCGCAAGTCGTACGACGAGGTCGTCGAGGACCTGGCGGGCGCCGTGCAGAAGCTGCTCGGCGACGACGCCCGGGCCAACGCCCTGCTCGGCGCCATCGTGAACCCCCAGGTCGCGGCGCGCATCACGGCCGCCCCGGAGCTCGGCGAGGTCGCGCTGCCCTCCCGCGAGGTGACGCACCCCGACTTCCCCGGCGCCACGGTCCGCACGCCCGTCGTGGTCAAGGCGGACGGCGAGCGGAAGCAGTGGGAGAGCGCGGACGCCGAGCCGCCCTTCCTGTCCGAGTGCTTCGGCCCGGTCTCCTTCGCCGTGGCGGTCGACTCCACGCCGGAGGGCGTGGAGCTGCTGCGCCGTACGCTGCGCGACAAGGGCGCCATGACCGTCGGCGCGTACACCACCTCTTCCGAGGTGGAGCGGCTGGTCGAGGAGGCCTGCCTGGAGGAGTGCGCGCAGCTGTCGCTGAACCTCACGGGCGGGGTGTACGTCAACCAGACCGCGGCGTTCTCCGACTTCCACGGCTCCGGCGGCAACCCGGCGGCGAACGCCGCGCTGTGCGACGCGGCGTTCGTGGCCAACCGGTTCCGGACGGTGGAGGTGCGCCGGCAGGCCTGACCGGCGGCCCCTACGCGGGGCCTTCGATGCGGGCGTGGCGGCCGATCCAGGCGTGCATGGCGATGGCGGCCGCCGCCCCCGCGTTGATCGAGCGGGTCGAACCGAACTGCGCGATCGAGCAGACCATCGCGGCGTGCGCCCGGGCGTCCTCCGTGAGGCCCGGCCCTTCCTGCCCGAAGAGAAGTACGCAGCGCCGCGGCAGCTCCGTGGTCTCCAGCGGGACGGCGCCGGGGAGGTTGTCGATCCCGATGATCGGCAGGTCCTCGGCGGCCGCCCAGGCGGTGAGGTCGGTGGTGTCGGGGTGGTGACGTACGTGCTGGTAGCGGTCGGTCACCATCGCGCCCCGCCGGTTCCAGCGCCGTCGGCCGACGATGTGGATCTCCTTGGCCAGGAAGGCGTTGGCGGTCCGCACGACCGAGCCGATGTTGAAGTCGTGGCCCCAGTTCTCCACCGCCACATGGAAGTCGTGGCGGCGGGTGTCCAGGTCGGCGACGATCGCCTCGCGGGTCCAGTAACGGTACTGGTCGACGACGTTGCGCCGGTCTCCGTGCGCGAGCAGCTCCGGGTCGTACCGCTCGTCCCGCGGCCAGGGCTCCGGGTGCGGCCCGACGCCGACGACCGTCGCGAACCCCTCGTCGTACTGCACGGGCTCGGCGGTCCGCGCGGACTCGTCGGGGAGGATCGTCGCCGGGCCGGTGGTGCGCGGGCCGGAGGTCTCCCGGCCGCTGCCGGTGGTGTCCTGACCGCTGCCGGGGGCGGTGTTCTCGCTGCTCACCCCACGAGCGTATGGCCACCGCCGGACTCCCGCGTACGAGCCCCCGGCCCGCCGGCCGGCTCCGGCCCGGCCTCCGGCGCCGTGGGCGCGGACCGCGGGGCGCTGCCCGGGAGCACCCGATCGCGGAGGGCCGAAGCGCGCGCCCCCAGCCACCGCAGGAAGTTCGTCGGCAGGAAGACCGCGTCCGCCGCCACCATCGCGAGGGAGAAGAACGGCAGCCCGAGGAGCACCGCGATCGACAGGTGCTCCAGGATCATCGCCACCAGCAGGACGTTCTTCAGGCGCCGGTTGAAGAGCGTGAAGGGGAACGCGACCTGCACGATCACCGTGCCGTAGGTGATCAGCATGATGAGCAGTCCGCTGCCCGCGAGCACCGCGGACAGCTCGGGCCACGGCGAGAAGTAGTCCAGGTGCATCGGGTAGAAGACCGCGGTGCCGTCCTGCCAGCGGCCGCCCTGGATCTTGTACCAGCCGGCCGTGGCGTAGATCAGGCAGACCTCGACCACGATGACCAGCAGCGCGCCGTTGTGCGCGAGGTCGGCGACGGTGTTCAGCACCGCACGCGGCTCCCCCGGCGCGTAGCGCCGCACCCACCACCACGCGCCGTGCGCCAGCCAGAGCGCCCACAGCGTCAGGCCCCAGCCCACGTGCGGGAACGGCCCGTCACCCGTCCACTCCAGCCCGTACAGTCCCGCCAGCTGGGCGAGCGCGAGGACCAGTCCGAGGACCGACCACAGCACGATGCCGGTCACGTCGCGGCCGGGCACGTCCCCGGTGCCCGCCGCTGCCGCCCGCCGCGCGCGCCGCGCGTCCAGCGACCAGACCTGCCCGCACCGGGTCAGGACCAGGTACATCGACATCAGGTGGATGACGTTGTCGCCGCCGTCCCCGAGGAAGATGCTGCGGTTCTGCAGCGACAGCACGCCGATCATGAACAGGACCGACATGGTGCGGGTGCGCCAGCCGATCATCAGCAGCGCGCTGGAGAGCATTGCCAGCGCGTACACCAGCTCGAACCAGCCGCGCCCGTCGGACCAGACCAGCACCGAGAACGCCCCGTTGCTGTCGAGCAGCCGGCGGGCCATGTCCAGGCTGAACGCTCCGTCCGGCCCGTAGAGCTCCTGACGGTTCGGCCACTCGCGCAGCAGGAACAGCAGCCAGGTCATGGCGAAGCCGATACGGATCACCGCGGACTGGTACGGGGCGAACGCGCCGGCCGTGACCCGGGCGAACCCGCGGCCGATCACGCGCTCTATCCAGGTGTCGCGTACGACGTAGTCCTGCTCGTCGGCGCTCCCGCGCTCCGTGGCATGGGTCGTCACTGGTTGCTCGCCCCCTCGGGCAGGTCGTCGACGGTGACCGGCCACCAGGGCAGCACGCGGTACACGGGCTTGGTGCTGATCTTCTCCGCGCTCCACGGCGGCGGGCTCACCGGCGTCGTCACCGACCGGAACTCCACCCGGCCGACCGTGCCACCGGCCGCCGTCCACTGCTCGCCGAGGCGGCCCAGCGCGATCCGCCGCAGATAGCGTTCGGAGAGCTCACCGCGGAGGCCGGTGGCACGGTTCTGTTCGTCGTGCGAGCCGACGAAGGACTCCCAGGCGCGGCGCAGCTGATTCTGCTGCGTATGGCTGGGGAAGAGGTTGTGGTGAATGGCCCGGCCGTCGCGCGCCGACAGGTCGGTCCAGCCCGTCGTGCGGGCGCTGCCGCCGTCCCCGGGGCGTATCTCCGCGCGGACCTGTACGGAGACGTTCTGCTGCAGCGGGTTGGGCGCGAACAGCTTCCAGTTCTGCTCGTACTCCGGGTAGACGTAATCGCCGACCGCCGCGCCGTGCGCCTTGGTGAGCGTGTTCGACGGGGCGACGTGCAGGAACATCATCGCGATGTGGACCAGCGCGGCGACCGCGATCCCGCCCGCGACGGTCGCCAGCACGATCCGCGAGGGCAGTGAGAGCGCGGACGCCGGTGGTGTCTCTGGTGGTCGCGATTCCTCCGCGTATGACTGCATTCCTGCCCCGTTTCCCGGTCCTGTGCGGGCCGTCCCGCCACGGAACCGTACCCAGGAGGCGTGCGCGGCGACAGTGATCCCCCGGTTGTGCACAGGCTCGGCACGTCCCCGTGGAGCCCGGGTGCCCGTACGGATGGCACCGGCCGCACCGCACCCACCCGTCGCCCTTCCGCATTCCTGCAACCTGTTCTACCTTGCAGCCCCCAACGGTGCGTGCGGAAGGACAGACCCGTGGACTTCACCTTCACCGAGGAACAGCAGGCGGCCGCGGAAGCGGCCGAGGCCGTCTTCTCCGGGGTCACCCCCGACGCCGTCCCCTCACCCGCCCTCACCGCCGGCGCCGTCGCCGACGACATCGACCGCGGCCTCTGGCGCACCCTGGCCGACGCCGACCTGCTCTCCCTCTGCCTCGACCCCGCGTACGGCGGCACCGGACTCGACCCCGTCGCCCTCTGCCTCGTCCTGCGCGAAGCCGGCAGGGCCCTCGCCCGCGTGCCGCTGCTGGAGACCACCGCCGCCGCCCTCGCCCTGCAGACGTACGCCACCCCCGCCCTCCGCGAGGAGACACTGCCCCGCGTCGGCCGCGGCGAACTGATCCTCACCGCCGCCGGCGCCGGCCGCACGGGCCACGAGCCCGCCGAACTGGCCGTCACCGCACACCGCGAAGGCGCCCACTGGACCCTGGACGGCACGCACACCGCCGTGCCCTGGGCCCACAGCGCCGACCACCTCCTGCTCCCCGCCCACACCCACGACGGCGGCGCCGTACTCGCCCTCGTCCCCCGCGACCACCCCGCCGTCACCCTCACCGAGCAGACCTCCACCAACGGAGAGCGGTACGCCGAGGTACGCCTGGACGCCGCACGGCTCACCGACCACGAGATGGTCACCGACCCGGACGCCTGGGAACGGCTGCGGCAGCTCCTCACCGTCGGCACCTGCGCCCAGGCCCTCGGGCTGGGCGAGCGCGTCCTCGCCATGACCGCCGCGTACACCGGCACCCGCGAACAGTTCGGCCACCCCGTCGCCACGTTCCAAGCCGTCGCCGTACAGGCCGCCGACCGGTACATCGACCTGCGGGCCATGGAAGCCACCCTCTGGCAGGCCGCCTGGCGCCTCGGCTCCGGCGCACCCGGCGCCCTGCCGCCGGCGGGCGACGTCGCCGTCGCCAAGATCTGGGCCGCGGAGGGCGTACGCCGCGTCGTACAGACCGCGCAACACCTGCACGGCGGCTTCGGCGCCGACACCGACTACCCGCTGCACCGTTACCACGCCTGGGCCAAGCAACTGGAGCTTGCGCTCGGCTCCGCCCCCGCCCACGAGGAAGCCCTGGGAGACCTGCTGGCCGCCCACCCGCTGGGGTGAACCGCCGCCTCCGGCAAGCAGACCCGACAAACACGGCGGCGCCCCGTTCCACGTTTCACGTGAAACAGAGCGCCGCCGCCAACAACCCTCGGCCGGGCGTCAGATGACCACGCCGGTCCCGCCCTCGTCGGTGACCACCGGACGACCGGCGGCCTCCCACGCCTGCATGCCCCCGTCGACGTTCACCGCGTCGAGGCCCTGCTGCACCAGGTACTGCGTCACCTGCGCCGAACGGCCGCCCACCCGGCACAGCACGTACACCTTGCCGTCCTCGGGCGCCTTCTCCGTCAGCTCGCCGTAACGCGAGACGAAGTCACTCATCGGGATGTGCAGGGCACCCTCGGCGTGCCCGGCCTTCCACTCGTCGTCCTCCCGCACGTCCAGCAGGAAATCCGCAGGCGCGAGCGCATCGACACCAACCGTGGGCACAGAACCGAAATGCATGGACCCGACGCTACCCGACCGGCGTCCCCGCACGCGCCGCGCTATCCGACCAGCTGCGCCAGCCGCTGCTTGCGCTCCGCGACATCCGCCAGCAGCTTCTCCGCGATCTCCTCCAGCAGCGCGTCCGGATCCGCCGGCGCCATCTTCAGCATCTGACCGATCGCGCTGTCCTCCAGCTCCGCCGCGAGCGCCGTCAGCAGCTCCTTGCGCTCGGCCAGCCACTCCAGCCGCGCATACAGCTCCTCGCTCTCGCTCAGCAGCCGCTCCTGCGGCACCGGCCCGGCCTCCCACTCCGCCGACAGCTCCCGCAGCGCCCCCTCGTCACCCGCGGCGTACGCGGCATTGACCCGCACGATGAACGCGTCCCGGCGCTCCCGCTCCCGCTCGTCCTGCGCCAGGTCCGGATGCGCCTTCCGCACCAGCTCCCGGTACACCTTGCGGGCCTCCTCGCTGGGCCGCACCTTCTGCGGCGGACGCACCGGCTGGTCCGTGAGCATCGCCTGCGCCTCCGGCCACAGCCCCTCCCCGCCCATCCAGCCGTGGAACAGCTCCTCCACACCCGGCATCGGCAGCACGGCGGCACGGAGCTCCTGCGCCCTGCGCGCGTCCTCCGGATCGCCCGACCGCGCGGCGACGGCCTCCGCGATCTGCGCGTCCAGCTCGTCCAGCCGCGAGTACATCGGCCCGAGCCGCTGGTGGTGCAGGCGCGAGAAGTTCTCGACCTCCACCCGGAAGGTCTCCACCGCGATCTCGAACTCGATCAGTGCCTGCTCGGCCGCCCGCACGGCCTGCGCCAGCCGTGCGGTCCCCGCGTCACTTCCCTCGGGGCCGCCCGCCGCCGGACCCTGCGGGCCTCCGCCACCGCCGGCTGCCTGGCCGTCCTGCCCGTTCTCCGCTTGCGAGTTCGTCACCCGGCCACCCTACGGCCCGGCTCACACTCCCGGCTCCGCGGCCATCCGGCCGTTGCGCACCGCCGTCACCAGCTCCTCGTGGTCCGCCTCCGCACGGTCCGCGTACGCCACCGCGAACGCGGCCACCGCCTCGTCCAGCGCCTCGTTCTTCCCGCAGTACCCGGCGATCAGCCGCGGATCGGCACTGTGCGCATGCGCCCTGGCCAGCAGCGCCCCGGTCATCCGCGCGTAATCGTCCAGCTCGTCCGCCCGCAGCGCCGCCGGATCCACGCTCCCCTTGCGATTGCGGAACTGCCGCACCTGGAACGGCAGCCCCTCCCGGCGCCCGCCCGCGCCCTCCGCGCCGTACACCGTCGTCCAGCCCAGCAGCATGTCGCTCACCACCTGCATCCGCTTCTGGCCCAGCACCACCCGACGCGCCTCGTGCTCCACCGGCGCCATCTCGAACCCCGCCTTCTGCACGTACGGCGCCAGCGCCGACCCACGGACCTCCTTCACCTGCAGGATCAGCGGCTCACCCCGCGGATCCACCAGCAGCACGACGTACGACCGCAGGCCCACGCTGCCCGTGCCGACCACGCGGAACGCCACGTCGTGCACCGCGTACCGGGACAGCAGCGGCAACCGGTCGTCGGGCAGCGTCCGCAGGTACCCGCCGAGCGACGAGACCACCGCCGCGGCCTCCGCGTCCGGCACCCGCCGCAGCACGGGCGGCGCATCCACGAACCGCCGCAGCCCACTCCCACGACGGCCATCGGCCCCCCTCGCCCCGCCGTCGCCGGGGCGGGCCCCGTCATCCGGCACCGCCTCGGTCGCCTTCGCCGCGAACCGCGCGCTGGTGTTCTTGCGCGCCTTGTCCATGACGCGCTGCAGGGTGCCCACCAGATCCCGGGCATCGGCGTGCGAGACCAGGTCCTCGTCCACGATGGCGTTCCACGCGTCGAGCGCCGGCATCCGTGCCAGCAGCCGCATCGTGCGGCGGTACGCGCCCGCGGCGTCCCGCGCCGCGTCCCGGCAGGTGTCCTCGCCGCCCCCCGCCTCACGGCCCGCCAGGACGAACGAGGTGGCCAGCCGCTTCAGGTCCCACTCCCACGGCCCCCGGAGGGTCTCGTCGAAGTCGTTCAGATCGATCACCAGCCGCCCGCGCGCATCGGCGTACAGACCGAAGTTCGCGGCATGCGCGTCGCCACAGATCTGCGCCGCGATGCCCGTGACGGGCGTGGTCATCAGGTCGTACGCCATCAGCCCGGCCGAACCGCGCAGGAAGGCGAACGGCGAGGCCGCCATCCGGCCGACCCGTATCGGAATCAGCTCCGGAATGCGCCCGGCGTTGGACTCCTCCACGGCAGCCACGGCGTCAGGCCGGCCCGCCCCGAGAGCCGGCTCACCGTGCGCGGACCGCGGAACCGTCTCCCGCAGCCCCTTACCGACCGCCTTCGGCCCGGGCCCCTCATCACCGCGCCGCGCAAAACCACTGACGTAGGGGAGACGAAGCGATTCCATGCCGGGTCCTTTGGGATCGGGGGCGGGGGCGGGGGGTGCGGAGAGAGTGGGCCACTGGGGCCGGGCGGGGTGAGCTGAGTGGGGAGTGACGGGGGTGGCCGGAGAGGGCGCGGGTCGGGCGGAGCAGAGGCGAGCGCGGGACGGAATAGGGCCCAGGAGGGGCAGGGGCGGGGAGGGGCGACCGGTGAACGGGGCGGGGGGTGCGGGTTGGGGGGGGCGTGGGTGGGGGCCGGTGGAAGAAGCCTCGCCGAACCGTTTCCCCTCTCCCCCCGGGGGCCCCGCCCCCACCCCTCCCCAACCCCCTCACCACCCGCCCCATCAGGCCATCCATCCCCGTCTTTTCGGTCGGATGCCGTGTGCGGAATGTTGATGGAGATGACGCTACAGACAGGCCGCGTCGGGCGGCAGGGCCTGTGGATAACTTGCGGGAGAGGGTGCGGAACAGACTGCTCACCCGACTCGGACGGCTGCCCACGCGCCACACGTCGGCTTACACAACCCGCACAATAGGTTGTAAGATGCAACAAAATCAGGAAAGGCAAAGACAGTGGCAAAGCGAGACGACTCCGTCGGGATCATTCAGCAGGAGCTGACCGCGTTCGCGCGTCGCGCCCGCGCCACCGCGGCCCGGATGCACCCAGAACTCTCGCTCGTCTCGTACACCCTCCTCGCCCACCTGGACGACCAGAAGGGCTGCCGCGCCACCGACCTCGCCGCGCATTACCTGCTGGACAAATCCACGGTGAGCCGGCAGATCTCCGCGCTGGAGCGGCTGGGCTTCGTCGAGCGCCGCGTCGACCCCGACGACCATCGCGTCCAGGTGCTGCACCCCACCGAACTGGGCGCCCAGGTGCTCGCCAGCGCGGGCGCGCAGCGTCGCCAGGCCTTCACCGAGCGGCTGACCGAATGGGACGACGCGGATCTGGAGCGATTCGCCTCGTACCTGCTGCGCTACAACGAGGCACAGCAGCGGCTGGGCTGAGCCCACCGCCTGACGAAGCTCGCCCCGTCAGTCCCGAAACCGCTCCGGGCACTGACCGCCGTCCGCCAGATACGTCTCGGCCCAGCGTGCGAGCTCCTTGAGCGCCGGCTCCAGGGCGAGGCCGGCGGTGGAGAGCCGGTACGCGACGCGCAGCGGCGGCCCGGCGTCGACCTCGCGGACCACCAGGCCCGCCGAGCCCAGTTCCACAAGCCGGTCGGAGAGCATGCGCTCGCTGATGCCCGGGATCGCCCGCCGGAGATCGGCGAAGTGCACCGGGCCGGACATCAAGGTGGCCACGATGAGCCCCGTCCACCGCTTTCCGAGCAGTCCGAAGACACGCGTCATACCGCTGTCGACCTGCTTGCATGCCTCTCCGCCGCGCTCAGCCATGAGACCAGGGTACTGCTTTCCCGTTGGGGACTGCAGAAAAGTAAGCTACTGTGCTATTCATAGGTACATACGGTTTTCCATCCACTGCCGAGGAAGGGGACGCCGGCCATCGGCCCCGGCCCCTACCGGCCTCCAGCCACCAGGAGCCCACCATGGCCACGCTGCTGCTCATCGACTCGTCCGTCTCCCCCGAGGGCGTCTCCGCCTCGCGCGCGGTGACCACCGCATTCCGTAAGACCTGGGAGGAGCAGCACCCCGGCGGCACGGTGATCCACCGCGATCTGGCCGTCGACCCGCTGCCGCACCTCGACGGCGTCGCCGCCTCGGCCGGTTTCAGCGACCCCGCCACCCACACTCCGGAGCAGCAGTCGGCGTTCGCGGTGCGGACGACGCTCGCCGAGGAGATCGAGCAGGCGGACGCGATCGTCATCGGCGCCCCGATGTACAACTTCACGATTCCGTCGACCCTGAAGGCATGGCTGGACCAGACGATCATCATGGGCCGCACCGCCGGTGAGACCCCGTCCGCCAAGGGCACCCCGGTCGTCGTCGTGGCGAGCCGTGGCGGCAGCTACGCCCCGGGCACCCCGCGCGAGAGCTTCGAGTACGTGCAGAACTACCTGGAGTCCGTGCTGACCGGCGCCTTCGGCTTCGAGGTGCACTTCATCGTGCCCGAGCTCACCATGGCGCCGTCGAACCCGGCGATGGCCGAGCTGATCCCGCTCTTCGAGGCCTCCCGCGAGAAGGTCCAGCAGGAGGCGGTCACCAAGGCCAAGGAGCTCGCGGAGCGCGTCGCCGCCTGAGCCGGACCGGCAACGGCATCACCCGGACCGACTCCGGCAGCCGCCGGACCGGCCCAGCGGAGAGGGGATGTGAGGTACGCCTCACATCCCCTTCTCTGTCGCCGCTCTCCGCCACCCTCGAACCGCTCCGCCGCAGCCGTCCACGGCCGCCGTCCCGGGCCCCGAGCGCCGCCGCCACACCGCTCCGAACAACGAAAAACCCCCGGTCCGGATCTCTCCGGGACCGGGGGTCCTCTGTGCGCGAGGGGGGAGTTGAACCCCCACGCCCTTTCGGGCACTGGAACCTGAATCCAGCGCGTCTGCCTATTCCGCCACCCGCGCATGGGTGTTGCCGTTCGATTCTCTCACCGGTGATCCGGGCCGTTGGTCCGGGTCTTCGGCGGGAGCGCCTTTCGACATGGAAAACATTAGCACGCTGCGAGGGGTGCCTTCACACTCGTTCCCCGCGGGCCATCTCCCGGCCGCACCTGGGGCGTCTTCCCGACGGCTTCATGGCCGGTCCCGGGCGCCGCTCTCGAACGCTGCGCGCTCCGGCTCGTGCGGACTGCTCGTGCGCCGGTCACCCGCCCGGCCCCGCTGCGGGCATCCAATCCTCCCCGTCGCGTCAGTACGGCGCCCGCCACAGAGGTCCATCCGGGCCCCGCGCACCTCCTCAACGGCCCCGCCCGCCCGGGGAGCCCGGCAGTTGCGGGACACTGTCGTCCGGCCGCATCTACGATCGCAGTCAGCATGGGACGGCGAGCGTGGGCAACCTTGTGAGAGGCGACACTCGTCCTCTAGGCGGGAAAGGGGAACCAGCTGTTTTCCCGACGCGTGGATACGATCAGTAAGCAGTACAGGGGCGACCCTGAAGAAGACTGAGGAAGGAGGTGCCCCGTGGGAGTACTGAAACGCTTCGAGCAGCGTCTCGAGGGCCTCGTCAACGGCACCTTCGCCAAGGTGTTCAAGTCCGAGGTGCAGCCCGTGGAGATCGCGGGCGCGCTCCAGCGTGAGTGCGACAACAACGCCACGATCTGGAACCGCGACCGGACCGTCGTCCCCAATGACTTCATCGTGGAGCTGAGCACGCCGGACTACGAGCGCCTCAGCCCCTACAGCGGTCAGCTCGGCGACGAGCTGTCCAGCATGGTGCGGGACTACGCCAAGCAGCAGCGCTACACGTTCATGGGCGCGATCAAGGTCCACCTCGAAAAGGCGGAGGACCTCGACACCGGCCTGTACCGCGTGCGCAGCCGCACTCTCGCCGCCAGTTCGTCACAGCAGGGAGGCGCCGCCCCGCAGGGGGCAGGCGCGGCCCGGGCCGGCCGGCCCGGCGGCGGACACGTGGGCCCGCCCCCCATGCCCTCGTCTCCTCCGCCCGGTGCGCCGCAGGCCGCGCGCACCGGCGCCGGACCGCAGCCGCAGGCCCAGACCCGGCGCTGGATCGAGATCAACGGCACCCGCCATCAGATCTCCCGTCCGACGCTGGTGCTCGGCCGCAGCACCGACGCCGATGTACGCATCGACGATCCGGGGGTCTCGCGCCGCCACTGCGAGATCCGCACCGGATCGCCGTCCTCGATCCAGGATCTCGGGTCGACGAACGGCATCGTGGTGGACGGGCAGCACACCACCCGCGCTACGCTCCGCGACGGCTCGCGGATCGTCGTGGGCAGCACCACCATCGTTTACCGGCAAGCCGAAGGGTGAAGCGGGGGCAATGTCAGAGCTGACCCTCACGGTCATGCGGTTGGGTTTCCTCGCCGTACTGTGGCTGTTCGTCATCGTGGCCGTACAGGTCATCCGCAGCGATCTGTTCGGCACGCGCGTCACGCAGCGCGGTGCCGCTCGTCGCGGGGGCCAGGAGCCGCGGGGCGCACAGCGGCAGGCGGCGGCACCGCAGCAGGCGCAGCGTCGTCAGGAGAGCGGGCGCGGCGGCAACAACCGCCAGCGCCGCGGCGCACCCACCAAGCTGGTGGTCTCCGAAGGGACCCTCACGGGCACGACGGTCGCCCTGCAGGGCCAGACCATCACGCTGGGGCGGGCGCACGATTCCACGATCGTGCTGGACGACGACTACGCCTCCAGCCGGCATGCCAGGATCTACCCGGACCGTGACGGGCAGTGGATCGTCGAGGACCTCGGGTCCACGAACGGCACGTATCTCGACCGGACCCGGCTGACGACTCCGACGCCGATTCCGCTGGGAGCGCCGATCCGCATCGGCAAGACCGTCATCGAGCTGCGGAAGTAGTACGACAATGAGCGAGCGGAGCGAGCGAGCCGCGGCGGTCCACTCGGCCGGCCCGTGCGCGCTCCCGACCGGAGGGTGGGCAGTGTGGCGCGAGACCGGCTGTACCCCGAGCCGACGGGCGAGGTGCGCATGAGTCTGTCACTGCGCTTTGCCGCGGGGTCCCACAAGGGCATGATCCGGGAGGGCAACGAGGACTCCGGGTACGCCGGCCCGCGCCTGCTCGCCATTGCCGACGGCATGGGCGGCCAGGCCGCCGGTGAGGTCGCCTCGTCCGAGGTGATCTCCACCCTCGTCCAGCTCGACGACGATGTGCCGGGTTCCGACATCCTCACCTCGCTCGGCACCGCCGTGCAGCGCGCCAACGACCAGTTGCGCGTCATGGTCGAGGAGGACCCGCAGCTGGAGGGCATGGGGACGACCCTGACCGCCCTGCTGTGGACCGGGCAGCGGCTCGGCCTCGTGCACGTCGGCGACTCCCGCGCGTATCTGCTGCGCGACGGGGTGCTGACCCAGATCACGCAGGACCACACGTGGGTGCAGCGGCTGGTCGACGAGGGCCGGATCACCGAGGAAGAGGCCACGACGCACCCGCAGCGGTCGCTGCTGATGCGGGCGCTGGGCAGCGGTGACCATGTCGAGCCGGACCTCTCCATCAGAGAGGTGCGCGCCGGGGACCGGTACCTGATCTGTTCGGACGGTCTGTCGGGGGTGGTGAGCCACCAGACGCTGGAGGACACCCTCGCCAGCTACCAGGGCCCGCACGAGACGGTGCAGGAGCTGATCCAGCTCGCGCTGCGCGGCGGCGGCCCGGACAACATCACCTGCATCGTGGCCGACGTGCTGAACGTCGACGACACCGACACCCTCGCGGGCCAGCTGAACGACACCCCGGTGATCGTGGGCGCGGTCGCGGAGAACCAGCACCAGTTCGGTGACGGTGCCATGCAGACTCCGGCGGGCCGCGCGGCCGAGCTGGGGCGGGGCGGCCGCGGTGACGTGCCGCAGCAGCCGTCCGGCGGCTTCGGCCCGCCCGGGAGCGGCGCCGAGGCGGTTCCGCCGCAGGGCGCGTACGGCGCGTTCGTCGACGAGGACTACGCGCAGCCGCGGCGGCGCGGCCGGTGGATCAAGCCGACGCTGATCGTCGCGCTGTGCCTGGCGGTGGTCGGCGGTGGTCTGTACGCGGGGTACCGCTGGACGCAGTCGCAGTACTTCGTGGGTGCCAAGAGCGGGCATGTGGCCCTGTATCAGGGCATCAGCCAGGACCTGGCGTGGTTCAGCATGAACAAGATCGACCAGGACCACCCCGAGATCGAACTCAAGTACCTGCCCGCCTACCAGCGCAAGCAGGTCGAGGAGACGATCGCGGTCGACAGCCGGACGCAGGCGCTGGCCAAGGTCGGCGAGCTCGGCAAGCAGGCCGGCGCGTGCAAGTCCATGCAGCAGCGGGAGGCCGCCGAGCGCGAGGCGGCCCGCAAGAAGAGCGAGGGCCGGGCCGGCGGGACCGCCGGTACCAAGCCGGACGCGACCTCCGGGCCGGGCAGTTCGACGAGCAGCGCGAGCCCCACTCCCACGCCGTCCACCAGCAACTCCCCCTCCGCGGAGCAGCAGCGGCTGGAAAAGAATTGCAGCACCCAGCAGTGAGGGCGTAGGGGGCAGTTGATCTCATGAGCAGTACCAGCAACACCACCACCATCGGGACGATCGGAGCCCCGAGCCGCCGGAACACCGAACTGGCGCTGCTCGTGTTCGCCGTGGTCATCCCGGTGTTCGCCTACATCAATGTCGGGCTCGCCAAGGAGGACACGGTCCCGGCCGGCGTGCTCGGCTACGCGCTGGGCCTCGGCCTGCTGGCGGGCGTCGCGCACCTGGTCGTGCGGAAGTGGGCGCCGTACGCGGACCCGCTGATGCTGCCGATCGCGACGCTGCTGAACGGCCTGGGCCTGGTGTTCATCTGGCGTCTGGACCAGGAGCCGCAGATCACCACGCCGCAGCTGGGCGGGGCGATGGCGCCGGGTCAGCTGATGTGGTCGACGCTGGGTGTGGCGCTGTTCCTGGGCGTACTGATCTTCCTGAAGGACCACCGTGTCCTGCAGCGCTACACCTACATCTCGATGGTGGTGGCGCTGGTCCTGCTGATCCTGCCGGTGTTCTTCCCGGCCCGCTTCGGTGCCCGCATCTGGATCACGATCCCGGGCGTGGGTTCGCTGCAGCCGGGTGAGTTCGCGAAGATCATCATCGCGATCTTCTTCGCCGGTTACCTGATGGTGAAGCGGGACGCGCTGGCACTGGCCAGCCGCCGCTTCATGGGGCTGTACCTGCCGCGCGGCCGCGACCTCGGCCCGATCCTGGTCATCTGGGCGCTCAGCCTGATGATCCTGGTCTTCGAGACCGACCTCGGTACGTCGCTGCTGTTCTTCGGCCTCTTCGTGATCATGCTGTACGTCGCGACGGAGCGGACCAGCTGGATCGTCTTCGGTCTGCTGCTCAGCGGCGCCGGCGCGGTCGCCGTGGCCTCCTTCGAGTCCCACGTGAAGACCCGTGTGCACAACTGGCTCAACCCCTTGGAGCTGCTGAACGGCGGCGTCACCGAGACCGCGCAGGCGATGTACTCCTTCGGCTCCGGCGGCATTCTCGGTACGGGCCTGGGGCAGGGCTACTCGCGCCTCATCGGCGGTATCGCGCCGAAGAGCGACTACATCCTCGCCACCGTCGGCGAGGAGATCGGCCTGGCCGGTCTGATGGCGATCCTGCTGCTGTACGGCCTGCTCATCGAGCGCGGCATCCGTACGGCGCTGGCCGCCCGCGATCCGTTCGGCAAGCTGCTGGCCGTCGGCCTGTCCGGCGCGTTCGCGCTGCAGGTCTTCGTCGTCGCCGGCGGTGTCACCGGGCTGATCCCGCTGACCGGTATGACGATGCCGTTCCTGGCCCAGGGTGGTTCGTCCGTCATCGCCAACTGGGCGCTGGTGGCGATCCTGCTCCGGATCAGCGACACCGCGCGCCGGCCGGCCCCGGCCCCCGCCCCCTCGACCGACGCCGAGATGACCCAGGTGGTCCGACCGTGAACAAGCCCCTGCGCCGGGTCGCGATCTTCTGCGGCCTTCTCGTCCTCGCTCTGCTCATCCGCGTCAACTGGGTGCAGTTCGTCCAGGCCGACGAACTCAAGAACGATTCCCACAACCGCCGGGTGGCCATCGAGCGGTACAGCATCCCGCGCGGCAACATCATCGTCGGCGACAAGGCCGTGACCGGCTCGACCACCACGGACAGCGGCGACTTCAAGTACAAGCGCACGTACAAGGACGGCCCCATGTGGGCGCCGGTCACCGGGTACGCCTCCCAGGCGTTCGACGCCAACCAGCTGGAGAAGCTGTACGACCCGATCCTGACCGGCACCGACGACAAGCTCTTCTTCAGCCGCACGGTGGACATGTTCACCGGCGAGAAGCAGCAGGGCGGCGACGTCGTCACCACGCTGGACGCCAAGGCGCAGAAGGCCGCGTACGAGGGCCTGAAGGGCAAGAAGGGCGCGGTCGCGGCCATCAACCCGGAGACCGGCGCGATCCTCGCCCTGTCCTCCGCACCGTCCTACGACCCGTCCAGCTTCGCCGGCATGAGCGACGACGACGCCAAGGCGTACACCGGGCTGCTGAAGAAGAGCAATCCCGACGAGCCGATGCTGAACCGGGCGCTGCGCCAGACCTACCCGCCGGGCTCGACCTTCAAGGTCGTCACCGCGGCCGCGGCGCTGGAGAACGGCCTGTACACGGACATCGACGCGAAGACGAACTCGCCGCTGCCCTACTACCTGCCGGACACCGCGCACCAGCCGCTGAACAACGAGGGCAACCTCCCGTGCAAGGACGCCAGCCTCCGTGAGGCGCTCCGCGTGTCCTGCAACAGCGTCTTCGGCAAGATCAGTGCCGACCTCGGCAACGAGAAGATGATCAAGGAGGCCGACGAGTTCGGCTTCAACAAGGAGCACTTCACGCCGGTCCGCGCGGACGCCAGCGTCTACCCCAAGGACAACCGGCCGCAGAACGCCATGGCCGGCATCGGCCAGGCCTCCAACCGCGCCACGCCGCTCCAGATGGCCATGGTCGCCTCGGCGGTCGCCAACGGCGGCACGCTGATGAAGCCGTACATGGTCGACAAGCTGGTCGCGCCGAACCTGAACGTGCTGCAGCAGACCCAGCCGGAGAAGCTCAGCGAGCCGCTGAAGCCGGAGAACGCGCAGAAGCTGCAGGACATGATGGAGACGGTCGTCAAGACCGGTACCGGTACCACCGCCCAGATCCCGGGCGTGACGGTCGGCGGCAAGACGGGCACCGCGCAGCACGGCGAGGACAACAAGGACAACCCGTACGCCTGGTTCATCTCCTACGCCAAGACCGACAAGGGCACCCCGGTGGCCGTCGCCGTGGTCATCGAGGGATCCGACACCCTGCGTGGCGACATCGCCGGTGGCAAGCTGGCGGCGCCCGTCGCCAAGGCGGTCATGGAGGCGGTACTCGACGGCAACAAGTGACCTCGGTCACGACCGTACCGGTCGCATATCAGGTGGCGGCCGCGGCCGGGCCGCGTCAGGCGTGCCGGGTACGGTATGCCCGAACAGCACACCGCCGGACCACACACAGGTGCGGTCGGGATCGACGGAGAGGGCTGGAGTAGCTATGGAAGAGCCGCGTCGCCTCGGCGGCCGGTACGAGCTGGGCTCGGTGCTCGGCCGCGGCGGCATGGCCGAGGTCTACCTCGCCCATGACACCCGCCTCGGGCGCACCGTCGCTGTGAAGACGCTGCGGGTCGACCTGGCCCGCGATCCGTCTTTCCAGGCCCGGTTCCGCCGTGAGGCCCAGTCGGCAGCCTCGCTGAACCATCCGTCCATCGTCGCGGTGTACGACACCGGCGAGGACTATGTCGACGGCGTCTCGATCCCGTACATCGTGATGGAGTACGTCGACGGTTCCACGCTGCGTGAGCTGCTGCACTCCGGTCGCAAGCTGCTGCCCGAGCGGTCTCTGGAGATGACCATCGGCGTGCTGCAGGCGCTGGAGTACTCGCACCGGGCGGGCATCGTCCACCGCGACATCAAGCCCGCGAACGTCATGCTGACCCGCACCGGTCAGGTGAAGGTCATGGACTTCGGCATCGCCCGTGCGATGGGTGACGCCGGCATGACGATGACGCAGACCGCAGCGGTGATCGGCACGGCGCAGTACCTCTCCCCGGAGCAGGCCAAGGGCGAGACCGTCGACGCGCGGTCCGACCTGTACTCCACCGGCTGCCTGCTGTACGAGCTGCTGACCGTGCGGCCGCCGTTCGTCGGCGACTCCCCGGTCGCGGTCGCGTACCAGCACGTGCGGGAAGAGCCGCAGCCGCCGAGCAACTTCGACCCCGAGATCACGCCCGAGATGGACGCGATCGTCCTCAAGGCCCTGGTCAAGGACCCGGACTACCGCTACCAGTCGGCGGACGAGATGCGCGCCGACATCGAGGCCGCGCTGGACGGGCAGCCGGTCGCGGCCACCGCTGCGCTCGGCGCCGTCGGCTACGACCAGGACCAGCCCACCGCGACGCTGCGGCCGCAGGACCCGGCGGGCGCCACCTCCATGCTGCCGCCGACCAATCCGGACGACGGCGGTTACGGCTACGACGAGCGGCCCGACCGGCGCCGGGGCCAGAAGAAGAACCGCACCTCCACGATCCTGCTGATCCTGGCGGCGATCCTGGTGCTGATCGGTGCGATCTTCATCGGCAAGGCGATGTTCAGCGGCGGCAAGACGGAGGGCAGCTTCCCGGCCCCCAGCCTGGTCGGCAAGACCCTGGACGAGGCGCGGCAGGCCGGCCGCAACGGCGACTTCAAGGTCGTCAAGGGCGGCAGCAAGACCTGCGACAACGTGAAGAAGGGGCAGGTCACCAAGCAGAACCCGACGGCCGGCTCCGACATCGAGAAGGACGACACGGTCACGGTGACGATGTGCACCGGCGTCGCCAAGGTCACCGTGCCGGATGTGAAGGGCTACACCTTCGACAAGGCGAAGTCCATCCTGGAGGGCAAGGGCTTCACCGACATCCAGCAGACCAGCGAGGCCTCCGACCAGACCCCGGGCTCGGTCATCAAGCAGAACCCCGAGAGCCAGACCGAGGCGGCCAAGGACAAGACGATCACCCTGACCGTCGCGGCCGAGAAGCCGAAGACCTCGGTGCCCGACGTCACCAACAAGCCCTTCGACCAGGCGCAGAAGCAGCTGACCGACCTGGGCTTCAAGGTGTCCCGGACCGATCAGGAGTCCGACCAGCCGGCCGACACCGTGCTGTCTCAGGACCCGGCCGGCGGCAGCCAGGCCGAGAACGGCTCCCAGATCGCCCTGACGGTCGCCAAGGCGGCCGAGAAGGTCCAGGTGCCCGACCTGGCGAACCAGAAGCTCAAGGACGCCAAGAAGACCCTCACCGACATGGGTCTCGCGGTCGGCAACATCACCGGTCCGCAGGACGACAACTCCACCGTTGTGGTCTCCGACCCGATCGCCGGCACGGAGGTCGCCAAGGGCACCTCCGTGAACGTCACGACGATGCCCGGCAACGGGAACGACGACGGCGGGGACGAAGGCGGCTGGTGGGGCGGCGTGGGCAACTGGGGCCGCGACAAGAACTGACGCCGAGGCACAACCGGCGGCAGCAGCCAGCACATGAGAGGGCCCGGGGCGATCACTCGCCCCGGGCCCTCTCGCATGCACGACGGACGTCGGGTCACTCGCCCCGCTCGCCGCTTACCGCGGTGGCGGCTGGCGCAGTTCCTTCGGCGGGGTGCGGTCGGCGTCGACCTTTTCGGTTCGGACCAGCTCGCCCCAGACGATGTAGCGGTAGTTCGAGGTGTAGACCGGCGTACAGGTCGTCAGGGTGATGTAGCGGCCCGGCTTGCGCTTGCCGGACTCCTTGGGGACCTTGTTCAGCACGTCGACGTTGAACTTGGTCGTCTCCGGCAGGGTCGCGAAGACCTTGTAGACGTACCAGCGGTGCTGCGACTCGTAGACGATCGGGTCGCCGTCCTTGAGCTTGTCGATGTTGTGGAACTTGGCGCCGTGTCCGTCCCGGTGCGCGGCGAGCGTGAAGTTGCCGGTCTTGTCCTGCGGCAGCGCGGACTTCACCGGCTCGGTGTAGTAGCCGGCGACCCCGTCGTTGAGGATCTTGCTGCTGGTGCCCTTCTTGACCAGCACCTCACCGTTCTTCATCGCGGGGACGTGCAGGAAGCCGATGCCGTCCTTGGTGTCCAGCTCCTTCTGCTCCTCCGGCCCCGACGAATCGGCCCAGTGCTGCCGGATCCGGTCGCCCTGGTGGTGTGCCTCGCGGTCGGCGAGGACGTTGGTCCACCACAGCGAGTAGGCGACGAAGAGGCCCATCACCACACCGGCCGTGATCAGCAATTCGCCGATGAAGCTGACGACCGCGGCTATCCGGCGCCGTGCCTTCCGCGGCGCGGGCCGGGACGCCGCGCCGGACGTCCCGGACGTCCGTGACGCCCCGGTGTCATCGGTTCCCTCGACGCCCTCGACGTCCGCGTCCTGTCCGGTGGCAGTCACCGCGTGGTACCCCCTGATGGTGCTCAGCTGACGAGCGCATCCGGCTTGCCCTTGCTCCGCGGTCGCTCCTCGACCATCTTGCCCCACACGATCATCCGGTAGGTACTGGTGAACTCCGGGGTGCACGTGGTCAACGTGAGATACCGGCCGGGCCCGGTGAAACCGGAGCCGGGCGGGACCGGGCCGATGACACCGACGTTGGAGGGCAGGGTCTGCGGGAGGATGTTCGCCATCTCGTACGTGTAGAAGCGGGTGCGGGTCTCGACGACGATCTTGTCGCCCTTCACCAGCCGGTTGATGTAGCGGAACGGCTCACCGTGGGTGTTGCGGTGGCCCGCCACCGCGAAGTTGCCGGTCTTGTCCCAGGGCATCGCCGTCTTCAGCTTGCCCTCGCCGTAATGGCCGACCATGCCGCGGTCCAGGACCTCGTGCTTGCTGATGCCCTCGGCGATCGGGACCTTCACGTCCAGCTTCGGGATGTACATGATCGCGAAGCCCTCGCCGGGCGAGAACGCGCCCGCCGCGCGCTTGTCGCCCTCGCCGTCGTTGTCCCACTGCTGCTGGAGGTTGTTGGCCGCGCCGCCCGCCTCGTTGTGCGCCAGGACGTTGGTCCACCACAGCTGATACGCGACGAACAGCAGCATCAGCACGCCGAGGGTGATGAACGCCTCGCCGGTGATCCGGCTGGCGACGACGCCGACGCTCTCCTTGCGGGCACGCGCGGCCTGGCGCGCGGCGACCCGCGACGTCGGAGCGGGCTCGGGAGGGGCCTCTGCGGCCGGGGTGGCGTGGCGGCCGCGTCTGCCGCCCCGTTTGGCGGCCGCCTGCGCCGCTCTGCGCCGCTCGGCGCGGCCACCGGTCGTCGGAGGCGTTGTTTCACGTGAAACAGCGTCCTCGGGCCGTTTCACGGCCTTCGGGTCCGCCTGTCGCAGCGCCATCGTTTCGTCATCGGCGGGCAGGGACGGAACGGCAGGCGCGATGACGGTGTCCGCAGCGGCGAGCGCCGCTGCGCTGTAGGCACCGGCCGGACCTTGTTCGTACGCCGAAGGCTGGTCGTACGCCGAAGCCCGACCCGGTGCCGAAGGCTGGTCGTGTGCCGGGATCCGGTCGAAGAGGGCGGTCGGCTCGTAGCCAGCGGGCTGCTGGTAATCGGCGGTCTGCTGATAGCCGGCAGCCGACGGGAAGTCGGAGGACTGCTGGAATCCGGCAGCCGGCTGGAAGTCGGAAGGCTGATCGTACGGGCGGGCCGCCCGGTCGTACGCGGAGGCAGCCCGCTGGTTCTGGGCCGGCTCCGCCCCCCGGCCGCCGTCGTCCTGGCCGGGCAGCGGGTCCGTGAGGGGATCGCCGAGCTGCCCGACGGCCGCCTCGAACGCGGCAGGGTCGCCGTACTGATCGTAAGGACCGTACGACGACGTGCCTTCGCGCTCGGGGCGGAGCGCGGTCACGCGCCGGCCTTGCCGACCACCGGGGCAAGCCCCGTCGAACGCTCCACAGCTCCCTCGTCACCGCACTCGACCAGCCAGTTGGCGAGCATTCCGTGGCCCCACTCGGTCAGCACCGATTCCGGGTGGAACTGCACGCCCTCGACCTGCAGTTCGCGGTGGCGTACGCCCATGACCAGGCCGGTCTCCGTCCAGGCGGTGACCTCCAGCTCGGCCGGCAGGGTGTCCCGCTCGACCGACAGGGAGTGGTACCGGGTGGCCGTGAACGGCGAGGGCAGGCCCTGGAAAACGCCCTTGTGCTCGTGCGTCACCAGGGACGTCTTGCCGTGCAGCAGCTCGGGGGCACGGCCGACGACGCCGCCGTACGCCACCGCCATGGACTGCATGCCCAGGCACACGCCGAAGACCGGTACGCCGGTGTCCGCGCAGTGCCGCACCATGTCGATGCAGACACCGGCCTGTTCGGGCGCGCCGGGACCGGGCGACAGCAGGACGCCGTCGAAACCGTCCTGCGCGTGCCCCGGCTCCACCTCGTCGTTGCGCCGCACCTCGCACTCGGCACCGAGCTGGTAGAGGTACTGGACGAGGTTGAAGACGAAGCTGTCGTAGTTGTCGACGACGAGGATCTTCGCGCTCATCGGACGGCCCCCATTCCCTGGTCCACCGTGACGTCGCCGAAGGGGAGCAGCGGCTCCGCCCATGGAAAGACGTACTGGAAGAGCAGGAAGACGATCGCCAGCGCGAGCACGAGCGAAATCAGTGCCTTCACCCATGCGTTGCCCGGCAGATGCCGCCAGATCCAGCCGTACATGCTGTCCCTACTTGCCGATGCCAATGGTCATTTGCCCCACCAGAGTAAGGGGCGAGTCCCGGCGGTGTGGCTCAGCTGCGCAATGCGGACGGACGTCCCCCGGCCACGGGCTCGGTCGCGTCCAGGTGCGCCCAGGCGATCAGCCGGTGACTGTGCCCCCACTCTGGCTCGCAGGTCGTAAGGGTGAGGTAACGGCCGGGGCCTTCGTAGCCGGATTTGCGCGGTACGGGGTCGATGACCCCGATGTCGCCGGGGAGGGTGCGGTAGGGGCGCTTGTCGATGCGGTACGTGAACCACGTCGTGCCGTCGCTGATCACGACCGCGTCGCCGGGCCGCAGCCGCGGGAAGTCCTTGAAGGGGTCGCCGTAGGTGCGGCGGTGGCCGGCGACGGCGAAGTTGCCGGTGGCGCCGGGCCGGGCGGTGCGGGCGTAGTGACCGAGGCCCTTCTTCAGGGTGCCGGTGGCGGTGCCCTCGAGGACGGGCTTGGCCCAGTCGCGGCCGAATCGCGGGATGTACATGACGGCGAAGGGCTCGCCGTCCCGGTACGCGGGCTGCGGCGGCGGTCCGTCGTCCGACGGGCCACCCTCGCTCGGAGACGCGGTGCCGTCCTGGGACGGGCCGCCGGGCGCGGGCGAGGGGTTGGCGACCGGCCCCGTGGACCAGCGTTCCTGCAGCCTGCCGAGCTCGCCGTCCATCGCGCTGTCGGCCCGTACGCCGGTCCAGAAGAGCACGTAGACCACGAAGAGGACGATCAGGCTGCCGACGGTGAGGCACAGCTCACTGAAGGTCCTGACGACCCACCGCACCGACATGCCGCCCTCCCGTCACCCGGCCACGGCCCCTCAAGGAGCTTCGCGCCCCTGCCTCCCCGCTCCGGCGCGCTGACGCGCGCTACGGCTGCACGGGCTGTGCGTAGTGGAGATCCACTGTGCCGGAGTAACCGGGCAGAGTCATCGTTCCGCGCGGCTCGACTTTCCAGCCGAGTCCGTAGGCGTCGACGTACTGCAGGTAGTTCTGGATGGCGGGTGAGGCGTTGAGCGCGTCGGACAGCGCCTGGCGGTCGCCCACGGCGGTGACGGTGTAGGGCGGGGAGTAGACGCGGCCCTGGAGGATCAGGGTGTTGCCGACGCAGCGGACCGCGCTGGTGGAGATCAGCCGCTGGTCCATCACCTTGATGCCCTTGGCGCCGCCCTTCCACAGGGCGTTGACGACGGCCTGCAGGTCCTGCTGGTGGATGACCAGGTCATTGGGCTGCGGCTCGGGCACGCCGGGGATCTTGGCGGTGGCGTTGGGCGGGGCGTCGGTGAGGGTGACGGAGAGGCCCTGGCCGGACACCTTCTTCGTGCCCGCGTACTTCTCCAGCGCCTGCACCCGGGCCTTGTCGGCGTCGGTGCTGCCGCTGTCCTCGTCGGCGAGCCGGTCGACGTCGGAGCGGAGGGAGGCGTTGCGCTCGTCCTGGATCTTGTTCTTCTGGCTGTGGTCCTGGATGAGGTCCGACAGCCGCAGCATCGAATCGTCCGAGCGCAGGTTGGTGCCGCGTGCGGTGTCGAAGCTGATCCAGAAGAGCAGTCCGGCGAGCGCGAAGACCGCCAGCGTCAACAGCCGTACGGGGCGCAGCCGCGGACGCGGACGGCGGCCGGGGGAGTCAGCGGAATTGCTCAACGTACCCTTACTCCTTACGACGCCGCGGAAGCACTACGCTAACGGACGCCCGGGGGGAGCACCCGATCCCCGACGCCCCCCGACCGGCGCCAGCCTTGTACATCCGCGCGGTTACGCAGCGCATCGACAGGAGAGTTCCTCGTGCCGAAGTCACGGATCCGCAAGAAGGACGACTTCACGCCGCCGCCGGCGAAGCAGACCAGTTCGATCAAGCTGAACTCAGGGCGGGGCTGGGTGGCGCCGCTGATGCTGGCGATGTTCATGATCGGCCTGGCCTGGATCGTGTGCTTCTACGTGACCGAGGGCGATCTGCCGATCAAGTCGATGGGAAACTGGAACATCGTCGCCGGCTTCGGCTTCATCGCGGTGGGCTTCGGCGTCTCCACGCAGTGGAAGTAGCCCGGCCCAGCTCCGCACGGCGGAAGTAGCCCCGGCCTTCCGCTCTGCCTGGTCACCGGGCAGGTGCGACTTGATCACCGGGCCGGCGCGACGCGTACCGGCCCGGCTGAGCCGCCGTTCCCTGGAGCGGTGCGCCCCCGCATGCCGTAGACCGGCGTGACTGCGCGCCTTGGAACGGGCCCGGAAAGCACGCTGAACGCAAGCTGTGCCCAAGACCATCCACACGGTTATCCACAGCCGGGGAAAACTTCAGAAGATCTGTGGATAACCCCCGTGGGGTTGACGCCGGTCACACCGGAGGCGGGTGGCGCGAAGGGCCCGGGACCACCGGGTTGTACTGGGAAAACGTCCCTGCAGCGGCCCCCCTTGCCGGGATTCTGCACGGTGCGCACAGGGGCCGACACGAGCTGTGGACAAGTGAACGGCCGGTCACTCCCCACGGGGGGCCTGTGGGTATACCGGTGTTCCTGTGGGGGATGCGGGTCGGCCGTTTCCTGTGGGAAAACAAGCCGACGTTCACGGCCCGAGCCGACGTTTCCGGTGAGGGCGGGCCTCCCCTGGCGCGGCCTCCCCAGGTGGGGCCGAGCCGCCTGCCCCTGCGGAACCGAGCCGATCGCCCCCGCGGCGCCCGAGCCACCCGCCCCACAGGGCGGCCCCTCACCCCGTCAGTTGTGCCGTGCGTACCCAGACCACCGCGACGATCACCAGGAGTGCCAGTACGCAGGCGCCGGCCTGTACGAGGTTCCGGCGGCCGCGGGGGGCGTGCACCATCGCGTACGTCACCGCGGCGCCCACCACCAGGCCGCCCACGTGGGCCTGCCAGGCGATGTTCGGCCACAGGAACGTGAAGGCGAGGTTGAGGCCGAGCAGGATCAGTACCGGCTTCATGTCGTAGTTCAGCCGGCGCAGCAGCACCGCCGTGGCGCCCAGCAGCCCGAAGATCGCGCCGGACGCGCCCAGCGACGGCTGGTTCTGCGCGGCGAGCAGGTACGACAGGGCGCTGCCGCCCAGTCCGGCGAGGAAGTACAGCGCGAGGAACCTGACCCGGCCGAGCGCCGCCTCCAGCGGCGGCCCCAGCCACCACAGCGAGAGCATGTTGAACGCGAAGTGCATGACCTGCTCGTGCAGGAACATCGCGGTGATCAGGCGGTACCACTCGCCGTGCGCGACGCCGACGACGTGCAGCTCGCCGGGGTCGAAGGCCCAGCCGACCAGGTCCAGCGCGTTGACGAACGGATCCTTCAGCACCAGGGCCGCGACGAGGACCGCGGTGTTGACGCCGATGAGGATCTTGGTGAGCAGCCGCGGGTCGGCGGTCAGGGCGCCGCCGGCGACCGTACGCGGCCGGTTCGCCCCCGGCGCGTGCCCCGTGCCGCTGCCGCCGCGTACGCACTCCGGGCAGTGGAAGCCGACGGAGGCGCTGACCATGCATTCCGGACAGATCGGCCGGTCACAGCGGGTGCAGGTGATGCCGGTGGCCCGGTCGGGGTGGCGGTAGCAGCCGCGCGCGTCGTTCCGGTCCTCCGGCGAACCGTTTCCGCCCTGGGCGTCCCGCGGTTCCTGCGGATTACCTGGCGCCTGCTCCATCGCTACCCCTCGTCGTCAGTGGCCCGCGGCACCGACACGCTGCGCGCCCCGCCTGGTCTACGACCGGGCGGGGCGTCATGGTTCCACGCCGCCCGCGGACGGGCGCGGGCAGGGGTGACCGGCCGGTGCCGGCGCGTCCTCGCCGAGGCGGACGGGTGCCGACGGCCTGCCCGACGACGCCGCCGTTCAGCGGGTCTCGACGACGACCTGCTCGATGACGACGTCGTTCACCGGGCGGTCGGTGCGGGGGTTCGTCTGGGTGGTCGCGATGGCGTCCACGACCTTCTTGCTCTCCTCGTTGGAGACCTCACCGAAGATGGTGTGCTTGCCGGTCAGCCACGCGGTCGGCGACACGGTGATGAAGAACTGCGAGCCGTTGGTGCCCGGGCCGGCGTTGGCCATGGCCAGCAGGTACGGCTTGTCGAACACCAGGTCGGGGTGGAACTCGTCGGCGAACTCGTAGCCCGGGCCACCGGTGCCGTTGCCCAGCGGGTCGCCGCCCTGCAGCATGAAGCCGCTGATCACGCGGTGGAAGACAGTGCCGTCGTACAGCTTGTCCGTGGACTTCTGACCGGTCGCCGGGTTCGTCCACTCACGCTCGCCCTTGGCGAGCTCGACGAAGTTCTTGACCGTCTTCGGGGCGTGGTTCGGCAGGAGCCGAAGTTCAATGTCGCCCTGGTTGGTCTTCAGGGTGGCGTAGAGCTGCTCAGCCACGATCTACCTTCCATAAGTCTTCACTGACGGTTCCCGATCCTCGCACGAACGGCCGCGCCCGTCCCCCGCACGCCACCTCACGACCGGTGTTCGCACTGATTTCCCCCCACCCCGACGTTTCCCGCGCCCGTCAGCGGGGACCCGTACATTCCGGTCGGGAAGCGGTCATCGACCGGTACCGGCCGGACGACAGGAAACGCAGACAGGGGGCGAGAAACCGCCGAATCGCGATACCGCGGCCGGAAGCCGCCTAAGCGGCGCACGCCGCGCCGAACCGTGGCATTGTCATCACAAGGCGCCCGAAGTCCGCATTGACCCGGATGCCCGCCAGCACGTGCCGTACGTCCGCTGCGCAGGCATGATCTGCAAGCGGGCGGAGAGGCGAGAGACAGCAGACGTGGGCAAGCGCCCCCGAGCCCGGACACGCCACCCGATGAGGAGGATCCCGTGACCCGCAAGGACAGCGTGCGCGCCGCGACCGGCACGGCCAAGGAGAGCGTGCGGCACGCCGCGGAGGTGGTGGCTCCGTATGCCGGCACGGCCAAGGAGACCGCCGTGCACCTCACCCATGAGGCGCGTACGAAACTGGCCCCGAAGGTGACCGAGGCCGCGCATCAGGCCCGTCACCAGTACGACGCGCGGCTGCAGCCCCGCCTGGAGCACGCCCGCGGCGCGCTGCCCCCGAAGGTGGACGCCGCCGCGACCAAGGCCGCGGCCCGTACCCGCAAGGCCGCCCGGCAGGCCACCGACTACACCGCGCCGCGCGTGGAGAAGGCCGTACGCAACGCCCGTGCGGCGGCCGAGCCCGCCCGCGAGGAGGCCGTGCTGCGCGGGTCCGCCGCGCTGGCGGCGCTGCGCGGAAATGTCACCGCCGCCGAGATCGAGAAGCTCGCCAAGAAGCACCGCCGCCGGGCGCGTACCGGCAAGGCCCTCAAGCGGGTCACCCTGCTCGGCATCCTCGCCGGCGGCGCCTACGCAGCGTGGAAGTGGTGGGACAAGCAGGCCAATCCCGACTGGCTGGTCGAGCCGCCCGCCGCGACCGAGGTCGGCGAGCGCACCCCGCTGAGCGCCGTGGACGGCAGCCCCGGCGCGGTCCTGGACCCCGAGGTCCAGGCGAAGCAGGCGGAATCCGAGGCGGACGAGCGCCACGGACAGCCGTAAGGCGGGCGGGATCGCGGTCCCGCCACCGCAGCAGAAAGCCCTCCGAACGCGTTTTCGCAGTTCGGAGGGCTTCTTCTGTGGAGCCTAGGGGAGTCGAACCCCTGACATCTGCCATGCAAAGACAGCGCTCTACCAACTGAGCTAAGGCCCCGTCGCGCACCAGAATACCCGGTACCCGCCCGCTTTCCCGACCGGGTATCGCTCCGGACGGTCGCTCTCCGTAGGATGCTTCGCGAGATTCGCGGCAGCGAAGCGAAGGGGAGACGCCATGGACGCAGCACAGCAGGAAGCCACCGCGCGCGCTCGGGAGCTGCAGCGCAGTTGGTACGGAGAGCCTCTGGGGGCGCTCTTCCGGCGTCTCATCGACGATCTCGGCCTCAATCAGGCCCGTCTCGCCGCCGTGCTCGGGCTTTCCGCTCCCATGCTGTCGCAGCTGATGAGCGGCCAGCGCGCGAAGATCGGCAACCCCGCGGTGGTCCAGCGTGTGCAGGCGCTCCAGGAGCTGTCGAGCCAGGTCGCCGACGGCAGTGTCAGCGCGGCCGAGGCCACCGAGCGGATGGACGAGATCAAGAAGACGGCGGGCGGATCCGTCCTGAACAACACCACGCAGACCTCCACCACGGGCGCCACCACCGTGCGTCGTGTCGTGCGGGAGATCCAGTCGCTGCTGCGGTCGGTCGCGGCGGCCGGCGACATCATCGACGCGGCGGACTCTCTCGCCGCCACCCACCCCGAACTGGCAGAGTTCCTGCGGGTCTACGGGGCGGGGCGGACCGCGGACGCGGTGGCCCACTACGAAGCGCACCAGAACTAGTCACGCATGCTGTGAGGGAGCGGACGCGGCGCCATGGGTGAGGTCTTCGCCGGCAGGTACGAGCTGATCGACCCGATCGGGCGGGGCGGGGTGGGCGCCGTGTGGCGCGCCTGGGACCAGCGGCGCCGCCGGTACGTCGCGGCCAAGGTGCTGCAGCAGAGCGACGCGCACACGCTGCTGCGCTTCGTGCGGGAGCAGGCGCTGCGCATCGATCACCCGCATGTGCTCGCGCCGGCCAGCTGGGCCGCCGACGACGACAAGGTCCTCTTCACGATGGACCTGGTCAACGGCGGTTCGCTGGCGCACCTGGTGGGTGACTACGGTCCGCTGCCGCCGCGCTATGCGTGCCTGCTGCTGGACCAGGTGCTCTCGGGGCTGGCCGCGGTGCACGAAGAGGGCGTGGTCCACCGGGACATCAAGCCGGCCAACATCCTTCTGGAGGCCACCGGTACGGGGCGGCCGCACGTGCGCGTCTCCGACTTCGGCATTTCGATGCGCAAGGGGGAGCCGCGGCTCACCGACACCAACTACGTGGTCGGTACGCCCGGTTACTTCGCTCCGGAGCAACTGCTCGGCTCCGAGCCGGACTTCCCCGCCGATCTCTTCGCGGTCGGCCTGCTCGGCCTGTTCCTGCTGACCGGCAACAAGCCGGACTCCCAGGCGCTGGTGGAGCTCTTCGTGCAGCACGGGGTGCCCGGGGCGCCCGAGGACGTCCCCGAGCCGCTGTGGCAGGTCCTGGCCGGTCTGCTGCACCCGGATCCCGACGCGCGTTTCCGGACGGCGAACGGGGCCCGCAAAGCGCTCCTGTCGGCCGTCGAGCTGCTGCCCGAGGAGACGGTCGAGGACGAGATCGTGGAGGTCTTCGACCACATCGGGCCGCTGCCCTCCGGGTACGGGCCCGAGGGGCCGGCGGGCGGGGGTGCACGAGGCGGCGACCTGAGCGTGCCTTCGGTGTCGGCGTCCGGCAGCTTCCCCTTGGCGCCACCGCTCCCGCAGGGGCCGCCCACGCCGTCCACTCCGGCGCCGCTCCCGGCGCACGGCCCCGACCCGTCCCTGTCCGGCTCCGGTCCCGGCTTCCCGGTGGCGGGCCCCGAAGCGTCCCCTTCGGGGCCCGGGGTCCCGCTCGCACCGGGGCCCGCCCATCCGCCGCCCGGTACGCCGTCCGCGCCGCCCCTGCGGCACTACGAGCCGACCGCGCCGGTACGGGGGGATATGCCGCTCACCCGGCCGTACACCGTGGGGCAGCCGCGAGTGCCCGGCCAGGCTCCGGCACCCGCCGAGCCCGGCCGGCACGGCGCGAAGCCCGTACGGACCGGGCCGCCCGCGAAGGTCGCCGTGCCGGTACTGGTCGTCGCGCTGCTGTGCATCGCGGTGGGCATCTGGGCGCTGACCGCCGGCTGACGCGCGCGTACCGGCCGGAGAGGCCCGTGCGAGGCCGCTGACGGGCCTGTGCGGCGTCCTGAGCTCACCGGCTCCGCGGGGGCTGCCCGAATCCCTGTCCGGCGTCCTGAGGCCCGCTCCGGCCGTTGTACGGCTGCTGCCCGGGCACCGGGGCTCCCGGGCCGCCCGGCGCGCCCGCGGCCGGTCCCGTGACCGCCGTGGCGCCCGCCGCGGCCTTGCGCCGGGCCGCGACCGTCCACACCCCGAGGCCGACGAGCAGCACCGCGCCGACACCGAGGCCGGTGAACCCGACCGTCTGAAGGTGCCCGTGGCGCTCCGCCTCGGACGCCGTACGGCCCGTATCGGCCAGCTCCCGGTCCTCGGACGAGACGGAGAAGTCCGCTGCGGGACGCGCGTACCGGGGCCCGGCCTGCGCCGCTCCCTCGAGGTCCACCCGCAGGGTGACGTCCGCGCCCTTCTTGAAGAACTTCGCCGCGTCCGGGTTGAGGGAGACCTCCAGGTAGTACCAGCCCGCGACGCTCATCGCCCGGACGGACTCGTCGTCGCCGAAGCGGTTGCCGTAGTGCACCGGCGCGGTGAACAGCCGCGCCTCCTTCTGCCGGCCCTCGTACGCGGCGAAGGCCTCGTCGCTCACCACGCCGCGCGCCGGGTTGTACGCGGTCAGGCCGAACGCGTCCGGGGTGAACGTCGAGGCGCCCACCCCCGGTTGCTGCGGGGCGCTGGGCAGCTCGGCGCTGACGTTCAGCCGCTGTCCCCAGTCCACCGGCACCCGGTAGAAGCGGGTCTCGCCGGGCCGGATGCGGTCGCTCCACCGGCCCTTCCCCACCGAGGCGGCGTCGTTGAAGCCGGTGCCTCCCGTGACGCGCTTCTCCGCGCCCCCCGAGGGTGCGGCGGGCGTGGCGCTGCTCCAGCTGCCTTCCCCGGGCTCCTGCGGGGCCGGGCCGCTCAGCTGTGGCTCCGTCATGTAGCGCAGCTCCAGGGGCCAGCGGTCGGGGCCCGAGGTGGCGTCTCCGGAGCGCTTCACCACCACGTAGTACCGGCCGGCCTGCTTGCACTCCGAGAAGTCGCTGCCGACGCGGCGGGTGGCGTAGGCGGCGAGGGGGTAGGCCGTCTTCCCGCCCCGGTACCGCACGTCGCCGTCCGTGCCGCAGGTCGTGCCGCTGTTGTCCTGGAGGGACACCGTCAGCCCGTCGGTGTAGTCCTCGACCTTGCTCCCGGGCGCGGGCGAGGCCACCGCCGAGACGTACGCGGTGGTCTTCGTGTCCAGGTCGAGGGCGTAGCGCCGCTCCTCGCCGCGCCCGATGGAGTCGGTGTACGTGCCGGGGCGGACGGTCGGGGCGTCCGCCGTGCTCGCCCGGCCCTCGACGGGCGTGGCGTCCTGCGCGGGCGCGTACGTGGGCAGTTTCGTGTCCGCCGTGGCCACCCCGGGGAGCAGCGCCAGGACACCGAGCGCCACCGGGCCGGCCAGCCCCCTCCTGATCGTGCGCCGCCTCACCACGTGCCTGCCCCTCCCGAGCCCGTTCCGGTCGTGCGCTGCCTGCCCCGGCCCCTGAGGTACGCCACCGCGAGGCCGGCGAGGAGCAGGACTCCCGCACCGATGCCGACGGCGGCGATCACCGGACGCGCCGCCCATCCTCCACCGCCGGCCGTGCCGCTGTCCGCGGCGGAGGCGGAATCCTTCGCCGCGGCCGCGTGCGCCCGGGGCCCGCTCTTCGCGTCGCCGAGCACGGCCACCCGCAGGACCACACCGATCCGCGGATTATCCGCGATCTCCGCAGCCTTGGCACCGAGGGTGACGGCCAGGTAGAAGTCGCCGGCGCGGTGCACGGGGACGACGTTGGGGTCGGTCTCGTAGCGGTTGGTCCAGCTGACCGGGACGGTTCCCATGCGCAGCGCGGTCTGCCGCCCGTTGTAGGGCGTCTGCGGGGTGAACTCCCCGGTGCCGCTGCCGACGGGCTGCCGGGCCGGGGTGTAGACCTGCGTGGCGCCGTACGAGGTCTGCGCGCTGTGGCCCTCCACGGTGGGCTCGTTGGCGAACTCCACGTCGTAGCGCAGCTGCTGGCCCCAGCCGACCGGGACCTTGTACCAGAGCGTCTGCGAGGGCAGGACCTTGTCGCGCCAGGCGCCTTCGCCGATCTTCCTGGCGTCGTTGAAGCCGGTGCCGCCGGTGACGTCCTTCGGGGTGCCGGAGGGCACGACCGCGTCCTTGCCGCCGGCGCCGTACTCGGGCTCCGACCGGGCCGGCGTGACGCCCTTCTCGAGGGGGCGTTCGCTGCGGTAGGTCAGCTCCAGGGGCCAGCGGGCGGCGTCGGAGCCGTCCGCGGCCTCGCGTTCGACGACGAACCAGTAGCGGCCGGCCTTGTCGCAGCTGCCGTGGCCGTCCTCCGACGGCACCCGGCTGACGCCCGAAGTCAGCGGTGTGGCGCCCTCGTTCTGGCCGAAGAGTTCGGTGCGGGTCTCACAGGCGCTGTCGGTGCCGTACGCGAGCTGGGTGCGCAGCACGGTGGTGGTGTCGACGGCGGCGCCCGGGTGCGGGACGGCGGTGGCGGCGAAGTCGGCGGTGGCGCTGTCGTCGAGGTGCACCTCGTAGAAGCGCCGTTCACCGGGGCCGATGGTGTCCCGGTACTGGCCCGGCGCGATGGCGGGCGCACCGGAGCGTGCGGGTGTGCCGCGCACCTGCTTCCCCCGGAAGCGGTAGCCGTCGGCGGAGAGCTTGCTCGCGCGCTGCATCTGGCGGGCCAGGGCATCGGCGTCCGGGGCGTCGTAGTAGCGGCCGTTGCCCGCCTCCGCGACGCACTCCAGCTGCTCCCGGGCCTTGCCGCGTACCTGGAAGCCGATGGTGTCGATCCGCAGGTCGACGCCCGACCTGCCGAGTTCCCGGGCGACCTCGCAGGGCGGCGGGGACTGGCAGGTGTCCTCGCCGTCGGAGATGAGCACGATGGTGCGGCGGCCGTCGCTGCCTCGTGGGAGGTCTGCGGCGGCTTTCTTGAGCGAGAGGCCGATCGGGGTGTCGCCCTTGGGCTCGACGTCCGCCACGGCCTTCTTCAGGCCGGCCCGGTCCAGCGGCCGTACCGGCTGGACGAGGCGGGTGTCGTCACAGCCGCGGTGCTTGTCCGCGCCGTAGACGCGCAGTCCGGTGGGGAATCCGTCGGGGAGGGCGTCCGCGACGGTGCCGACCGCTTTGCGGGCCGCGGCGATCCGGGTGTGCCCGGAGCCGTCCGGCTCCGCCATCGAGCCGGAGGAGTCCAGCACCAGCACCATGCCGGCGCTGGTGAAGGACGGTTCGGCGGACGCCTGCGGCACAACCGGGATGGTGAGGAGCAACCCCCCGGTCAGCGTGGCCGCCGTCCTCCGGCGTCGTCGTGCCATGTCGCCCTTCCCCCTCCGCTCACCCATCGCGTTTGCCATCGCAACCTAATAGTGTGCTTTAGCAAACTCAACCCATCGGGTGTCACAGTCCCGCAACGGCGCCGGACAGACGAAACCCCGGCCTCCGCCTGGCGGGGACCGGGGTCACGTACGTACGGAACTGGGGCTCACACGCCCGAACCTGCGGGCACGGAGTCGGTCGCCTCCGTCCACAGATCCTGCTCGGCGCGATCCGCCTGGATCTGGCGGTACACGAGGAGCCCGCCGATGGCGGCCAGTGCGACCAGGAGAAGCTTCTTCACCGCGCGACCTCGTCTTTCGTTGACGTAGGGGACCTTCGGGGGCCGATGATACACACCGGTCGATATCAATCGGTGACCTAGTCCGACCCCAACTCCGGAGAAGCACAAAGAGATCGGCCCGGGCGGAGAATTCTCCGTCCGGGCCGATCCTTGCCGGTGGGGCTAACAGGACTTGAACCTGTGGCCTCTTCCTTATCAGGGAAGCGCTCTAACCGTCTGAGCTATAGCCCCTGGCTTGTTGCCGCCTCGCTGGCTGCACCGAAAGATTAGCGCACTTCAGAGCCATGACCCAAATCGATGACCGGGCCGGCCGCGAAAGCCCCTCCGCGGCGGCCCGCACCAGGTCATTCGTCCTCGGCCAGGGTCAGCTCCACGCCGCCCACGAAGCCCGCCGAGAGGTTGTAGATGAAGGCGCCGAGCGTGGCCAGCGCCGTCGCCAGCACCACGTCGATCGCCGCGATGACGCCGGTGAACATCAGCACCCGCGGCAGCGACAGGAACGTCTCCAGATCGAAGCCCGAGCCGCCGTCGGAGCTGGTGGCCTCGCTGATCGTGCCGCCGACCGTGGAGAAGACGCCCATCGCGTCCATCACCATCCACAGCACCGACACCGCGACCAGCGTGCACAGCCCCAGCGCGATGGAGAGCAGGAAGCTCACCTTCATCACCGACCACGGGTCGGCACGGGACACGCGCAGCCTGGCCTTGCGCGTACGCGGGGTCGTACGGACGCCCGGGCGGGGCACCCGCAGCCCCGGCTTGCCGCCCCCCGCGGGGTACGCGGACGGCGGGACGTACGGCTGGCTCTCGCTGCTCTGCGGACGGGGCTCGGGCTGCGGCTGTGCCTCCGGCTGCGGCTGCCTGGTGTCGGTCACGGTTCCCCCCTCGGCGGAGGCCTCCTTGTGGGGGCCGCCGCCAGTATCGGAGCCACGGGCCTCGCCCGTCACGGTCGCGGGCCCGGAAGAGGACTTCGTGCCCTCGTCCGATCCGCCCGCCTGTGCACCCGTGGCTCCACTCACGACCTACTCCTCGTGCTACTCCGCCGCGGGCTCCTCGCCCTCGGCCGCCGGGGCCTGGTCCTGCGCCGCGTCGTCGGCCGGCTCGCCGTCCGCCGGCGCCTCGACCTCTTCGGCCTCGCGACCGGCCTCGGCGTTCCAGGCGATACCGACGACGGCATCGCGCTTGCCCAGGTTGATCAGTTGGACGCCCATGGTGTCACGGCCCGTCTCCCTGACCTCGTCGACCCGCGTGCGGATCACCCCACCGCCGAGGGTGATGGCGAGGATCTCGTCGCTCGCCTCGACCACCAGGGCGCCGACCAGCTCTCCTCGATCCTCCACGATCTTTGCGGCCTTGATACCGAGGCCGCCGCGACCCTGGACGCGGTACTCGTCGACGTTGGTGCGCTTGGCGTACCCGCCGTCGGTGGCGGTGAAGACGTAGGTGTTCGCCCGCACCACGTTCATCGACAGGAGCTCGTCGCCCTCGCGGAAGCTCATCCCCTTGACGCCGGAGGTGGCCCGGCCCATCGGGCGCAGCGACTCGTCCGTCGCGGTGAACCGGATCGACTGTGCCTTCTTGGAGATCAGCAGCAGGTCGTCGTCGCTGGAGACCATCTGGGCGCCGATCAGCTCGTCGTCCGAACCGTCCTCCTGCTCGCGCAGGTTGATGGCGATGACACCGCCGGAGCGCGGCGAGTCGTAGTCCTTCAGCGGGGTCTTCTTCACCAGGCCGGCCTTGGTCGCGAGGACCAGGTACGGCGCCGCCTCGTAGTCCCGGATCGCCATGACCTGGGCGATCTGCTCGTCCGGCTGGAAGGCGAGGAGGTTCGCGACGTGCTGGCCGCGCGCGTCCCGGCCCGCGTCGGGCAGCTCGTAGGCCTTGGCGCGGTAGACCCGGCCCTTGTTCGTGAAGAACAGCAGCCAGTGGTGGGTGGTGGACACGAAGAAGTGGTCGACGATGTCGTCTTCCTTGAGCTTCGTGCCGCGGACGCCCTTGCCGCCGCGCTTCTGCGAACGGTAGTCGTCGGTCTTGGTGCGCTTGACGTAGCCGCCACGGGTGATCGTGACGACGATGTCCTCCTCGGCGATCAGGTCCTCGATGGACATGTCGCCCTCGAAGGGCACCAGCTTGGAGCGCCGGTCGTCGCCGTACTTGTCGACGATCGCGGTCAGCTCCTCGCTGACGATCTGCCGCTGGCGCTCCGGGGAGGCCAGGATCGCGTTGTACTCGCGGATCTTGGCCAGCAGCTCGTCGTGCTCGGCGGTGATCTTCTGCCGCTCCAGGGCCGCCAGGCGCCGCAGCTGCATCTCCAGGATCGCGTTCGCCTGGATCTCGTCGATGTCCAGCAGGCCCATCAGGCCCTCGCGCGCCACGTCGACCGTGTCGCTGCGCCGGATCAGCGCGATGACCTCGTCGATGGCGTCCAGGGCCTTGAGCAGGCCGCGCAGGATGTGCGCCCGCTCCTCGGCCTTGCGCAGCCGGAACTTCGTCCGGCGGACGATGACCTCGATCTGGTGCGTCACCCAGTGGCGGATGAACGCGTCCAGCGAGAGCGTGCGCGGCACGCCGTCGACCAGCGCGAGCATGTTGGCGCCGAAGTTCGTCTGCAGGTCGGTGTGCTTGTACAGGTTGTTCAGCACGACCTTGGCGACGGCGTCCCGCTTCAGCACGATGACCAGGCGCTGGCCGGTGCGCGAGGAGGTCTCGTCGCGGACGTCGGCGATGCCGCCGATCCTGCCGTCCTTCACCAGGTCGGCGATCTTCTGCGCGAGGTTGTCGGGGTTGACCTGGTACGGAAGCTCCGTGACCACCAGGCACTGGCGGTTCTGGATCTCCTCGACCTCGACCACCGCGCGCATCGTGATGGAGCCACGCCCGGTGCGGTACGCCTCCTCGATGCCCTTGCGGCCCACGACCAGCGCGCCGGTCGGGAAGTCCGGGCCCTTGATCCGCTCGATCAGGGCGTCCAGGAGCTCCTCGTGGGAGGCCTCCGGGTGCTCCAGGTGCCACTGGGCGCCGGCCGCGACCTCGCGCAGGTTGTGCGGCGGGATGTTGGTCGCCATGCCGACCGCGATGCCGGCCGAGCCGTTGATCAGCAGGTTCGGGAAGCGCGACGGCAGGACCGTCGGCTCCTGGCTGCGGCCGTCGTAGTTGTCCTGGAAGTCGACGGTCTCCTCGTCGATGTCCCGGACCATCTCCATGGACAGCGGGGCCATCTTGCACTCGGTGTACCGCATGGCCGCGGCCGGGTCGTTGCCCGGGGAACCGAAGTTGCCGTTGGAGTCCACCAGCGGCATCCGCATCGACCACGGCTGCGCCAGGCGGACCAGCGCGTCGTAGATCGAGGAGTCGCCGTGCGGGTGGTAGTTACCCATGACGTCACCGACGACACGGGCGCACTTGTAGAAGCCCTTCTCGGGGCGGTAGCCACCGTCGTACATCGCGTACAGCACGCGGCGGTGCACCGGCTTGAGGCCGTCCCGGACGTCGGGCAGGGCACGCGAGACGATGACGGACATCGCGTAGTCGAGGTAGGAGCGCTGCATCTCCGTCTCGAGCCCGACGGGCTCGACGCGCATGCCCACGCCTTCGATGGCGGCGGGCGCGCCCTCGGCGGTCACGCCGTCCGGGGTCACAGGGGGGTTCTCGTCGGCCATTGCTGTTCAAAGTCCTTTCGAGCTGCGGCTGCGTTACGGGCCGACGGGCTCAGATGTCGAGGAAGCGGACGTCCTTGGCGTTGCGCTGGATGAACGAGCGTCGTGCCTCGACGTCCTCGCCCATGAGCACGGAGAACAGGTCGTCGGCGCGGGCCGCGTCGTCCAGCGAGACCTGGCCGAGCACGCGGTGCTCGGTGTCCATGGTGGTCACGCGCAGCTCTTCGGCGTTCATCTCGCCCAGACCCTTGAAGCGCTGGACCGAGTCGTCCTTGATGCGCTTGCCGGCCTGCTTGCCCATCTCGATGAGGGCGTCGCGCTCGCGGTCGGAGTAGGCGTACTCGAAGTCGTCCCGGCCCCACTTGATCTTGTACAGCGGGGGGCGGGAGAGGTAGACGTGCCCGGCCTCGACCAGCGGCCGCATGAAGCGGAACAGGAAGGTGAGCAGCAGGGTGTTGATGTGCTGACCGTCGACGTCGGCGTCCGCCATCAGGATGATCTTGTGATAGCGGAGCTTCTCGATGTCGAAGTCCTCGTGCACGCCCGTGCCGAAGGCCGAGATCAGCGCCTGGACTTCCTGGTTCTGCAGGATCTTGTCGACCCTGGCCTTCTCGACGTTCAGGATCTTGCCGCGGATCGGGAGGATCGCCTGGTACTCGGGGTTACGGCCGGACTTGGCCGAGCCGCCCGCGGAGTCACCCTCGACGATGAAGATCTCGCACTTGGTCGGGTCGTTGGACTGGCAGTCGCTCAGCTTGCCCGGCAGCGACGCGGTCTCCAGCAGGCCCTTGCGGCGGGTGAGGTCGCGCGCCTTGCGGGCGGCGACGCGGGCCGTCGCGGCCTGGATGCCCTTGCGGATGATGTCCGCGGCCTCGTTCGGATTCCGGTCCAGCCAGTCCGTGAGGTGCTCGTGCACGACCTTCTGCACGAAGGTCTTGGCCTCGGTGTTGCCCAGCTTGGTCTTGGTCTGACCCTCGAACTGGGGCTCGCCGAGCTTGACGGAGATGATCGCCGTCAGGCCCTCGCGGATGTCCTCACCGGTGAGGTTGTCGTCCTTCTCGCGCAGCAGCTTGCGGTCGCGCGCGTACCGGTTGATCAGGCCGGTCAGCGCGGCGCGGAAGCCCTCTTCGTGCGTACCGCCCTCGTGGGTGTGGATGGTGTTCGCGAAGCTGTAGACACCCTCGGTGTACTGGGTGTTCCACTGCATCGCGATCTCCACCGAGAGCATCCGCTCCTTGTCCTCGGCCTCGACGTCGATGACCGTGGGGTGGACCGTCTCGCCCTTGCGGGAGTTCAGGTACTTCACGAAGTCGACGATGCCGCCCTCGTAGTGGTACCTGACGGAGAGCGCCTTGCCCTCCTCGTCGACGTGCGCCTCGCGCTCGTCGGTGAGCTGGATGGTGAGGCCCTTGTTGAGGAAGGCCATCTCCTGGAAGCGCCGGGACAGCGTCTCGAAGCTGTACTCGGTCGTCTCGAAGATCTCGCCGTCGGCCCAGAACGTCACCGACGTCCCGGTCTCGTCGGTGGCCTCGTTACGGGCCAGCGGGGCGGTCGGCACACCCTGCTTGTAGTCCTGCGTCCAGCGGTAGCCGTCGGTCTTGACCTCGACGGAGACCCGCTGCGACAGGGCGTTCACCACGGAGACGCCCACGCCGTGCAGACCACCGGAGACCGCGTAGCCGCCGCCGCCGAACTTGCCGCCCGCGTGCAGGACGGTGAGCACGACCTCGACGGCCGGCTTCCCCTCCGAGGGGATGATGCCCACCGGGATACCGCGGCCGTTGTCCACCACGCGCACCCCGCCGTCGGGCAGGATCGTCACGTCGATGGTGTCCGCGTGGCCCGCCAGCGCCTCGTCGACGGAGTTGTCGACGACCTCGTACACGAGGTGGTGCAGACCGCGCTCGCCGGTGGAGCCGATGTACATACCCGGTCGCTTGCGAACCGCGTCCAGGCCCTCAAGGACAGTGATCGCACTGGCGTCGTACGACTTCTCTTCCGAGGAGCCGCCACTGGCGCCGGCAGAAGAAACCCCCTCTTCGGTAGAAGCCGTGATGTTCTCGTTGAGGTCGCCGGAGTCGGCCACGAAGCGCCCTTTCTGGCACAGGCACGAGCCTTCTCCTGCCGCCGGCGGGGAGGCCCCGTGCCGGTCAGGAGCGGCTGCGTCGTTCGACATGTTCCGCGAGTGGGCGGGATTGCCACCAGTCTACCGGTAGCGCCGACACTCATGGGGGTTTGCGGGCGCCTGAGTCCTCACGTGCCGCCCTGAACTGACATCCGCCGACTCCCCATATCTGAGGAGGGCCCCCAGGACGCTCACACCGGCACTCAGCGCTTCGGGCTGTCAACCTCCGACTACGGTGAGCGGAGTCTCTTGCGTCACACTGGAACATCCCGGACATCTCGCCCGTACAGGCACCCTCTCGGGCCCCGGTTTCACGTGAAACGGTGGACTTCGGCCCCGCATGTACGGATCAGCCGTACGTGTCGCCCGGCCCCTTGCTCCCCGGAGCCCGCAGCGAGCCGTACCGCCGCGGCGGGCCGCCCGGCCCCAGCACCTTGATGATCTTTACCGAGCCATGGCCCAGGTCTTCGTTCAGACGTGCCACGAGCGTCGGAGCGAGCAGCCGCAGCTGCGTCGCCCATGCGGTCGAGTCGCACTGCACCGTCAGCACCCGCGCGTCCTCGTCGTACTTCTGCGGTTCGCAGTGCTGCGCCACCTCGGCACCCACGAGCTGAGGCCAGCGCCCCATCACCCCGCCGACCGCGGCCGGCGTCTCCCAGCCCCGCTCGGTGATCAGACGGTTGATCGCCGCGCCCAGCGGCAGCGGGTCGCGCCCGTCCGCGCGTGCTCCCGATCGCAGCCCGCCCCCGCGTCTGGCCTGCTTCTTCTGCTGCGCGGCCGCGCCCCGTGCCCGCGCCTGTTCCTTGGCGGCCACCAGCGCCTGCCGCGCCAGATCGATGCCGGAGAGCTCCGGCGGCTTGGGCTGCTCGGGCCCCGGAGGGTCCTGTGGACCGGACTGCTCACTCACTTACGACACCTTCTCCGCCGCGCCCTCGGAGACCGCGAACCGCGCCCCCGCCAGCACGCCCGGCACATCGTCGTCCACCGCCGCCGTCACCAGCACCTGCTCGCCCGGCGCCACCAGCTCCGCCAGCCGCTCCCGCCGGCGGGAGTCCAGCTCGGCGAAGACGTCGTCCAGGACGAGAACCGGCTCGTTGCCCTCGCCGCTCAGCAGCTCGTACGAGGCCAGCCGCAGCGCCAGCGCGTACGACCAGGACTCGCCGTGGCTCGCGTACCCCTTGGCCGGCAGCCGCCCCAGCTTCAGCAGCAGGTCGTCGCGGTGCGGACCGACCAGGGTCACGCCCCGCTCGATCTCGTTCTTGCGGGCCTCGCCCAGCGCCTCCATGAGCAGCCCGTACAGCTCCTCACGGTTCGACGCCTCGGCGAGTCGCTCGCCCACCGAACCGCGGTACTCCAGGGCGACCGGACCGCCGCCCGGCGCCAGCTGCTCGTACGCCTTGTCCGCCAGCGGCTGCAGCGTCGCGATCAGGTCCAGCCGCTGCGCGAGCAGCTCCGCGCCGGCCCGCGCCAGATGCTGGTCCCACACGTCCAGCGTGGAGAGGTCCATCTTCCGGCCGCCGTGCCGGCGCGCCAGGGCCGCGCTCTTGAGCAGGGTGTTGCGCTGCTTCAGCACGCGGTCGTAGTCCGAGCGCACGCCCGCCATCCGCGGCGAGCGCGCCGTGATCAGCTCGTCCAGGAAGCGCCGCCGCTCGCCCGGGTCGCCCTTGACGAGGGCCAGGTCCTCCGGCGCAAACAGGACCGTCCGTACGATGCCGAGCACGTCACGCGGCCTGACCTGCGAGGATCTATTGATCCTGGCCCGGTTCGCCTTGCCCGGGTTCAGCTCCAGCTCGACCAGTTGCTGCCGGTCGCCCTGCACGATCTGCGCCCGGACGATCGCCCGCTCCGCGCCCATGCGGACCAGCGGGGCGTCGGAGGAGACGCGGTGGCTGCCGAGGGTGGCGAGATAGCCGACCGCCTCGACGAGGTTGGTCTTGCCCTGGCCGTTGGGCCCGACGAAGGCCGTGACGCCCGGTTCGAGGGGGACCTCGACCCGGGAGTAGGAGCGGAAGTCGGCGAGCGACAGATGCGCGACATGCATATAGGGCGCCGACCTCCCCCGGCGTGGTACTGCTGCGCGGGCTTCCGGGACGTCTGCCCGGAAGCCCGGCCTGCTTACTTCGTGTTCTCGACCGCGTGGCCGCCGAACTGGTTCCGCAGCGCGGCGATCATCTTCATCTGCGGCGAGTCGTCCTGACGCGAGGCGAACCGCGCGAACAGCGACGCGGTGATCGCCGGCAGCGGCACCGCGTTGTCGATCGCGGCCTCCACCGTCCAGCGGCCCTCACCGGAGTCGGCCGCGAAACCGCGCAGCTTCTCCAGGTGCTCGTCGTCGTCCAGCGCGTTGACCGCCAGGTCCAGCAGCCAGGAGCGGATGACCGTGCCCTCCTGCCAGGAGCGGAAGACCTCGCGCACGTCCGTGACGGAGTCGACCTTCTCCAGCAGCTCCCAGCCCTCGGCGTAGGCCTGCATCATCGCGTACTCGATGCCGTTGTGGACCATCTTCGCGAAGTGGCCCGCGCCGACCTTGCCGGCGTGCACGGAACCGAAGTCGCCCTCCGGCTTGAGCGCGTCGAAGATCGGCTGGACCTTCGCCACGTCCTCGGCGGCACCGCCGTACATCAGCGCGTAACCGTTCTCCAGGCCCCACACACCACCGGAGACGCCGCAGTCGACGAAGCCGATGCCCTTGGCGCGCAGCTCCTCGGCGTGCTTCTCGTCGTCCGTCCAGCGGCTGTTGCCGCCGTCCACGACGATGTCGCCCTCGGACAGCAGCTCACCCAGCTCATCGATCGTCGCCTGGGTGGCGGCGCCGGCCGGCACCATGACCCACACGACCCGCGGACCCTGCAGGCCGTCCACCAGCTCCTTGAGGCTGGAGACATCCGCGAGGTCGGGATTGCGGTCGTAACCGATGACCGTGTGGCCGGCGCGGCGGATGCGCTCGCGCATGTTGCCGCCCATCTTGCCGAGACCGACGAGACCGAGCTCCATCAGAGACCCTCTTTGCACATAGTCGTTGCCCTTGTACCTGACCTACGTCGAGCCTACGCCCGAAGGCCCGTGCACAGCTGTGGGCTCAGCCGCTCATAAGCCGCAGGTCAGCCCCGTCATTCGGGCGGCCGTACGGAGCGGATCCGTACGGCCGCGGCGCGTGGCGGAGGGGCACCGGAAGCCGGACTCAGCCCGACAGGCGCACCGGCATGATCAGGTACTTGTATGCGTCGTCCGCCTCGGCGTCGGCGGCGGGCTTGCCGCTCAGCAGCGCCGGCTTGGTCGAGGTCGTGAAGGACAGCTGGGCCACCGGGGAGTCGATCGCCGACAGGCCCTCCAGCAGGAAGCCGGGGTTGAAGGCGATCGAGATGTCGTCGCCGTCCAGCTGCGCGTCCACCCGCTCCACAGCCTGTGCATCGTCGCTGGAGCCGGCCTCCAGGATCAGCACACCCTGCTCGAAGCTGAGCCGCACCGGGGTGTTCCGCTCGGCCACCAGCGCCACACGCTTGACGGCCTCGACGAACGGAGCGGTCTCGATCACCGCGACGGAGTTGAACTCGGTCGGGAAGAGCGTGCGGTACTTCGGCAGGTCGCCTTCCAGGAGGCGGGTCGTCGTACGGCGGCCCGCGCCCTCGAAACCGATCAGACCCTCGCCGGCACCGGAGCCCGAGAGCGCCAGGGTGACCGTGTCACCGCTGCTCAGCGACTTGGCGGTGTCCAGCAGCGTCTTGGCGGGGACCAGCGCGACGGCGGAGGCGTCGGGGCTCTCCGGCTTCCACAGGAACTCGCGGACCGCGAAGCGGTAGCGGTCGGTGGAGGCGAGGGTGACGGTGTCGCCCTCGATCTCGATGCGGACACCGGTGAGCACCGGGAGGGTGTCGTCACGGCCGGCCGCGATGGCGACCTGGGCGGCAGCGGAGGCGAAGACCTCACCGGGGACGGTGCCGGTGGCGGTGGGCATCTGCGGCAGCGCCGGGTACTCCTCCACAGGCAGTGTGTGGAGGGTGAAGCGGGAGGAGCCGCAGACCACGGTCACTCGTACACCGTCTGTGGAGATCTCCACCGGACGGTTCGGCAGCGAGCGGCAGATGTCGGCGAGCAGCCGGCCGGAGACGAGGACCGTGCCCTCCTCCTCGGTCTCCGCGTCCACCGAGACCCGCGCCGAGACCTCGTAGTCGAAGCCGGAGAGGCTCAGGGAGCCGTCCTCCGCCTTCAGGAGCAGGCCCGCGAGGACGGGCACCGGCGGACGGGCCGGGAGGCTCTTGGCCGCCCAGGCCACTGCCTCCGCGAGTACATCGCGCTCCACCCGGATCTTCACCGGAAACCGCCTCCTGCTGTTGCTGGCTCTCGCCCTGCTGGCCTTCGTCGTCGGCTGGGTTGCCGGAGACCAGTCTGACGCACGCCACCGACAGCCGGTGCGGCTCGGGGTCAAGTCGGGAGGAGAGCTCGGAGAGGGTCGGTCCCCAAGTTGTGCACAGCACCCGATTCGAAACGAGTTCCCCGCTAGATAACCGTGGTCGTAGTAGTAGGGGCTGTGGAAACCGTGGACAACTGCTTTTGCGCAGGTCAGAGCCCAAATTTTGTCCACCGGTGACTGTGGGCGCAGCCGTGGACAACCGGCCGATGCTGTGGACCGCCGCCGGTTGTGCACACCCGATGCACAGGGCAGGCCGGTTTCTCCCCAGTGCCATCCCCAGCTTTACCCAGGTTCCCCACAGCCCAACCCGGCACTTTGGTGTGACCGCTTTCACTCGCGCCAGTGAGAGGGGGTGTTGCCTTGCCGAACAGTGGACAGCGATGTGGACGGGGTGTGCACAACACCGCTTCTCCTGTGGGCGGCCGGTGGACAGTCGCGCGCACAGCCTGTGGAAGATTTCTTCGTCCACACCCTGTGGACAACAGTTGTCCGCAAATCCACACCCCGCTGACCTGGGGTGATCCACTCACGGGCGGAGCGCTTGTGGACGCCATCGGGATAACTTCCCAGTCCCCAGGGTGTGGAAGGAAGATTCTCGCCCAATCTGTGGAGAGAAGCCGTGTCCTCGTCAGAAATCGAACAGCGGCGGGGAGTTCGGAGGCGGCCGGCGCGCGGCTTCCACAGCGTGGGGACGCCTCCCGAGGGCTCCGGACCGCGCTGTGCGGCCTCCTGACGGCCCTTCGGTGAACGGATCCGAGCGGTTCTCCGCGCAGTGAGGGGACCTCCGAGTGCTGAGGGGTTCTCCATCAGGGCTCTCAATGACGAAGGGCGCCCCGGGAGTTCGTCCCGGAGCGCCCTGGGCGCGCCTGCGGCCTTCGCCGCGCGCGTCAGCCGTTCTTGATGCGGTTCGTCAGCTCGGTCACCTGGTTGTAGATGGAGCGCCGCTCCGCCATCAGCGCGCGGATCTTCCGGTCCGCGTGCATGACGGTGGTGTGGTCGCGGCCGCCGAAGTGTCCGCCGATCTTCGGCAGCGACAGGTCGGTCAGCTCACGGCACAGGTACATCGCGATCTGCCGCGCGGTCACCAGCACCCGGCTGCGCGAGGAGCCGCACAGGTCGTCCACCGAGAGCCCGAAGTAGTCGGCGGTGGCCGCCATGATCGCCGTGGCGGTGATCTCCGGCGCCGCGTCCTCGCCGCCGGGGATCAGGTCCTTCAGCACGATCTCGGTGAGGCCGAGGTCCACGGGCTGCCGGTTCAGCGAGGCGAAGGCCGTGACCCGGATCAGCGCGCCCTCCAGCTCACGGATGTTCCGCGAGATCCGGGAGGCGATGAACTCCAGTACCTCCGGCGGCGCGTTCAGCTGCTCCTGCACCGCCTTCTTGCGGAGGATCGCGATACGCGTCTCCAGCTCGGGCGGCTGGACGTCCGTGATCAGGCCCCACTCGAAGCGGTTGCGCAGCCGGTCCTCCAGGGTCACCAGCTGCTTGGGCGGCCGGTCACTGGAGAGCACGATCTGCTTGTTCGCGTTGTGCAGCGTATTGAAGGTGTGGAAGAACTCCTCCTGCGTCGACTCCTTGCTCGCCAGGAACTGGATGTCGTCGACCAGCAGGATGTCCATGTCGCGGTAGCGCTTGCGGAACGCGTCCGCCTTGCCGTCGCGGATGGAGTTGATGAACTCGTTGGTGAACTCCTCGGAGCTCACGTATCTGACCCTCGTGCCCGGGTACAGGCTCCGCGCGTAGTGGCCGATCGCGTGCAGCAGGTGCGTCTTGCCGAGCCCGGACTCGCCGTAGATGAACAGCGGGTTGTACGCCTTGGCCGGGGCCTCGGCGACGGCGACCGCGGCGGCGTGCGCGAAGCGGTTCGAAGCGCCGATCACGAAGGTGTCGAAGAGGTACTTCGGGTTCAGCCGCGCGGTGGGCTCACCGGGGCCGGTCGCCGGCGCGGGCTGCGCCGCGAGCGGGCCGGGGGCGCCGCTGGGCGCCGGAAGGTTGCTGCCGTGGCCGCCCGGTGCCGCGTGCCGGCCGTGGCCGCCGGGCTGGTGGCCGTCGGAGTCGCGGTGCTGCGGGGACTCGTACGGAGAGCGCGGCGCTTCGGAGTGCGGACGGTCGCTGCCCTGCCGGCGGTAGTCGTCACCACTCTGCGAGCGGTAGTCGTCACCCTGTGACCGGTAGTCGTCGTTCTGCGACCGATAGTCGCCGTGGGCCGGGCGGCCGTGCTGCTGAAGATGCGAGGGCGGCGAGGCATACGGGTCGCGCTCGGGGAAGCCGCCGAGCCGCTGCTGCTGCCAGCCGTAGTCGTCGTGTCGCCCGGAGTCGTCACCCATGCCGGAGCGGCGGTCGTCCGAGTGCTGCGGCCAGGCGCCGGGCGCCGGGCGCGGCTGCGGGTGCTGCTGCTGGTACTCGGGGTAGGCGGGGCGCACGCTGGGCAGCTCGTCGTTCTGATGGCCGCCGTGTCCACCCTGGGGTACGCCCTGCGGACCGTTTTCGTGGCCGCCCTGGTGCCCGTTCTGCCGACCGTAACCCTGGCGGCTGTCGTAACTGTCGTACGCGTCGTGCGAGAGCTGCGGCTGCTGCGAGGGGAGGTGCTGCTGCGGAGGCGCGGGGGGCTGGGGCGCCTCGGAAGTGTCGTCGACGGTGATCGCGATACGGATCGGGCGGCCGCACTCGTGGCTCAGCGCCTCGCCGATCAGGGGGGCGAGCCGGCCTTCCAGCACGCCCTTCGCGAACTCATTGGGAACAGCGAGCAGCGCGGTGTCGGCGACCAGGGCGAGCGGCTGGGTCCGCTTGAGCCAGTCCTGGTCCTTGGGCTTGAGGCTGTCGCTCTCCGCCCGGAGCAGGTGGTCGAGTACCCGCGGCCACACTGCGGCAAGATCTGCAGGGACGTCAGCCACAGAGCACGCTCTCTCAGCAGGTCCCACGAATGTGTGATTCTCAGGACGGGCGGGAAGGAATCGGAGTTCAGCCACGGTAGTCAGCTGACCCGCGCGTGTTCAAGTTGTTGTCCACAGCCTGTGTACAGCGTGTCCTGTCATGGAGCCGGTTTGACCGGATGATGCGGCCGCGCGTACCGTAACCAGGTCGAGTTGTCGATGGCTGCTGCCGCCTGCCTCCGATGGGCAAAGATCGCGCCCAGCGATCGTGTAGCGGTGCACTCGGGCGTATGCGAGCTACTCGTGGGCGCACGGTGACAGCCAGTCGACGCCCCACACCTGTCTCGCAAGAGGCAACAATCTTTCCTGGAGCCCCCGAGTGAGCAAGCGCACCTTCCAGCCGAACAACCGTCGCCGCGCCAAGACCCACGGCTTCCGCCTGCGCATGCGTACGCGTGCCGGCCGCGCGATCCTCGCGTCCCGCCGTGGCAAGGGTCGCGCCCGTCTGTCGGCCTGACAGCCCGGCCTCTAGGTCCATGTCGTGCTGCCTACCGAGCATCGGCTGAGGCGGCGCGAGGACTTCGCGGCCGCGGTACGCCGAGGACGCAGGGCCGGGCGCCCGCTCCTCGTCGTCCATCTACGCAGCGGTGCAACGGACCCGCACGCAGCGGGGGAAATGGTTCCCCCGGCGCGTGCGGGTTTCGTCGTGAGCAAGGCCATTGGCAATGCCGTGGTCCGCAACAAGGTCCAGCGCCGGCTCCGCCACCTCGTGCGCGACCGGCTGGACCGGCTGCCCGCCGGTAGCCTGGTTGTCGTACGAGCGCTGCCCGGCGCGGGCGATGCGGAGTACGAAGCGCTCGCGAACGATCTCGACGCCGCGCTGCAGCGCCTGCTGAGGACCCCCGGGCGGGACCCAGGAGGGGGCGCTTCGTGAAGTACCCGCTGCTGCTGTTGATCAAGTTGTACCAGTGGACCATCAGCCCCTTGCTGGGCCCGGTCTGCAAGTACTACCCGTCGTGCTCCCACTATGGCTACACGGCCATCGACAGGCACGGCGCGGTAAAAGGGACAGCGCTGACCGCCTGGCGCATCCTGCGTTGCAATCCGTGGTCGCTCGGTGGTGTCGACCATGTACCGCCCCGGAAGCATCCGGTCTGGCACCAGCGGCTGAGGAGCCGCCTGGGAGGCGGGCCCGCCGCCAATGAGCCCGCCGCACAGCCCGAGACTCAGCCCAACGCCCAAGGAGCTTGATTCGTGGACACGATCCTGAATCCTCTCTATTACGCCGTTTCCTGGATCATCGTCCAGTTCCACTCGCTCTACAGCCTGGTGTTCGACAAGGACAGCGGTGCGGCGTGGGGTCTGTCGATCGTTTCGCTCGTGGTGCTGATCCGCATCTGCCTGATCCCGCTCTTCGTGAAGCAGATCAAGTCGACGCGGAACATGCAGGCGCTCCAGCCGAAGATGAAGGCGATCCAGGAGCGCTACAAGAGCGACAAGCAGCGCCAGTCCGAAGAGATGATGAAGCTCTACAAGGAGACGGGTACCAACCCGCTCTCGAGCTGTCTCCCGATCCTGGCCCAGTCGCCGTTCTTCATCTCGCTGTACCAGGTCCTGAACCACATCGCGAACAACCAGGTCGTCGGCGTCATCGACAAGCCGCTGCTGGCGAGCGCGCAGCAGGCGCACATCTTTGGTGCCCCGCTGTCCGTGAAGTTCATGGACTCGGCGTCGAAGGTCGAGGCGCTCGGTGCCTCCCTGACCGACGTCCGGGTCGTCACGGTCATCATGATCGTTCTGATGTCGGCGTCGCAGTTCTTCACCCAGCGCCAGCTGATGACGAAGAACGTCGACCTCACGGTGAAGACGCCGTTCATGCAGCAGCAGAAGATGCTGATGTACGTCTTCCCGGTCATGTTCGCCGTCTTCGGTATCAACTTCCCCGTCGGTGTCCTCGTGTACTGGCTGACCACCAACGTGTGGACCATGGGCCAGCAGATGTTCGTCATCCGTCGTAACCCCACTCCCGGCAGCAAGGCCTTCGAGGAGCGCCAGGCGCGTCTGAAGGCCAAGGGCAAGCTGAAGGAGGACCCGGCGGAGCTCGAGGCGAAGCAGGCCGCCGAGGAGGCGCGCCAGCACCGCCAGCAGCCCAAGCGCCAGAGCAAGTCCCAGCGGCAGACCGCGGCCCCGGCGGCCGGCGGCACGCAGACCCGTACGCGGGCCCGCGCGGGTGCGCAGGGCGAGGGCTCCACGGCCAAGGACGGCCGGACGAAGCAGTCGCTGGAGAAGGACTCGGGCCAGCAGGCGGACGCGGCGAAGAAGAATGCCGCGCAGAAGTCGCAGGGCGGCAAGGGCAAGGGCAGCTCCGCCGCCGGTTCCTCCCGTAACGCCAAGTCCGGACAGCGCAAGGGCCAGCAGCGGCCCAAGCACCCGTCCAAGAAGTAGAAGGAGTTCTTCGTGACGGACACGACCCCTGCCGCCGAGGGCACCGACACCCTGTCCCGGCTGGAGCAGGAGGGCGAGATCGCGGCCGACTACCTCGAGGGCCTGCTGGACATCGCGGACCTCGACGGCGACATCGACATGGACGTCGAGGCCGATCGTGCCGCGGTGTCGATCATCAGCGACTCCACCGGCCGTGACCTGCAGAAGCTGGTCGGCCGGGACGGTGAGGTGCTGGAGGCGCTCCAGGAGCTGACCCGGCTGGCGGTGCACCGGGAGACCGGCGACCGCAGCCGTCTCATGCTGGACATCGCGGGCTACCGCGCACGCAAGCGCGAGGAGCTCGCGGAGCTGGGTGCCAAGGCGGCCCAGGAGGCGAAGACCTCGGGCGAGCCGGTGAAGCTGAAGGCGATGACGCCGTTCGAGCGCAAGGTGGTGCACGACGCCGTCGCGGCGGCCGGGCTGCGCAGCGAGTCCGAGGGCGAGGAGCCCCAGCGCCGGGTTGTCGTGCTCCCGGCCTGATCCGCCGGCGCTCGCGCGTGTCTTGTGGCCCCGTCTGTTCGCAGGCGGGGTCATGTCTTGTCAGCCTTCTGTGTGGACCGGAATCCGACCGGGCACCGGCAGTATCAGCAGTTCAGAGGAAGGGCGGTAACCGTGACGGAGTCAGCGGCGGAGCTTCCCCCGGCGCCGGAGGCGGCGCGGGAGATGTTCGGTGAGCGCTTCCCGGAGGCCGTACGGTACGGCGAGCTGCTCGCCGACGCGGGCGTGCGGCGCGGGCTGATCGGTCCGCGTGAGGTGCCGCGGCTGTGGGAGCGGCACCTGCTGAATTGCGCGGTGCTCTCCGAGGTGGTTCCCGAGGGTGTCTCGGTGTGCGACGTCGGCTCGGGCGCGGGCCTTCCGGGCATCCCCCTGGCACTGGTGCGCCCCGACCTGAAGATCACCCTGCTGGAGCCGCTGCTGCGGCGCACGAACTTCCTGCAGGAGGTCGTGGAGCTGCTGGGCCTGGACCATGTGACCGTGGTGCGGGGCCGGGCCGAAGAGGTGATGGGCAAGATTCCTCAGGTCCACGTGGTGACCGCGCGTGCGGTGGCACCGCTGGACCGGCTGGCCGGCTGGGGCGTGCCGCTACTGCGGCCGTACGGCGAGATGCTGGCGCTCAAGGGCGACACCGCCGACGAGGAGCTGAAGGGTGCCCGGGCGGCGCTCAGCAAGCTCGGCGTCGTGGAGACATCCGTCGTGCACGTCGGCGAGGGCGTGGTGGATCCGATGTCCACGGTCGTCCGCGTGGAGGTGGGCGAGAGTCCCGGCGGCGTCCGCTTCGCGGCCAAGCGCGCCAAGGCGAACCGCGCCAACCGCCCTGCCAGGGGACGGCGGCGCTAGGCCTCAGCAGCACACAAAACCAGACGCAGACAGGAGCGCTTTCCGTCCGCTGACGGGGAGCGCTCCGGCCGTCCGAGTCCCGTGGTGTCGCTCGAACCGGCCAGGCCCGTGCTCCATACAAACCACCAAAACGACATAAGCCGGAGTGTCGCGGGGGAATGGGACACGGCGCTGGCATCGTGTTTCACGTGAAACGTCGCTCCCTGCTGCATGGAATCATCAGCCGAGGTCGTGCGGCTGCCGCACCGCGAGGCCACCGACCCGGTCGGGTCACGGATGTATCCACAGAGGAGGATTCATCCACAGGAGACAGGGCCTCCCTGGTTCACGACACCGAAACCATGGCAGGCTCTGAGCATTGCGAGCCTGAAGTCGAGGAGAGTGAATCCTTGCGGTCCGACGCCAACATCGCGGGCCCGATGACCGATCCGGTCCCCGGTCCCCGTAGCGAGTCGCTCGGGGACGACGTTTCACGTGAAACGCCGCCCCCTATGGACGACACCCCGATCGGTCGTGCTGCTCAGTTGGCGGTCCAGGCGCTGGGCCGTGCGGGAGAGGGCCTTCCACGCCCCGAGCAGACCCGGGTCATGGTGGTGGCCAACCAGAAGGGCGGGGTCGGTAAGACCACGACCACCGTGAACCTGGCCGCCTCACTCGCCCTGCACGGGGCACGAGTGCTGGTGGTCGACCTGGACCCGCAGGGCAACGCCTCCACGGCCCTGGGGATCGATCATCATTCCGAGGTCCCCTCCATCTACGACGTGCTGGTGGACAGCAAGCCACTCTCCGACGTCGTGCAGCCGGTGCCGGACGTGGAAGGGCTGTTCTGTGCGCCCGCCACGATCGACCTGGCCGGCGCGGAGATCGAACTGGTCTCGCTGGTGGCGCGGGAGAGCCGGCTGGACCGGGCCATCAAGGCCTATGAACAGCCGCTGGACTACATCCTCATCGACTGTCCGCCCTCCCTCGGTCTGCTCACGGTCAACGCCCTGGTGGCCGGTGCCGAGGTGCTGATCCCGATCCAGTGCGAGTACTACGCGCTGGAGGGCCTGGGCCAGCTGCTGCGGAACGTGGACCTGGTCCGCGGCCACCTGAACCCCAAGCTGCATGTGTCGACGATCCTGCTGACCATGTACGACGGGCGTACCCGGCTTGCCTCCCAGGTCGCCGACGAGGTGCGCAGCCACTTCGGCAGCGAGGTACTGAGAACCAGCATTCCCCGCTCGGTGCGTATTTCCGAGGCGCCGAGCTACGGGCAGACGGTGCTCACCTATGATCCGGGCTCCAGCGGATCGCTGTCCTACCTCGAAGCGGCGCGGGAGATCGCGCTGCGCGGGGCACCGGGGACGGCAGGCCAGGGGCTCAGCGTGACCTATGAATCACAGCACAGCATGTCGGAGGGGAATCAGTGAGCGAACGACGTAGAGGACTGGGCCGCGGGCTCGGTGCGCTGATCCCCGCGGCACCGCAGGGTTCGGACAACGCCGGCCCCGCGGTGGGCCGGGGAACGACATCGCCGTCGGCAGTGCCGGTGATGACGTCGGAGCGAGGCGTGGCCGCGGCGAAGGTGGCAGCGATCCCGGACGCCGCCGTTTCACGTGAAACAGAGGCACCGGCCGAACCGACGGCGGAGGCTCAGGAGGCCGAGGTCGCCGGCGCGCACTTCGCCGAACTGCCGCTCGACGCGATCACGCCCAATCCGCGACAGCCGCGCGAGGTGTTCGACGAGGACGCCCTGGCGGAGCTGATCACCTCCATCCAGGAGGTGGGCCTGCTCCAGCCGGTCGTCGTGCGGAGCACCGGCTCGGATCGGTACGAGCTCATCATGGGCGAGCGCCGCTGGCGGGCCTGCCGTGAGGCAGGGCTGGAGAAGATTCCGGCGATTGTCCGGGCGACGGACGACGAGAAGCTTCTCCTGGATGCTCTCCTGGAGAACCTCCACCGGGCGCAGCTGAACCCGCTGGAGGAGGCGGCGGCCTACGACCAGCTGCTGAAGGACTTCAACTGCACGCATGACGAGCTGGCGGACCGGATCGGTCGGTCGCGCTCGCAGATCTCCAACACGCTGCGGCTGCTGAAGCTCTCGCTGCCGGTGCGGCGACGGGTAGCGGCCGGGGTGCTCTCGGCCGGTCATGCGCGGGCGCTGCTGGCCGTGGAGGACTCCGAGGAGCAGGACCGGCTGGCTCACCGCATCGTGGCCGAGGGGCTCTCCGTCCGGGCGGTCGAGGAGATCGTCACGCTCATGGGGTCCGAGCCCAAGAGCACGTCGCGGGCGAAGGGGCCGCGGGCCGGTACCCGCGTCTCGCCCGCGCTGACCGATCTGGCCTCCCGGCTCTCGGACCGCTTCGAGACGCGGGTGAAGGTCGACCTCGGCCAGAAGAAGGGCAAGATCGTCGTGGAGTTCGCCTCGATAGACGATCTTGACCGCATCCTCGGCTCGCTGGCCCCCGGTGAGGGGAAGGTGCTGGAGAAGCAGCTGGAGGAGGACAGCGACGAGGCGTGAGTGGCGCCGCCGTCCGCCAAGGGCGGGTCGCGTGCCGGTCTGGTGGCCGGAACGCGGCCCGCCCTTTGCCTTTGCGCGGTACCCCGGTAGGTGTGTCCCGGTTACGATGCGTTCGGGTATGGCACACATCCACTCGGAGTCACCTCACGACGAGGAGAGGCCATGCGATCGGTGAGCCGCACCGGATTGATGGCAGCGGGGTTCGGTCTGGGCGCAGTCGGCGGCTTCGTCGGCGGTCTGCTCAGTGAGCGCACTCCGCTGACCGGGCCGGGAGGTGCGGTGGGCGAGGGAAGTGAGGACCTGGCTTCATGGGGCGTCGGCTCGTACCGCTCACGCTGGACAACCTTTCGGATGTCCCAAAGCGCTGCCGCTCGTGTGTTTTCTGGGAGCTCGACCCCGTCAGCGGCGAGGCCGCGGTAAAGGGTGGCCGGCCCGAGCTGGAGAAGGAAGCCTGGATCTCGGCCGTGCTGCTGGAGTGGGGCTCCTGCGGCCGGGTCGTCTATGTGGACGAGGTTCCCGTCGGCTTCGTGCTGTACGCGCCTCCGGCCTACGTGCCACGTTCCACCGCCTTCCCGACGAGCCCCGTCTCCCCCGATGCCGTACAGCTGATGACCGCCTGGCTCATCCCCGGCTACCAGGGCCAGGGGCTGGGCCGGGTCATGGTCCAGACGGTGGCGAAGGACCTGCTGCGCCGGGGCTTCAAGGCGATCGAGGCGTTCGGCGACGCGAAGTGGACCGAGCCTGCGTGCGTGCTGCCCGCCGACCATCTGCTCGCGGTGGGCTTCAAGACGGTACGGCCGCATCCCCGCTATCCGCGGCTGCGCCTGGAGCTCCGTACGACGCTGTCCTGGAAGGAAGACGTGGAGCTCGCGTTGGACCGGCTGCTGGGCGCGGTCCAGAAGGAGCCCGTGCTGCGGCCGCTGTAGGCGGACAGCGAAACGGGCCCGCCCCGAAGGGCAGGCCCGTTTCACGTGAAACAGCGTGCGGAGATCAGGCGAGGAAGTCCGCCAGGTCCCGCTCGATCGCGGCCTTGGGCTTGGCGCCGACGATGGTCTTCACGACCTCGCCGCCCTGGTAGACGTTCATGGTCGGGATCGACATGACGCCGTACTTGGCGGTGGTCCCGGGGTTCTCGTCGGTGTTGAGCTTGGCGATGACGATCTCGTCGTGCTCCGCGGCGATGGCCTCCAGGGAGGGGGCAACCTGGCGGCACGGGCCGCACCAGGTGGCCCAGAAGTCGACGAGTACAGGCTTGTCGCTCTTGAGGACGACCTCTTCGAAGTTGTCGTCCGTCACGGTCACCGTGGCACCGGCCATGGCGTTCTCCTTACTGGGTGGGTGTGAACAGCTGACGTTCAGGGCTCAGGCGGTGGGGGTCTGCTCCGGCTCGGCCGGGGTCTGCTCGGGCTCGGCCGGCTCGCTGTCGGACAGCGAGGCGAGGAAGCGCTCGGCGTCCAGGGCGGCGGAGCAGCCGGTGCCGGCGGCGGTGATCGCCTGGCGGTAGGTGTGGTCCACGACGTCGCCGGCGGCGAAGACGCCCTGGATGTTGGTGTGGGTGCTGGGCGCGTCGACCTTGAGGTAGCCCTCGTCGTCCAGCTTCAGCTGACCCTTGAACAGCTCCGTGCGCGGGTCGTGGCCGATGGCGATGAACAGGCCGGTGACCGGGAGCTCGGAGGTGTCGCCGGTCTGGACGTTGCGCAGGGTCAGGGCGGAGAGCTTGTTCTCACCGTGGATCTCGGCGACCTCGCTGTCCCACACGAACTTGATCTTCGGGTCGGCGAAGGCACGCTCCTGCATGGCCTTCGACGCGCGCAGGGTGTCGCGGCGGTGGACGATGGTGACCGACTTGGCGAAGCGGGAGAGGAAGGTCGCCTCCTCCATGGCCGTGTCGCCGCCGCCGATGACGGCGATGTCCTGGTCCTTGAAGAAGAAGCCGTCACAGGTGGCGCACCACGACACGCCACGGCCGGAAAGCTCGTCCTCGCGGGGCAGGCCCAGCTTGCGGTGCTGGGAGCCGGTGGTGACGATCACGGCGCGGGCGCGGTGCACGGTGCCGGCGGAGTCCGTGACGGTCTTGATCGGCTCGGAGAGGTCCACGGCGGTGACATCGTCGGGGATCAGCTCGGCGCCGAAGCGCTCGGCCTGGGCCCGCATGTTGTCCATCAGGTCCGGCCCCATGATGCCCTCGCGGAAGCCGGGGAAGTTCTCCACATCGGTGGTGTTCATCAGTGCGCCACCGGCGGTGACGGCGCCCTCGAACACCAGCGGCTTCAGCGAGGCACGGGCGGTGTAGAGCGCGGCGGTGTAGCCCGCAGGCCCGGAGCCGATGATGATCACGTTACGGACGTCGCTCACGGGTGTCTTCCTTGTCTCTGCCGACTGCGTTGGGTGGGCTGGAGGAACTCTCACCCCACCCAACGGATCCTACGGGGCGAGCATTCCCGCAGTGTTCCAGCGCTGCCGTACCGGCTCTGTGCCCGCCGCGTCAGCCGTCGACTCAGCCGCGGGGGTAGGTCCCGCTGAGCAGAATCTTCCCCGGAGCGGGCGGTGACGCCGAGACGCAGCCCGCGGAGACCACGTAGGCAGAGACCCGGGAGGCGTCCGACGGGTGCGGCAGCACGACGAGGTACGCCTCCTTGCCCCGGTAGGTGTCGCGGGTCGCGGCCAGCGGCTTCTCGGAACGGGCGAGACCTTCCCGTACGCAGGAGGGGATCGTGTCGTCCGCGCCCCGCAGCGGCGTGTTGGGCGAGCTCTGGGTGCCCACGTCCGGCGCCTTGCTGCGACGTGGCTCGTCGAGCAGATCACGGACATGGCTGCCCAGTGTCGCGGAGCTGAGAGACGCGTCACCGTTGTTCGTCTCGGTGGCGTTCACCCCGGGGTCCTGCTCGTGTCCCGGGTTCGCGGAACCATTCTGCAGAAGGATGCCACCGATGCCGAGTACGGCTGCCGCGGCCGCTGTGCCGAGAAGTACCTTGGGCCAGCGGTGCGCGCGCGTGGTGCGGGTGCCGGGTGCCTTCCGGCCGGGGCCCGTGGCGGAGCGGGGATATCCGGCCGGGCGATCGGCGGAACTGCCCCCCGAGCGGGTCGGCGCTGTTTCACGTGAAACACCGCCGCGGCCCGTCTCCGATGTTTCACGTGAAACAGCGCTGTCGTCCGGCCCTGCCGATTGCTGGGCGACGATCCGTGCGCCGTCGCCGGCGGTCGTCGGCACCAGGGCGGGCTCACCCGCGGGGGCCGTGGCATCGAGCAGAGCCTCTGCTGCCAGGGCGGCGTCGATGCGCCCCACGACGTCGTCCGGCATCCGTACGGGCCCGGGCAGCGTGCCGAGCAGACTGCGGATCTCCTCCAGCGAGCTGTGGACGTCCTCACACAGCGGACAGCCGTCGAGGTGCGCGCGGAGATCCGCCGCGCGGCCGGGTGCAAGCAACCCGTCCGCGAGCGCAGAGATCTCCGCGACCTCCGGATGCCCGCCCGTGTCGGTCGTGGATGTCACGCTCGCCCACCTCCGCCCTTCACGGCCCCTGAGTCGTTGGGTCCTGCCGTCTGTGGGACGGATGTCCCCTGCGCCCGGTTCCTTCCCCCGCCTGAGGTGCCCTTATCCCCGTCTTCGGCGCGCAGATGGGTGAGCATCGGGAGAAGCCGGGCCCGGCCGCGCGCGCACCGGCTCTTCACCGTTCCGGTGGGAACGCCAAGTACTTCGGCGGCCTCGGCGACGGGGTAGCCCTGCATGTCGACCAGGACGAGGGCCGCGCGCTGTTCGGCGGGGAGTGTGCGGAGGGCACCGAGCAGTTCGCGGTGCAGATCCTGCCGCTCGGCGGGCACGGCTGCGGACTCGTGCGGCTCGATGAGCTGCTCCAGCCGCTCGGTCTCCGCTACCGGCGAGGTGCGCCGGGAAGCCGCCTTACGTGCCCGGTCCAGGCAGGCGTTGACCGTGATGCGGTGCAGCCAGGTGGTCACGGCCGACTGGCCGCGGAAGGTATGGGCGGCGCGGTAGGCGGACACCAGGGCGTCCTGCACGGCGTCGGCCGCTTCCTCGCGGTCGCCGAGGGTGCGCAGCGCCACCGCCCACAGCCGGTCACGGTGGCGCCTGACGATCTCCCCGAAGGCGTCCGGGTCGCCCTCGACATGACGGGCGAGGAGCGCCTGGTCGGAGGGGCGGGAGTTATCTGTCATGGCCCGCCCCGCAGGAGCCGGCCCGGCGCGGTCCGGGGAGCCAGGACCGCGCGGACGGGATCGCGGGACGCCACCGGTCCGGCGCCGCGCGGGCACGGGCGTCGACCGGGCCAACCGGGTCACCGGCCGAGCCGGTCTCTCCTACGACGGTGGGCATCACTGCGCCATCACGCATAACCGAACCCCTGGCGTCAAGCTGTAGACGGGAGCTTACATACGGGTGCTCGGTGGAACCAGACTCCAGGACGACGGCCGTTGCAGGCGGCCACGGACGCCCGAGGAGGCCCGGGGAGCCCCAGTACGTGCCGGCCGTTGTCCGTGTCGACATCTGGAGCCCCCTGCTGCCCACCCCTAGCTGAGGACCTGGATCTCCTTGATCTGGCCCCGGTAGTTGCCATCGTCCTTCAACGGGAGGTCGGTGAGCCAGACCAATACGTAACGTGTCTTGATCGGCTCCTTGGCGCGCAGGGTGACGGACTCCCCGTTGCCGCTGGCGATCTTCTTGTAGCCGTCCAGGGTCGTGGGCGCATCGCCGCTGTCCTCGGGCGCGGCACGGAAGTCGAGTGAGGTGTCCCCGAGGAGATCGACCTTGATGCTGCCGACCTGCTGGACCTTTTCGAGGTCGAGAACCAGCCCCACGCCGCTCTTCAGACCACCGAAATCCGAGCGGCCGTAGTAGTTCCGGGTGGGCCAGTAGGTGTCGGCGTTGCCATCGGCGGCCTTGGTGGCTTCCTGGGGGTTCTCCGTACCGTCCCCGGCGGGCGGCGGGTCGAAGTCCATCACCTTGTCGATGTGCACCGGCTTGCCCGATGCCGCCTCAGCGTTGCCCCCGGTGGTCTGGGAGCTCCCCGAGTCGTCCTGGTTCCGGTCCTTCAGCAGGGTGTCGGCCAGCTGCCAGCTGCCCAGGCCCAGGGCGGCGATCAGCAGCGCGGAGACGCACCACTTGGCCGCCCTGCCGGTACGGCTCTGCAGCGGGGCCGGCGGTGCGGGAACCGGGCGGGTGGCCGTCGGCCCGGTCCGTCCGGTGCCGGACGTCTGCGCGTACGAGCCCTGCTGGTAACCGGTGCGCTGGTAGGGCGGCGGGGTGGTGAAGGAGGTCTCCGGCGGGCGGATGCGCGGCATGGCGCCGACGGCCTTGGCCAGCTCCTCCGGAGTGGTGCAGGGCTGCTCCTGGCGGGAGGCGGTGGCGCCGTCGTTCACCAGGGCGCGCATGGCCAGCTCGGACAGACCGCGGTGCACTCCGGCCCGCACCTGGTCGGGAGCGATCAGACCGACGCCCTTGGGCAGCCCGGACAGGCCGTACGCGTCGTTCTCGTACGGCCAGCGCTGGGTCAGCGCCGCGTACAGCAGCGCGCCGATCGACTCGGTGTCGGTGCGTTGCGGGTGCTCGCTGGTCAGGCCGCGCAGTGCGGCCATGATGGCCAGGCCCCGGATGCGGTACTGGCCGGAGGAGGTACGCAGGACAGAACCGGGAGTCAGCCGGAGGTGGGCCAGGCCTTCACGGTGGGCGGCGGCCATGGCCTGGGAGACCTGGGTCACGAGCTGGTAGGCGTCGTGCGGTTCGAGGGGGCCGGAGGCGAGGACGGTGGTCAGTTCGGTGGCGTCCGGGAGCCACTCGTGCACGACGTAGACCAGGTCGTTCTCCTCGACGGCGTCGAGGACCTGGACGAAGCGCGGGTCGCCGAGCAGCGCGGCGGACCGTGCGGCGGAGAGCACGGGGCGGGCACGCGGGTGGTCTGCGGGCAGGAGGTGGACACCGACGGCGCGGCGCAGTTTCTCGTCGACGGCACGCCAGCTGCTGAAGCCGTCCAGCCGGGTGACGCATTCCTCCAGACGGTAACGCCTGGCCAGCTTGTGACCGCTGTGCAGTTCGAGCGGCTCAGCCTCGGTTGTCGTGGCACTCTTCGCGCCGCTGTCCGCGGTGTCCTGCGCCGCGTCGGCCACCTTCTCGGCCTTCGTGCCGTCGGTCGTGGCCTCGTCCGCCTTGGCGGCGAGCGGTTCTCCACCGCTCGTGTCGGCCACGTCGACGGCAGCCGTGCTCCGTTCCGCCACCGTCGTTCCTGCCTCCCCATCCGTTGCATGCTCAAAAGAGCCAAGTCAATTGTGCCCACAGACCGCCACTATGCACGACACACAGTGGCGGACGAAGGTTGTGCTCGCTCAGCGCCCCAGCTTGCCGCGCACCATGCCGACCAGGGCGTTCAGTTCTTCGATGCGCATCTTCTTCGCGGCGGCGTAGAAGACCACCAGAAGGACGGCACCGCCGCCGACCAGCGCCACGAGCGATCCCAGAACGCCGGTGCCCAGCCCCTGCATGATCCCGTAGACCGCGGCGCCGGAGAACAGGGTGGCGGGAACGCTCGCGCCGGCCAGCCGGGCGTACGTACGCACCACGTGCGCACCGTCCAAGTCGCCGCCCATCCGCTTGCGCAGCCGTCGCCACGCCACCCCGACGCCGGTGATGTAAGCCAGGCCGTAGGAGGCGGCCATGCCCAGCACCGCCCACCGTTCGGGCAGAAGGAGGTAGCACAGCGCCGAGGCGGCGGCGTTGAAGGCGGCGACGATGAGTGTGTTGTAGAAGGGCGTGCGGGTGTCCTCGTACGCGTAGAAGGCGCGCAGCACGACGTACTGGACGGAGAAGGGGATCAGGCCGAGACCGAAGGCCATGAGCATGTAACCCGTGGAGACGCCGGCTTCGGAGCCGGTGCCGGTGAAGATCAGGGTGCACATGGGGATGCCGAGGGCCAGGAAGCCGAACGCGATCGGCACGATGGCCACGGCGGAAGTGCGCAGGCCCGAGGAGATGTCGTCGCGGACGGCGCCGACGTCACCGTCGTGCGCGGAGCGCGACAGGCGCGGCAGCATGGCGGCCATCACCGAGACGGTGATGATCGCCTGCGGCATGTTCCAGATCAGCTGGGCGTTGGAGTACGCCATGTAGCCGGTGCCGGGGTGGCCCTGCCCGGCGGCCTTCTCGCCGGCCAGGGTGGAGAGCTTGGAGACGACCAGGACGCCGGCCTGGTTGGCGAGCACGAAGAGGACGGTCCACTTGGCGAGCTTGGCGGCCTTGCCCAGGCCGTGTCCTCGCCAGTCGAACCGCAGCCGCAGCTTGAACCCGGCGTCGCGCAGGTAGGGGATCATCGCCAGGGCCTGGACGACCAGGCCGAGCAGCGTGCCGATGCCGAGCAGCCGGATGCCGGCCTCGGGGATCGTCGTCACGCCGATCTGCGAGGAGCTGGCGCTGCCGTAGACCCAGATGAACAGCCCGAATGTGCTGATCATGACGACGTTGTTGAGGACCGGGGTCCACATCATCGCGCCGAAGCGGCCGCGGGCGTTGAGCACCTGGCCCATGACCACGTGGACACCCATGAAGAAGATCGTGGGCACGCAGTACCGGGTGAACGATACGGCGACCTCGAAGCTGGCCGAGTCGGGAGCGAAGCCGGACATCGCCCGCACCAGCCAGGGCGCCGCGAACACCGCCACGACGGTGAGGGCGCCGAGGATCACCATGACCAGGGTCAGCAGGCGGTTGGCGTACGCCTCGCCGCCGTCCTCGTCCTCCTTCATCGCCCGCACCAGCTGCGGCACGAATACGGAGTTCAGGCCGCCGCCGATGGTCAGGATGAAGATCATCGTGGGCAGGGTGTAGGCGACCTGCCACGAGTCGCCGAGGACGGCCGCGCCGAGCGCGGAGGCGATCAGCGCTGATCGTACGAAGCCGGTGAGCCGGGACACCATGGTGCCCGCGGCCATCACTGCGCTGGACTTCAGCAGATTGCCGGCCTTGCCGCCGGTGCGCCCCGAGGGCTCCGGCGACTCCGGTGCGGACACCGGCTCGGGCTCCGCCGGAGGTACGGCCTGCGGCCCGCTCGCCGGTACGTACTGCCTGCCCGTGGGCCCGTACTGCTGACCGGCGGACGGGTACTGCTGACCGTCGGACGGCCGGCCGGGTCCCTGGTACGGGTCCGGGCCGCCGTTCTGGGCCGGCGGCCGCTGCGGCTCCGGTGCCCGCTGGTCGCGGTAGAGGTGCGCGAAGGCGTCGGGCTCCGCGGGCCGGTCGACGGCCTGGGTGATCAGGTCGTCGACCCCGACGAACTGGGTGGTGGCTGTGATGTCGCCGTACGACTGAGGGCGCGCCGGGCCCTGCGCCTCGGGGGCCGGTGCGGGCCAGGCCTGTGGGTCGGCAGCGGGTGCGGCCCAGGCCTGCGGGTCGGCCGCCGGTGCGGGCCACGCCTGCGGGTCGGGGGTGAGCCGGGGGGCCGGCGGCTGCTGGTACGGCGGCTGGGCGGGCCCGGCCTGCGGCGGATGGGCCGCCCGGTCGTGCAGGGCGTCGGCCACCGGGTCGTGGGCCGTGGGGTCCTGCGACGGGAAGGGCGACCGGGAGTACGCGTCCTGCACGTAGGGGTCCGGTGCCTGCGGCGGCTGTGGGGACCGGTCCGCGGCGTCGTCGCCCGCGGCCCGGCCGCGGTCACCGTCGTACGGCGCATTCATAGCTGCCCCACCTCATCCGTCGCCGGCCATCCGGCCCCGCCATGTATCAACGGTCCACTTTCTCACCTGAGCCGGACCCGCCCGTGCTTTCCGAACCGGTGTCCGGCCCCGGGTCACCCGGCTGCCCGTTGCCGCCGTCCGCGGGCCGGCCGTCCCGGCCGGTGCCGTCCTGGTCCGTGCCGTCGCGGTCCGGGGCGCCGTCACCGCCGTCCGAGCCGGCCCCGCCGTCGTCCGTACCGGATCCGCCGTCCGTGCCGCCGTCGTCCTCGCGGGCCGCCGCGCGCTTGCGCTGGAGGTAGATCCGTACGCCGGCGAGCACGAGCAGCAGCACACCGCCCGCGATGACGAGCATGACCGTAGCGGTGATCTCGGTGACGTTCACCTCGAAGGTCATCGCCCGGCCGTACCGCTTGCCGTCCGCCGTGAACAGCTGCGCGGTGACCTGCACCGGTCCGTTCGCGTTCGCGGTGGTGTCGAACTTGAAGGACTGGCTGTGGCCGCCCTCGACGTCGATCGTCTGCGGCTCACCCGTGTCCAGGCGGTTGGGCTGCGACGACGTGAGCCGCAGCGTCATGCCCTTGACGCCCCGGACGAGGTTGTTCTGCACCGTGACCGGAATCGTGGCGCTGCGTCCGGAGAGCGTGGCGTCCGACTTCTGGATCAGATGGACCTTCGTCGTCAGACCGTCCAGATAGCTGCGCACGGACTTGCGGAAGGCCTCGGCGCCCTTGGCGTCGCCGCGCCACTCCGTCGACATCATGCGCATGATCGCGTTGCCGAAGGGCGTCTCCACGCGCCACGGCTCGGCCAGGATGACCTTGAAGTCGTCCAGGGCGGTACGGGTCTCCTGCGCCTGCCGGAAGGCGGCCGCCGGCAGTTCCTGCTTGCGCAGCGAGGCCGGGTAGGAGGCCGCGCCGGGCACCTGGCGGGTGGCGTTGGGGTCGGGCTTGGCCTTGGCCGCGTCGCTGAGGTCCTGCGCCTCGGCCCAGCCGCTGTCGTTCACGGCCCGCACTGCCTTCGCCATCGCCTGGGCCTGGCTCGCGGTGGGCATCCGCTGCGGTGCCACGACGATGCTGCGCTGCCGGGACGGGTCCTGGAGATTGACCATCAGGCTCTGGGCGAGGAAGTTCTGCACCGCCAGGTTCGCGGTCCCGGCCTTGGTCAGGTCGCCGGTGAAGGCGGTGGACAGGCCGGCGTCCGCCACGACGGCGGTGTTGCCGCCGCCGATGGGCCGGGCGGAGGTGGGGGTGTACGACAGGCCGCTCTCCCGCATGCTGTCGCTGCGGGCGATCACGTTGTGGGCGCCGGCGGAGGTGGCCACGTCCACGATGGAGGAGTCCACGGCGCCCTCGACGGGCCAGGTGAAGTCGGTACGCGCCTTCACGCCCGGCAGGACGGTCCCGACGGTCCTCGACGCGAGGTCGGTGGCCGGGCCGAGGTGGCTCAGCGCACTGGGCACGACCTTGCCCTTGTGCGCCAGCGAGGCGATGTCGGGGTCGGCGAACGGCAGCGCGACGACCTCGTGGGCCTGGACGGCCTGCTCCAGGTCGCTCAGCCACTGCTTGGCGACTTCCTGGTTCCGGCCCGCCCTGGTGGTGCCGTTCGGCCCCTCGACCTTGTAGCGGCCCGTCATGGCGTCGACGGTGGCGAGCAGGTCGGGGTCGACGACGAAGGTGACCGGAAGATCCTTGCCGAGCGCGACGAGCTGCTGCAGCCGGCCACCGGGAGCGATCTCGGCCGCCAGCTTGTCGTCGCGGAAGATCGGCGTCTGCTGCTCGTCGCCCTCGGTCTCTGCGGTGAGGTGCGTCTTGGAGATCAGCGGCCACATGTACGTGAGCTTGGTCTTCTTCGACGCCTCGGCCTCCTGCCAGGGCAGGAACGTGCGCTCGATGCCGAGCACCTGCTCGTACGGCGCGCTCTTGGACCGGCCGGAGAAGGAGACGCCGAGCTGGTAGACGCCGTCCTTGCTCAGCCGCAGCTTCTTGACCGGCACACGCAGCGAGAAGGGCTGCGAGACGCCCGGTGCCAGCTTCTGGACCTTCTCGGCCTTCCCGCCGACCTCCTGGCCGTCCAGGCCCGCGGAGTAGCCGGAGCGCCGGGCGACGTTGTCGATGGAGCTGCGGTTGTTCAGCACGGGGCCGCGGCGGAGTCCGACGTGTCCGTCGGTGATCGTCGCTCTGCCCTTGTTGGTGATGCTGCCCGTGACGGTGACCGCATCGTCGCTCCGGCCGGCCGCCGGCGGGCTGAGCGAGTCGATGTCGACGTCGACGGTGCGGGAGCCGGAGGGCGCGGCGTGCGCCTCCTGCGCGGGCGGTACCAGCGCCAGTCCGGCCAGCAGCGGTGTACCGGCGACCAGCGCAGCGGCACGTCGCAGCCATCGACCACGCGGCCGTTCGGTTACCGGAAACCCTGCCGCCTCGGCCACGCGCTCGCCCGTCCCTCGTCGTCGTCAGTGGTCGTCGCTATGTGCGTCCACGCATGGTAACGATGACTGCTGTGGCGAAGTGCTGCGGACTGCTCCACCTGATCGTGCGGTGCCGGTCTCCGCGGGCTTGTCCCCTTTATTCGCGTCCGCTGTCCGCGCGTCCGCCTGCCGCCGCGCGGGCACGTACCCTGTCCTGTTGTGCCGAACGCCAACAATCACACCCACGCCCCGCAGACCGAGCGCAGCGCAGAGACGACGCAGGCGCTGAACCAGGTACAGCGCCGCGCCGTCAGTGAGCTGCTGCGCGTGTCCCCCGTCGCGGACGATCTGGCCCGTCGCTTCCAGGAGGCCGGGTTCACACTTGCCCTGGTCGGCGGTTCGGTACGGGATGCCCTGCTCGGCCGGCTCGGCAACGATCTGGACTTCACCACGGACGCCCGCCCCGAGGACGTTCTGAAGATCGTGCGGCCCTGGGCGGACGCGCTGTGGGAGGTCGGCATCGCCTTCGGCACCGTCGGCTGCAAGAAGAGCTCCTTCGACATCGAGATCACGACGTACCGCTCGGAGGCGTACGACCGCACCTCGCGCAAGCCCGAGGTGTCCTACGGCGACTCGATCGAGGAAGACCTGGTGCGCCGGGACTTCACGGTGAACGCCATGGCGGTCGCGCTCCCGGAGAAGGAGTTCATCGACCCGCACAACGGCCTGGAGGACCTGGCGGCGCGGGTGCTCCGCACTCCGGGCACCCCGCAGGAGTCCTTCTCCGACGACCCGCTGCGGATGATGCGCGCGGCGCGCTTCGCCGCGCAGCTGGACTTCACGGTGGCGCCCGAGGTGGTGGCCGCGATGAAGGAGATGGCGGACCGGATCGACATCGTCTCCGCCGAGCGGGTGCGTGACGAGCTCAACAAGCTGCTCCTGGGGGTGCACCCCCGCAAGGGTCTGACTCTCCTGGTCGAGAGCGGCATCGCCGACCGGGTGCTGCCCGAGCTGCCCGCGCTGCGGCTGGAGCGTGACGAGCATCACCGTCACAAGGACGTCTACGAGCACTCGCTGACCGTCCTGGAGCAGGCCATCGACCTGGAGGAGGACGGCCCGGACCTGGTGCTGCGGCTGGCGGCGATCCTTCACGACATCGGCAAGCCGCGGACGCGGCGGTTCGAGAAGGACGGCCGGGTCTCCTTCCACCACCACGAGGTGGTGGGCGCGAAGATGACCAAGAAGCGCATGATCGCGCTGAAGTACTCCAACGAGATGGTCAAGGACGTCGCGCGTCTGGTCGAGCTGCACCTGCGGTTCCACGGATACGGCACGGGCGAGTGGACGGACTCGGCGGTCCGCCGGTACGTACGGGACGCCGGGCCGCTGTTGACGCGGCTGCACAAGCTGACGCGCTCGGACTGCACGACGCGCAACAAGCGCAAGGCCAATGCCCTCTCGCGGGCGTACGACGGGCTCGAGGAGCGCATCGCGCGGCTTCAGGAGCAGGAGGAACTGGACGCGATCCGCCCGGACCTGGATGGCAACGACATCATGCAGGTACTGGACATTGCACCCGGTCCGCAGGTCGGCAAGGCCTACAAGCACCTGCTGGAGCTGCGACTGGAGCACGGCCCGATGGGCCGGGAGGCGGCGGTCGAGGCGCTCAAGGAGTGGTGGGCCGCACAGAGCTGACCCCTGAGCGGCCGGGTGAGTCCGGCCGCTCATGTTTCACGTGAAACATCCCGCGCATCGCCTCGGTCGTCCCTCGGCCGGGGCGATGTTTCACGTGAAACACGTGCCCGCGCCATGGCGACGGCGAGGGTCAGATGGATCACGGCCACGCCGATGATCAGTGCGGGCGAGCGCCCGTCGAGTGGCAGTACCAGGGCCGCGACCCCGGCCGCGCCGACGAAGGCGGTGTGGAAGAGGACGTCGTAGAGGGCGAAGACCCGACCGCGGAACACGTCGTCGACGGCGTGCTGCACCTCCGTGTCCGTGGCGATCTTCGCGCCCTGGGTGGCGAGGCCGAGGACGAAGGCCGCGATGAGTACGGGCACCAGGACGAAGGACAGGCTGAGCGCGGGGACCAGTACGGCGGCCGTTCCGGCGCACATCGCGATCCAGCCGGTGGCGGTCAGCCGGGCCACCGCCCACGGGGTCACCACCGCGGCGGCGAAGAACCCGACGCCCGAGGCGGCGACCGCCAGGCCCAATGTGGCCATGCCGTCCGGTCCGTTCTGCGGCCAGTAGGCACGGCACAGCATCAGCACCGTGATCGTCAGCGCGCCGTAGCAGAAGCGCATCAGCGCCATCGCTCCCAGGGCACGCGCCGCTGACCGGCGCTTCCGGAGGTGGGCCAGTCCGGCGGTGAGGCCGCGGGCGGTGTCCAGCAGGGCGTCGGCAATCCGCGGGGACGCCCGGCGAGGGTCCGGACCGAGGAGCCCTGCCGGGATGCGTTGCGCGACGCCGGCGGCACACAGGTAGAGGACGGCGCCGAGAAGGACGGCGGCAACGTCCGACTCCCCACCCGCGAGCTGTACGGCGAAGGCGAGCCCACCGCCCGCGGTGGCGGCCAGCGTGCCGGCCGTGGGGGACAGGGAGTTGGCCACCACCAGGGCCTCGGCGTTGTCGACGACCCGGGGCAGTGCGGCCGACAGCCCGGCCAGGACGAAGCGGTTGACCGCGGTGACGCTGAGCGCGGAGACGTAGAAGAGCCAGTCCGGAGCACCGGCGAGGAGCAGCAGAGTGGTCGCACCGGCCAGGACGGCGCGCAGCAGATTGCCGTGGAGCAGGACCTGGCGGCGGCGCCAGCGGTCCAGGAGCACACCGGCGAACGGCCCGAGTACGGAGTAGGGAAGCAGCAGCACCGCCATGGCGGAGGCGATGGCCGTGGGGGAGGCCTGCTTCTCGGGCGAGAAGACGACGTAGGAGGCGAGGGCGACCTGGTACACGCCGTCGGCGGCCTGAGACAGCAGCCGGACGGCCAGCAGCCGGCGGAAGTCGCGGCGGCGGAGAAGTACGCGGAGATCACGCGCGGCGGGCATGGGCCACAGCTTCACACAGGCCGCGGGCCCCTGGGGAGACTTCCCAGGGGCCCGCGGGTCAGGACGGTGCGGTCGCGGCGGCGTCCGCCGGTCGCTGGATCAGCGCTCGACCTCGCCCTTGATGAACTTCTCGACGTTCTCCCGGGCCTCGTTGTCGAAGTACTGCACCGGCGGGGACTTCATGAAGTACGAGGAGGCGGAGAGGATCGGGCCGCCGATGCCACGGTCCTTGGCGATCTTCGCGGCGCGCAGCGCGTCGATGATGACGCCGGCGGAGTTCGGGGAGTCCCAGACCTCGAGCTTGTACTCCAGGTTCAGCGGGACGTCACCGAAGGCGCGGCCCTCCAGGCGGACGTAGGCCCACTTGCGGTCGTCCAGCCAGGCGACGAAGTCCGACGGACCGATGTGGACGTTGTCCTCTCCCAGGTCGCGGTCGGGGATCTGGGAGGTGACGGCCTGCGTCTTGGAGATCTTCTTGGACTCCAGGCGCTCGCGCTCGAGCATGTTCTTGAAGTCCATGTTGCCGCCGACGTTCAGCTGCATCGTGCGGTCCAGGATGACGCCCCGGTCCTCGAAGAGCTTGGCCATCACGCGGTGCGTGATCGTGGCGCCCACCTGGGACTTGATGTCGTCACCGACGATGGGGACGCCCGCCTCGGTGAACTTGTCCGCCCACTCCTTGGTGCCGGCGATGAAGACCGGAAGAGCGTTGACGAAGGCGACCTTGGCGTCGATGGCGCACTGGGCGTAGTACTTCGCCGCGTCCTCGGAGCCGACGGGGAGGTAGCAGACCAGGACGTCGACCTGCTGGTCCTTGAGGACCTGGACGATGTCGACGGGGGTCTCGTCGGACTCCTCGATGGTCTGGCGGTAGTACTTGCCGAGACCGTCGAGGGTGTGGCCGCGCTGGACGTTCACGCCGGTGCGCGGCACGTCGCAGATCTTGATGGTGTTGTTCTCGCTGGCGCCGATGGCGTCGGCGAGGTCGAGGCCGACCTTCTTGGCATCGACGTCGAAGGCAGCCACGAACTCGATGTCACGCACGTGGTAGTCACCGAACTGCACGTGCATCAGACCGGGCACGCGGCTGTCCGGGTCGGCGTCCTTGTAGTACTCGACGCCCTGCACCAACGAGGCGGCGCAGTTGCCCACGCCGACGACGGCTACGCGAACCGAACCCATTCCGGTTGCTCCCTGTTTGTTCTCGACGCGGCTCCGCGGCTGCGGAGCCTCATGTGGCGGTGTCATCGGACGGATCCGGCCGGGATCCACCCCGGTTGCGGGGCAGGCCGCCCGTCTCTCCTGACTCGTTACGGTCCGGGTCTGCGGGGTCCGGGGCACGCTGGTCGCGCCCGGCCCGCTCGCTCTCGATCAGCTCGTTCAGCCAGCGCACTTCGCGCTCCACGGACTCCAGGCCGTGTCGCTGCAGCTCGAGGGTGTACTGGTCGAGCCGCTCACGTCGGGTCAGCGAGGCGCGCATCCTCTCGAGGCGCTCCTCCAGGCGGCTGCGCCGGCCCTCCAGTACGCGCATGCGGACATCGCGCGAGGTCTGCCCGAAGAAGGCGAACCGGACACCGAAGTGCTCGTCCTCCCAGGCGTCGGGTCCCGAGTGGGCGAGCAGCTCTTCGAAGTGCTCCTTCCCCTCGGCCGTCAGCCGGTAGACGATCTTGGCTCGGCGCCCCGCGAGCGATGACGCGGGGGTGCCGGGAGCCGTTCCTCCCCCGGTCTCCTCGGTCAGCCAGCCATGTGCGACCAAGGACTTCAGGCAGGGATAGAGGGTGCCGTAGCTGAACGCTCGGAAGACACCCAGCGAGGTGTTGAGCCGTTTCCGCAGCTCGTACCCGTGCATGGGGGACTCGCGCAACAGACCGAGCACGGCGAATTCGAGGATGCCGGACCGTCTGCTCATCCTCCGCCTCCTCGGTCGTCTGCGTTCTTTATGCCGAGCTGATGTATCGACTCGATACATCCAGACGATAGAACGGCACACCGGGTGGGACAAGGGCGAGAACGGTGAACGGGATCACATCGTCGATTCGACGTAGCCAACGTGACTGATTTGGAGTGAATTCCGAGCCTGGGCAGGTTTTGGCCGTGCGTAGTCTGTGCGGCATGCAGACTGCCGGGAACCAGGTGGCGAGAAGTGGCGTCTCCGTCCCCGGTGTAGTGCGGCCCGCGCGAGAGACCAGTGCGGGCCGTGTTGTCGGGGGGACCTGAAGTGAATTGCCGCCTTCAGGCGATGAATAGCGCGCCTGCCCGAGGAGTAACCGTTCCATGAGCGAGCACCGTCGCAAACCGCCGCAGCCGCAAGGTGGCGGACGTGCCGCGGCCCGACGCGCCGCACAGCAGCAATCAAGTGGCCGCCGCGCTGCGCGCGGCCCGGCGCAGGGGTCTGCCTCCGCCGCCTCCCCGTCCGGCGCGCCTGGGCAGGAGCCTCCGTATCAGGGGCGGGCGGCGGCGCGCAGGGCCGCGCAACGCGGCGGGCGCCGGCGGGCGCCCGAAGCCGCGGCCGGTGCGGGCCGCGGCCGCCGGGGCGGCGGCGCCGGAGGTGACGGCCGGCCGCCCAAGAAGCGTTTCATCGACTACCCGCGCGCGGGCAAGGACGGAGCGCGTCGTTGGGTGCCGTCCTGGCGACTGGTGCTGGGCAGCTGCCTGGGCTTCATCGCCTTCGTGCTCGGGCTGTCGGGCATCGCGCTGGCGTACGTCGACGTTCCCGACCCGCAGAAGCTCTCGCAGGTGCAGAAGAACGTCTACTACTGGAGCGACAACAAGCAGATGGTCGTCGCGGGCGGCGGTGAGCTCAACCGCACGATCGTGCCGATCAGTCAGATCCCGACGGAGATGCAGGACGCGGTGATCTCCGCGGAGAACGCCTCGTTCGAGACGGACTCCGGCGTCGACCCGATGGGCATCGCCCGTGCGGTGGTCAAGATGGCCATGGGCGGCGACACCCAGAGTGGCTCGACGATCACCCAGCAGTACGTGAAGAACACGTACCTGAATCAGGAACAGACGCTCAAGCGCAAGATCACCGAGCTGTTCATCTCGATAAAGGTGGGCACCTCGGAGCCCAAGGACAAGATCCTGGCCGGGTACCTCAACACGGCGTACTACGGGCGGGGCGCCTACGGTATCCAGGCCGCGTCGCGCGCCTACTACAACAAGGACTCCGAGGACCTCACCAGGAGTGAGAGCGCCTTCCTCTCCTCGCTGCTCAACGGTCCCAACCTGTACGACCCGTACGTCACGACGGAGAGCAAGGGCGCGAACCTGAAGCGGGCCAAGGCGCGCTGGTCGTGGACGCTGGACCGGGAAGTCCAGGTGGGCCGGCTGTCCAAGGCCAAGCGGGCTCAGATCACGGACGACGACTTCCCCATGCCGCGGCCGCCGAAGAAGGCGATGGACCTGCGGGGCCAGAAGGGTTACCTCGTCGACCTCGCGAACAACTACATCACCGCCAATACGAACATCTCGGAAGCCGAGCTCAAAAAGGGCGGCTACGCGATTCACACCACCTTCGACCGCAAGAAGATGGGTCAGCTGACCAAGGCGGTCGAGAAGGTCTCCAAGAAGGCGCTGAAGCCCGAGCAGCGTGCGGTCGACAAGTACGTGCAGTTCGGCGGGGCCTCGGTGGAGCCGAAGAGCGGCAAGATCCGTGCGATCTACGGCGGCAAGGACGCCACGGAGCACTACACGAACAACGCCGACTACACCGGCGTCCAGGTCGGCTCCACGTTCAAGCCGTTCGTCCTGGCCGCGGCCATGGACAAGGGCGTGCGGAGTCCGAGCAACCCGGCCATCCGCACCCCCGTGTCGCCGAGCAGTATGTACAACGGCGACAACAAGCTGCGCCTGCTCAACTACGACCGGACCGTCTGGCACGACAAGGACGGCAACGAGTGGCGCCAGGCCAACGACGGCAACGAGGACAAGGGCCGGGTCAGCCTGCGGACCGCCATGCAGTACTCGGTCAACACGCCCTACATCCAGCTGGGCATGGACGTGGGCCCGGAGGTGGTCAAGCAGGAGGCGATCGCCGCCGGTCTGCGGGACGACAACAGCATGGCGCGGACGACACCGACCTTCTCCCTGGGTACCTCGGCGCCCAGTGCGATCCGGCTGGCTGGTGCATACGCCACCTTCGCGGCCAGCGGTCAGCAGACCGACCCGTACTCCGTGGAGTCGGTGACCAAGGACGGCGTGGAGAAGTTCAACCACAGGGAAGTGGCGAAGACCAAGCAGGCCTTCGACCCGAATGTGGCCGACAACGTCACGGATGTCCTCAAGAACGTCGTCAAGAAGGGCACCGGTTCTGCGGCGCAGCTGCCGGACGGCCGGGAAGCGGCCGGTAAGACCGGTACCACCGACGACAACAAGTCGGCGTGGTTCGCGGGCTACACCAAGCAGCTGGCCACCACGATCGGCATGTGGCGCGTCAACGACCAGGCCAAGGTCCAGAAGTTCCTGAAGATGTACGGCGTCGGTGGCCAGGACAAGATCCACGGAGCGTCGTTCCCCTCGGAGATCTGGCGCGACTACATGATGGAGGCCATGCGAGGGGAGCCCATGGAGGCCTTCCCGCCGCCGCAGCAGATCGGCAAGGTCGTCTACGGCGAGAGCGCCAGCCCGACTCCGACGCCGACGAAGACGGAAGAGCCGTCGGAGGAGCCGTCGGAGGAGCCGTCGGAGACCCCGAGCGACGACGCCTCCCCGAGCGCCACGCCGACCGAGACCTGTTCACCCTGGGACATCGGCTGCAAGGACAACGGTGGTCAGAACGGCGGGCCCTCGGGCGATCCCGGTGACCCCGGCGACGAGCCGTCTCCGCCGGAGACCGAGACACCAGGTGGCGATGACGGCGGCTTCTTCGGAGGCCCGAACGGCATGGACAACTGATCGCACGCTGTTTCACGTGAAACGCTCGACCGGTTTCACGTGAAACAGCGAGCAACACGACAGCCCCCGCCCGGCATGCCGGGCGGGGGCTTCGCCGTCTCCGGCACAGGGACGTGCGGCAGGATGACCCCATGACGAGCGTGCGACAGGACGAGCCCGTACGGCCGACGCAACGGGACGAGGTGGCGGCGGCCGGCAGCGAGCTGATCGGAGGCCCCTCCGGCCGCCGCGTACTGCTCGGCGCGAGCTGGTGGACGCCGGTCCGCATCATCGCCCTGGTCGCCCTGGGGATGTTCGCCCTGGGGATGGTGCAGAAGCTGCCCTGCTACAACGGCGCCTGGTTCCTCGGCGCCACCAGCCAGTACACCCACGCCTGCTACTCCGACATCCCGCACCTCTACGTCGGACGCGGCTTCGCCGAGAATCTGGTCCCCTACTTCGACCGGATCCCCGGCGACATGCAATACCTCGAATACCCGGTACTCACCGGGGTGTTCATGGAGGTGGCCTCCTGGGTGACGCCGCACGGCGGCACGATGCAGCACCGGGAGCAGATCTACTGGCTGGCCAACGCCGGGATGCTCATGGTCTGCGCCGCCGTCATCGCGGTCTGCGTGGCCCGCACCCACCGCCACCGCCCGTGGGACGCGCTGCTTGTCGCCCTGGCGCCGGCCTTCGCGCTGACCGCCACCATCAACTGGGACCTGCTCGCGGTCGCGCTCACCGCCGTGGCGATGCTGCTGTGGTCGCGCAGCCGCCCGCTCGCCGCCGGAGTCTTCATCGGGCTGGCGACGGCGGCCAAGCTCTACCCCGTCCTCCTGCTGGGCCCGCTGTTCGTCCTGTGCTGGCGGGCCGGCAAATGGCGTGCTTTCGGAGCGGTGACGGGTGGCGCGGTCTTCTCCTGGCTGGCGGTGAACCTGCCGGTGATGCTGCCCGCCTGGGAAGGCTGGCAGAAGTTCTACACCTTCAGCCAGGAGCGCCCGATCGACTTCGGCTCCGTCTGGCTGCTGATCTCCCAGCGGACCGGCAACGCGCTGGAGCACGCCAACACCTACGCGACGCTGCTGATGATCGTCGGCTGTGGCGCCGTCGCGCTGCTCGCTCTCTACGCGCCGCGCCGTCCGCGCCTGGCCCAGCTGGCGTTCCTGGTCGTCGCGCTCTTCATCCTGACCAACAAGGTCTACTCCCCGCAGTACGTGCTCTGGCTGGTCCCGCTGGCGGTGCTGGCCCGGCCGCGCTGGCGGGACTTCCTGGTCTGGCAGGCCTGCGAGGTCATGTACTTCCTCGGGATCTGGCTGTACCTCGCCTACAGCGGCAGCGGTGACAAGCATCAGGGGCTGCCGCCGGAGGGCTACCAACTGGCGATCACCCTGCACCTGTTGGGCACGTTGTACCTGTGCGCGCTCGTGGTCAGGGACATCCTGTTGCCGGACAGGGACGGGGTGCGCAAGGACGGCACCGACGATCCCTCGGGCGGCGTCCTGGACCAGGCGCCGGACGTGTTCGTCCTCGGACGGCAGCACCACGCCCCGCCGCACACCGTCACGTACGAGGGCGTGCCACGGGTCGAGTGGGGACCGGCGCGGGACTGAGCGCCGGGGCGGGAACCCCGTCGGCAAGAACGGCCGGCGAAACGCGGCGGGCCCGGACGTACGGCAGGAGTGCCGTGCGTCCGGGCCCGGAGTTTTGGTGCCCGAAGACCGCGGGTCAGCGGTCCACGATGCGGTCGAACTGCGTGGTGGTGTGGCGGAGGTGGGCCACCAGCTCCTCACCGACCTTGGGCTCGGGAGCGTCGCTCGGCACGAACAGGATGGAGACCTGCATGTGCGGCGGCTCGGCGAACCAGCGCTGCTTGCTGCCCCAGACGTACGGCGAGAGGTTGCGGTTCACCGTCGCCAGGCCCGCCCGTGCGACGCCCTTGGCGCGCGGCATCACACCGTGCAGCGCCTTCGGAGACTCCAGGCCGACGCCGTGCGAGGTGCCGCCGGCCACCACGACCAAATAGCCGTCGGAGGCCGCCTTCTGCTGCCGGTAGCCAAAGCGGTCGCCCTTGGCCACACGGGTGACGTCCAGGACCGAGCCGCGGTACTCCGTGGCGTCGTGGTCGCCGAGCCAGAGGCGGGTACCGATCCGGGCCCGGAAGCGGGTCTGCGGGAACTGGGCCTGCAGCCGGTGCAGCTCGTCGGCCTTGAGGTGGCTGACGAACATGGTGTGCAGCGGCAGCCGCGCGTTGCGCAGCCGGTCCATCCAGCCGATGACCTCGTCGACGGCGTCGGTGCCGTCGGTGCGGTCCAGGGGCAGGTGGATGGCGAAGCCTTCCAGCCGTACGTTCTCGATCGCCGAGGTCAGCATCGGCAGCTCCTCCGGCGTGACGCCGTGCCGCTTCATGCTGCTCATGACCTCGATCACGACCCGGGCGCCGGCCAGGCCGCCGAGCCCCTGGACGGAGGAGACCGAGCGGATCGCCCGGTCCGGCAGCGGCACCGGCTCCTCGCCGTGCCGGAACGGCGTCAGGACGAGCAGGTCACCGCTGAAGAAGTCCTTGATGCGGGCTGCTTCGTAGGTGGTGCCGACGGCCAGCAGGTCGGAGCCCAGGCGGGTGGCCTCGTCGGCGAGGCGCTCGTGCCCGAAGCCGTAGCCGTTGCCTTTGCAGACCGGGACCAGTCCCGGGAACTGCTGCAGCACCTGCTGCTGGTGCGCCCGCCAGCGCGCGGTGTCGACGTAGAGGGTGAGCGCCATGGCCGGCCCGTGAACCTTTCTCGTGGCTGTGGTGCGTGGATCTGTGGGGAACGTCGCAGGCGAGTGGTCAGCGCCGCGACATGTAGATGTCCAGCGCCTTGTGCAGGAACTTGTTCAGCGGGAAGTCCCACTCGCCCAGGTACTCCGCCGCCTGCCCGCCGGTGCCGACCTTGAACTGGATCAGACCGAAGAGATGATCCGTCTCGTCCAGCGAGTCGCTGATGCCGCGTAGGTCGTAGACGGTCGCGCCGAGCGCGTAGGCGTCCCGCAGCATCCGCCACTGCATCGCGTTGGACGGGCGGACCTCACGGCCGATGTTGTCGGACGCGCCGTAGGAGTACCAGACGTGCCCGCCGACGACCAGCATGGTCGCCGCGGAGAGGTTCACCCCGTTGTGGCGGGCGAAGTACAGCCGCATGCGGTTGGGGTCCTCGCTGTTGAGGGCCGTCCACATGCGCTGGAAGTAGCTCAGCGGCCGCGGGCGGAACTGGTCACGCACCGCGGTGATCTCGTACAGCCGCTGCCACTCGGCGAGGTCCTCGTAGCCGCCCTGGACGACCTCGACGCCGGCCTTGTCGGCCTTCTTGATGTTGCGGCGCCACAGCTGGTTGAAGCCCTTGTGGACGTCCTCCAGCGAGCGGTTCTCCAGCGGCACCTGGTAGACGTAGCGGGGCTGTACGTCACCGAAGCCCGCGCCGCCGTCCTCGCCCTGCTGCCAGCCCATGCGGCGCAGGCGGTCGGCGACCTCGAAGGCGCGCGGCTCGATGTGGGTGGCCTCGACGTCCCGCAGTCGCTTGACGTCGGGGTCCTGAATGCCGGCCTTGATCGCGGCCGCGTCCCAGCGGCGGATGATGACCGGCGGGCCCATCTTCACGGAGAAGGCACCCTGGTGCTTCAGATGCGCGAGCATCGGGCGCAGCCAGTCCTCCAGGTTCGGGGAGTACCAGTTGATGACGGGGCCCTCGGGCAGGTACGCGAGGTACCGCTTGATCTTGGGCAGCTGGCGGTAGAGGACCAGCCCGGCGCCGACGAGCTGCCCGGTGGAGTCGAACCAGCCCAGGTTCTCCGAGCGCCACTCGGACTTCACGTCGGCCCAGGCCGGAACCTGCATGTGACTCGCCGCGGGCAGGCTCTGGATGTATGCCAGATGCTGCTCTCGACTGATGGTCCTCAGGGTCAGGCTCATGCGGGGCGCTCCTCGGCAGGTTTGTCCCCGTGGTCGGGGCTCCGGCTCTCGCGCCGAAGCCTACTGCGCCAAGGGAGCGCCCCGTCTGGGCCTACGGGCGCACACGCCCGTACGTCATCGGTGCGGTCAGCCCAGTACGCCTCCGAAGAGGCCTCCGTGCGCCATGCCGAGGAAGAACCCGAGCGCCGCAGCGCCGAGGCCGATGATCAGCAGGAAGCGCTCTCCGGTGGTCACGGAGATGAACTGTCCCCAGGCGCCCGTGGCGATACCGGCGAGGCCGGCCCAGGAGCTGAGCAGGTGCAGATGGGTGAAGGCGGCGGAGATCACGGCGATGAGCCCCAGTACGAGGGTGGCCGCGGCGAGGGTGTTCTCGACCGGATGCGCCTTGCCGTCGCTGTTCAGCACGGAGAGCAGGCCGTGCTGCTGGGACTTCTGGGGCTGTACTGCATGTGCCATGCGGCACCTCCGTAGACAGGGCGGCGCACTGTAACGCCGCTCACACCCGTTGTGTTCCAGATTGAGGGGATCCCCGGCCTGATTTCAACCGGAAGCCTTCCGGCAGGTACTCTGTACGGTCTGCGCCCATGTCTGTCCGCATTCGCTGTACGGGCCGGGCGCGGAACGCATCACGACCCTCCTGCCACGGAACGACCGTGGCCGCTGAGTCCAAAGGAGGTGGGTTCCACATGCGTCACTACGAGGTGATGGTCATCCTCGACCCCGATCTGGAGGAGCGCGCTGTCTCCCCCCTGATCGAGAACTTCCTTTCCGTCGTCCGTGAGGGCAACGGCAAGGTCGAGAAGGTCGACACCTGGGGCCGTCGTCGTCTCTCGTACGAGATCAACAAGAAGCCCGAGGGCATCTACTCGGTCATCGACCTCCAGGCCGAGCCGGCCGTCGTCAAGGAGCTCGACCGTCAGATGAACCTGAACGAGTCGGTCCTCCGGACCAAGGTCCTCCGTCCCGAGACCCACTGACCGCGTAAGCGTTCAGCGGACATCGGGTTCGAGTAGCAACACAGCAGCCAGCAGCACACCCGCCGAGAGGTTCCCCTAATGGCAGGCGAGACCGTCATCACGGTCGTCGGCAATCTTGTCGATGACCCCGAGCTGCGCTTCACCCCGTCCGGTGCGGCGGTCGCGAAGTTCCGCGTCGCGTCCACTCCCCGCACCTTCGACCGTCAGACCAATGAGTGGAAGGACGGCGAGAGCCTGTTCCTGACCTGCTCGGTGTGGCGTCAGGCGGCGGAGAACGTCGCCGAGTCCCTCACGCGGGGCACCCGCGTGATCGTGCAGGGCCGCCTCAAGCAGCGGTCGTACGAGGACCGCGAGGGCGTGAAGCGCACGGTCTACGAGCTCGACGTCGACGAGGTCGGCGCGAGCCTGCGCAATGCCACGGCCAAGGTCACCAAGACCAGCGGCCGGGGTGCCCAGGGCGGCGGCTTCGGCGGCGGCCCGCAGGGCGGCGGCCAGGGTGGCGGCGGCTGGGGCGGCGGCCCCGGCGGCCAGCAGGGCGGCGGGGGCGGGGCTCCCGCCGACGACCCCTGGGCGACCAGTGCTCCTGCGGGCGGTGGCCAGCAGGGTGGCGGCGGTGGCGGCTGGGGCGGCGGCTCCGGCGGCGGCTACTCGGACGAGCCGCCCTTCTAGGCACGTACGTCTGGCACGTACACGCGGGGCTGTTTCACGTGAAACACGGTTTCACGTGAAACGTGGGCCCGGCGGCCTGAGGGCGCCAGCACAAACTTCTTGAAACTCACTGGAGAGAGACAATGGCGAAGCCGCCTGCTCGCAAGCCGAAGAAGAAGGTTTGCGTGTTCTGCAAGGAGAAGATCTCCTACGTCGACTACAAGGACACGAACCTGCTGCGGAAGTTCATTTCCGACCGCGGCAAGATCCGTGCCCGCCGGGTCACCGGCAACTGCACCCAGCACCAGCGTGACGTCGCCACGGCCGTGAAGAACAGCCGTGAGATGGCGCTGCTGCCCTACACCTCCACCGCGCGATAAGGGAAGGGTGACCGAAACATGAAGATCATCCTCACCCACGAGGTCTCCGGCCTCGGCACCGCCGGCGACGTCGTTGACGTCCGTGACGGTTACGCCCGTAACTACCTGGTCCCGCGCGGTTTCGCGATCCGCTGGACCAAGGGTGGCGAGAAGGACGTCGAGCAGATCCGCCGCGGTCGCAAGATCCGCGAGATCGCGTCGGTCGAGCAGGCCAACGAGATCAAGGGCCAGCTCGAGGGCGTCAAGGTGAAGCTGGCCGTCCGCGCCGGCGACGCCGGCCGCCTGTTCGGCTCCGTCACCCAGGCCGACATCGCCTCGGCGATCAAGGCCGCCGGTGGCCCGGACGTGGACAAGCGTCGCGTCGAGGTCGGTTCGCCGATCAAGACCCTGGGCGCGCACCAGGTCTCCGTGCGTCTGCACTCCGAGGTTGTCGCCAACCTCGGCGTCGAGGTCGTCGCTGCCTGAGGCAGTCCGATCGCACGGCCTGATCACCGGCCGCGGGCAGCAGCCCGCTGACGCGGCACGGTGAGCGAGTCACACAGCAGGGGCCGCATCCTTCCGGGATGCGGCCCCTGCTGCTGTCCGGCGGGCCGGTGGGCCCTGCGGCCCGTACTCAGCGGGCGGCGCCCGTCACGATCCAGCGGCCGGAGCGGGTACGGATCCACAGGGTCAGCATGCGGACCAGCATCATCAGCGCCATCGACCACCACAGGGCCGTCAGCCCGCCGCCGAATGCCGGCACGGCCAGGGCCACCGGTGCGAAGACCGCCAGCGTGACCAGCATCGCCCCGGCCAGGTACGGCCCGTCCCCCGCACCCATCAGCACGCCGTCGAGGACGAAGACGATGCCGGAGAAGGGCTGGCTCACCGCCACCACCAGCAGGGCCGGCAGCAGGACGTCCTTCACGGCCGGGTCGGCGGTGAACAGCGGGATGAACAGCGGCCGGGCCAGCGCGACCAGGACGCCCAGCACCACTCCCGCGGCGATCCCCCACTCGACCATGCGGCGGCAGGCGGCCTTGGCTCCGTCCACGTCTCCCGCGCCGAGATAGCGCCCGATGATGGCCTGGCCCGCGATGGCGATCGCGTCCAGCGCGAAGGCCAGCAGCGACCACAGGGTCAGGATGATCTGGTGGGCGGCCACATCGGCGTCGCCGAGCCGTGCGGCCACCGCCGTCGCGATCATCAGGACGGCACGCAGCGAGAGGGTGCGCACGAGCAGCGGCACGCCGGCCTGAGCGGAGGCGCGGATGCCGGCGGCGTCGGGGCGCAGCGAGGCGCCGTGGCGGCGGGCGCCGCGTACGACCACGGTGAGGTAGACGGCCGCCATGCCGCACTGGGCGATCACGGTGCCCCAGGCGGAGCCGGCGATCCCCAGGCCGGCGCCGTAGACGAGGCCGATGTTGAGGACGGCGTTGACCGTGAAGCCGCCGATGGCGACGTAGAGCGGGGTTCTGGTGTCCTGCAGACCGCGGAGCACGCCGGTGGCGGCGAGCACGACGAGCATCGCCGGGATGCCGAGGGCGCTGATGCGCAGGTAGGTGGTGGCGTACGGGGCCGCGGTGGCGGAGGCGCCGAACGCGTCGACCAGCCAGGGGGCGGTGGGCAGTACGACGACGATCACCGCGGCGCCGAGGAGGAGGGCGAGCCAGATGCCGTCCATGCCCTGGCGGATCGCCGCGGAGAGATCTCCGGCGCCGACGCGGCGGGCGACGGCCGCCGTGGTGGCGTACGCGAGGAAGACGAAGACGGAGACGGCCGTCGTGAGGAGGGCTGCGGCGACGCCGAGCCCGGCCAGTTGCGGGGTGCCGAGGTGGCCGATGACGGCGCTGTCGACCATGACGAAGAGCGGTTCCGCGACGAGCGCGCCGAACGCGGGAAGGGCGAGTGCGATGATCTCGCGGTCGTGCCTGCGGCCGGTGCGCCGGGGCTTCGCGGGAGCCTGTGTCATGCACCCAATCTAATCTTCCACAGGTAAGAGACACAACTGCATAGTGCTCCTTACTTTCCGCAGTGCGGAGTACGTGTCTCCACACCGATCGTGGCGATCTTGAACGGGTTGCCGAAGTTTTTCTCCCCCACAGGCTATGGATGAGAAAACCGCAGGTCAGGACCGGTGGAAAGGGGTGATTGTGTGTTTGTCCACACTGATTTCCCCCGCGCCGTGCACAGGATCCGGGGGGTTCTCCACAGGTTGGGGGCGATCATCCACATGGCCTGTGGATAACCAGATTGGCGGACGGTGCCCACAGGCCTACCGTTATGCGGCGCCCCTTCCCCGTGCCGGTCCCTGGATTCATCCGAACTCGTCGCGCCGTAAGCGGAGTCGGGTGACTCGTTTGTCAGAGCAGTGCCGTAAGAAAGAAGGGCACAGCAAGGTCCGCACCGCGGACGGGAAGAGGTGGCGTGGTGAGCATGCCCGAGGCCATGGAGGACCCCTGGGCCGACTCCGGCCCCGGCGACCGGCTGCCCGCTCCCTCCCGCCGGAACGACGGCAAGGGACGCGGCCGCGAGGACCGGTTCGACCGCGAGGACGGCGGCGCGTGGTCCGGCGGTGGCTTCGAGCGGGTCCCGCCGCAGGACCTGGACGCCGAGCAGTCCGTACTGGGCGGCATGCTGCTCTCCAAGGACGCCATCGCCGACGTGGTGGAGGTCCTCAAGGGCCACGACTTCTACCGCCCCGCGCACGAACTGGTCTACCAGGCCGTCCTGGATCTGTACGCCAAGGGCGAGCCTGCCGACCCGATCACCGTCGCCGCCGAGCTGACCAAGCGCGGCGAGATCAGCCGGGTGGGCGGCGCGTCGTACCTGCACACCCTTGTGCAGTCCGTGCCGACCGCGGCCAACGCGGAGTACTACGCCGAGATCGTTCACGAGCGGGCGGTGCTGCGCCGGCTGGTCGAGGCCGGTACGAAGATCACGCAGATGGGATACGCCGCCGACGGCGACGTCGACGAGATCGTCAACAGCGCGCAGGCGGAGATCTACGCCGTCACCGAGCAGCGCACCAGTGAGGACTACCTCCCGCTCGGCGACATCATGGAGGGCGCGCTCGACGAGATCGAGGCGATCGGCTCCCGCCAGGGTCAGATGACCGGCGTCCCCACCGGCTTCTCCGACCTGGACTCCCTGACGAACGGCCTGCACCCCGGCCAGATGATCGTCGTCGCGGCCCGTCCGGCGATGGGTAAGTCCACGCTCGCACTGGACTTCGCCCGGGCATGTTCGATCAAGCACAACATGCCAAGTGTGATCTTCTCGCTCGAAATGGGCCGCAACGAGATCGCGATGCGTCTGCTGTCCGCCGAGGCGCGGGTGGCGCTGCACCACATGCGCTCCGGCGCGATGACGGACGAGGACTGGACCCGGCTGGCCCGCCGTATGCCCGACGTCTCGGCCGCGCCGCTCTTCATCGATGACTCGCCGAACCTCTCGATGATGGAGATCCGGGCGAAGTGCCGTCGCCTCAAGCAGCGGCAGGACCTCAAGCTCGTGGTCATCGACTATCTGCAGCTGATGCAGTCCGGTGGCTCCAAGCGCGTCGAGAGCCGCCAGCAGGAGGTCTCGGACATGTCCCGTAACCTCAAGCTGCTGGCCAAGGAGCTGGAGCTGCCGGTCATCGCGCTCTCGCAGCTGAACCGTGGTCCCGAGCAGCGTACGGACAAGAAGCCGCAGGTCTCCGACCTCCGAGAGTCCGGATCGATCGAGCAGGACGCCGACATGGTCATCCTGCTGCACCGCGAGGACGCCTACGAGAAGGAGTCCCCCAGAGCCGGCGAGGCGGACATCATCGTCGGCAAGCACCGTAACGGCCCCACCGCCACCATCACCGTCGCCTTCCAGGGCCACTACTCCCGCTTCGTGGACATGGCGCAGACGTAATGCGGTAGCGAGCGGGGCGAGGTGCGCCCCCATGTCCCTGCCGTCGGTGCGTCGATGCGTCGGCGGCTCACGTCGTTCATGGCCCCGGGCTCGCCGAATGTCTGTGCTGGGCAGGGGCGTTGCGTGGTGCTCTGCGAGCATGGGGGCATGACGGAGTGGGGTGGCGTGGTGGTGTCCTCGGACGCGGAGCGCGAGGGCGCGGAGCTGTTGGCGGGCACCCGGCGGGAGCTGTGGCGGCGGCTGGCCGTGGGGCAGTCCGAGGGGCGTGCCCCGTCGATGGCCGGTGCCGTCGTACGGGACGGGCGGCCGGTCTGGCTGGGGCTGCGGGGGACGGTCGACGGCGCGGTGCCGCACGGCGATGTGCAGTACCGCATCGGCTCGATCACCAAGACGTTCGTGGCGGTGCTGGTCATGCGGCTGCGCGATGAGGGGCTGCTCGACCTGGCGGACCCGGTCGGCAAGCACCTCAAGGACACTCCGGTGCCGGACGCGACGGTCGCGCAGCTGCTCGCGCACAGTGCGGGCCTGGCGGCCGAGGCGCGCGGGCCGTGGTGGGAGCGCACACCGGGCAGGCTGCGGCCGGGCCCTGGTGACCTCTTCGGCGAGCGGCCGCGCCGCCACCCCGCGGGGCGGCGGCACCACTACTCCAACCCCGGGTACGCGCTGCTGGGCGCGCTCGTCGAGGGGCTGCGCGACGGTACGCACTGGGGCGAGGCGCTGCGGCGTGAGGTGCTGGAGCCGCTGGGGATGACGCGTACGACGCTCGACCCGGTGGCGCCGCACGCGACGGGCTGGGCGGTGCACCCGTGGGCGGACGTGCTGCTTCCCGAACCGGCCGAGGACACCGGCCTGATGGCCCCGGCAGGCCAGCTGTGGTCCACGGCGGCGGATCTGTGCCGGTGGGCGGCGTTCCTGTCCCGCGGCGACGAACGGGTGCTGAGCGCGACGAGCGTCGCCGAGATGCGGACGCCCGCGGTGCCGGCGGAGGGCGACTGGACCACGGGCTACGGCCTGGGCCTGCAGCTGCTGCGGACGGACGACGGCCGGGTGCTGGCCGGGCACACCGGCTCCATGCCGGGCTTTCTGGCGTCCCTGTGGATCGGCGCGGATCCCCATAAGGACGAAGGTCTGGCGGGTCTCGCGCTGGCCAACTGCACGTCCGGCCCGGCGGTGAGCGGCATCGCCGCCGACCTCGTACGGATCGTGGCCGAGCGGGAGCCGCGGATCCCCGCGCCGTGGCGGCCGCTCGCAGGCCCCCTCGACGAGGAGCTGCTGGCGCTGACCGGCCCCTGGTACTGGGGCGCCAACCCGTTCGTCCTGCGGCTGCGTGCGGACCGGGAGCTGGAGCTGGGCCCGGTGTCGGGCGGCGGCCGCAGCTCGCGGTTCAGGCCGTCGGAGGACGGCACCTGGACGGGGCTGGACGGCTACTACGCGGGGGAGACCTTGCGCGCCGTGCGGGCCGGGGACGGCTCGGTGAGCCACCTGGACCTGGGTACGTTCGTGTTCACCCGCGCCCCGTACGAGCCGGCGATGCCGGTGCCGGGCGGCGTCGACCAGGGCGGCTGGCGCACGGAGGGCTGAGACGCCGGTCGAGGCGTCAACGGGAGGCCGGTAGCGGGGTGCCCGTGGGCAGCGGGTGCCGGAGGCCGCGTGGCGGGGCGGACGTACAGTCGAGCCAGATATCAGGAGTGCCCGGGAGCCGCCGTCGTGCGGGGCCCGCTACCGCTGGAAGGCCACTGTGACTGCCGTGAACGATGCGACCGCGACCGCGAACTCCGACTCCCCGGCGCTGCTCGACCTGCCGCCGCTCACCGCGGCGCACTTCGCGCGGATCGAGGACAAGGTCGCCGCGCTGATGGGGACCGAAGCGGACGTCGTGACGATGCAGGGCGAGGCGCTGCTGCCGCTGGAGGCATGCATCCGCTCGGCCGTCAGGCCCGGCAGCACCGCGCTGAACATCATCACCGGACCGTACGGCGAGACCTTCGGCGGCTGGCTGCGTTCCTGCGGCGCCGACGTCGTGACGATCAGTGCGCCGTTCACCGGTGCGGTCTCGCCGCAGCAGGTGGCGGACGCGCTGCGGGAGAACCCCGCCATCGACTTCGTGAGCCTGGTGCACGCCGAGGCCGCGACCGGCAACACCAACCCCGTGGCCGAGATCGGCGCCGTGGTGCGGGAGCACGGGGCGCTGCTGATGCTGGACGCGGTCGCGTCGGTGGGCGCCGAGCCGCTGCGGACCGACGAGTGGGGCGTGGACCTGTGCGTGATCGGCGGGCAGAAGGCGCTGGCGGGCCCGGCCGGGGTCTCGGTTGCTTCGGTGAGCGCCCGCGCCTGGGAGCGGATCGCAGCCAATGAGCAGGCTCCGCGCCGCTCCTACCTCTCGCTGCAGGACTGGAAGGACCGCTGGATCGACGGCGGCCGTAAGGCTCTGCCGCACGCTCCGGCGCAGCTGGAGATGCTGGCCCTGGAGCAGGCCGTGGACCGGGTGGCGGCCGAGGGGCTGGAGGCTGTCATTAACCGTCACCGTGCGGCGGCAGCCGCGACGCGTGCGGGCGTACGGGCCCTGGGCGGTCTGACGCCGTACGTGCTCCGCGACGAGGACGCGGCGCCGGCGGCGACGACGCTGCGGGCGCCGGAGGGGCTGGACGCCCGCGAGATCGTGGCTGCTGCGCTGGCCGCCGACGGTGGGGTGCCGCTGCAGGCCGCGGCCGGCGCGCTGGCCACGGAGATGATCCGCCTGAACCACTACGGCCGCGCCGCGGACCGTGGAGTGGTGCTGGCCGCGCTGTCCGCACTGGCCGAGGGGCTGCGCACGCTGGACGCCGAGCCGGACGCGGACGCCGCCGTGAAGGCTGCGGGAGCCGCGTGGGACGCGGTGATCGGGGGCTGAACCCTTCGCGTAGGGCGCCCGGGAGGGGACGGCCGGCCTGCAGGCCGCAGTACCGGCCCTGGCTAGGCCAGTCGGGTGACTTTTGGGCCTGTAGGCCGCGATGAGAGCTGAGTGGGGCCGTGTTTCACGTGAAACACGGCCCCACAGTCATGTGTGGACGACGCGGTCACGTTGGCGGGGGGCTGACGGGTGTCCGCCGGGGGGCTGCACGTCCCGGGCAGTCAGGTCCGCGGAGGGCCCGGCGGGTCCTCGTCAGGCGAGCCTCGGGAGCCCGAGGCGGCCGTTCGGCATCCATTCATCTGAAAACGGAACGCTGAACCCTCAACTCCCTTCATTTAACGATCACTTGAGCGGGTAGTTGAGCCGCCAGGGACACCCGGACGAGGGCAGGTGGCACCCCCTTTTTCTTGAGCCGGCTCGCTCGCTCCTCTCGGGGGCAGCCCAGCGGCTGTCCGATAAACGGAATCAGCAGCCCGGTTTGGCGATCGCTGTGATCGCTCTTCTGGCGCTCCTGCGGCGGCGCGTCGGGCCCCGGGTCCACCGGTCACGCATTTGGCGGTGCTTAGAATCGGAACGTCCGGCCCGTTTATCGACACGGTTTCCGAGACAGTGATGCAGCCGTTTCTGAGGAGGCCGGGGAATGCCGGAGAAAGAGGCCTCGGCATTGCGTGCCGACGCGCGGCGCAATCGGGCTCTGGTGTTGCAGGCGGCCCGAACTGCGTTTGAGGAACGCGGGTTGAGCGTTCCGCTTGGAGAGATCGCTCGGCGCGCGGGGGTGGGGGCCGGCACCGTTTACCGTCATTTCCCTTCGAAAGACGAGCTGTTCAAGGCGACGGTCGCGGACCGGCTGCGGCTGTTCACCGACACCGCACGGGACTTGGCCGATGTGCCGGACCCGGGCGAGGTGTTTTTCCGCTTCATTTCCTCGGTGGTCAGGCTGGCCGCGCAGAACAAGGCGATGAGCGCCGCACTGGAAGGCGCGGAAGTGATCCGTGCGCGCCCGGTGGAGCCGGGGCTGGAGCAGGAATTCTGGGCGGCATTGGAAGTGCTGCTGCACAGGGCGCAGCGGGACGGTGCGGTGCGCCAGGATGTGGTTCTGGCCGATCTCCGGGTGCTGTTGACCGGCTGCATGGTCATGGAAGTACGCCGGTCGGGTGAAGGCCGCACAGCGACGGGGGAAACCGAGGCCGGGGCGGAATATCCCCTGGGTGCGGAGCCCGAGGACGGTGCTGTGGGGCGTATGACGGCGCTGATGTGCGACGCGCTGCGCGCTGGGCGAGACGTAACGAAACTACCGTTCGAAGCGGCTGATAGTAACGAAACTCTGTGCGAAGAATGCGGCGTACCTGTACCTTCGGCGCATACCGGCCGGCCCGCCCGCTACTGCGGTGGGGCCTGCCGGCAGAAGGCGCACCGGGCCCGCTCCAGGGTCCGTTCGGGTGACATTGCCGATTCTCCCGGCCCTGTCGATGACGGTACGGACGTCGAGGGTGGCATGGACGCCGAGGGCGTGGGGGTCGGCGACGTTGCGGAGGCCCCTTAGGGGGCACGACCGCTCGCCACAACTGTCACACCAGACACTCAGGTCACAGCTGGCGTTTGAAGCCCAGGTGGGAGGCCTCGAAGCCGATGCGCTCGTAGAAGCGGTGCGCGTCGACGCGGGTCGCGTCGGAGGTCAGCTGGATCAACTGCACGCCGAGCGCGCGGGATTCCTCCACGGCCCAGTCCATGAGCCGGGTGCCCAGGCCGCTCCCCCGCTCGTCGGAGTGGATGCGCACGCCCTCGACGATCGAGCGGGTCGCGCCGCGCCGGGACAGGCCGGGGATGAGGGTGAGCTGGAGGGTGCCCACGACGCGGCCGTCGTGTTCGGCGACCACCAGGTGCTGGTTCGGGTCGTCGGCCAGGCGCTTGTACGCCGTACGGTACGGAGCCGGGTCGTCGGGCGACTCACGGGTGGCGCCCAGCGGGTCGTCGGCCAGCAGCGCCACGATGGCGGGGATGTCCGCCTCGGTCGCCCGGCGGATCTTGAAATCGCTCATGCGCGCGACGATATGCCGTGTGCGGCCCGTGTCCCAGGGGTCCGGCGCGTAGCGCGCACCACTCTTGATCAGGCAGCGGCCCGGGCCGACCCCGGCCGAGCGGTACGCGCCACGGCGGGCCGGGCGTCGGCCGGTACCGCCCGTACGGCCGTGCCTCCCACCGCGGATCAGGCCTCGGCCGGTACCGCTCCCGTGGCCATGCCCTCCACCGCGGCCACCAGCGGGGCCAGCTCCGGCCGGCGGGCGGCTTCCTGCAGCGCCTCGGCCAGCGCGGCGTCGTGCGTCGGGCGGGCCTGCTCCAGCAGCCGGTGGCCCTGCTCCGTGACATTGGTGTAGATGCCGCGACGGTCGTCGGGGCACAGGTAGCGCGACAGCAGCCCGCGCTCCTCGAGCCGGGTGACCAGGCGCGTGGTCGCGCTCTGGCTGAGGACGACGGCGTCGGCGACCTGGTGCATGCGCAGATGGCCGCCCACTCCGTCGTGCTGCTCGCTCAGCACGTTCAGCACGGAGTACTCGCGCACGCTCAGGTCGTGCCCGTCCTGCAGGGCGCGCTCGATGTGCGACTCGATCCGGCCGTGCAGGGCGGAGAGCGCGCACCACCCCTGGGCGAGGCCGGGCGCGCGGACCGTCTGCTGGCACTGCGTCATGAGAACCCTCCTTTGGGTCGTACATCTCAGGGTAGGTCACCCGCGAAATAGCCAGCGCTTGCAAGTAACCCGCGTCTGCAATTATTGTGGACGCATCCAACCTCCCTCTGCAACGTTTTGAAGGGCCCAGTCATGCCTCTCGCACTACTGGCGCTGGCAATCGGCGCCTTCGGAATCGGCACCACCGAGTTCGTGATCATGGGATTGCTGCCGGAGGTCGCCGCCGACTTCGGCGTCTCCATCCCCACCGCAGGCTTCCTGACCACCGGCTATGCGCTCGGTGTCGTGGTCGGCGCCCCGCTCCTGGCCATCCTCGGCGCCCGCGTCTCGCGCAAGCGGATGCTTATGCTGCTGATGGGGCTGTTCGTCGCGGGCAACCTCGTCTCGGCCGTCGCGCCCGTCTTCGGCGTGATGCTCGCCGGCCGGGTGATCGCCTCGCTCGCGCACGGCGCGTTCTTCGGCATCGGCTCGATCGTGGCCGCGGGCCTGGTCGCGCCGCACAAGAAGGCCGGCGCGATCGCGATGATGTTCACCGGCCTGACCGTCGCCAACGTCGTCGGCGTCCCGGCCGGCACCTTCATCGGCCAGAGCATCGGCTGGCGCGCGACGTTCTTCATCGTGGCCGCGCTCGGCGTCCTCGGGCTGCTGGGCATCGCCGCCCTGGTACCGGCCGACCGGCGCGAACCCGCCCGCGAGGCGGGCTCCGGCACGAACCTCCGGCGCGAGCTGGCCGCCTTCCGCAACCCGCAGGTCCTGCTGGCCATGGCCATGACCGTGCTGGGCTTCGGCGGTGTGTTCGCCGCGATCACCTACATCGCGCCGATGATGACCGAGGCCGCCGGGTACGCCGACTCCTCCGTGACCTGGCTGCTCGTCCTCTTCGGCGTCGGGATGGTGATCGGCAACCTGATCGGCGGGAAGTTCGCCGACCGCGCGCTGATGCCGATGCTGTACGTGGCGCTCACGGCGCTGGCCGTCGTGCTGGGCACCTTCACGTTCACCGCGTACGACAAGGTCGCCGCGGCGGTCGCCATCCCGCTGATCGGCGCATTCGGGTTCGCGACCGTGCCGCCGCTGCAGAAGCGGGTGCTGGACCAGACCGCTGACGCGCCCACGCTGGCCTCCGCCGTCAACATCGGCGCCTTCAACCTCGGCAACGCGATCGCCGCCTGGCTCGGCGGGATGGTCATCTCGGCCGGCTTCGGCGTCACCGCCCCGAACTGGGTCGGCGCGCTGCTCGCGGCGTCCGCGCTGGTCCTGGCCTTCTGGTCGGCCGCGCTGGAGCGCCGGGACCGGGGCGCCGGCGGGTCGCGCGGCCGGGCGGCCGACGCCGGAACCGACCGGATCGTCGCGACCGCGACCGCGGCCTCGGCGAAGCGCTCGGCGGGGGAGCACGCGGCGACGCAGCGGGCGGCCGAGCAGGCCCCCGCGCAGGACGCCCTGGCAGGCGGCCTGGCGCAGGGCAGCCCGGCGGAGACCACGCGGACGTAACGGCGCGGCGGCACGGAGTCGCGGGACCCGCCTCTGAGCAGCCTCTGAGCACTACGAGGCCCCGCAAAACACCCTTCAGCACCACTCAGCCCCACACCGCACAACCTCACACCCCACACCGCAACCCCCACCAAGGGAGCACCACCCCATGAGCACCCCCGAGACCGTCACCGCCGTTCGCCCGCTGACCACCGGTGACGCCGACGCCCTCGTCGAGGCCGCGCGGCGGGCCGCCGACGGCGAAGGCGTACGCGGCAGCGTCACCGTCCTGGACGCGGGCGGCCATCTGCTCGCCTTCCGGCGGGACGACGACGCCGTCCTGATCTCCGGCGAGACCAGCACCCGCAAGGCGTACACCGCGCTGCAGCTGGACGCGCCGACCGCGGACCTGGTCGACCTGGTCCGCCCCGACGGCCTCTTCCACTCGCTGCCGACCGCGCTCGACCGGCCGCTGCTGTTCATCGCGGGCGGCGTACCGCTGCACCGCGACGGCCGGCTGATCGGTGCGATCGGCTTCGGCGGCGGCGCGCCCGAGCAGGACCACCGGATCGCGACCGCCGCCCGTGGGGCCGCCGGCCTGGAGTGATCACTCCCCTGCGGTGATCACTCGCTTGTGACGATCACTCCCTTGCGGTGATCACTGCTTTGCGGTGATCACCGCACGGCCGCCCGGCCCGCCCTCCGGCCGCCGCCCGCGCTCTTCGCGCAGGCGGCGGCCGCGTGCTGTCGGCCCCCAGGGCTTCAGCACCGAGACGGCGGTCAGGAAGACGTACAGCGTGAGCGCGACGGCCGGCGCCGCGACGAGGTCGACCTCCGGCGGCACCGGGCGGCCCGCCGTCACCGCGGCTGCCGCGCCGTTGACCTGCGTACGCAGCGCGAACACGGTCGCGGCGACCGCGCCCAGGGTCAGCCAGAACTTGGTGACCACCCACCGGTGCCGGGCCAGCCCCCACGGCGTACCGAGCGACAGGACGAGGCCGGTCACGAGGGTGAGCAGCGCGAGCGGGACGATCAGCCAGTCGACGAAGATCTTCATCGAGCGGTAGGCGGCCCCGGCGAGGTCCACGGCAGCGCCGGACGTCCCCGTGCCGCCGGACGTACCCGCACCGCCGCCGGACGCACCGTCCCCCACGGCCGCCGCCGCGATGCCGAGCGCCAGGAGGCCGAGCGTGAGCCCGAGCCAGGCGACGGAGACGACGACGTGGACGACGAGGGTGGCCCGCCGTGCGGGCCGGCTGAGCTGCTGCATGCCCCCACCGTCCCGCCCACCGGCCGGCAGCGCGTCTGACGGCGGGAGTATCCGCCCGTACGCGCGGACGAGTACGCCGTACCCGACTCGGCCCGGCAGCCCGACCCGGCCCCGACAGCCCCAACCCGACTCGACAGCCTCAACCCGACCCAAACCGGCCCAACCGATTCAACCCGACCGACCCGGCCCGCCTGCCCAAGACGGCGACGGCCTACCCTCGCCCCCATGGCCAAGCTGCACCTTTTTGACCTGGACGGGACGCTGCTCTACCGATCGGCCGCCGCCGTGGAGATCGCCCGGCAGCTCGGGCTGGAGCGGGAGACCGGCGAGCTGGAGCGCGCGTTCGCGGCCGGCGAGCTGACGCCGCCGCGCTTCGCCCAGCTGGCCTGTGACCTGTGGACCGAGCTCACGCACGCCGATGTCGCGGCCGCGTTCGAGGCGGCGCCCTGGCTGGCCGGTATCCGTGAGGTGTGGGCGGACATCCGTGCACGCGGTGAGCGCTGCGCGGTGATCTCCCTGTCGCCGTCGTTCTTCGTGGAACGGCTGCTGGACTGGGGCGCGGACGCTGCGCACGGCTCGCAGTGGCCGGCGGTGCCGTTCCGGGAGCGGGTGGACCCGGCGGGCATCCTCTCCGCCGGGGCGAAGGTGCGGATCGCCGACGAGCTGTGCGCGTCGTTCGGGCTGAGCCGGGCCGACTGCGTGGCATACGGGGATTCCCGGTCCGACACGGAACTGTTCGCGGCCGTTCCGGCGTCCGTGGCGGTGAACGCCGACCACCACGTCAGCGATCTCGCGACCTTCGCGTACGGCGGCCGGGACCTCCGGGAGGCGTACGCGCTGACGCTCGGGAGCGCCGCATAGGGCATGGAGGGCCGCACCATCGGCCGCTTCACCGTACGCTCACCGGCGCTTCACCGGGGCGTCGGTGGAGTGCGGGGAAACGGGGCTTGTGGATTCGACCGCTGCCGGTATGGTCGAATCCGGATTCAGTGGACGGACACGTCGTGGGAGGCCCGACGGACGTCCGGAGCCCGCCAGACTACCGGCAACGGCCTTGCGGCCAACCGGACTTCGGGCTGTCCGCCAGGGTGTGCGGGTGCGGGCTGACATGCTGCGAAGGCGTGCGGAGACGGGAACTGCGTTGGATGTCACATCAGTCGGAGGTGCCCCGCTTTCTTGGGTATTGCCCGGCTAGCGGTTTCCGATCAAGATTGCGAAGACATTCCCCGACCGTTCGAGGCGAGGCAGACCATGGACGCTCCGACCACCGCGTCGGCCGGTAACGGCGCCGACGGTGACAGTGGCGCATGGAGTTGGTTCACCCCCTCTCCCGCCAAGTCACCGGAGAGGCCCCCGGAATCACCGCAGGGGCCCGAGGAATCCCCGGAGAGGCCCGCGGAATTCGCGGAAGGGCGTGATCCGGAGCCGCCGGCGACTCCGGCCGACAGCCCCGCCGCCGCGCACACGGGCGGCGGCCGCGGAACGGCCACGCTGCCGCCCCGCCGCACGGTCCCGCCGGCGGCCGGCCCCGCGCCCGAGTCCGCCCTGGAGGCGTCCCTCCGCACGCCGCATCCCGCCACGCCCGAGGCGTCCGCCGACGCGCTGCTCATCCGGCGCACGATGGCGGAGATCGAACCGGTGGCGGACCAGGTCACCTCGTACTTCTACGCACTGCTCTTCGTCCGGTACCCCGAGCTGCGGCAGCTCTTCCCGGTATCGATGGACGAGCAGCGCGACCGGCTCTTCAAGGCGCTGCTGACCGCCGCCCAGCGGGTCGACGACGACGCGTCGCTCACCGAGTTCCTGGCGCACCTCGGCCGTGGGCACCGCAAGTACGGCACGCAGCCCGAGCACTACCCGGCGGTCGGCGAGTGCCTGCTCGGCGCCCTGGCCCGGCACGCGACGTTCAGCTGGGACGACCAGGCCGAGGCCGCCTGGATCCGCGCGTACACCAAGATCTCGCAGACCATGATCGATGCCGCCGCCGAGGACGAGGCCACCGCGCCCGCCTGGTGGGACGCCGAGGTGGTCGCGCACGAGCTGCGCACCTCCGACATCGCGGTCGTGACCGTGCGTCCCGACCAGCCGTACCCGTTCCTCGCCGGGCAGTACACCAGCGTGGAGACGCCCTGGTGGCCACGGGTGTGGCGGCACTACTCCTTCGCGGCGGCGCCGCGCTCGGACGGGCTGCTCTCCTTCCACGTCAAGGCGGTACCGGCGGGCTGGGTCTCCGGCGCGCTGGTGCACCGGGCGCGGCCCGGCGACGTCATCCGGCTCGGTCCTCCGGGCGGTTCGATGACCGTCGACCACACCACCGACAACGGGCTGCTCTGCCTGGGCGGCGGCACGGGCATCGCCCCCATAAAGGCGCTGGTCGAGGATGTCGCCGAGCGCGGCCGCCGGCGTCCGATGGAGGTCTTCTACGGCGCGCGCAGCGACCACGACCTCTACGACATCGACACGATGCTGCGGCTGGAGCACGCCCACCCGTGGCTGTCCGTACGCCCGGTGATCTCCAGCGGGCCGACCGGCGGCACGCTGCGCAGCATCAGCGGTCAACTGCCGGACGCGGTACGGGAGTACGGGCCGTGGGGTGAGTACGACGCGTACGTGTCGGGGCCGCCCGGCATGATCCGCAACGGTGTGGACGCGCTGGTCGGCGTCGGGGTCCCGTCGGACCGCATCCGGCACGACGCACTGGACGAGCTTGTCGCTGCGGGGGAGTAGTTCTTGAGCACCGAAGACAGCAACCGCTGGGGGTACCCGGCGGAGTACGGCGGCTGGGATCCGGCTGTCGGCCACCCGGCCCGGCAGCCGGACGAGCGCCCGGGAGGCCATGCGGGCCACTACCCGGATGCCCATGCCGTTGACTACCCGGGCGGGCCCACCGGCGGCTACGCGGACGAAGTCCTTCTCCCATACCCGGGCGAGCCCGTCCCCCGGTACCCGGGCGAGCCAGTCCCCCGGTACCCGGACGAGCAGTCCGTCGGCCGGTATCTGGACGATCCGGTCGGCCGGTATCTGGAGGAGGGCCTGCCCGCCGGCCACCCTCCCGCCGGTCACCACCCCGACGGGCACCCTCCCGCCGGTCACCACCCCGACGGGCACCCTCCCGCCGGTCAGCACCCCGACGGGCAGCAGAATGCCTCCCCCGGCGATCCCCGGACGAGCGCCCGGGAGGCCACGCAGGCCACTCCCGGCGCTCGCCGGATCGAGGACCCGGCCCGGTACGCGCACGATGACCGCTACGCGCACGACGACAGGTACCCGCACGACGAGCGCCCCGGCAGCGACGGCGAGCACGTCGTGCAGCGGGAGATGGGGACGACCGGCCGCGCCGACCGCTTCTACCGCGACCAGGTGCTGGACCACCTCAACGCCCGCATGCAGGAGTTCGTCGGCCGCCAGGAGATGTTCTTCCTGGCCACCGCCGACCGGCACGGCGAGTGCGACTCGACCTTCCGGGCCGGACCGCCCGGCTTCGTCCGGGTGCTGGACGAGCGCACGCTGATCTACCCCGAGTACCGCGGCAACGGCGTCATGGCCTCCCTCGGCAACATCTCCGAGAACCCGCGGCTGGGCATCCTCTTCGTCGACTTCCTGCGTGACCGGATCGGCCTGCACGTCAACGGACGGGCATGGGTCGTCCCGGACGAGGAGATGCGGGTGCGCCACCCCGACCTGCCGGTCGACCCGGTGCCCGGGCGGCGCGCCCAGCTGTGGGTGGCGGTCGAGGTGGAGGAGGCGTACATCCACTGCGCCAAGCACATCCCGCACCTGCAGAAGGTGCCCCGGCAGGAGCGCGGTGAGCGTGACTGGGGGACGGACGACGTCAAACGCAAGGGCGGCGACTTCTTCGGCTCGGCGGCCGAGGCGGCGGACCGGGCGCCGTTCCGGCGGCGCGAGAACGCGCCTGTGCCCCAGTCCCCGTCGGCCCCCACGCCCCAGCCCGAGCCTGCCGGTGCCGCGTCCCGCTCGGCCTTCCAGGAGGAAGCCGAACGGGTCCTTGCGCTCGTGCAGCAGCGGGCAGCGGCCGACTCGCAGGAGTTCCGCGGCTGGTTCGGCTGATTCGGGTCTTCGGCCGACCGGTAAAGCCAGCGCAGCCGATCGCACGATGTTTCACGTGAAACACGCTGTTTCACGTGAAACGCGTGAAACAGCGAAAGCGTGCGATCACGGAGAACGCAGAGAACACGGCGGTTTCGCGGATTCTGCATGTATCGCGGTTACCGCACGTTTCGCGTGTTTCACGTGAAACATGCGGACCTCAGCCCAGATCGGGTGCGTGCAGCGCCCGGACGCCCTCGATGTTGCCGTCGAGGTAGTGGCGCAGCGAGAGCGGTACGACCTCGACGGACGCGATCCCGACGCGGGTGAACGGTACCCGCACGATCTCGTACTCGCCGCACGGCTCCTCCACCTCGGGGCCGTGCCGCCGGCTCAGATCCATGGAGTCGAGCCGGCAGACGAAGAAGTGCTGCACCTTCACGCCGTCCACGCCGCCGTCCGTGACGTGCTCGACCGTGTCGACGAATACCGGGACCACGTCCTTGACCTTGGCGCCCAGCTCCTCGTCCACCTCCCGGTGGAGGGCATCGATGACGGTGGCGTCCTCGGGCTCCACACCGCCGCCCGGCGTGATCCAGTACGGGGCCCGTCCCGGCTTGGTGCGCTTGATCAGGATGAGGTCGTCACCATCGAGCAGGATCGCGCGGGCGGTGCGTTTGACGACTGGCCGTACGGTCATAGGGGACAGATGCCGCTTTCGACGGCTGGTGAAACCCGCGACTTGCGGGACGCGTGACTTCCGGACCGCTCGCGCCGGAGCAGCGCAGAAGCCGCGCCGGTCGCTGTCGGAACGCGCTCCTCCGCCCTTTCACCACGCCGCCGCGGCCCGCAGCAGCCATTCATGGGCCCGGGCGATGTGCGGCAGGGCGAGCGTTCCGGTGCGGACGACGAGGAAGTACGTACGTAAGGGCGGCACCGGCGGGTCCAGCAGGGAGACGACCTCGCCGCGGTCCAGCGCCGGCGCGGCGAGGTAGCGGGGTACGACGGCGATTCCGGCGCCGGCCGCCGCGCAGGCCAGCACCGCGCGCAGGTCGCCGGCTATGACGGCGGCGGGGGCGGTCGGCCGGGCGTCGAAGACGGCGGACCAGTAGCGGGTGACCAGCGGCAGGGTCTCGTGGACCTCGACCACGGGGACGGGGTCGAGCGCCTTGGGGCCGCGGTCCTGGAGGGCGGCGGGGCCGCCGAGCCGGGCCGCCCAGCGGGGCGCGCCGACCAGGACGTGTTCCTCGTCGCAGAGCGGTGTCGCGGTGAGCAGGCCGCCGCGTGGCCGGGTGGTGGTCACGGCGAGGTCGTGGTGACCGGCGGCGAGCCCGTTGAGCAGCTCGTCGGCCGAGCCGAAGGAGGTGCGGACGGCGAGGCCGCGGTCGATGAGGGGAGCCAGGGCTGGGAGGGCGCGTTCGGCGGCGAATTCCGGGGGCCCGGCCAGGTGGAGTGTGCGGGTGACGGATTCCTCGTCGAGGCCGGCTTCGGTGATCTCGGTGAGTGCGTCGAGATGTGGGGCGATCTTGTGGGCGAGTTCGTCGCCGACGGTGGTGGGGGTGACCCCGCGCGGCCTGCGCAGGAAGAGCGGGCGGCCGAGCTGGCGCTCCAGGGACCGTATCTGGCTGGTCACCGCGGGCTGGGAGAGGCCGAGGAGGGCGGCGGCGCGAGTGAAGGAGCCGGCCCGGTGCACGGTGACAAAGGTGCGCAACAGCGCCAGATCCATCCATTCCCCCTTCGCCTGGGAGGCCTGCTCGCGGGCCAACTATAAATTTGTCGATAGGGCTGTGTCGCTAGCGTGATTGGACACTGACGCTGAGTCAACTAGCCTTGATTGTGCGGTTCGTTGCACATTGAACCGACGGCGGTCCGAGCCAAGAGGGGGGAGGCTCGGACCGTCTGCTGTGCGTACGGCGGGATCCGCCCGGCGTGGCTGCCCGGACATGCTGCCGGGCCCGGGCCGAGTACCCGTGCGCCGCCGGGGTCAATCAGCCCCGGGACGCCCGGTCCAGCGCCCGGAGCACGTCGGCGACCAGGTCGTCGTGGTCCTCGACGCCGACGGAGAAGCGGATGAAGCCGTCCGGTACGGCGTCGCCGCCCCAGCGCCTGCGGCGTTCCGCCGTGGACCGTACGCCGCCAAAGCTCGTCGCGTCGTCCACCAGGGTCAGTTCGGCCAGAAAGCGTTCCGCGTGTTCCTTGTCCGGCAGCACGAAGGAGACGACGCAGCCGAAGCGCCCGGGCCGCATCTGGGCCACGGCGCCCTTGTGCGAGGGGTCGGTGGGCAGGCCGGGGTGGCGCAGCCCGGTGACCTCGGGGCGATCGCGCAGCGCCTCGGCGAGCGCGAGCGCGCCCGCCGCCTGCCGTTCCACGCGCAGCGCGAGCGTGGCCAGCGAACGGTGCGCGAGCCAGGCCTCCATCGGCCCGGGGATCGCGCCGACGACCTTCCGCCACTGCCGCACCGCCTCGGCGAGGGGCTGGTCGCGCGTGGTGACGTAGCCCAGCAGGACATCGCCGTGGCCGGTCAGCGCCTTCGTACCGCTCGCGACGGAGAAGTCGGCGCCGAGGTCGAGCGGCCGCTGGCCGAGCGGCGTGGCGAGGGTGTTGTCGACGGCGACGAGGATGCCCCGGTCGTGCGCCGCCTCGGCGAGCCGGCGGATGTCGCAGACGTCCAGGCCGGGGTTGGACGGCGTCTCGATCCACAGCAGCTTGGCGCCCTCCAGGACGTCGAGCTGCGCGTCACCGGCGGTGGGGGCGGTACGTATCACCACGCCGTAGCTCTCCAGGCGCTCCCGCACGGCGGGCATGAGCTGGTAGCAGTCGTTCGGCAGCACGACGACGTCGCCGGTGCGGACCTGGGAGAAGAGGACGGCGGAGATCGCGGCCATGCCGGACGCGAAGACCGCGGTGTGGGCCGGCTCGCCGGGCGACTCCAGTTCGGTGATGGCCTCTTCGAGGAGGGTCCAGGTCGGGTTGGACTCGCGGCCGTAGGTGTACGGCCCGGTGGCGTCGCCCGGCAGGTGGTAGTGGGCCGCGAAGACCGGTCCGGGGAGGGTCGGCCGGTACGCCTCGGCCTCGGGGAGGCCGGCCCGTACGGCCCGGGTGCTGTCGCCTGTCATGCGCTCGTCTCCGCCTTCTCGTCGTGCGTGTCCCGCCCGGCCAGTGCCGCGCGGACCACCGTGAGCAGATCCTCGCTCGCGGCCTCCACCATGGCCAGGCAGTCCTCGAAGCCTGACATGCCGCCGTAGTACGGGTCGGGAACGTCCGGATCCAGGACGGACGTGGCGTACGCGGGGTCCGGGGCGGTACAGGCGCGCAGCAGCCGGACCTTGGCCGCGTCCGCCTCCGTGGGAGCCATGCCGCGCAGGTCGGCGAGGTGCCCGGAGTCCAGCGCGATGATCAGGTCCAGCCGCTCGAACCACTCCGGACGGAACTGCCGGGCGCTGTGGTCCGCCGCGTACCCGGCCTCCCGCAGGACGGCCAGGGTGCGCGGATCGGCGTCGTCGCCTTCGTGCCAGCCGCCGGTGCCGGCGCTGTCGACCACGACCCGGTCGTCGAGGCCCGCTTCTTCGATACGGGCCCGGAAGACCGCCTCGGCCATCGGGGAGCGGCATATGTTGCCGGTGCAGACGAAGCAGACGCGCAGGGGCGGGGAGGAGGTCACGAAGAGTCCAGAGGTGCGGAGGGGCGTGTGCTGCGGGGCGGGCGCGCGGCCCGAGTCAGTCCTCGTCGGGCAGGATCACGTGCAGCGCCCAGGAAACGATCGAGACGATGAAGCCGCCCAGGACCGCGGTCCAGAAGCCCTCGACGTGGAAGGCGAGGTCGAGCTTCCCGGCGAGCCAGGACGTCAGCAACAGCATCAAAGCGTTGATCACGAGCGTGATCAGGCCCAGGGTGAGGATGAAGAGCGGGAACGAGAGCAGCTTCACCACGGGCTTCACGATGACGTTGACCACGCCGAAGATCAGCGCCACCAGGATCAGCGTCCACACCTTGTTGCCGGTGCTGGCCCCGGTCAGCGTGATGTCGCTGAGCAGCCAGATGGCCACCGCGAGTGCCGCGGCGTTGGCGATCGTCTTGACCAGAAAATTTCTCATGGTGGGATCGTCGCAGACACGACGGAACGAGTGAGGGGTGCCGCGGGTGATGAAGGCGTTCAGGCTGGAGGAGCTGGAGGCGGAACGGGCCGCGAACGACGGCGCCTATCTGCAGTTCCTACGGGAACGCAATATGTCGGCCGGGCTGTACGCGCTGGACGCCGGCAGCAGTGATCCGCAGTCGCCGCATGCCCAGGACGAGGTCTACCTCGTGGTGAGCGGGCGCGCGTCGATCACGGTGGGGGTGGAGACGACGCAGGTCGCGCGGGGCAGCGTGGTGTACGTACCGGCGGGGGTGCCGCACAAGTTCCATCACATCACCGAGGACCTGCGGGTCATGGTGATCTTCTCGCCGCCGGAGGGCTGAGGCCGCGGGGGCCGCCTCCCCCTGCAAGCCGAGGCGCGCCCTCCGTATCCCGTAGGGGACGGTTCAGGGGACGGCCGGGGACTGCGAGCCCCCATGTGTCCGACGGCCGCCCTAGCATCGAGGGTGCAGGGGAGAGATCGGACAGGTGCCGGGCGGACCGGGCGACGACGAAGAAAGCGGGGCAGAGCAATGGCCGTGAAGGAGATATTCGCGGGACTTCCGTGGTGGGTGAAGTGGGTCGCGGTGCCCGTCATCCTGGTGGTCGTCTTCGGCGGGCTGATCGGCAGCGTGGTGGGTTTCCTCATCGGACTGCTCTTCAAGATCCTGCTGGCCGTGGCGCTGATCGCCGGAGTCGTCTACCTGGTGCGCCGGTTCACCGGTTCGTCCTCCTCGTCGCGCGGCGAGTGGTGAGTTCCGTACGCGGCGGTCGATGAGTGCCGCCGCGCCGAAAGGCCGGGCGTCCCGTTCCCTCTCCGGGGAACGGGACGCCTTTTCTCTGTCCCTGCGAACAGATGTCCGGGGCGCTCGCGTCGGGCGGGCTTCCGGATCGGTCAAGAAATGCGCCGCCTGAGGTAATTCGCAAGCTAATCGACCTGCCGTCCGCGGGCTCACGTTAGAGTGCGGACGCGGGGCATCTTCCGGATGCCGGCGTTACGGAATGTCCGGCTGTTGCCGGGCGGAACGTACGGGCTTCCGGGGAGCGCACGCGGCACGGGCGCGGGGCCCGGGCCCGGGGTCCCGGCTCCGGCGACCTGTCCTGGGGGTTGGTCTTGGTCATCGCGAACGACGCATCCACGACTCCCCCGACCCTGATCGGCTCCGTGCAGCGGGCGCTCCGGCTGCTGGAGGCGGTGGCCGCGCATCCACGCGGCGCCCCCGCCAAGCAGCTGGCCAGAGAGACCGGTTATCCCCTGCCGACCACGTACCACCTGCTGCGCACGCTGACCCACGAGGGCTATCTCCAGCGGGAGAACGGGGTGTTCGTCCTCGGGGAGGCAGCCGAGCTGATCAGCAGGGCCGGGGCCCGCCGCCGGCGGCACACCCGGATCTCCGACGCGCTCTCGGACATCGGCCGGGAAGTGGGCGCCGCGGTCTACTTCGCGGTGTACCGCGCGGGCGAGGTGGAGGTCGTGGCGGTGAGCGACGATCCCGACCGGCCGCCGGTGGACGAGTGGGCGGACTTCCGTACGACTGCTCACGCGCACGCGATAGGCCAGTGCCTGCTCGCCCAACTCGACGAGGAGGCGCGGAAAGACCACTTGGCGCGCTATCAAGTCCAGTCGCTCACGCCGCATTCCGTGCGCAGCGAAGATCATCTGCTGCACCGTTTGGATACGGTGCGTAAGTCCCAACTCGCCGTCGAACGGGAGGAATATGCCGTGGGCACCGTCTGTGCGGCAATTCCCATTCACGTCGGTTCGGCGGCGGCCACGGTGGCGATTTCCCTCCCCGCAGGTGAGGGCGATCGACTGCCGTCCGTAACCGAAAAGGTACAGAGGATGGCAGAGTCGACCCTTATGACGCTGGCCTTCTCTATCAGTATCTGAAAAATTACTCCTTGTGATCTGTCGGCAACTGGTCGACGATGGCGTCAATAGCGGTCGGCGGATCATTACCGGCCACTTCGATCAAGTAGTGCGGGGCAGTGGTTGATGAGCCAGACAGTTCAGGCAGAAGTGATGATGAGCTTCATCGTCTCCGAGGAGCTCGCCTTCCGGATCCCGGTGGAGTTGGATTTCGACAGCGCCGATCCCTACGCCGTGCGCTTCACGTTCGACCTCCCCGGCGACACCCCGGTCACCTGGGCGTTCAGCCGGGAACTCCTCCTGGACGGCCTGAGCCGGCCGGCCGGCGAGGGAGACATCCACGTGGCGCCGGTCTCGGGCGCGCACCTCAGCGACGTCTTCGTCAGCCTTCAGGTGGGTGCCGAGCAGGCGCTCTTCCGCGTCGGCGCGGCACCGATCGTCGCCTTCCTGGACCGTACGGACCGGCTGGTCCCGCTCGGCCAGGAGCAGGTCTGCGGCACGCTCGACGCGGAGCTGGACCGGATCCTCGCCAACGCCCGGCAAGCGGGCTGACCGCCGGTCCGGCCCGTCAGCGCTTGCGGCGGCGGCCCCGGCCGCCGCGCCTGCTGCCCGGCTGCCCGGGCCCCGGACCGGCTGCCCGGCCGGACTCCGTCCGCCGCCCGACCGCACCGGTGCGGTCCGCCGAGACCACCAGCACGGCCAGCAGCGTCGTCAGCGGTACGGACGCGACGAGCCCGATGCTGCCCACCAGCGTGCGGACGATCTCCTCGGCCACCACCTCGCTGGTGGCGACCGTACCGACACTGCTCCGCGCGATCGAGAAGAGCAGCAGAAGCGGCAGGGCCGCGCCCGCGTACGCCAGCACCAGCGTGTTCACCACCGACGCGATGTGGTCCCGGCCGATGCGCATCGCCGCGCCGTAGATCCGCCGCCGGCTCGCCGTCGGATCGGCGTCCCGCAGCTCCCACACGGCCGCCGTCTGGGTGACCGTCACATCGTCCAGCACGCCCAGTGAACCGATGATGATCCCCGCCAGCAGCAGACCGCGGATCTCGATGCCCGGGAAGAGGCTGTGCACGAGACCCGTCTGGTCGTCGGTGTTGCCCGTCAGCTGCGCCCAGCCGATGAAGACCGACCCCAGCAGGCCGATCAGCAGCAGCGACGCGAGCGTGCCGAGCACCGCGACCGACGTCCGGGCGGTCAGCCCGTGGCACAGATACAGCGCGATGAGCATGATCGCGCTGCCTCCGATCACCGCCACGAGCAGGGGATTCGACCCTTGCAGGATGGCGGGCAGGATGAACACCGTGAGCACCGCGAAGCTCGCCGCCAGCGCGACCAGCGCCAGGATTCCGCGGAGCCGGCCGACGACCACCACCGCCAGGGCGAACACCGCCGCCAGCACCCACATCGGGAACGAGCGGTCCACGTCGGTGACGGAGTACTGCAGGTTCCGCGGCGCCTTGGGTGCGTACGCCACCACGACGCCCTGGCCCTCGGTGTAGCGGCGTGAAGCGTCCGGCGTCACCACGGTCTTGAAGCGGTGTCCGGTGTCCTTGCCGCTGGTGACCTCGATGGTCGCCTGCTCGCAGCTCTGCGCCTGCTGCTGCTCACCGCCGGACGGGCCCGACGGCTGCTGTTGCTGTTGCATCTGTTGCTGCTGCTGGGCATTGACGTCCGCGCAGTTCACCTTCGTCAGGCGGACGACACGCGCGGTCTGGGTCTCCTGGTCGAAACCCACCCCGGACGGCTTGTGCGAGGGCGCGCCGCCGGGCCACAGCGCGATCAGCCCCACGCCCACTGCCAGGGCGAACGGGATCAGTACCGCGGCGATGACCTTGCGCAGGTGCCGGGACACGGGGGTCGCGGGGCCGTGGCTGTGTCCATGGCTGTGGCCGTGTCCTTGCGGGGTGCCGGACGCGGGGGAATGGCCGTGCGGCTGGTGCTCGGGCTCGTTGGAGGTCACCGCCCGATCATCCAACAACTCACCGGGCCCCCTGTTCACCACGCGGCATCGGCCGCTACCGTGGTGGCACCTTTGCAATCGCGGGAGCTCGGAGCACCGGGCTGAGAGGGCGCTGATCTCCGTCCCAGCGAGGTTTCACGTGAAACCTCAGCAGACGGAAACCGCTGCGTCGACCGCCGAACCTGTTACCGGGTAATGCCGGCGTAGGGAGTGGGTCTTCAATGACTCTGCAGGATGCACGCACGCCCGAAAACGGTGGCACCGACGAGTCTGCCGAGACGCAGCAGATCGGCTGGCACAAGGGCTACATCTCTGGTTCGCGCCCCGACCTGCGGGTGCCGGTCCGGAGGGTGCACCTCACCAATGGCGAGCACGTGACGCTTTACGACACGTCAGGCCCGTACACCGACCCCCAGATCGAAACCGACGTCCGCCGTGGCCTCGCGCCGCTGCGGGAGAATTGGATCATCGCCCGCGGCGACACCGAGGAGTACGCGGGCCGGCCGCTGCGTCCGGAGGACGACGGCCTCAAGCACACCTCGCCGCGCGGCGGCCTGAAGAACCTCGACGCGGTCTTCCCCGGCCGTCCCCGGCAGCCACGCCGGGCCCGCGAGGGCGCCGTCTCGCAGCTCGCGTACGCGCAGCGCGGCGAGATCACCGCGGAGATGGAGTACGTCGCGGTCCGTGAGAACTGCACGCCCGAGTTCGTACGGGACGAAATCGCGGCGGGTCGCGCGGTATTGCCGGCCAATGTCAACCACCCGGAGATCGAGCCGATGATCATCGGCAAGAACTTCCTGGTGAAGGTCAACGCCAACATCGGCAACTCCGCGGTGACCTCCTCCATCGAGGAGGAGGTGGAGAAGATGACCTGGGCGACCCGCTGGGGCGCCGACACGGTCATGGACCTCTCCACCGGACGCAACATCCACACCACCCGCGAGTGGGTGCTGCGCAACTCCCCCGTCCCGATCGGCACCGTCCCCCTCTACCAGGCGCTGGAGAAGGTCGACGGCAAAGCCGAGGACCTGACCTGGGAGATCTACAAGGACACCGTCATCGAGCAGGCCGAGCAGGGCGTCGACTACATGACGGTCCACGCCGGCGTGCTGCTGCGGTACGTACCGCTCACCGCCCGCCGTAAGACCGGCATCGTCTCCCGCGGCGGTTCGATCATGGCGGCCTGGTGCCTGGCGCACCACAAGGAGTCGTTCCTCTACGAGAACTTCGAAGAACTCTGCGACATCCTCGCGTCGTACGACGTCACGTTCTCCCTCGGAGACGGGCTGCGCCCCGGTTCCATCGCGGACGCCAACGACGAGGCGCAGTTCGCCGAGCTGAAGACGCTCGGTGAGCTGAACACGATCGCCAAGGCACACGGCGTGCAGACCATGATCGAGGGCCCGGGACACGTCCCGATGCACAAGATCAAGGAGAACATCGACCTCCAGCAGGAGATCTGCGAGGAGGCGCCGTTCTACACGCTCGGCCCGCTGACCACCGACATCGCGCCCGCGTACGACCACATCACCTCCGGTATCGGCGCCGCGATGATCGCCTGGTGGGGCACGGCGATGCTCTGCTACGTCACGCCCAAGGAGCACCTGGGCCTGCCCGACCGCGACGACGTGAAGACCGGTGTCATCACATACAAGATCGCGGCACACGCGGCCGACCTGGCGAAGGGCCACCCGGGCGCACAGGAGTGGGACGACGCCCTCTCCGACGCGCGCTTCGAGTTCCGCTGGGAGGACCAGTTCAACCTGGCCCTCGATCCGGACACCGCCCGCGCGTTCCACGACGAGACGCTCCCCGCGGAGCCGGCCAAGACCGCGCACTTCTGCTCCATGTGCGGCCCGAAGTTCTGCTCGATGAAGATCTCCCAGGACATCCGCCGCGAACACGGTGGTGACCTGGCGATCGACCCCGAAGCGGGCATGGCCGAGAAGTCCAAGGAGTTCGCGGCAGCGGGCAACCGGGTGTATCTGCCGATCGCGGAGTGACCTGAGCGCGGCCACCGCGCACCGCCCGTCCGCCGAGGGGCCCTGGCACGAGCCGGGGCCCCTCGGCGCTGTCCTGCCACAGCCGCCGGGCGGCGCGGCAGCACCCGTGCCGGCGGAGCCCGCCGCGGCTCACTCCGGCTGGTGGTCCGGGCCGCCGTAGTCCGGGCTCGTGAAGTCGGGGCTGGTGAAGCGGGGGCGGACGGCGGCGCGGTGATCGTCCTCCGGGCCGGAGAAGCGCGGATGGGTGTAGCCGAGCGGCGGCATGCGTCCGACGTCCGAGGTGCGGTGGACGACGAAGCGGCCGGCGGCTTCGGGCGCCGCGGGCGACGAGGGCGCGGGCGGATTTCTGTCGGTGTCGCCGTCGGCGGGCTCGCCGGCCGGCGGGCCGGGGGCGGCCGGGCCACCGGGACCGGACGTCGGGGCCGTACCGGGCGCACGGTCGGCAGCGCCGGCCGGGGCGGCCGGCGTGCCCGGTCGCGGCGGGCTCGCGGGCTTCTCCGCGGAGGAGCCGGGGTGCGGGCCCGGTGGCGCTTCCGGTGCCGTCAGGGCCTCCAGCAGGAACGGGCGCAGGCCGCGTTCGAGGAGGGCCTCGCGCCACTTCTCCCGGGCCCGGTCGACCTCCTGGGCGAGCTCGCTCGGGCGGGAGGCGCGCAGGGACGTGGAGCCGTTCCGGAGCGCGGTGACGAGCAGGCCCCCCATCGCGATGAGGATCGTCGCCGCGGTCAGACCGGCGAACGCCCAGCCGACGCTGATCAGCGGCTGCGCCAGGGCCTCGTCGGGGCTGACGGTGTGCAGGGCGTAGCCGATGAGGAGGAAGAGGACCGCGGCGATGCCCGCCAGGACGGGCGCGAGGACCGTGACCATCGCGGCCAGCCCGGCGCCCGTGGTTTCGGCGACCTCGCCCATCGCGGCGAGGTTGACGCCGGCGCCGCCCGCGCCGTTCCCACCGCCCTCGCCCGCTTCGGTACCGGCCGTGGCCGGGCGCGCGGACGCGGGCGAGCGCAACTCCGCGCGCAGCGAGACGTAATGCTGGTATTCGGCCGTCGCGCACGCGGCGATGGCGGTCGTGGCGCTGAGCGCCATGGTGCGCAGCTGCTCAGTGTTGAGGCGCATGCCTGTCGCGGCGAGATCCGGGCGGTCGGCCGCGGCGCGCAGAGCCTCGTCGAGGGCCCGCCGGAATTCCTCGCGGTCCTCGTTCAGCAGGTGCGGAGCGCTGTTCATGTGCATCCCCCGATGCTCCGTAGGGCCGTACGGGCCGGTATGAACCGGGCAGTTGGCGGGAAACGGAGGAGAGCCTGCTACGGATAGACCGATGGTAGAGCGCGCCCTGTCCGGCGTGACAGAGGATTTCGGAAATTCGCTCCGGCCGTGACAAGCCTTCCCCGGCCGCCCCCCGGCCCGTCTACTGTGCCCACGCTCAGCCCCCGCCCGGCCGGTTACCGGCCTGCGGTACCCATGCCCCGATACGGGTCAGGCAGTCAGGGGGAGCTGAACGACCAGCAGCTTTCCGGCCATCGTGACGCCGCCGTCCATGGCGACCGCGAGCCCGTCGGCGTACACGTGCGGCTCCTCGACCGCGACGCCCTCGCTCTCGCCGTCCTCGGTGCCGACCTCGCCGAGGAGGTACGGGATGGGGCTGTGCCCGTGGACGATGCGCTCGCCGCCGTACGTGCCGATCAGTTCGAGCACGGCCTGCGGGCCGGACTCGTCGCGGAACGCGAACCGCTTGGTCAGCTTGCGGAAGAGGTCCCAGACCTCGTTGGCGTCGCTGCGGGTGAGGACGTCGTGGACGGCGTCGTTGACCGCCTCGATGGAGTCGCCGTAGTCGAGGTACGCGGTGGTGTCGGAGTGCACCAGGAGGTGCCCGTCCTCCTGCGTCATGGCGTCCAGCCGGGCCATCCACTGCAGGTGGTGGTCCTGGAGACGGTCCATGTCGGTCTTCTGGCCGCCGTTGAGCAGCCAGGCGGCCTGGAAGGAGGCGGTGCCGGCGCCGGACTGCACGGGGGTGTCGCCGAACCGCTTGGCGCCGAGCAGCAGCAGCTCGTGGTTGCCCATGAGGGCCTTGCAGTAGCCGCCTGCCGCAGCGGCCTCGGCGGACAGCTGCATGACCAGGTCGATCACGCCGATGCCGTCCGGGCCGCGGTCGGTGAAGTCGCCGAGGAACCACAGCCGGGCGTTGCCGGCCGCCCAGTGGCCCTCGGTGTCGATCAGACCCTCGGCGAACAGCGCGGCACGCAGCTCGTCGTAGTAGCCGTGCACGTCACCGACGACGTACAGCGGGCCGCCCGCCTCGCCCTCGCCGACCTGCTGGAGGTGGAGGGCGGGGTGGTCGACCAGGGTGTCGGTGTACGTGACGGGGGTGCCGTCCGGGCCGACCACGGGGAGGTCGCGCTCGGTGGGGGTGTAGTCGGCGGGCAGCTGGTCCGGCGGCGGGGCCTGTGCGCCGGTGCCGTAGGTGAGGCGGGCGTACGGCCGCGCCCTGGTGCGTACGCGGACCTCGGGGTCGAGGCGCTCCTGAGATGCCGCCTGCCCGTCCTGGGGAGCCGGGACGGGCTGCGGCGGGAGGTATCCGTCCTGAGGGGCCTGGCGGGGGTGCGGCACGTACCCGTCGTGCGGGACGTACTGCTCCGGCGGCGCGTACCCGTCCTGCGGGGCGTACGCGTCCTGGGGGGCGTACGCCTCCTGCGCGGGGCCGTTCGGTGCGGCCCCGGGTGTTCCAGGAGGAACGGGCGCAGGAGGTTGTGCCGCCATGGTCCGCACCATGGGTCCCAGACCGGCCCCCTGAGTCATCGACCCCTCCACCGTCGCGCCGCCGTGCACCTCGCGGACCTTGCCTGGTCGACGGCGGTCCGTGGTGTCGTGCGCCCATCATAGGAACGCCGCTCGCGGCTTGTGACGCACCAGGGGGTGGTCAATCGTTCTGAGCCCGGCGTTCACTGCTGTTTTCTCCCGGCTTCGCCCTGTTTTTCCCCTCGCGGCCGTGGCCGTCCGGCGGAATGCTCAGTCGCCGGACGGGCCGCGCGGTGGGCTGACCGTCGTACGTGGGGACCTCCGTTGGGACGAGGTGCGCACGATCAGGTCGGTCGGTATCACCTGCTCGACGGGGCGCCCGTTGTCGAGCCCTTCGATGGCGTCGATGAGGAGTTGGACGACGGCGGTACCGATGCGCCGGGGTTTGAGGGAGAGGGTCGTGATGGGCGGTTCGGTGCTGGCGTAGACGGTGGATTCGCTGCAGCACACGAGCAGGAGGTCGTCCGGGACCCGGAGACCGTAGCGGCGCGCGGCGGCGAGGAGGTCGGTGCCGTTCGGGTCGAAGAGGCCGTAGACCGCGTCCGGGCGGTCCGGGCGGGCCAGCAGACGGTCGGCGGCGACGGCGCCCGCACACGGGTCGTGCGCGGGATAGGACTCGTAGACCGGGTCCTGGCCGACCCGCTCGCACCACTGGAGATAGGCGGTGGTGGACAGGCGGGTGTAGGTGTCGGTGGTGGTGCCCGTGAGAAGGCCGATGCGGCGGGCGCCGGCGTCGGCGAGGTGGTCGAGGAGGCCGAGGACGGCTGCTTCGTGGTCGTTGTCGACCCAGCCGGTGACGGGGAGGGTGCCGCCCGGACGCCCGTCGGAGACGACGGGGATGCCGTGCCGGACGAGCTCGGTGACGACCGGGTCGCCGTCGGCGGGGTCGATGACGACCGTGCCGTCCAGGGCGACGTTGGACCAGACGTCGTGACGGGAGGTCGCGGGCAGGATGACCAGGGCATAGCCACGGGCCAGTGCGGCGGAGGTGGCGGCGCGCGCCATCTCGGCGAAGTACGCGAACTCGGTGAAGGTGAAAGGTTCATCCCCGTACGTCGTGACGGTCAGGCCGATCAGCCCTGACTTGCCTGTACGGAGCGTGCGGGCGGCTGCGGAGGGGCGGTAGCCCAACCGGTCGGCCACCTCGCGGACGTGGCGACGGGTGGCGTCCGGAAGCCGGCCCTTGCCGTTGAGCGCGTCGGAGACAGTCGTGATGGAGACACCGGCTGCGGCGGCCACGTCCCGGATGCCTGCCCGCCCCAACCGGCGTCCGGTCGACCGGCTCACCTGGTGCTTCCCTGCTGCTGTCATGGCGAGCCGATAGTAGGGCTCGGAGGGGGCCATCGCGGGGCTTCCTTATGCGCAGTCGAAAGGCACGTTTCTGCATGCCGAAAGGCCGTCAATCTCCTTTGAATGGAAGGACGTTGGAGGTCAGAGCATGATTCTGCTCGCTGATCGATACCGTTGACCTGCACATTGCGTCAGGTATCGAAGAGGTCTCAAGTCACCTTCACGGGTGATGCGCGCCACGGCGTGAGCCACCGGCGCGTGACAGAGCGGGAGGCGCTCCGCAAAGGCCTTACGCCCTGAGCTGGGCATGTCGCGGGAATATGACGTGCGCATGCCCAGGAGAAGGGTCGAGGGCGGAAGCCCCTACGCCGCGCGGCTCAATCCTCATAAGGTGTGCAGTATTGGTGACGAGCGGGACGGTCGAGGAGGACCTGCGGTGAGCGAGAAGACCCCGAAGCTGCGTGCGGCGCTGGACGGCGTTCCCACCTACAAGCCCGGGAAGCCGGCCGCGGCGGACGGCCCGGTGGCGTACAAGCTGTCCTCCAACGAGAACCCCTACCCGCCGCTGCCGGGCGTCCTGGAGAGCGCGGTGGCCGCGGCCGGGTCCTTCAACCGGTACCCGGACATGGCCTGCACCGGCCTGACGGCGGAGCTGGCGGAGCGGTTCGGCGTGCCCGCCGAGCACCTGGCGACCGGCACCGGCTCGGTGGGCGTGGCCCAGCAGCTGATCCAGGCGACGGCCGGGCCGGGCGACGAGGTGATCTACGCCTGGCGCTCCTTCGAGGCGTACCCGATCATCACCCAGGTCTCCGGCGCCACGTCCGTGCAGGTCCCGCTGGACGAGAACGAGGTGCACGACCTCGACGCGATGCTCGCCGCGGTGACCGAGCGGACCCGGCTGATCTTCGTGTGCAACCCGAACAACCCCACCGGCACCGTGGTGCGCCGCGCGGAGCTGGAGCGCTTCCTCGACGCCGTGCCCTCGGACGTGCTGATCGTGCTGGACGAGGCGTACCGCGAGTTCATCCGTGACGCCGACGTGCCGGACGGCATCGACCTCTACCGGGACCGCCCGAACGTCTGCGTGCTGCGGACGTTCTCCAAGGCGTACGGGCTCGCCGGGCTGCGGGTCGGCTTCGCGATCGCGCACGAGCCGGTCGCGGCGGCGCTGCGCAAGACGGCGGTGCCGTTCGGCGTGAGCCAGCTCGCGCAGGAGGCGGCGGTGGCCTCGCTGCGGAGCGAGGAGGCGCTGCTGGAGCGGGTGGACGCGCTGGTGGCCGAGCGGACCCGGGTGGCCGGGGCGCTGGCCGAGCAGGGCTGGACCGTGCCCGAGTCGCAGGCGAACTTCGTGTGGCTGCGGCTGGGGGAGCGCACGGTGGACTTCGCGCGCGCCTGTGAGCAGGCGGGCGCCGTGATCCGGCCGTTCGCGGGCGAGGGCGTGCGGGTCTCGATCGGCGAGACCGCGGGCAACGACATCTTCCTGCAGGCGGCGGAGGCCTTCCGCAAGGAGCTGTGAGCCGCGGAAACGTGCGTGCGGCGGGTGGCCGTGGTCCTAGGGGCCGCGGCCACCCGCCTTTTTCGGTTCCGCGAGGGGCTGTGGCTCAGACGCGCTCGACCCGGATCGGGTCACCGTCGCGAACCGTGGCGAGCCGGCGCGGGTCGCCGTCGATGCTGCCGAGCAGGTTGCAGGGGGAGGCCAGGCGGCACTCGTCCCCGCGGGAGATGGGCGTCGGCCCGTACGGCAGGGCCAGGGCGTCGCCGTCGGTCCAGAACGCCACCGTGCCGGGGTCGACGACCTGCTGCGCGTCGGCCTCCCGGGCGGGCGAGACGGGGGTCGTGAAGTAGACCTCCTCGCCCCAGGTGTGGGCGGTGGAGCCGATCGGGAGCGCGTCTTCCAGGGCGGCGGCGGTCGGGGTGTCCGCCAGGGTGGCGGTCAGGTGTCCCGCGGGCCATGAGATGCGTATCTGCATGGCGCTGAATTCAACAATATGTTGAAGAAGAGCGGAAGGGGTGCCGACGGATTTCGGCGCGTACACGTTCACTAACGGCGTCTCCGGGCCGCTACGGTCAGGCCGTATCAGGGATTCTTCGGCCACGGAATACCACGTGACCGTAGTCACGTACCCCCCACGGGAGCTGTCCGAAAGTCATGGGAGATAATTGCTTGTGAATGTGAACGCGTTCACAAGCGTCTCCCTTTATGTCCCCCTTTATGTAGGACAAAAGGTGCAGGGGCGTGGCGAGAACGGCGACCGTAAGGAGACATCGACGTGGAACTGGCGTTGGCGCCAGAGACTCTGGCGCGATGGCAATTCGGCATCACGACCGTCTATCACTTCCTCTTCGTGCCCTTGACGATCTCTCTCGCCGCCTTGGTGGCAGGACTGGAGACGGCGTGGGTCCGCACGGGCAAGGAGCGCTACCTCAAGGCGACCAAGTTCTGGGGCAAGCTCTTCCTGATCAACATCGCGATGGGTGTCGTCACCGGCATCGTCCAGGAGTTCCAGTTCGGCATGAACTGGTCCGACTACTCGCGCTTCGTCGGTGATGTCTTCGGCGCCCCGCTCGCGTTCGAAGCCCTCATCGCGTTCTTCTTCGAGTCCACCTTCATCGGCCTCTGGATCTTCGGCTGGGACAAGCTGCCCAAGAAGATCCACTGCTTCTGCATGTGGATGGTCTCGATCGGCACGATCCTGTCGGCGTACTTCATCCTCGCGGCCAACTCCTGGATGCAGCACCCCACCGGCTACAAGCTCAACAAGGCCACCGGCCGCGCGGAGCTGACCGACTTCTGGAAGGTGCTGACGCAGGACACCACCCTGGTCGTCGTCTTCCACACGCTCACGGCCGCCTTCCTCGCGGGCGGCGCCTTCATCGTCGGCATCGCCGCTTTCCACCTGATGCGCAAGAAGCACATCAAGGTCATGCGGACCTCACTGCGGCTCGGCCTGGTGACGCTGGTCGTCTCCGGTCTGCTGACCGCCGTCAGCGGCGACCTGCTGGGCAAGGTCATGTTCCAGCAGCAGCCGATGAAGATGGCCTCGGCCGAGGCACTGTGGGACGGGCAGGCGCCCGCGCCCTTCTCGGTCTTCGCCTACGGGGACGTGGCGAAGGGGCACAACACCGTCGAGGTGGAGATCCCCGGCCTGCTCTCGTTCCTCGCCCACGACGACTTCTCCTCGTACGTGCCCGGCATCAACGACGTGAACAAGGCCGAACAGGAGAAGTTCGGGCCGGGCGACTACCGGCCCAACATCCCGGTCGCCTACTGGGGCTTCCGCTGGATGATCGGCTTCGGCATGGCCTCCTTCGCCCTCGGCGTGGCCGGCCTCTGGCTCACCCGCAAGAAGTTCTGGCTCTCGCAACGGCTGCGGACGGGCGACGACGAGGTACCGCATCTCGCGCTGACCAAGGACAGGGCGCTCGGGGACGGGCTGGCCAAGTGGGCCTGGCGGCTCGCCGTGGTCACCATCGGCTTCCCGCTGATCGCCAGCTCCTGGGGCTGGATCTTCACCGAGATGGGCCGTCAGCCGTGGGTCGTCTACGGCGTGCTGCGCACCTCCGACGCGGTCTCCCCCGGCGTCTCCCAGGGCGAGGTGATCACCTCGATGGCCGTCTTCACCACGCTGTACGCGATCCTCGCCGTCGTCGAGGTCAAGCTGCTCGTCAAGTACGTCAAGGCCGGACCGCAGGAGCTGTCGGAGTCCGACCTCAACCCGCCCACCAGGATCGGCGGAAACGACAGCGACGCCGACCGGCCGATGGCCTTCTCGTACTAGGAGGCAGCTGTGCACCTTCACGACGTCTGGTTCGTCCTCATCGCCTTCCTGTGGACCGGGTACTTCTTCCTCGAAGGATTCGACTTCGGGATCGGCGTCCTCACCAAGCTGCTCGCCCGTGACCGGCGTGAGCGGCGAGTCCTGATCAACACCATCGGCCCGGTCTGGGACGGCAACGAGGTCTGGCTGATCTCCGCGGCGGGCGCGACCTTCGCGGCCTTCCCCGAGTGGTACGCCACGCTCTTCTCGGGCTTCTACCTGCCGATGCTGCTGATCCTGCTCTGCCTCATCGTGCGCGGAGTGGCCTTCGAGTACCGCCACAAGCGGGACGAGGAGCGCTGGCAGCGCAACTGGGAGAACGCGATCTTCTGGACCTCGCTGCTCCCGCCGGTGCTGTGGGGCGTGATCTTCGGCAACATCGTGGGCGGCGTGAAGATCGACGCCGACAAGAACTACGCCGGGACCCTGCTCGACCTGCTGAACCCGTACGCGCTCCTCGGCGGCCTGGCCATGCTGGCGCTGTTCACCTTCCACGGCGCGGTCTTCGCCTCGCTGAAGACGATGGGCCCGATCCGGGAGCGGGCACGCGTCACGGCCTCGTTCCTCGGCATGATCGCCATGGGGCTGGCGCTCGTCTTCATGGTCTGGACGCAGATCGACAAGGGCGACGGCAAGAGCCTGGTCGCGCTGGTCGTGGCGGCGGTCGCGCTGCTCGCCGCACTGGTGGCCAACATGTTCGGACGGGAGGGCTGGTCCTTCGCCTTCTCCGGCGTCACCATCGCGGCCCTGGTCGCGATGCTGTTCCTGACGCTCTTCCCGAACGTCATGCCGTCCTCGCTGAACGAGAGCTGGAACCTCACGGTCAGCAACGCCGCATCCAGCCCGTACACCCTGAAGATCATCACCTGGTGCGCGGCCATCGCGGCTCCGCTCGTGATGCTCTACCAGGGCTGGACGTACTGGGTGTTCCGCAAGCGCATCGGCACCCAGCACATCGCCGACGCCCACTGATCCCCTTCCGTTACGTACGTCAGGACGGATGTTTCACGTGAAACCGATCGACCCGCGCCTGCTTCGGTACGCCCGCGCCACCCGTTTCTTCCTTGCCGCGGTGGTGGTGCTCGGGCTTGCCGGGGCCGGCCTGGTCATCGGCCAGGCGATGCTCATCGCCGAGGTCGTCGTCGGGGCGTTCCAGCGCGACCTCCGGCTCGACGACCTGACCACACCGGTCCTGCTGCTCGCGCTGGTCTCGGTCGGCCGGGGGCTCGTCTCCTGGCTGACCGAGCTGGCCGCGCACCGGGCGAGCGCCGCGGTCAAGTCCGAGCTCCGCACCCGGCTGCTGGAGAAGGCCACCGGGCTGGGCCCGTCGTGGCTCGGCACTCAGCGCACGGGCGAGCTCACCACCCTCGCCACCCGCGGCATCGACGCACTCGACGACTACTTCGCGCGATACCTCCCGCAGCTCGGTCTCGCCGTCGTCGTCCCCGTCGCCGTGCTCGGCCGCATCGTCACCGGCGACTGGATCTCCGCAGCGACCATCGTCGTCACGCTCCCCCTCATCCCGCTGTTCATGATCCTCATCGGCTGGGCGACCCAGTCACGGATGGACCGGCAGTGGAAGCTGCTGACCCGGCTGTCCGGGCACTTCCTCGACGTCGTCGCCGGCCTCCCCACGCTCAAGGTCTTCGGCCGGGCAAAGGCCCAGGCTGCGGCCATCCGCACCATCACCGGCGAGTACCGCCGGGCCACGCTGCGCACCCTGCGCATCGCCTTCCTGTCCTCCTTCGCCCTGGAGCTCCTCTCCACGATCTCCGTCGCGCTGGTCGCGGTCGGCATCGGCTTCCGCCTGGTCAGCGGCGAAATCGACCTCTTCACCGGTCTGATGGTGCTGATCCTGGCGCCCGAGGCGTACCTGCCGCTGCGGCAGGTGGGCGCGCAGTACCACGCGGCGGCCGAGGGTCTGGCGGCCGCCGAGGAGATCTTCGCCGTACTGGAGACGGAAACGACCGGTCACGACGGGACGCGCGAGGCACCCGCCGGCACCGGAATCACCGTGGACGGCCTGGTCGTACGCCACTCCGGGCGCACCGAACCCTCCCTGCCGCAGACCTCGTTCGAGGTGGCGGCGGGGGAGACGGTGGCGCTCACGGGACCGTCCGGCGCCGGCAAGACCACCCTGCTCAACGTCCTGCTCGGCTTCACGCAGCCCGCGGCCGGGCGCGTGCTGGTCGACGGCGTGGACCTCGCCACGCTCGCGCCCGACAGCTGGCGCCGCCGCGTCGCCTGGGTACCGCAGCACCCCTACCTGTTCGCCGGCACGGTCGCCGAGAACGTACGGCTGGCCCGCCCGGACGCGGACGACACGGCGGTACGGGCCGCGCTGCGCGACGCCGGTGCGCTCGACTTCGTCGACGCCCTCCCCGACGGCCCGGACACCCGCCTGGGCGAGTCCGGCGCAGGCCTCTCCGCCGGCCAGCGCCAACGCCTGGCACTGGCCCGCGCGTTCCTGGCCGACCGCCCGGTACTCCTGCTCGACGAGCCCACGGCAAACCTGGACGGTGAGACGGAGGCATCCGTGGTGGACGCCGTACGCAGGCTGTCCGAGGGCCGCACGGTCCTCCTCGTAGCCCACCGCCCAGCTCTGCTGCAGGCGGCCGACCGGGTGATTCAACTGCCCGGCCACCACAACGCACCCGCGGCCGCCCCGACGACGGAAGGGACCGGGGCGCAGGGGGTGGTCGTCGGACGTAAAGCGAAGCAGTCCGACGACCACCCCCGGAGCCCCGGGCCCGGCACCGACCACGACGCCGAGGCGCAGACACAAGCCCGCGTCCTGAAGCGCCTCAGGAGCACGGCGCGAGCGCACCGCTCCCGCTTCGCCCTCGCGCTACTGCTGGGCAGTTGCGCACTCGGCAGCGCCGTAGGCCTCATGGCCACCTCCGGCTGGCTGATCTCAAGGGCCTCGCAGCACCCCCCGGTGCTCTACCTGATGGTCGCGGTCACGGCGACCCGCGCGTTCGGCATCGGCCGGGCCGTCTTCCGGTACGCCGAGCGACTGGTCGCGCACGACGCGGTGTTCCGGATGCTGGCGGACGCAAGGGTGGCGGTCTACCGGCGGCTGGAGAAGCTCGCCCCCGCCGGTCTGCGCGACCGCAGTCGGGGTGACCTGCTGTCCCGACTGGTGGCCGACGTGGACGCCGGGCAGGACTACTTCCTGCGCTGGCTGCTGCCCGTGGGCGCGGCCGTCGTGGTCGGCGCCGGCTCGGCGGGCTTCACCGCCTGGCTGCTGCCGGAGGCCGGTGCGGTGCTCGCCGCCGGCCTGCTGCTGGCGGGCGTCGCCGTGCCGCTGGTCTCCGCCGCGCTGGCCCGGCGGGCCGAACGGCGGCTGGCCCCGGCACGCGGCGCGCTCGCCGCACGCATCGTGGACCTCCTCACCGGTACGGCCGAACTGACCGTCGCGGGCGCCCTGCGGGAGCGGCTGGCCGGCACCCGGCGCGCGGACCGCGATCTCACGGCGGTCGCGTCCCGGTCCGCCGCGGCAGCCGGTGCGGGGGCCGGGCTGACCGCACTGCTGACCGGGCTGACCGCCGCGGCCGCCGCGGTCGTCGGTGTGCATGCCGTGCACGACGGGCGGCTGAGCGGGGTGAGCCTGGCGGTGGTCGTGCTGACGCCGCTCGCCGCGTTCGAGGCGGTGGCCGGGCTGCCGCTCGCGGTGCAGTACCGGCAGCGCACCCGCCGCGCCGCCGAGCGGGTCTTCGAGGTGCTGGACGCACCGGCGCCGGTACGCGAGCCCGACGCGCCCGAGGAGCTGCCGGAGTCGCCGTTCCCGCTGGTCGTGAGCGGGCTGACGGCCCGCCACCCCGGACAGCACCGGCCGGCGCTCGACGGCGTGGGCTTCACGCTCGCGCCCGGCCGCCGGATCGCGGTGGTCGGCCCGTCCGGTTCGGGCAAGACCACCCTCGCGCAGGTGCTGCTGCGCTTCCTGGACCGCGAGGCCGGTACGTACACGCTGGCCGGGGTCGACGCGCAGCAGGTGGCGGGCGACGACGTACGGCGGCTGGTCGGGCTGTGCGCGCAGGACGCCCACCTCTTCGACAGCTCGGTGCGCGAGAACCTCCGGCTGGCCCGTACCGAGGCCGCGGAAGCCGACCTGTGGGACGCGCTGGAGCGGGCCCGGCTCGCCGACTGGGTACGCGGGCTGCCGGAGGGCCTGGACACGCTGGTCGGCGAGCACGGCGCGCGGCTGTCCGGCGGGCAGCGGCAGCGGCTGGCGCTGGCCCGCGCGCTGCTCGCCGACTTCCCTGTGCTCGTGCTGGACGAGCCGGCCGAGCATCTGGACCTGGCCACCGCCGACGCGCTGACCGCCGACCTGCTGGACGCGACCAGCGGCCGGACCACGGTGCTGATCACGCATCGGCTCGCGGGCCTGGAGGCGGTCGACCAGATCCTCGTACTCGACGAGGGGCGCGTGGTGCAGCGCGGACCGTACGAGGAACTGGCAGCGGCAGACGGCCCGTTCCGCAGCATGCGGGACCGGGAGCGGGCGGCGGACGCGCGATACACCGCAGGGGCGCCTCGCCCGTAGAGCCTCGCCTCGTCCGTAGTGCCACGCTCCGTCCGCCCCCTCACCACACCCCAGCTCAGTAATCGCGACTTTCCAGGGTAAAAGGTACTTACTAGGCTCGGAGCATGGCAGCCACGGCAGGACCAGCGAACGGACCCGGGGCGGCGGAAGGCCCCGTACCGGAGGGCCCCGTGCCGGAGGACTTCGTACCGGAGGACTCCGTGCAGGGGGCCGAAGCCGACACGATGGACGCGGCCACGGAGGCCACCCGCAGCCTTCAGGGGATCTCGCCCGAGATCACCGCCCGGCTGCCGCGCCTGCTGGAGGCCATGCGGACCGTGGGCGCCGGGCTGGACCTGCACGTCACCCTGGACCGCATCGTGGAGACCGCGGCGGAGCTGGCCGATGCCCGGTACGCGGCCATCGGCATCGTCGACCAGGCCCGGGACGGCCTGTCGGACTTCGTGACGTACGGCGTGACCGCCGAGGACCACCGGCGCATCGGCGCGCTCCCCGACGGCCACAAGGGCCTGCTCGGCGCGCTCATCCACGATCCCCGGCCGCTGCGCCTGGCCGACCTGACCCAGGACCCGCGCGCGGCCGGCTTCCCGCCCGGGCACCCCCCGATGCGGACGTTCCTCGGGGTGCCGATCCGGGTCCAGGGGGAGATCTTCGGGAACCTCTACCTGACGGAGAAGCGCGACGGCGGCGAGTTCAGCGAGGGTGACCTGCACACGCTGCGGGTCCTCGCGACGGAGGCGGGCCTCGCGATCGGCAACGCCCGGATGTACGCGGCGGCCCGGCAGCGCGAGGCCTGGATCGACGGCGCCGCCGCCGTCACCACCGCGCTGCTCGCCGGGAGCGACGTGGACGAGTCGCTGGCGGTCGTCGCCGAACAGGCCCGGCGGCTGGCGGACTCCGCCGCCGGGATCGTGCTGCTGCCGATGGAGGACGGCGGGCTGGAGATCGTGGCCGCTGCGGCGGACGAGCCGGCCCGTCTCATGGGTACGCAGATCCCGCCCGACAGCCCGGTGACCGCCACCCTCCTCGCCGGCGAACCGGTGTTCGTCGAGGACTCGGCGACCGATCCCCGCATGATCACCGAGGTCGCGCCGTACTTCGGGCCCAGCATGCTGCTGCCCCTGAAGAGCGGCGGCCGCGTCCTCGGTACCCTCGCCACCCCCAGGGCGCGCGGCGCCCGGCAGTTCACCCCCGCGGAACGCACGCTGGCCGCGCAGTTCGCCGCGCAGGCCGCACTGGCGCTGGTCCTCGCGGACGCGCGGCGCGACCGCGAGCGGCTGGCCGTCTACCAGGACCGCGACCGGATCGCCCGGGACCTGCACGACCTGGTCATCCAGCGGCTGTTCGCCACGGGGATGATGCTGGAGAGCGCGGCCCGCAGGGCCGTGGTGCCCGAGGTGCGGCAGGGCGTGGGCAAGGCCGTGGACGAGCTGGACGTGACGATCCAGGAGATCCGCACCGCCATCTTCGCCCTGCAGCAGGGGCCTGCCGAGGCGCCCTCGGGGCTGCGTACTCGGGTGCTGCGCGAGATCGGTACGGCGGCGGTGCCGCTGGGTTTCCAGCCGTCGGTGAATTTCGTCGGCCCGGTGGACGCCATGGTCGGCGAGTCGACCGGCAAGAACCTGGTCGCCGCGCTCCGCGAGGCGCTGTCCAACGCCTTCCGGCACGCCCACGCCTCCCGGATCGAGGTCGTCGTGGACGCCACGGCCACGCTGCCGGACGGGCGGGACGCGGTACGGCTGACCGTCGCCGACGACGGCGTGGGCATTCCGGAGGGCGGCCGGCGCAGCGGCCTGAAGAACCTCGCGCGGCGGGCCGAGGCCCTGGGCGGGTCCAGTACGTACGGGCCGGGGCTCGGCAAGGAGGGGGCGGGCACGATGGTGACGTGGGAGGCGCCGCTGTAAGGCGCGGCGCCGGACCGGCGGCTCCCCCAGGTGGCCGGACGGCTGTGCTCCGTTCGGTGGCTTACGGTCCGGGGCCGGAACCGCGCTCCGCGGTCCGGCGTCCTGATCGCGCAACTATCGGCCCATGCATCCAGGTCTGTCGTGCGGTCAGGAGGCCCGCGCGCCGCGACGGGCACCGGCGGCCCGGTCGCGGGCCCGCCGGCGCGGTGCCGTCGTGTGCGCCTTCACGATCATGCTGGGCGGGCTGCTGCCCGGCGGGCTGCCTTCGGGCAGCGAGGCCGTCGGCGCGGGCGCCGCTGCCACCGCGTACGAAGGCGCGGCGGCGCGGCCGGCAGGCATGCCGCACCGGGCGATCGCGGTACCGGCGGCCGGTGCGGCCCGCCACGAGCGTGCGGCGCGGCGCGGGGCCGCGGCGCCGCAGGGCGGCGGTGCGCGGTACGAGAGCGGCGGGCCCGGTCACGTCGTGGGGCGCGGGCGGTCCGCCCGGCTGGCCAGGGCGCGCCTGGAGGTGCTGCGGCTCGGCGTGGCGGCGGGCAGGGCCGGGCGGTCGTACGAGTACGGGCTGCGGGCCGCCAGGGCCGAACGGGTCCGGGCCCGGCAGCTGACCGAGCGGCTGCGCAGGGAGCGCCGCACCGCCGCTGAGCTGCGCCGTACCGCCGGGCTGATCGCGGCCCAGCAGTACCGCACCGGCAGCGGGCTGTCCTTCGCCGTGCGCACGCTGACCTCGGCCGCCCCCGAGGAGGTGCTGCGGGCCCATCGGCTCGCCGAGCACCGGCAGCGCGCCCTGGCGGCCAAGGCGCGTACGGCGCTGCGGGCGAGCCGGGCCCTGGCCGCGGGGAGCGCCGCGGCGGTCGGCCGCACACAGGTGCTCGACGCCAGGAAGCAGCGGCTGGCCGGGGAGCGGGAGCGCATCGGGCGCAGCCTGGACCGGGCGCGCGGCCGGCTGTGGCGGCTCGTGGCCGGTGCGGCGGAGTCCGGTACGGAGGCGGCCGGCAGCTGTGGCGGGCCGTCGGAGGGGGTGTCCTCGGCCGCCGGGGCCCTCGCGGCCGTCGCCCCGTCCGCGCGGGGGTGGACCCGGCCGGTGGCGGGGTACGCGCTGTCGGCCTCGTTCGGGGGCGCGGGCGCGCACTGGTCGCACCGGCATACGGGGCAGGACTTCGCCGTGCCTGTAGGCACGCCCGTACGGTCCGTGGGCCGGGGCCGGGTGACCACGGTGGAGTGCGGCGGCCCCTTCGGGATCAACGTGGTGGTGCGGCACGGCGCGCACACGTACACGCAGTACGCGCACCTGTCGGCGGTGCTGGTGCGCCCGGGGCAGCGGGTACGCGCCGGGCAGCCCCTCGCCCTTTCCGGGAACACCGGCAACTCCACGGGGCCGCACCTGCACTTCGAAGTGCGGCGCGGGCCCGGTGTGGACATGGCCGTCGAGCCCCTGCGCTGGTTGCGGAAGCGCGGCGTAGGGGTGTGAGGTTCGGGCGGCGGTCAGCCGCGGGTCCGCTCCCGCAGCAGGCGTTCGATCAAACGTTCGATGATGGCGGCGACGCCGTCCTCGTTGTTGCCCGCCGTACGGTGCGTGGTCGCGGCCAGCACGTCCGGGTGCGCGTTGGACATGGCGTACGACGTGCCCGCCCAGGCCAGCATCTCGATGTCGTTCGGCATGTCACCGAACGCCACCACCTCGTCCGGGGTGATGCCCCGTTCGGCACAGCAGCGGGCGAGCGTACCGGCCTTGCTGACGCCCGCGCCGCTGATCTCCAGGAGCGCGGTGGGGCTGGAACGGGTGAAGGACGCCAGGTGCCCCGCGGCCTCGCGGGCCAGCGCGAGGAACGCGTCCGGGTCCAGCTCGGAGTGGTGCGCGAGGACCTTCAGGACGGGCTCGCCCGCCTTCTCGAACTCCTCGCCGAGCAGCTTCTCCACCGGGGCGATCAGCGCGCCCGGGTCGAGGTGGAACGGCGGGTACTGCGGCTCGTAGTGGATGCCGCCGGTGCGTTCGACGGCGAACGATGTGCCCGGCGCCGCGGCGCGCAGCGCCTCCACGACGGAGACCGCCGCGTCCCGCTGCAGCGCGCGCACCTCGACGATGCGGCGGCCGCGGTGCAGGTCGACGACGGCGGCGCCGTTGGCGCAGATCGCCAGGCCGTGGCCGTGCACATGGTCGCTGACCACGTCCATCCAGCGGGCCGGCCGGCCGGTGACGAAGAAGACCTCGATACCGGCCTCCTCGGCGGCGGCGAGCGCCGCGATCGTCCGCTCCGAGACGGTCTTGTCGTCCCGCAGCAGAGTGCCGTCGAGGTCGGTGGCGATCAGCCGGGTGCGGCGGCCGGGCAACGGCGGCTCCGGGACGGGCCGTGGCTCGGGCGGCCGGGGTGGAGCGGATGGCGGCGGCGCCTCGGATGCCGGCGTCCGCGCGGATGACAGCGGCGGCTCGGCGGAGGGATCGTCTGTCACAGGGCCATCAGTCACGAGGCCATCTTCCCGCATATGCGCGCACAGGCGTGCGCTGGGTCGCGCGCATGAGCTTGACAAGGCGGGTCGGCGCGTCCAGCCGTAGGCTCGGAGGCATGCTACTGAGCACCGTGATTCTGCCCGTACGACGCTGGTCCGAAGGCGGGCGGGAGGTGTGGCAGCACGCCGAGGAGCTGGGCTTCCACGCCGCGTACACCTACGACCACCTGTCCTGGCGGGTCCCCTTCCGGGACGGCCCGTGGTTCGGCGCCGTGCCGACGCTGACCGCGGCCGCCGCCGCGACCTCCCGCCTGCGCCTGGGCACCCTCGTCACCTCGCCCAACTTCCGGCACCCGGTCACCCTCGCCAAGGAGCTGATCTCGCTGGACGACATCAGCGACGGCCGGATCACGCTCGGCATCGGCGCGGGCGGCAACGGCTTCGACGCGCACGCGCTGCTCGGCAGCGACGAGGAGCCGTGGACGCCGCGCGAACGCGCGGATCACTTCGCCGAATTCGTCGCCCTGCTGGACCGGCTGCTCACCGAGGACGCCGTCACGTACGACGGCGAGCACTACAAGGCGCACGAGGTGCGCAACGTCCCCGGATGCGTGCAGCGGCCCCGGCTGCCGTTCGCGGTCGCCGCCACCGGTCCGCGCGGCCTGCGGCTGGCGGCGCGGTACGGCCAGGCGTGGGTCACCACCGGTGACCCCAAGGCGTCCGCCTCGGGCACCCCCGAGCAGTCGCAGGCGGCGATCGCCGGGCAGATCGAGCGGCTGGGCGCGGCCTGCGAAGCGGAGGGGCGGGACGCCGGGAAGCTGCCCAGGATCCTGCTGACCGGCTTCACGCCGGACCGGCCGCTGGACTCGGTCGACGCCTTTGTGGACTTCGCCGGCCGCCATGCCGAGCTGGGCATCGACGAGCTCGTCCTGCACTGGCCGATCGCGGGCACGATCTTCGAGGCCGACCAGTCGGTCTTCGAGCGGATCGCGGCGGAGGCACCGGCCCAGCTCGCGGCCGACTGAGCCCGTTCGCCACAGGGATCACCGTCCCTTTGCCTCGCCGAGAGGAACCGAACAGGAATCAAGAGGGAGAATCGGGACAGAGGCGTCGTCGTACGGACGGTCGGCTGGGCCGTCCGGCTGGAGGACACCATGGCTCAGACCCGATTCGCCCCGGACCGCGGGCTGACCTCGCGCATGGTCGTGACGATGTTCTTCATCGGCCTGCTGTACGTCGTGGTCGTCGGCGCGCTGGTGGTGCTGCTCAAGGGCGCGTGGCTGATCGTGCTGGTGATCACGGGCGCCCTCTTCATCGCTCAGTTCTGGTTCAGCGACCGCATCGCGGCGTTCGGCATGGGCGCCCGCGAGGTCACCCCCGAGCAGGCGCCCGAGCTGCACGGCGCCGTCGACCGGCTGTGCGCGCTCGCCGACATGCCCAAGCCCAAGGTCTGCATCGCCGACAGTGACATCCCGAACGCCTTCGCCACCGGACGCAACCAGCGGAACTCCCTGATCTGCGCCACCACCGGACTGCTGCGCCGGCTGGAGCCCGAAGAGCTGGAAGGGGTGCTCGCGCACGAGCTGTCGCACGTGGCACACCGCGACGTGGCGGTGATGACCATCGCCTCGTTCCTGGGAGTGCTGGCCGGGGTCATCACCCGGGCGGCGCTCTGGAGCGGGGTGGGACGCAGCAACCGGGACAACAATGCGGCCGTCGCCATCCTGATCGTCACGGCCGTCAGCGCGGTGGTCTACGTCATCAGTTTCCTGCTCACCCGGCTGCTGTCCCGGTACCGCGAACTGTCCGCCGACCGGGCCGCCGCGCTGCTCACCGGACGGCCGTCCGCACTGGCTGCCGCGCTCACCAAGGTCACCGGGCAGATGGCTCGCATCCCCACCCGTGACCTGCGCCGGGCCGAGCCGTTCAACGCCTTCTACTTCGCCCCGGCGTTCTCCAGGGAGAACGCCGTGCAGCTGCTGTCCTCGCACCCGACGCTGGAACAGCGCCTGGACCAGCTCGGGCGCCTCTCCGCCCAGCTGGGCCGACCGTGAACCGGGCCGGCACCCTCGGCTGCCCGCCTCTCCCTCAGCCCTAGGAGCCACTCGATGGGTTTTCTGGATGTGATCCTCGGCCGCAGCAAGCCGGTACGCCCGGACCTCGACCAGCTCTTCGCGCTGCCCTCCGCCGCGATCACCCTGCAGGCGGCAACGGGGTTCACGCCGACGGGCCGGGGCTCGGTCTGCTTCGCGAGCGTCGAAGGCGGGGCGTTCGCCCGCATCCAGGCCGATGTGCGGCAGCTGCTCGGCCCGCCGGTGGACTACACCCAGGACCAGTACGGGTACACCTGGCTCCTCGCCCAGCACGCCCCCGAGGACACCGCGGGTCTGGTCAACGACCTGCACGCGGTCAATACCTCACTCGAAGAGGCCGGCTTCGGCCCGCAGCTGCTCTGCTCGCTCATCGGCTTCCGGGACGAGCGCGACCGCTCGCTCGCGCTGGTGTACCTCTACAAACGCGGCACGTTCTACCCCTTCGCGCCCCTCCCCGGGGACGGCGAGAAGCGGGACAACGCGCTAGAACTTCAGATGCGGTCCCTGCTCGCCGACGATCTCACCGTCGAGAAGGACCTGAGCCGCTGGTTCCCGGTGTGGGGCGCGCCGGGGCTGTGACGCGAAGTGTGCTGCTTTGTTTCACGTGAAACACGATGTCCCGTTTCGCGGAAACCTCCTGTTTCACGTGAAACATCTGTCGTGCCTGTCGATCAAGAGCCGTTCGACGTCATGACCGCACGCGGGAGCTGAGCCAGGGCGTCAGATCGACCCCGGTGATCAGCTCCTTGTACGTCTCGTCACCGGGGAGCGGCACCACCAGCCACCAGCCGGGCGGGAAGAAACGGCCCTTGACGTGGGCGAGATCGCCCAGCACCGCGTGCAGAAAGGCCGGGACGGAGTCGCGGGGCAGGTCCTGGAAGGGGATGCCCTCGACGGTGACGGTGGCGTCGTCCTCGGAGAAGACCTCGATCGTGATGCGCGGTCGGCCATCGGTCAGTTCGACGTACGCCTCGTGCGGCAGCGAGCCGTCCGGGTCGGCGACGGCGAACGCACCGGCGGAGAGCCGGCGGCCGGAGCGGTCGGCCCCGATGTCGTGGGTCACCTCGATGTCGCGGCCGTACGCACGGGCGGCTTCACGAACGGCGTCGACGACGGCTTCGGTGCTGGGCAGATGCGGACGGTCCATGGGGTGATGTTCTCACCGGGCGGGCCCCGTGCCGCGGTCCTTGTCGACATCGGGCGCAGCGGGGGCGGCGTCCGCGACCAGCGCGTCCATCCGGCGGGCGCTCACCTCGCGCTCGGTGGCCGCGGCGACGAACGCCGCGACACCCGCCGGACCGACCAGGTCACGGACGGACTGCACGGTGGCGGCCGGCAGCGGGACGTGCTCGGCCGATGTCCGCTCGGGAGGCTCGCTGTGCAGGTGGTGACGGAGGTAGCGGCTCGCCAACGACCGCATGGCGCGGGCCAGTTCGGCGTCCACCGTCTGCTGGGCCAGCGGCCGCAGCCGGCGGACGAGACCCGCCGCCTCCTCCGCCTCGGCGTCGCTCGGCGGATGGTCGAAGTACTGCTGGAAGACATGCTCGGTGGTGAAGTCCAGGAAGCGGGAAGCTATGTGCTCCACCTGTACCCGCAGCTCCCGCAGGTGCCCCGAGATGGCGGGCAGCGGCACCCCCGCGGAGTGCAGTTCGGCCGCGACCGCGAGCTCCTGCGGGCTGGGCACCAGGAACTCCTCCGCACTGCCCGGCACCGGTTCCAGGACCCCCAGCTCCACCGCGTCCGCCACCGCCGCCTCGTCCGGGGTGCCGCCGAAGGTCGCGTCCAGCTCCTGGCGGGTGATCCGGCCGGTCTCCTCGTCCGTCCAGGGCCCGTCGATCTCGGCGACCAGCCCCAGCACCCCGCTCAGCCCGCGCCCCGAGTCCCAGGCCTCCAGCAGGTCCTTGATGCTGGCCAGGGTGTACCCGCGGTCCAGCAGGTCCGAGATCTGCCGCAGCCGGGCGAGGTGCGCGTCACCGTAGACGTTGGCCCGGCCCCGCCGCTCCGGCTTGGGCAGCAGCCCACGGTCCTGGTACGCGCGGATCGTACGGACCGTGGCGCCGCTCCGGTGCGCCAGCTCCTCGATGCGGTACTCGGCCGCGGGGCGGTGCTGCTCGGTCACTGCGGTGCTCCTCACGAGATGGCCCGCGCCGCCCGGCCCGTTCCCCCGGCGGCCCGGGCGGCGCGGGGGAGCGGGCGAGGTACAGGGCCGTCCTGCGCGGAGCCCGTTCCTGCGAGGGATGGTACGGCCGCCCACGCCGGCGCGACCAACGCCCGGCACCAGTCGCACCACCCCGCGGCTCACGCCCCGCACGGACCGCCCCGCCCGCTCCCTACAGCGGCTCGATCCTGGCCAGCGCGCGCAGGGCACGCGGCGCGAAGCGGGAGAGGGCGCGCGACCCACGGGCCTCCGGGGTGACGGGCACGACCGCCTGATTGCGCACCACCGCACGCAGGATGGCGTCCGCGACCTTCTCGGGCGGGTAGTTGCGTATGCCGTACAGCCGGGCGGCCTTGGACTGGCGGCGCTTCTCCTCCTCGGGCGAGACCCCGGCGACGTGCGAGGTCGAGGTGATGCTGGTGTTGACCAGGCCGGGGCAGATGGCGCTGACCCCGATGCCCCGGCCGGCCAGCTCCGCGCGCAGGCACTCGCTGAGCATCAGCACCGCCGCCTTGGAGGTGCTGTACGCCGGCAGGGTCTTGGAGGGCTGATAGGCGGCGGCCGAGGCGGTGTTGACGATGTGGCCGCCCTGGCCGCGCTCGGCCATCTGCCGGCCGAAGATCCGGCAGCCGTGGATGACGCCCCAGAGGTTCACGTCCAGGACCTTCTTCCAGTCCTCGGAGGTGGTCTCCAGGAAGGAGCCGGACAGGCCGATGCCCGCGTTGTTCACCAGGACGTCGACGATGCCGTACTCGGCGGCGACCTTCTCGGCGAGCTTCTCCATCGCGGCCTCGTCGCCGACGTCCACCACCTCCGCCCAGGCGGCGCCGGCCCCGATCAGCCGGGCCATGTCGGCCGTACGGGCCGCGCCCTCGGCGTCCCGGTCCACCGCGACCACCCGCGCGCCGGCCTCGGCGAACGCGAACGCCGTCGCCCGCCCGATGCCGCTCGCCGCGCCCGTCACCAGCACCAGCCGGCCGCCGAACCGGTCCGCGTACCGTCCGCGCGCGGCGACCTCCTTGGCCGGATCGCCCTCCTCCTTGGCCGTGACGAACTCCTCGATCCAGGCGGCCAGCTGGTCCGGGCGGGTGCGCGGCACCCAGTGCTTGGCGGGCAGCGTGCGGCGGGTCAGCTGCGGCACCCACTGCTCCAGCTCGTCGTAGAGCCGCTCCGAGAGGAAGGCGTCACCGGTCGGGGTGATCAGCTGGACCGGGCAGTGCGCGTACGCGTCCGCCCGCGGGCGGCGCAGGCGGGCCCGGACGTTGTCCCGGTACAGCCAGGCGCCGTGCGCCGCGTCGGTGGGCAGCGAGGCGGTGGGGTAGTCCCCGGCCGGGACCTTCTCCACGCGCTCCAGGATCTTCGGCCAGCGCTTCCCCAGCGGTCCCTTCCACGCCAGCTCGGGCAGCGCGGGGGTGTGCAGCATGTAGACGTACCAGGACTTGGCGCCCTGGTTGAGCAGCTGGGCCGCGCGGCGCGGGGTGGGCCGGGCCATCCGCTTCTTGATCCAGTGCCCGAAGTGGTCCAGGGACGGGCCGGACATCGAGGTGAAGGAGGCGATCCGCCCCTGGGTGCGCCGGACCGTCACGAACTCCCAGGACTGCACCGAGCCCCAGTCGTGCCCCACCAAGTGGACGGGCCGGTCCGGACTGACGGCGTCGGCCACCGCCAGGAAGTCGTCGGTCAGCTTCTCCAGGGTGTACCCGCCGCGCAGCGGCTGCGGCGCCGTGGACCGCCCGCAGCCGCGGACGTCGTACAGCACCACATGGAAGCGCTCCGCCAGCAGCGGCGCGACCCGCGACCAGACCTCCTTGCTGTCCGGATAGCCGTGCACCAGCATCACCGTGGGCCGGGCCGGATCGCCCAGCTCCGCGACGCACAGCTCCACGCCGCCCGTCGCGATCCGACGCTCCCGCGCGCCTTCCAGTGCCGTGCTCACGCTTGCCTCCCCGCTCTCGCCGACTGCCTTGCTCACGCCGCCTTCTCCTCCTGCCAGCGCCGCACGTGCGGCAGATCGTCGTCCAGCCAGAAGGCGCTCTCCTCGGGGTCCCGGGAGTCGGTGACGACCAGGATCTCCTCGAACTTCGCGCCCACGCCCCGGAATCCGAGGTGCGGTTCGACCGCCCACAGACCGGGCTGCGGCGGGTGGTCGGAGAAGCGGTACGGGCTCCACAGCGGGGACCAGCCCTCGCGGTGGCCGTGCAGCGCGTCGGACGCGAGCCCCTTGAGCGACTGGGTACCGAACCCGAACAGCGTGGGTGACCAGCGGCGTTGACGCACCCGGTCGACCTTGTGCGCGATCACGCCGAAGGGATAGGCGCGGTGCCGGTTGGCGTATCCCTGGCGGACCATGAGCCGTTCGACGTCCTCGTAGATCTCGCGCAGCGAACGGCGCTCGCGCACCTCGCGCAGCAGCAGCTCGCGGTGCGCCTCCAGGTCGGCCAGCAGCCGGTCGTGCAGCGGGCTGAGGCCGAGGCAGCCGGAGTATCCGATGTCGGCGGTGTAGCCCCGGTACACCGGGGCCATGTCGAGGATGAAGGGCATTCCCGGCTCCAGCACCCGGTCGGTGGGGAAGAACTGCAGCGGGATGCGGAAGTTCGCGAAGGCCGTACGGTCGCCGAACCAGGCGAAGGGCAGGTGGAACCAGTCGGTCACGCCCCGCTCGCGCAGCCAGCGGCGCTGCATGCGGGCCGCCTCCCGCTCGGTCACTCCCGGCTTCAGCTGGGCGGCGACCGCCTCGGCGCAGGCGTACGCCAGCCGCTGGACCTCCCTGAACCCCCGGAGGTCCGCGCTCGTCGCCGAGGCTCCGGGCCTGCTCCTGGTCGCTGCTGTGCTCGCGGTCGCTGCTGTGGTCATCGCCAACCGTTCCGTCGCGGTACGTGCGCGTAACTTGACACTGATGAATGTGACAATGGTCGGCGGCTGCGTCAAGGGTCCGTCACCGGCCTGTGGAAAGCTTCCCCGCCGACCACGGACGACCACCACGGCCCGCTGCCGGCCGAGCGCGCCTCGGCTCCCCGCACGACCCCTTACGGGGAGCTACGCCTGGAGTCGGAGAAACATCCAGCCGTCTGGGGTGACGCCCGGTGTGGCGGGCGACACTACCGTCGACGTGTGACTGTGATCGCGACCGAAAGCCTCAGCAAGCGGTACCCGCGGGTGACCGCCCTGGACCGGCTCTCCGTTGACATCGCCCCCGGCGTGACCGGCCTGGTGGGTGCCAACGGCGCCGGAAAGTCCACCCTGATCAAGATCCTGCTGGGCCTGTCGCCCGCCAGCGAAGGCACCGCCGCGGTCCTCGGCCTGGATGTGGCCACCGAGGGCGGCGCCATCCGCGAGCGGGTCGGCTACATGCCCGAGCACGACTGCCTGCCGCCGGACGTCTCGGCGACCGAGTTCGTCGTCCACATGGCGCGGATGTCCGGGCTGCCGCCGACCGCCGCCCGGGAACGCACCGCCGACACCCTGCGCCACGTCGGCCTCTACGAAGAGCGCTACCGCCCCATCGGCGGCTACTCCACCGGCATGAAGCAGCGGGTGAAGCTCGCCCAGGCGCTCGTCCACGACCCCCAGCTGGTCTTCCTGGACGAGCCCACCAACGGCCTGGACCCGGCGGGCCGCGACGAAATGCTCGGCCTGATCCGCCGCGTCCACCGCGACTTCGGCATCTCCGTGCTCGTCACCTCGCACCTCCTCGGGGAACTGGAGCGCACCTGCGACCACGTCGTCGTCATCGACGGCGGCAAGCTGCTGCGCTCCTCGGCCACGGACGAGTTCACCCAGGCCACCACCTCGCTCGCCATCGAGGTCACCGACTCCGACGCGCACCCGGACGGGCTGCGCGCGCTGCGCGAGGCGCTGACCGCCGCGGGCGCGGCGACCGGCCCGGCGCCCGGCCCCGGCGACGGGCACCCGGCCGCCACGGGCCGCCTGCTGTACGTCGAGGCCACCGGCGAGGAGACGTACGACCTGGTCCGGGACACGGTCGCCGAACTGGGCCTCGGCCTGGTCCGTATGGAACAGCGCCGGCACCGCATCGCGGAGGTCTTCCGTGACCGCGCCGACGACCGCGACACCGCCCCGGCCCCCAGGGACACGCGCCCCGCAGCCCACGAAGCAGCCCCCGCAGGAGCCCCCGATGCCTGAGTCCACCACCGCCCCCGTGGGCGGCCCGGGCCCCGCCGCCTCGATCCACGACATCGGCTACCGCCACTACGACGGCGCCCGGCTGGGCCGTGCGTACGCCCGCCGCTCGCTCTTCGTGCAGAGCCTGCGCGGCGCCTACGGGCTGGGCCGGTCGGCGCGCACGAAGGTGCTGCCGATGATCCTGCTGGCCGTGATGTGCGTACCGGCCGCGATCCTCGTGGCGGTCACCGTCTTCACCAAGGCGCACGATCTCCCGCTGGAGCCCACCCGGTACGCGATCTACCTGCAGGCCGTCATCGGCCTCTTCCTGGCCTCGCAGGCGCCCCAGTCCGTCTCCCGCGACCTGCGCTTCAAGACCGTGCCGCTGTACTTCTCACGGCCGATCGAACGGGCCGACTACGTGGCGGCCAAGTACGCGGCGATGAGCTGCGCGCTGTTCCTCCTCACGGCCCTGCCGCTGCTGATCCTGTACGTCGGCGCGCTGCTGGCGAAGCTCGACTTCGCCGACCAGACCGAGCACTTCGGGCAGGCACTGGTGTCGGTGGCGCTGCTCTCGCTGCTGTACGCCGCGATCGGCCTGGTCATCGCCGCGCTGACGCCGCGCCGCGGCTTCGGCGTCGCCGCCGTCATCGCCGTCCTGACCATCCCGTACGCCGCGGTCACCGCCGTCCGGGGCGTCGCCATCGTCCAGGGCAACACCGACATCGTCGGCTGGCTGGGGTTGTTCTCCCCGATCACGCTGATCGACGGCGTGCAGAGCACCTTCCTCGGCGCGTCCAGCGCGGCACCCGAAGGGATCGGCCTGTCCACCGCCGCCGGTTCCGTCCACCTCCTCGTCGTGCTGGGCCTCATCGCCGGCTCGCTCGCCCTCCTGATGCGCCGCTACCGGAAGGCCGGACTGTGACCACGATCGACATGCGCAACGTCTCCCGCTGGTTCGGGAACGTGGTGGCCGTGAACGACATCACGATGACCATCGGCCCCGGAGTGACCGGACTGCTCGGCCCGAACGGCGCCGGCAAGTCCACCCTCCTCAACATGATGGGCGGCTTCCTGGCGCCCTCCGGCGGCAGCGTCACCCTCGACGGCCGCCCTACCTGGCGGAACGAGGCCATCTACCGCGACATCGGCATCGTGCCGGAGCGCGAGGCGATGTACGACTTCCTCACCGGGCGCGAGTTCGTGCTCGCCAACGCCGAACTGCACGGCCTGGGCCGCAAGGAGGCGGCCCGCGCGCTGGCCACCGTCGACATGGAGCACGCCCAGGACCGGCGCGTCTCCACGTACAGCAAGGGCATGCGGCAGCGCGTGAAGATGGCGTCCGCGCTCGTGCACGACCCGTCGGTGCTGCTGCTCGACGAGCCGTTCAACGGCATGGACCCGCGCCAGCGGATGCAGCTCATGGAACTGCTGCGGCAGATGGGCGAGGAGGGCCGCACCGTGCTGTTCTCCTCGCACATCCTCGAAGAGGTCGAGCAGCTCGCGTCCCACATCGAGGTCATCGTGGCCGGACGGCACGCCGCCTCCGGCGACTTCCGCCGCATCCGGCGCCTGATGACGGACCGGCCGCACCGCTACCTCGTACGGTCCGACGACGACCGGGCGCTGGCCGCCGCGCTGATCGCCGACCCCTCCACGTCCGGCATCGAGGTCGACCTCGAGGAGGGCGCGCTGCGCATCCAGGCCGTCGACTTCGGCCGCTTCACCACCCTGCTGCCGCGCGTCGCCCGCGATCACGGCATCCGGCTCCTCGCCGTCTCACCGTCGGACGAGTCGCTGGAATCGGTCTTCTCCTATCTCGTAGCGGCCTGAAGCCGTACCGAAGCGGTCGCATACGACCTGAAAGGAGCCCTGACGCGATGTCATCGCTCTTCCACCCCACTGTCGCCCGGCTGACCTACCGGGCGCTGCTCGGCCGCCGGCGCGCCGCCATCCTCATCGCGCTGCCCGTCATGCTGCTCGTCATCGCCATCGCGGTACGGACTCTGACCGGCGCCGACGACGCCACCGCCAACACCCTCCTGAGCGGCTTCGCGCTGGCCACGATGGTGCCGCTGGTCGGCGTGATCGCCGGCACCGGCGCGATCGGCCCGGAGATCGACGACGGCTCGGTGGTGTACCTGCTGGCCAAGCCCGTACGGCGGTCGACGGTCATCGTCACCAAGCTGCTCGTCGCGATCGGCGTGACGGTCGCCTTCTCCGCCGTCCCCGTACTGATCGCCGGCTTCGTGCTGAACGGCAACAGCCAGCAGATCGCGGTCGCCTACGCGCTCGCCGCCGCGGTCGCCTCCGTCGCCTACAGTGCCCTCTTCCTGTTCCTCGGCACGGTCTCCCGGCACGCCGTCGTCATCGGCCTGGTCTACGCGCTGGTCTGGGAAGCGGTCTTCGGCAACCTCGTCCCCGGGGCACGCACCCTGAGCGTTCAGCAGTGGGCACTCGCGCTGGCCCAGAAGGTGGGCGCCGACGGCGCGATCACCTCGGACGTGGGCCTCGTGCCCGCCGTCGTGCTGCTCATCGTGGTCACCGCCGCGGCGACCTGGTACGCGGCCCGCCGCCTCAAGTCGCTGACGCTGGCGGGCGAGGAGTAGCACCCGCTGCCCCTCAGGGGCAGCACCGCCTATCCGCTGCTCTTCTGGGCCTCGTTGAACTCCCGTACGTTCTTGCGGTGTTCCTCGTAGTCGGCGGTGAAGCGGGTGTCTCCGGGGCGGACGGTGACGAAGTACAGCCAGTCGCCCTTCGGGGGCGAGATCGCGGCCCGCGTCGCGTCCTGCCCCGGATTGCCGATCGGCGTCGGCGGCAGCCCCTTGTGCCGGTAGGTGTTGTACGGGCTGTTCGTACGGGTGTCCGCGTGGCTGGTGTTGAGGGTGGAGCGGCCCAGGCCGTAGTTCAGGGTGGAGTCCATCTGGAGCGGCATCCCCTGGTCGAGCCGGTTGCGGATGACCCGTGCGACCTTGCCCATGTCGTGCGGGGTGTCCGCCTCGGCCTGCACGACGGAGGCCGCCACGACCGTCTCGTACGCGCTCAGGCCGCCGGGGCGGGCCGTCGGGGGCAGGCCGTCCGCCGCGTACTTCTGGCGCGCGGTGTTCACCATGAAGGACAGCAGGCTCTTCGGGGTGGTGTCCTCGTCGACCGGATACGTGGCCGGGTAGAGATACCCCTCGGGGTTGCCCTTCGCCTCGGACGGCAGCCGCAGCCGTTTGGCCGGATTCCGGGCCTCGGCGGCCCTCTTGGCCGCCTTCCGGGTGGTCCCCGGGGCGACACGGAGCGCCTTGTCGATGGCGGCGTACGCCTGGGAGGCCCGCCGGCCCTCGGGGAGGGTCAGCTTCTCGGCCCGTGCGCCCTGCTCGTCGCCCGGCAGGAGGACCAGCAGGAGCACGACGCCGACGACGAGGACGGCGGCGCCCGCGGTCAGGAGGAGCCGTCCCCGCCGGGTGATGCGTGCGCGGCGCCGGCCACCGGAGTGCTGCGTATCGTGCACATCGCTCATGAGGGCAAGGTAGGGCAGACCATAGGGTGCGTGAGTGACCACGCACATACCGCCGCTCCCGGTGCGCACCTTTCGGCACCGCGACACCACCGACGGCCAGGACCTGCCCGCGCTCCTGTGGCGGCCGGGCCCGGGGCACCGGATGATCTCCAGTGCGGTGCTCGGCGGCGGCATCGGCGAGCGTTCCTGGGTGCTCAACGCGCAGGTCGCGCACGGTTATACGCGCCGTGACCCGCAGGCGCACCTCGCGGAGATCGCCGCGGCGGCCGGGGCGACAGGGCCTGGCGTCGGCATGATGACGGCCGCGGACATCCTGTCCACCCGCGCGTCGGCGTACGACGGGGGCGCACAGGCGCTTGTCACGGCGGGCACCGGCGTGCGCGGGTGGGCCGCGACGGAGGACCCGGTGCGGGGCGCGCCGGGCTCCCCGTACCGCCCCGGCACGATCAACATCCTCGTGGCGCTGCCCGTGGCCTTGGGGGACGCCGCTCTGGTCAACTCCGTGATGACGGCTACGGAGGCGAAGGTGCAGGCGCTGCTCGACCACGGGACGGACGCCTCGGGCACGCCTACGGACGCGGTGTGCGTCGCCGCACGGGTACCGCGGCCGGGCGAGCCCCTGGAGGAGTTCGCCGGGCCGCGCTCCCTCTGGGGCGCGCGGCTGGCACGCGCCGTCCACGAAGCGACGCTGCGCGCGCTCCAACAGGAACGCGGCGGCCCCCGGAAGGAGACCGCCGCGCTGCCCCAGGAAGGTCAGGCGCCGATCCGGCGGTCCCGGCCGGCCCCCAGCCCCAGCAGCACCAGCCCGGCGCAGACCACGAGCAGCAGCACGATGGGCAGCGTCCAGCCGTCCGTCACCTGGTGCACCGCGCCCAGCGCCAACGGGCCGACGGCGGCCAGCAGATAGCCCCAGGTCTGGGCCATGCCCGACAGCCGCGCGGCGGTGTGCGGGTCGCCGGCCCGCAGCACCATCATGGTCAGCGCGAGGCCCAGTGCACCGCCCTGACCGACCCCGAGGAGCGCGGCCCACACCCACGCCCCGGCCACCGGGGCGACGAGCAGGCCGCCGCAGGCGAGCGCCATCAGCAGGGCGACACAGGCCGCAAGGAGCCGCTGCCGCCGCATCCGGCCGGCCAGTACGGGCACCACGAAGGAGCCGGCCATCTGCACCAGCGTGCTGAACGCGAAGACCAGCCCGGCCTGTGCCTTGTCCATCCCGTGGTCGGTGAAGACCGTCGGCAGCCAGGCGATGGCCACGTAGGCGATCAGCGACTGCGACCCCATGAAGAGCGTGACCTGCCAGGCCAGCGGCGAACGGCCGAGCTTCGGGCCGGTCTCGACGGTGTGCTTCGGGGTGGCAGCGGCCACCCCGTGCCGCGCGCCGCGCCGGGCGATGACCACCTGGGGGAGCCAGACGCAGGCGGCGATCGCGGCCAGCAGCCCCCACGCGACCAGCGAGCCCTGCCAGCCGCCGAGCGCGTTCTCCAGCGGCACGGAGGTGGCGGCGGAGACGGTCGCGCCGAGGATCATCGCCGTCGAGTACAGCGCGGTCATGGGCGCGGCCCGGTCGGGGAAGTCGCGCTTGATCAGCCCGGGCATCAGGACGTTGAGCAGGGCTATGGACCCGCCGACCAGCGCGCAGCCCACGAAGAGCGCCACCAGCGGCGGCGCGACGCGGACGACGATGCCGGCGCACAGCAGGAGCAGCGCGCCGAACAGCACGGTCTCGGTGCCCCAGCGCCCGGCCAGCTTCGGCGCCACGTAGGAGCCGAGGCCCATGAAGACCAGCGGGATCACGGTGACCAGGCTGCTGGCGGTGGCGTTCAGCCCGAAGTGGTCGCCGATCTCGCCGAGCAGCGGCGACACCCCGGCGAGCGCGGCCCGCATGTTGAGGGACGCGAGGATGATCCCGAGGAGCAGCAGGGCGGGGTGCGTCCGCAGCCGGCGGCGGGCCGTGGCGAGCGGCGGCGCCGGCGTCAGGTCCTCCTCGGCGTCGATCAGCGGCGTGCCGTCGTGCGACGGCGTACCGGCGGTCGGCGGGGCATCGTGTCGGGTCCCGGGCATGGTCGGGTGACTCTCCTGTCGTGGGGATGGGTCCGGTGCTCGGCGCGGCCGGAAGGACGGCGGCCGTCGGGGCTCCTACGGCCGCAGGGACGCCGTACGGGCCTGTACGGGCCTACGGGCCGCCGGCTGCCGGTACGGCCGCGGCGTGGCTCACCGTTCGGCGAGCAGCGCCTCCACCGCGCGTTTCGGCCGGTCCAGCAGCGTGCGGGCGGCCGCCTCGGCGGCGTCCGGGTCGCCCGAGGCGATCGCCTCCAGGACGGCGTGGTGGTCGCCGTGCAGCAGCTGGGGCATCTCCCGGTCGCCGAGCCCCGAGACCAGCGCCTCGCGCACAGAGCTGCTGAACCACTCGTACGTGGCGCTCAGTGCCGCGTTGTGCGCGGCGCCCACGACGGCCTGGTGGAACGCGATGTCGTGGTCCGCGTAGCGCTCCAGGCTGCCGGCCGCGAGGCGGCCCCCGGCGTCCTCCAGGGCGCGCTGTGCGTCCAGCGCGGCCCGCATCCGCTCCAGGTCAGCCGGCTCGTGCCGCAGGGCCGCCAGCCGGGCGGCCTCCGTCTCCAGCGCGATGCGCACTTCGAGGACGTCACGCACGCCCGACCTCTGTACGCCGCGCATGATCGCGGCGGGATCGGCGGCGGAGACCACGAACGTGCCCTCGCCCTGGCGGGAGCGGAGCATCCCGGCGTGCACCAGCACCCGTACGGCCTCGCGGACGGTGTTCCGGCCCACCTGGAGCTGCTCGGCGAGCGCGTGCTCGGTGGGGATCCGGTCGCCGATCCGCCACTCGCCGGCGCTCAGCTGCGCCCGTAGCGCGTCGACGACGGTGTCCACCAGCGACTGCCGCCCGGCGGCCTGCAACGTCATGCCCGCTCCTCGCCCTCTCGCACGTATTCACCCGGTTGCCCAGTCATCCTACAACTGACCTCGCGCGGCAGTTATCCACAGGGGGTGTGGAAAACTGCGGGCTCGGCCGCCCTTCGGTCAGACTGTGAGCGTCGAACGGTGAGGGCGAACGGTCAGACGGTGAGGAAGCGCTCCAGCACCGCCGCGATGCCGTCGTCCGCGTTCGAGGTGGTGATCTCGTCGGCGACGGCCTTCAGTTCGTCGTGCGCGTTGGCCATGGCCACACCGTGCGCGGCCCAGCCGAACATCGGGATGTCGTTCGGCATGTCACCGAAGGCGATGGTGCCGGCGGCCTTGACGCCCAGCCTGCGGGCCGCGAGCGAGAGGCCGGTGGCCTTGCTCAGCCCGAGGGGCAGCAGCTCGACGATGCCGGGCCCGGCCATGGTGACGCCGACCAGGTCGCCGGCCACCTCCCGGGCGGCCGCGGCCAGCGCGTCGTCCGAGAGCTCCGGGTGCTGGATGTAGACCTTGTTGATCGGGTCGGTCCACAGGTCGGCGGCGTCGTCGACCAGGACGTTCGCCAGCGGGCCCTCCTGGACGCGGTAGCCCGGGCCGACCACGACGGAGCCGTCCAGGCCGTCCTGGCTCGCCGCCAGGTACAGCGGGCCCACCTCGGCCTCGACCTTGGCGATCGCCAGGCCGGCCAGCTGCCGGTCCAGCGTCACCGACGTCAGCAGCCGGTGCTCGCCCGCGTGGTAGACCTGCGCGCCCTGCCCGCAGACCGCGAGGCCGTTGTAGCCCAGGTCATCGAGTATGTGCCGGGTCCAGGGCACCGCGCGGCCGGTGACGACGATGTGCGCGGCACCCGCCGCGGTGACCGCGGCGAGTGCCTCACGGGTGCGCTCCGAGACGGTGTCGTCGGGACGCAGCAGCGTGCCGTCGAGATCCGTCGCGACGAGCGTGTACGGGAAGGCGGAGGCGGCGGGCGAGGTCACTTGGCGACGGGCTCCAGGACTTCCCGGCCGCCCAGGTACGGACGCAGCATCTCGGGGACGCGCACGGAGCCGTCCGCCAGCTGGTGGTTCTCGAAGAGCGCCACGATGGTGCGCGGCACGGCGCACAGGGTGCCGTTCAGCGTCGCCAGCGGCTGCACCTTCTTGCCGTCGCGCATCCGGACAGAGAGCCGGCGCGCCTGGAACTCGTCGCAGTTCGACGCGGAGGTCAGCTCGCGGTACTTGCCCTGGGTCGGGATCCAGGCCTCGCAGTCGAACTTGCGCGAGGCGGAGGCGCCCAGGTCACCCGTGGCGACGTCGATCACCTGGAAGGGCAGCTCCAGGCCGTTCAGCCACTGCTTCTCCCACTCCAGGAGGCGCTTGTGCTCGTTCTCCGCGTCCTCGGGCGCGACGTACGAGAACATCTCGACCTTGTCGAACTGGTGCACGCGGAAGATGCCGCGGGTGTCCTTGCCGTACGTACCGGCCTCGCGGCGGAAGCACGGCGAGAAGCCGGCGTAGCGCAGCGGCAGCTTGTCCGCGTCGACGATCTCGTCCATGTGGTACGCGGCGAGCGGGACCTCGGAGGTGCCGACGAGGTAGTAGTCGTCCTTCTCCAGGTGGTACACGTTCTCCGCGGCCTGGCCGAGGAAGCCCGTGCCCTCCATGGCGTGCGGACGTACCAGGGCCGGGGTCAGCATCGGCGTGAAGCCGGCCTCGGTGGCCTGCGCGATCGCGGCGTTGACCAGCGCGAGCTCCAGGAGCGCGCCGATGCCGGTCAGGTAGTAGAAGCGCGAGCCGGAGACCTTGGCGCCGCGCTCGACGTCGATCGCGGCCAGCGCCTGGCCGATCTCCAGGTGGTCCTTGGGTTCGAAGCCCTCGGCACCGAAGTCGCGGATCGTGCCGTGCGTCTCCAGGACCGTGAAGTCCTCCTCGCCGCCGACGGGCACGTCGGGGTGGACGAGGTTGCCCAGCTTCAGCAGGAGGGACTGGGTCTCCTCCTTGGCCTGGTCCTGCTCGGCGTCGGCGGCCTTGACGGCGGCGGACAACTCGCCGGCCTTCTTCAGCAGCTCGGCCTTCTCGTCGCCGGAGGCCTTGGGGATGAGCTTGCCGAGCGACTTCTGCTCGGCACGCAGCTCGTCGAAGCGGACGCTGGAGGTCCTGCGCCGCTCGTCGGCGGAGAGCAGCGCGTCGACGAGCGCGACGTCCTCTCCACGGGCGCGCTGGGACGCGCGCACACGGTCGGGGTCCTCACGGAGCAGGCGAAGGTCAATCACCCCACCAGGCTACCGGGGCCCGGGCGGGGCGCTCGACGCGATATTCGCCGTCGAGGCAATTTGTCCGGTTTGGAGTTGTTTTTGTGGTGTTCTGAGAAGGCGGGGAATTGCGGGAAGGAATTCCCCGCCGGAGTCGTCCGTGCGCCTCCGGGGCGGTTGTCGGAAGAGTGGCGCCGGAGTGGTCCGGAGGTTGCCGCGACGCTTCGGCCAGGCATTCCGCCGGGGCGTCCGGGCCTGCGTGAGCGGGGAGTTGGCGGGCTGTGCACAGCCACTTGTCCACAGCTTCGGGGTACTCCGGAAAAGTTATCCACAGGCTGTGTGTGGTTGCTGTGGAAGTCAGAAAGGGGGAGTCGGTTTCCTGAATCCCGGGCGAAGAAATCCTTGCCGAAACCCACTTCCGGTACTCTTTCGTGTGGGATTTGCTCGCTCTAAAGGATTGTTCCTGGGAATTATGCTGACGAGCCCCCCCGCTGGGCGGCTGTGACCGCCTGTGGACGGGTGTGGGGTCGGTAGGGCGATTTGTCGACTGTGCGACGCGCGGGAATCGACTTGTCCCCAGGTCGAGAACGGGCCCTGTGGATAACTCTGTGGACAGTCCTGTGGGCAACCTGGGGACAACTGAGAGGGGCCCGGTCAGGCCCGCCCGTCCAGGCAGCGGGTCAGCCAGTCCGACGCCTCCATGAAGGCGTCGTCGGTGGTCTCGGCACGGACCTCGGCCACGACCTCGTCCGCACGCGGGTAGGAGCCGAGGAACCGCACGTCCCGGCAGATCCGCTTCAGTCCCATCAGCACCTCGCCCACCCGCCGGTCGGTGAGGTGCCCCTCGCAGTCCACGGAGAAGCAGTACTGGCCGATGCCGTCACCGGTCGGCCGGGACTCGATGCGCATCATGCTGACCCCGCGGCCGGCGAACTCCTGCAGCAGCTCCAGCAGCGCACCGGGGTGGTTCTCGCGCAGCCACAGCACCACGGAGGTCTTGTCGGCGCCCGTACGGGCAGCGGGCCGCGCGGGCCGGCCGACCAGGACGAACCGGGTCGCCGCGTTCTGCGCGTCGTGAATGTCGGTGACCAGCGGCGTCAGCCCGTACGTGGCGGCCGCGAACTCGCCCGCGAACGCCGCGTCGTACCGGCCCTCCTGTACCAGCCGCGCGCCGTCCGCATTGGACGCCGCCGACTCCCACACCGACTCCGGCAGGTGCTCGCCGAGCCACTTGCGCACCTGCGCCTGGGCCGCGGGGTGCCCGGTCACGGTCTTCACGCCGGACAGCTCGGTACCGGGGCGGGCCAGCAGCGCGAAGGCGATCGGCAGCAGCACCTCGCGGTAGATCATCAGGTGCCCGCCGGCGGCCAGTTCGTCGAGGGTGGTGGTGATGCCGCCCTCCACGGAGTTCTCGATCGGCACCAGCGCGCCGGCCGCCTCGCCCGCGCGGACCGCGTCCAGCGCGGCGGGCACGGACACCATCGGCACCAGCTCGCGCGTCGCCGCCTCGGGCAGGGTGCGCAGGGCTGCCTCGGTGAAGGTGCCCGCGGGCCCGAGATACGTGTAGCGGCTGGCCGACATCCGTTCACTCCTTCTCCGGGGCTCGCTTCTGTCCCGGGTCCCTTACCGTACTCGCCCGCCGGAGGCCGTCAGGCGCCGCCGACACCCGCCCGCCGTCGCCGGCCGCCCCGCACCGCCCGGAGCGGCACCGCGGCCCGGCAGGCGGCCGCTCAGCCCTCCAGCAGCGGCTGGCCGACGTACCCCGACGGCTCGACCGCCGGGACCGCGTACAGCCCGCTCGCCTCGTGCCGGAGGAACGGCGAGAGCGCGTCCCCGCGGTCCAGCTTCCGCTGGATCTGGGTGAAGGCCCGGAGCGGGTCGGCCTGCCAGGCCATGAAGAGCAGCCCGGCGTCCGGGGCGCCGTCGTCGCGGAAGCCGTCGTGGTACGAGAACGGGCGGCGCAGCATCGCTGCGCCCTGGTTGGACTCGGGCGCCGCGATACGGGCGTGCGCGTCCGCCGGGATCACCGGGGAGCCGTCCCGGCCGGTCTTGTTCAGGTCCATCGGGGTGTGCTCGTCGCCGCCGGACAGCGGGGCGCCGTCGGCCTTGCGGCGGCCGATCACCCGCTCCTGCTCGGACCGCGACTTCTTCTCCCACGAGTCCAGCAGCATCCGGATGCGGCGCAGCACCACGTACGAGCCGCCGCGCATCCACTGCTGGTCCGCGTCGCGCCCCACGAAGACGCGCTCCTCGAAGTCCTCGTCGGACTGCTTGGGGTTGTTCGTGCCGTCGACCTGGCCCATCAGGTTGCGGGTGGTCATCGGCTGCGCGGTGGCCCCGGGGCTGCGGTTGAAGCCGTTCATCTGCCAGCGCAGCCGCGCGGTGTCCCCGGCCTCCTTCTGCAGCGCGCGCAGCGCATGGAAGGCGACCAGCGCGTCGTCGGCGCCGATCTGGATCCACAGGTCGCCGTTGCTGCGCTTCGGGTCCAGCGCGTCGGCCGAGAACGGGGGCAGCGGTTCGAGCTGCATCGGGCGCCGCGCGGTCAGCGCCGTACGGCCGAAGAAACTGTGGCCGAAACCGAAGGTGACGGTGAGGGAGGCCGGTCCCGCGTCCAGCGCCACGCCGCTGTCGTCGTCGGGCACCTCGCCGGCCATCAACTTCTCGGCCAGCGCGGACCAGCGGCGCATCAGGCCGGCGGCCGCCTTGCGCCCCGCACTCGGGGCCAGGTCGAACGCGACCAGATGGCAGCGGGCCTGCATCGGGGTGGTGATGCCCGCCTGCGGCGTACGGCGGTCGGCGCGGAACGCGACCTCGGACGCGCCCAGCGTGCTGAGCTTCGGCGCGTCGTCCTGGGCCGCCAGGGTGCCGAACGCGCCGCCCGCGCCGCCGACGACGAGCCCGGCGGCCCCGGCGGCGCCGACCGTGCCGAGGAGGCGGCGGCGGGAGAGCGCGCCGGCGTCCGCGCCGGACGCGGCGGAATCACCGGCGGCCTCGGCCGCCCCGGCCGTCTTGGTGGAGTTCTCGGTCATCAGTTGATCTTCACGTTCCTGGTCTCGGTCACCTGATCGATGTCGGAGGTGCGGACTACAAGGGAGAGCTGCCAGGTGCCGGTCGCCGGCAGCTGCACGCCCCGCGCCGTCCAGTGTCCGGTACCGGTGTGTTCGAGCGTGGCCGGGAGCGGTCCGAGGTTCTTGGCCTTCGAGGTGAAGGAGACGCGCACTTCGGGGACGTCGCGCGCGGCACCGTCGGGGCCGGAGATCCGCAGGTGCAGGACGTTGGCCTGGCCGGTGCGCGCCGGGTCCAGGTCGAGCCGCGCGGTGCCCTTGCCCTTGGGGCCCAGCGTGTCGAAGGGCACGTTCACGGAGACCGGCCGGGCGGCCTCGGCGAACTGGCCCGAGTCCCGTACGGCCTGCTCCGTGCGGGCCGGCTCGGTGGAGGTGAGGACGGTGGTCACGGCCAGCAGCACGACGGCGATACCGGCCTCGGTGAGCACGGAGCGGCGCAGCCCGTACCGCACGGGGTCGGCGTCCCGGACGCGCTTGCGCCGGGCGTCGGCGACGGCGGCCCGCTGCCGGGCGAGCTGCGCGGCGCGCTCGGGGGAGGGATCGGCGTCCTCGGCGGTGGCCTTCCCGGCGGCGGTCGCTTCCGCGGTCGCCTCCGCCCCGGCCTGCTCCGCCCCGGCTTCCTCCGTGACGGCCTCCGCCGCCGTGGCCTGCTCCGTGGCCGCCGACGCCACCGCTACGGGCTCGGGAGAGCCGCCCTGGGCCGGGACGGCACCGGTGCCGCCCTCGTCGCCCGGTACGGCGGCCGCGGCCGGCTCGGCGAGCCGCCCCGTCCACCGCCGGGACACCCACGCGACCCCGACGAGCACCACGACCAGGCCGACCTTGATCAGCAGCAGCTGCCCGTACGAGGTGTCCGTGAGCGCCCGCCACGTGCCGACCTGCCGCCAGGACTGGTAGACGCCGGTGACGACGAGGGTCAGTACGGCGGCAAAGGCGAGACGGGAGAAGCGGCGCACGGCCGTGCCCTCGATGGCCGGACCCCGGTACAGGGAGACCAGCAGGGCGGTCAGCCCGCCGAGCCACACGGCCACGGCCAGCAGATGCACCACGTCCACCGGCATCGCGACCGCGGTCTGCAGGCCGGTCGAGGCGTGCTCGGCCATCGCCCAGGTCGCGGCGAGCCCCGCCGCCACGACCGTGCCGCCGACCCCCAGCCCGAAGGCGAGGTCCTTGCGGCGCTTCGTGTCGCCCTCCTCGTCGGCACGTGCGTACGCGCCGAAGAGCACCGCCATGAAGAGCGCGGCCGCGGCGAGCAGCAGCACCCTGGAGACCAGCGCGCCGCCGGGCTTCGTGGTCAGCACCTCCTTGAGCCCGCCGAGATCGAGGACATCGGCGAGATCGCCGGACCCGGTGTACGGAGCGCGCAGCAGGAGCAGCACGATGGTGGCCACGGTGAGCGTCGCCCAGCTCCACACCACCAGCCGCTGGACGGGTCGGTGGCGCGCCCCCGAGGGCCGGCAGGCCAGCACGAAGCACGCGCCGCCCACGAGGAGCGCGAACGCCGCATACGTCACGTACCGCGCGATGCCGTACAGCGCGCCGACCAGGCCGCCGCCGGCCTCCTTCTGGGGCACCACGGCGGCGGACTTCGAGGGGGCGCCCACGGAGAACGTGAAGGCGCCGGAGACCGGGTGGCTGTCGGCCGACACGGCCTGCCAGGCCACCGTGTACGTGCCGTCGGGGAGGCCGGGCGGCAGCCCCGTGCCGTACTTGACGGTGTTGCCGCTGCACAGATCGAGGAGCTTGCCGCGATCGACGCGCTTGCCCTTGGGGTCCAGCACCCGGATGGAGTCGTCGCCCATCGAGACGCCTTCGGAGAAGGACAGCGTGACCTGCGGGGGCGCCTTCTGCAGCACCGCTCCCTGCGCCGGCGAGCTGTCCGTCAGCGCGGCGTGCGCGGACGCCGGCGCGGCGCCGCCCAGCAGCACGCCGAGCAGCGCGGCGGCGAGGACCAGCAGGCGCAGCGCCGCGGCGGTCCGGCCGCGGCGCGGTACGGCACTCGGGCCGGGCCGGCGGGCCCCGGCCGCGGCGCGGGGAACGGTGAGCGTCATGGCGTAACTCCCCCTACTGGTGCCCGGCGTGCTGCGGGTTGTAGTTGGTGGCCTTGACCGGCATCTCGGCCTCGATGGGCTTCGCCTTGTCGAAGTGCAGCTCGACGGAGACCTTGTCGCCGTTCTCGGGCTTCTTCTTCAGCGCCATGAACATCAGGTGGTTGCCGCCGCGGGAGAGCTTCAGCTCGCCGTGCGCGGGGATGTCCAGGGACTTGACCTCCTCCATCTTGGCGCCGACGGTCCGGTGGATCGTCACGTCGTCGGAGAGGTCGCTGGTCACCGAGGTCAGCTTGTCGGCGGTGTCCCCGGTGTTCTTGACGACGAGGAAGCCGCCGGCCATGTCCTTCATGACGGGCTGCGGCATGTACGCGCCGGAGACCTTCAGTTCGGGGGCGCTGTCCCCGCCGCAGCCGGCGAGGGTGAAGGCGGCGGTGGCGGCGAGCGCGGCGGCGCATGCGATACGGCGGTTCACGGGTTCTGCCCCTTGATGATCTTGGGAAGGGCGTGGGCGTAGTCCTCGGCCCCCGCGTCCTTCATGCCGAGCCAGTGGATCCTGTCGTCCTTCGGGGAGGCCATCAGGACCTGCAGCCCGTGGTCGACGATGATGTCGCCGTTCTTCTTCTTGACCGGCTTGGAGACGCCGACGTTCACGGCCGAGGCGGCGCCCTGGATGGTGTCGAAGTCGCCGGTCAGGCCGACGATGTCGCCGCCGAAACCGTTCAGCCAGGACTTCAGCCGCTTCGGGGTGTCCCGGTCCGGGTCGGTCGTCACGAAGACGATCCGCAGCTTCTTCTGCTCAGCCTTCGGCAGCTGCTTGCGCGCCACGTCGATGTTGCCCATCACGGCCGGGCAGGCGTCGGGGCAGTGGGTGTAGCCGAAGTAGATCAGCGTCGGCCGCCCCTTGGTCTCCTCGATCAGGTCGTACTTCTTGCCGTCGCTGTCCTTGAGGACCAGGTCCGGCTTCTCCATCGGCTCGTCGAGCGTGACGACCGGCTTGGACTGGGTGCCGGAGACGCTGGCGGCGGGGCCGTTGGCGCCGTCGCTCCCGCTGTCGCCGCCGCAGGCCGTGAGGGTGAGTGCCGCGGCGGCCACGAGGGCGGCGGCCGCGAGCTTGGGTGTTCTGCGCATTACTGAGTGATATCCCGTATGTCTGTTGGTGGTGCCGACCGGGTGCGCCACCGGCCGGGAATGCCGGGCCGGTGGCGTACTGCGGCGGCCGGATCGCGGGCCGGCCGCCACAGGCCGTGCGGGGGCCGGTTCAGCCGGTGCGGCGGCGGCCGGCGAGGACGCCGAAGCCGACGCCGACGACGCCGACCACGATGCCGATCACGCCCAGCGCGCGGGCGGTGTTGTCGGTGCCGCCGTCGGCGGCCGCGGTGCTCTTGCCGGCGTCCGTGCCGCCCTTGTCGTCCTGGGCGCCCGCGGTGTCCGTACCGCCGCCCTGCTCCGCCTTCTCGGCGTCGACGAGCTTGAGGACCGGTGCGGGGTTCTCGGGCTCCGGCGCGCCCTCCTTGGCGGGCTCGATCCAGCGCACGACCTCCTTGTTGTCGTACGTCTGGAGCGCCTTGAAGACGAGCTGGTCGGTGTCCTCGGGGAGGGCGCCGAGCGAGACCGGGAACTGCTGGAACTGGCCGGGCTCGATCTTGCCGCCGGTCCAGGTGATCTTGGTGACCGCCTCGGTGAGCTTCTCGCCGTGCGCCTCGATCGGCTTGTCCAGCTTGGACTTGGTGACCTTCACGTCCCAGCCCGGCACCGGCTGCGGCATCGCGGACGCCAGCGGGTGGTCGGCGGGCAGGTCGACCTCCAGCTTCACGGTCGAGGCGTCGTCCCGCTCGTTGGGGACCTTGAAGTCGACGGTCGCGTAGTCGCCCTTGGCGGCCTGCCCCGGCTGCACGCTGACGTGCGCGAAGGCGGGGCCGGCGAGCAGCAGGACGACGCCCGCCGCGGCACCGCCGACGACGGGGAGCCGGCGCAGCGCCGTACGGCGGCGGGCGGGAGCGGGGGCCGGGGTGGCGGCCGGGGCAGTGCTCGACAGCGTGGTGTCCGACATGACGGAACACTCCTCAGACAGGAGAGAAGGAAGGCTGATGGTGGCGCGCGTGCGGCGACGGCACGTCAGCCCTCCGGACCGTGTCCGGGAACCCGTCCTGCGGGCGTGCGTGAGCTGCGTGTGCGTCAGGCCGCGAGGGCGAAGTGGGGCGGTCCCCGCCTGACCACACTGTGCTGCAGCGCGAGCTCTTCGGGCCCGGCTTTGTCATGCTCGTACGAAACGGGAGCGCGCGGAGTAGGGTCCGTGGCGCCCAGCAGTCCGGCGCACAAGGCGTGTACGAGGCGCAGCGCGGTCCGCAGCGCGCCCATCGACGCGGCGGCCGTGGCCTCCCGCGCGGCGGGCGCGGACAGCCGTACCAGCCGCCACAGCGCGGCCTCGCCGCGGCGCAGCAGCCAGCCCGCGGCCAGCGCCGCGAGCAGGTGCCCGAGCAGCATGGGCAGCGACGGCAGCAGCCCGGTCAGCGAGCCGAGACCGAGGTGCTGGGCGGCCGCCGACAGTCCGCCGCCCGTACCGGTCGCACCGTGCGCGGCCATGTCGTGTGCGGTCATGCTCTGCCCGGCGCTGCCGTGCGCCATGGCGGCGTGCGCCGTCGAGCCCTGTGCGGCGTGCGCACCGGCGGCTCCTCCCGCGGGGCCGATCCCGGCATCCGCGAGCATCTCCCTGGCCTGCGTACCCGTGAGGCGCGTCGAGCCGAACCCGCAGGTCATCTGGCGGGCGAGCCCGATCGCCGCACGGTCGCTCAGCCCGTTCACGCCGTCGGCCGGCAGCCCTACCGCAAGGCCGCGCTGGCCCAGCATGAAGAGGGCGTGCAGGACGAGCTGCCCGAAGGCGAGCGCCACGGCGATCCCCGGAAGCGAGCGTTCGCGGCCCGCAAGAGGTACGGCGACGGCCAGCACTCCGAGGCAGCCAGCGCCCAGCGTCCACAGAGGGACGGTGGCGCAGGAACCGACCATGTGCCCCGCGGCGGCCAGCGCGACGCAGGCCGCGGTGAACACCGCGGCCCTCAGCAACCGCAGATCGGCCGCGGCGCGCCCCTCGGGGGAAGTCATGACGGCCGCCATCATCCCACTGCACGTACCGGACGCATACGGCAGGGCGGACTGTCCCGGACAGGGGGAGGACGTGCGCGTGGCGGGGCGAGGACACCCTGCGGCGCGGGCGCCGCTCCGTGGTGCGGTGATGGTGCCGCTCCGTGGTGGCCGGCGCCGGGAGGCGGGTAGGGGGAAGGGGACGGCTGGGAGAGGCGGCGCCGGGCGCCGTCCAGAGGCCGTAGCCGATTCCGGACATTCCGGCGGCCCGCCCTGGGGCGTCCCGAGGGTGGCTACAGATATGCAGACGGCCGAGCCGCCGCGCTTCTCATCCGTACATGCGCAACCGTTCGCACTTCGACAATCAGTAGAAAGATGCAAACGGTCGTAGACGGACAGTAAGCGGTTTCAAATGGTCACTCGACCTGGGCTGCGACCAGGTCGTGACCAGGAACGTCCGCCCCGGACCACTCCGGAGCCCCCACAGATCCACGGAAGATCGGCCGGAGTACCGCTACCGCAATTGCAGGGGCGCACGAAGGGGCGCGCCCATGGGCCTTTTACACCGGTACGCTCAGTGGCCGCGTCCGCCGAATGGGCGGAGTCACGTCAAACCCACGCTTACCGACCATGGAGCGCGGCAATACGTATCGATATGTCGAGCCGCGGCCAGGAGGCTGGAGCGATGAGCATCTGGTGGTCCCTCCATCTTCGGCGGGAGGCAGCGAGCGTGCCGCTCGCGCGCCGTCTGCTGCTGGGGACGATGGAGACCGCGGGCGTCGACCCGGACGTCTGTTACGACCTCTCGCTCGCCCTCACCGAGGCCTGCGCGAACGCCGTCGAGCACGGCGACGGCACGGCCGAGGAGTACCGCGTCACCGCGTTCATCGACGGTGACACGTGCCGTATCGAGGTCACGGACTCCGGGCCGGGGTTCCACGACCGGGCCTCCGGACCCGGATCCCCTGAACGTTCCCCTCGGACGGAACCCGCACCGCCCCGCCGACACGCCCCCGCCCCCGCTCAGGCCGAGCACGGACGGGGGCTCTTCTTGATCGAGGCCCTCACCGACCAGGTCCGCTACCGCAACCGCACGGGGCGCCGGGGCGCGGTGGTCAGCTTCGACAAGGTCCTCAAATGGCGCGAGGGCGCGCTGCTCCAAATGCCGTGACGTTTCTCCAGAGGTTGGTCCGTGGGTGGCGGGGGCGCCGGCCCGCCCTGCAGGGCGGGCTTCCTCAATGCCCCGACCAGTATCAGTCCCGTGATCTACGCTGAACTCCCGTGCGGTACACGGCGGGAGGGGGAACGGTGTGAACGGCGGCGATCCCGGTACGGGCGGTGGTCCCGGCACGGGGAGCGGTACCGGTGCGGGCGGTGGCCCCGGTGCGGGCAGAGCCCCCGGCACCGGCGGCGGCAATGACGCCCGGGCCCTCGGCCACGGCCGGGTCTACCAGGCGTCCGGCGACCAGCACATCATCGAGCACCATCACCACGGCCCCGAGGGAGGGCCGGGCAGCGGTGGCGGTGCAGGTGGTCGTGCCGTCGACGGGGCGTGGTCCGGTCTGGACTCCGTCCGCTGGCCCTCAGTGGGCCGCGCCCCCGCCGTACTCCGAGACCGCACCGACCTGATGGACCGCCTCCGCACCGGCGTCGCGCCGGGCGCCGGCGGCCAGGTGCGGTTCGGCGCATCCCTGGACCCTGCATGCCGAGGAGTTGCTCGCCGAGTTCCGAGCCGAGGCGTGACGAAAGAACAAACGCGCCCCGGGCGCACCCCCATGCCGAGTCCCCCGTGCTCGGCGTCCCCCGGTGGGTGCGCCTCAGGGCGCAGGCGCTAACGCGAAGTGACTCGCGTTAGCGATCTGGACAATACTTCGTGTGATCGATCGCTGGCAATCCGGAGTGCCTTCATGAGCACCACGCAGCACCCCCCGGGCAGAACCCGCCCCGGGGGCCGTACCGCGCGTACACGGGAAGCCGTGTTCGCCGCTGTCTTCGACGAACTCGGTGAGGTGGGGTTCGCGGGACTGTCCATGGAGCGGGTCGCTCAGCGGTCGGGCGTGCACCAGGCGACGATCTACCGCCGCTGGCGCTCCGTGGAGGGCCTGGTCTGCGGGCTGCTGACCCAGCGCAGCGCCGACGTCATCCCCATCCCCGACTCCGGCTCGCTCTGCGGCGATCTGCGCGCGCTGGCCCGCGCCATCGGCGCGTTCTACGAGGACAGGCGCAATCGCGCGATGATAGAAGCCGTCGTGTCGGCGGCCGCCCGCGATCCGCGCGCGGAAGAGGTACTGCGCGACTTCTTCGAAGACCGGCTGGGCGTGGCAGGCGCACTGGTACGACACGCGATCGAGCGCGGCGAGCTGCCCCCGGGCACGGACGCCCCGGCGGTGGTCGGCGCCCTGGGTGCCCCGTTCTACTACCGGATGCTGGTGGTGCGTCGCCCGGTGGACCTGGAGCTCGTGGAGTCCGCCACGTTCGCCACGTACGCCGCGGCGAAGGCGGGCGCGTACGTCCGTACGGAGAGCCTCCGCGACGTACCGGTGGCGCGGGAGCGGGCGGCGGGGGCGGGAGACGTGCCACGGCCGCGCACAGGGGAGGCCGGGGTGGCAGGAGACTCAGAGGCCCCAGGGAGCTCAGGGGACTGGTGACCGGCCCGTACCCCGCTTCTGAGCGGGTCGTACCCCGCGTCGTGACCCCACTTCGTAACCCCACTTCGTAACCCCACCTCGTGACCCCGCACCGACCCGAGTCGTGAAGAACGCCGGACGGCCGGCGCCCCGCCGAGAACGCGGAGCGCCGGCCGTCACCGGGTGGGTGGGCGTCCGGGAACGCCGGGGGAGGTCAGCCCTTCAGGGCGGCCATCCACTCCTCGACCTCGTCGGAGCGGCGCGGGAGCGCCGACGAAAGGTTTCGGTTGCCGTCGGCCGTGACGAGGATGTCGTCCTCGATGCGGACGCCGATGCCCCGGTACTCCTCCGGCACCGTCAGGTCGTCGGCCTGGAAGTACAGGCCGGGCTCGACGGTCAGGACCATGCCCGGCTCCAGCGTGCCGTTCACGTACGACTCGGTGCGGGCGGCCGCGCAGTCGTGGACGTCCAGGCCGAGCATGTGACCCGTGCCGTGCAGGGTCCAGCGGCGCTGGAGCCCCAGCTCCAGTACGCGCTCGACCGGCCCCTCGACCAGGCCCCACTCCACCAGGTGCTCGGTGAGCACGCGCTGTGCCGCGTCGTGGAAGTCGCGGAAGCCGGCGCCCGGCTTCACCGCCGCGATGCCCGCCTCCTGCGCCGCGTACACGGCGTCGTAGATCTTGCGCTGCACCTCGGAGTACCGGCCGTTGATCGGCAGCGTGCGGGTGACGTCCGCCGTGTACAGCGAGTTCGTCTCCACGCCCGCGTCGAGCAGGAGCAGGTCGCCGGAGCGGACCGCGCCGTTGTTGCGGACCCAGTGCAGCGTGCAGGCGTGCGGCCCGGCGGCGCAGATCGAGCCGTAGCCGACGTCGTTGCCCTCGACGCGGGCCCGGAGGAAGAACGTTCCCTCGATGTAGCGCTCGGACGTCGCCTCGGCCTTGTCCAGGACCTTCACGACGTCCTCGAAGCCGCGCACCGTCGAGTCGACGGCCTTCTGCAGCTCGCCGACCTCGAAGTCGTCCTTCACCAGGCGCGCCTCGGAGAGGTAGACGCGCAGCTCTTCGTCGCGCTCGGCGGTGACCTTGTCGGTCAGCGCCGCCTCGATGCCGGCGTCGTGGCCGCGTACGACACGGACCGGCCCGGTGGCCTCCGTCAGCGCGGCGGTCAGCTCGCGCACGTCCTTGCAGGGCATGCCGTACAGCACCTCGGCCTCGGTGAGGCTGTGCCGGCGGCCGACCCACAGCTCGCCCATGCCGTTCAGCCAGAACTCGCCGTTCTCGCGGTTGGAGCGGGGCAGGCGGTACAGCGTCGCGTCGTGGCCCTCGGTGCTCCCGGCGCCCTCGGCGCCGCCGTCGCGCGGCTCCAGGACCAGGACGCTGTCGTCGGTCTGGTCGCCGGTGAGGTAGACGTACTCGGTCGCGGCGCGGAAGGAGTACTCGGTGTCGTTGGAGCGGGTCTTGAGGTTGCCCGCGGGAATCACCAGGCGCTCGCCGGGGAACCGGCGGGAGAGCGCGGCGCGCCGTTCGGCAGCGTGGGGAGCCTGCTCGACGGGCTGGAGGTCGCGCAGTTCCGTGTCGGCCCAGCCGGACGTCATGTTGTCGGCGAGCTCGTCGGATACGCCCGGGTAAAGGCCGTTCTTGCGCTGCTTGATCGGCTGCTCGTCCTCGTCCGGGGTCTCCGGAGTGAGCTCGTCGGCCACGGTGCCTCCTCGTCGTTATTGGACGCTTTCCATCGTATGTGCGGAGGGAAAGCGGTCCAGGGGGAGGAAGCTGTGACTTGTCAGGCACTCTGCCCTTGGGACGGATGACCTTCGGTCCGCGTCGGGATTGTTCGCCTTTGCGCGGATTTACCAGTTTCCTTGGTTCTCAAGCTGCCGCACGCCAGTCCGCGGCTCCCTTGAGGTCAGGGCTCGAAGCGGGCAGCCAGCAGGACGACGTCCTCGGGTGAGCTCTCGTCCGTGAGGCCCTGCGGCAGCATCGCGCGTACGAGGTGGTCTACGAGGGCCTCCGGGTCCTCCCGTACGGAGCGGGGCAGGCCGGCCGCCGCGGCGTGCAGCCGTGCGAAGGCCCGGTCCACGGGCTCGCCGGAGCGGTGCAGCAACCCGTCGCTGTAGAGGAGAAGGGTTTCTCCGGGCGCCGGCTCCAGCTCCACGCTCGGCGCCTCCCAGCACGAGAGCATGCCCAGCGGCGCGGACAGCGTGGTCTCCACGAACTCCGTACGGTGCTCGCCGACGATCAGCGGCGGACAGTGCCCTGCGCCGGCCAGCACGATCTTCCGCGCCGACGGCCCGCCGAGCGGATCCGTCACCGGCGGTTCGGCGAACGCGAACAGCGCGGTCGCACTGCGCGCCGGCTCGGTCAGCCGCAGCAGGAGTTCGAGGTCGGAGAGGACCGCGACGGGGTCCTCTCCCTCCATGACGGCGTACGCGCGCAGCGCGGCCCGCAGCCGTCCCATGGCACCCACCGCACTCGGCCCGGAGCCGGTGACGGAGCCGACGGACAGGCTCAGGGCGCCGTCCGGGAGCGGCAGCGCGTCGTACCAGTCGCCGCCGCCCTTCGGGCCCGTCGCGTGCCGTACGGCGAGCCGGACGCCGGGTACTCGGGGGAGCCGGGCGGGCAGCAGTTCCGCGTGCAGGGCCCGCTCCGAACGGCGCCGGCGGTCCAGCTCGATCAGGCGGGAGAGGTGCGCGGCGGCGTACGAGCGGTACAGGGCGAGGAGCCGGCGCCCGCGTTCGGTGGGTTCGGCGGGGCGGTCGTAGAGCCAGACGGCGACGCCGAGGGGGCGGACGTGAGCCGCATCGACTCCTGAGGGGCGGCGCTGCCCGGGGGCGGCGGCATGCGCGCCTTCGTGGGGCGCTGCCCCCAGGGGCGCTGCTTCGGAGGCTTTTACGGAGAGGGCGTCTGCTGCGCCCTTCTCGGGGAGCGGTTCGACGACCAGCGGTACGGCGTAGCTCGCGGCGTAACCGAGGCGGGCGGCGACTTCCCGCAATCGGGGGTCGAGGCCGGGCTCGGCGGCGAGGTCGGGCTGGGACAGCTCGCAGAGGCCGAAGGAGGCGGCGGCAGGAGGGCTGGGAGGGTCGGTAGGAGCGGCGGAGGGGCCGGGAGAGCCGGGAGGGCCGAGAGGGGCCTGGACGGGGGCAGGGGGCCCCGTAGCCGAATCCGCCGGGGCATCCGCCGAGGGGCCGGCCGAGCCCGTTCCGTGGGCGGTCGCCCCGGTCGGCCTCGCCACATGGACGGTCGAAGCGGCCGACGCCCCTGCTCCGCCGCTGCTCGCCCCGGCTGCCCCCGCCCCACCGCTGCTCACGCCGTCCCCCGGCACCGCCGCATCCGGTAGTGCCGTGCTCGGCACCGCCGCGTTCGGTGTCCATGCCTCGTGGCCGTCGAGCAGGCGGCCCACGGGTGTCGCGTGGCGCGGGACCGTCTCCAGGTGTCCGAGGTCCGCGAGGCCGAGGCCAAGGCCGACGGTGGTCTCGGGCCCGAGGCCGTCCGGCGGTTCGAGGGTGACCAGGCCCCGGCGCGCGCCGACGAGGAAGGCGCCGGCCCGAAGGATCTCGTCGAGCGCGCCGTCGAGGGTGTCCGTACGAGCCAGCCGCTCGGTGAGGTCGTGGAGGGTGGTGAGGTCGGAGAGCCAGGCAGCCAGCCGTTCGTGAACGGCGGCCGGTTGAGTGGCGGAAGAAGTTTCCGGGGCTGTGGGGGCCGCAGTGTGCGCCGGGCCGGTAAACGTGGGCTCGATTCCAGCCACTTTCGGAGCGTGGGGGGCTGTCATGGCCTGCGGCTTACGTCGGCCTGGGCGTCGTCCCAGGTGAGGCCGTCGGCCAGGAGGGCTCGCAGTAGGGGAATGCGGGCATTTGTCGTATTTGCCCGCCAGTTGGTTTCGCTCAATAGCATCGCAAACCCCCATGTCATGCTGCTCCGCTATCAATGGGTCCACATGTACACGCAGCGATGTTGCGTGTCCAGCACTGTCCTGGTGAGGATTATGGTGTCAGTGTGGCCAAGAGATTGGCCGAAAAATAGCCCCTTGAAGGTCAATTTGCGGTCGACTGACGGCGATCAACAGCGCGTCATCTCCACCATGGGGGTACGTACTCGGATAGGTGCGGGGCCAGTTGGGGCCGTACCGGAACTCTCCGAAGGGCGCGGGCGTCTTACGCGGTGACGACCGGGCCGCACCCCCACGTGGCGGGATTGCACCACAGGACAGCAAGCGCCATGCGCGCGCCACCCCCCGCCATGTTCCACGCTCGGCGTACGGCGTGATGCGCTGCCTTGTACGCGCAGTGACGAATGATCCACGTGGTGTGATCCGCGCTCGGTGCGGCGGCGCGCACCGCACAGCGGCATGAACCTGCATGTAGTGCGATGGACATGGCCCTCGGCGTTTACGGAAAGGAACGAGCGCTCATGCGCGAGATCCTCGGAAGGCGACGCAAGTTCCAGCTCCGGCGCGGTGGAAGGTCGGCACTGCTCGGCGCGGCGCTCCAGTGCGCCACCGAGTGGCACTGGCCCGTCCTCCCCGGCGTCGGCCTCCGCTCGGGCGGCAGGACCGCCAAGGGGGCGCAGCCTGCCCTCAGGGGGGCGCAGCAGACGCGGCCCTGCGGCTGTCCCGACCCGGATTGCGCGGTGCCCGGTGCACACCCCTTCGACCCCGGCCTGCTGGCCGCCACGACCGACGCCCGGATGGTGCGCTGGTGGTGGACGAATCGCCCGGACGCGCCGGTCGTGCTGGCCACGGGCGGCAAGGCGCCGTGCGCGGTGAGCCTGCCGGCCGTGGCGGGTGCCCAGGCGCTCGCCGAGCTGGACCGCACAGGCGTGGCGGTCGGCCCGGTCGTGGCCACCCCCACCCGCTGGACGCTGCTGGTCGCGCCGTACTCCCTGCCCGAGCTGGGCGAATTGCTGTACGCGCAGGACCTGGTGCCCAGCTCGCTGCGGTTCCACGGCGAGGGCGGCTACGTCGTACTGCCACCGTCGGAGACCGGCGCGGGCAAGGTGCGCTGGGAGCGCCCGCCGGCCACGCGCGCCTCCGCGAAGCGCTCCGGCGCGCCCTGGCTGCCGGACGTCGCCACGGTGGTGGACGCGCTGGTCGAGGCAAGCGCCGGCGCCCCGGGCGGCGGCAGCCGACTCGCGTTCTGACCCCCTCCTCGGCTCCTTCGGGCTCCTGGGCTTTTCGGGGCATCCCCCGGACAGGCGCCCGTGTTGCCGTGACGGCTTCGCGGCTCTGCGGCTTTGCCGCTCTGCTTCTGCCGCTCTGCTTCTGCCGCTTCGCGGGGCTCCCCGGCTTCAGTGTCGTTCGCCTCGCCGCTCCTCTCGGTTACCCCCTCCTCAGCGACACGGCGCGCCCGAGATTCACTCGTACGGGTGTGAGGCAAGCGTCCATCCATGGGAAACGGGTGCGCAGCCCCCGAGAGGGCGCCCCTTCCCCGATATGTTCGGCCCACCGTCAAGCCGTTCGGGGTGCCCGGCGGCTCTCCGCATTCGTGGCGGAGGCCCACCGGGCACCCCGAAGGCCTAGTCAGAGCCCGTGAGCGGTCCCGTACGCCGGCCCCCGTTCCCCGTCCCGCGGGACCCCGCCCCGGGGCCCCGGAGGCCGGTCACAGCGACCGCCGCGGGCTCTCTACCGCAGGTGGTCCCCATGGTTCGCGAGTCGAACGTCCGCATGATCGCGCTCGCGAGCACCATCGCGCTCGCCCTCACCCTGCCGCTGGCCGCCGCCATCGCCGGCCCGTCCGGGCCCGGCGACCCGGCGCCCGCCGCGCAGCCCTCCGTGTCGCCGCAGCTCCGCGGCGGCGCCGCCGAGCGGGCCGCCACCACGGGGGACGACGACCGACCGCCCGGCACTCCGCGAGGCACCGCCCAGGACGCCCCACTGCCCGGCCCTGCGCAAGCGGGAGCGGGAACGGGAGCGGGAAGCAGCGAAGTGCGGGCGGGCGACCGGCCCGGCGCCCCTGGCGGTGACCGGCCCGGGGGCCTGCTTACCGGCCTCGGCCTCGACGAGGGCCACGCTGACGGCCGTACCGCCGTCTGCGGGCCCGAAGTCGGCTCGCCGCACGGCATCAAGGCACAGACCTGCGTACTGACCATGAGAGGCAGCGCCGAGGGCAGCACGAAGGACGGCGCCGGGGGCAGCACGAAGGGCGGCGTCGAAGGGAGCACGGAGGACAGCGTCGAAAGCCGTACGGAGGAAGGCAGCGCCGGGGGCCGTACGGGGGGCAGCGCCGCGCGGCGTACCGAAGGGCACACCAAGGCCGTCCTGTACTACCGCAACACCTCGGGCGCCCCGTTGCGCGCCGTACTGACCCTGATGCGGCCCGACGGCCGGACCGTACAGACGCACTGCACGCTGCCGGCCACGGGTGAGCCGGGGAGCTGTGGGACGCCGTCCGCGGCGACCGTACGAGGGGGTGCGCCGTACTCGGCGGTCGCGGAGATCGCGGAGGTACGGGGTGACCGGCTGCTGCTGAGGGCGGGGAGCAACTCCGCGCCGCCCGGGGCGGGTTCGGCCCGCTGAACGCGTCCGGACATGGAAGCGCCCGGTCGCTGGCGACGGGGGATGCACCAGCGACCGGGCTCCTAGAACGGTAACAAGAGATCGGCCGTTCGCAAATTCGATCGCGGAATTCCGGACGCTTATTTACCGGTGGGTACGGCTGGTGTGACAGGAGTCACGGAAAACGTTTCCGGCGTGGTTACTGTCAGCTCAGCGTCACCTGACGGTTGGTGAGCCCGCCGCGCGCCCGGCGCTCGGCCGGCGTGAGCGGCGCGTTCGCGGCGAGTGCCTCCGCCAGCCGCTCGCCGAACTCCGTGGCCGGCTTGGTGATCTCCTCGGCCGTCAGATCCGTCGGCAGGTCCCAGACCGGTACGACCAGGCCGTGCGCCCGGAAAGAACCGACCAGCCGGGTTCCCTCGCCCAGCGAGGAGGCGTCCGCGGCGTGCAGCCGGGCGAGCGCGTCCAGCAGCTGCTCCTCGGGGTGGTCCATCACCCAGCGCAGGTGGTTCTTCTCGCCCGCGTCGCACCAGTACGCGCCGGCCAGGCCCGCCAGGCGGGCGGTCGGGATGGCGGCCGCGTTGGCCCGCTCCAGGGACGCGGCGACCTCGCCGGTGGCGTTCTCGGCGTCCTCGATCCAGAACTCGAAGCCGCTGTGCACGGTGGGCTCGAAGGACGCGGCCGGATCCAGCAGATCCTGCAGGCGCGGACCGTCGGCGGGCGCCCGGCCCGCGGCGACCGGCGTACCCGGGTCGGCGGCCAGCGCGCGCTGCAGCGTGTCGGCGAGGTCGCGGCTGAGGTCACCGGAGGCGGTGTCGTTCTGCAGGCCGAGCAGGATCGAACCGTCGTCGCGGCGCAGCGCGGGCCAGGCCATCGGCAGTACGGTCGCCAGCGTCACCGAGGGCACGCCCTCGGGCAGCCCGTCCTTCAGGGACAGCTCGACGGTGGCGGCGGGCACCAGTTCGCGCAGCGCCACCCAGTCGCACTCGCCCGACAGGCCCTCGAAGGGGCGCTGCACCAGCTCGGTCACGGCGTGCGCCGCGGCCCGCCCGTGACAGGCCTTGTAACGACGGCCCGATCCGCAGGGGCAGGGCTCGCGGGCGCCGACGACCGGCACCTCGCCGTCCGTGATCTGCGGGGTGACGGCCTTGGTCTGGGGACGGCGCTTCTTGCCCATGCGAGGGGTTCTCCTGGTCGTTCCGAGTCATTCCGACGCGTGTCGGCGCGAGCCTAGGGCATGTGCCGCGCCAACGCCCGGCCTCTGAAGCCGCGCCGGGCGCGGGGGCCTCCATGGGGCCGGGGGCCTCTATGGGGCCTCTAAGGTTGGCTCTACATGAGTCGACGAGCACGGGCAGTGGCCCAGCGGCCCAGCGCCTCCGCGGCGACCGGCGGCGGCCAGGCGGAGCGAACCGGCGGCGATCCCCCGGGGATTGGTGATGGCTCCGGGAGCGCTGGGCGACGCGCAGAGAAGTCGGCAAGCGCAGGGAAGACGGCAAGCAGGGGCGGATAACGCCAACACGCCAACACCCGCTTCGCCCAAGCCGACTCGTCCAAGCCGACTCGTCCAGCCAGTTGGCTCAAGCCGACTCGTCGAACCCGTTCACGCAATCCGATTCGTCCAAGCTGTTCGGCCAGGCCGGGGCCGACTCGGCTAAGCCGGCTCGTCCAGGTCCGCCAGGGCGTCCCTCAGCTCGGCCGGGAGGCCGGCTGCCAGGTCCATGCGGGTCGCGAACGCTTCGTGCAGGGAGAGCGTCGCCCAGACCGTGACCTCGCCGTGCCCGTCCCGTACGCCCCAGTCCTTGGCGAGCGAACGGATGATGGCCAGCCCGCGGCCGCCGCGTGCGGTGACCGAGGGAGTGGCTGGAAGTGGTCGGGTCGGTCCCCCGCCGTCAGTGACCGAAACGGTCAACTGGCCACGCGCGTCAATGCGCCAGGCGGCCCGCACCGAATCGGCGTCGCCGTCCGGGGGCCCCTCCGCGCACAGGGGGCGTGCGTGTCTGCAGGAATTACTGAGCAATTCGGAAAGAATGAGTACGGCATCGTCGACAACCGTGTCCTGAACGCCACTTGTCAGCAGCTCATCGCGCATACGCCGCCTGGCCGAACCCACGCCCGCAGGGCCATGGGGTACGGCCATGGTCGACGACGTCGGCACCTCCTGTGCCACCACCAACGCCACCCCCGAGACCTCCTTTGCCCCACGCCACGGGATGAATGCCCCATCGCGATGGACCGGAAACCGGCCAATCCGTATGCGGTGACGCACTCGGTTCGATCAGATACGGGCTGAATGCGCCGGTGCACTCCCCGTGAGGAAAGGGGTTCCGCTGTGGTCATCCGGGCGCTTTCCGACTGCGCTTTACGGCTCCTCACCCCTTAAGTCGACTTGAGCTGATTCCTTACCTGCTTGGGCCGGTTCGTAATGATTGCTTCCACGCCCAGCTCACGACAGAGGTCCACGTCCGCCTCCTCGTTCACGGTCCACACGTGCACCTCGTGCCCCGCACTGTGCGCCTTCGCCACGTAGTCCGGATGCGCGCGCACTATCCGGATGCTCGGCCCCGCGATCCGTACGCCCGGCGGCAGGCGCCCCTCCCGGTGCCGCGGGGTGATGAACTGCATGAGGTACACGGCGGGCACGGCCGGCGCCGCGGCCCGCACGCGCTGCAGCGAGCGGGCCGAGAAGCTCATGACGCGTACGGCGGACGGTGTGCCGGGCGGCGGCTTGGTGTGCCCGAAGCGCTCCAGCAGCTCGACGAGGCGCTGCTCGACCTGGCCCGCCCACCGGGTCGGGTGCTTGGTCTCGATGGCCAGTTCCACCCGGCGGTCCGCGTCGGCGACCAGCTCCAGCAGCCGCTCCAGGGTCAGTACGGACGTACGTTCGGTGTCGCCCGCCGTCTCGTGGGCGCTGCCCAGCTCCGGGTGGCGGCCGTCGGGCGCCTCGCCCGCCGCGTCGTCCTTCCAGGAGCCGAAGTCCAGCGTGGCCAGATCGGACAGCTCCAGGTTGGAGACGGCGCCGCGCCCGTTGGAGGTCCGGTTGATCCGGCGGTCGTGCACGCACACCAGGTGGCCGTCGGCGGTCAGCCGGACGTCGCACTCGAGGGCGTCCGCGCCGTCCTCGATGGCCTTCCGGTACGCGGCCAGAGTGTGCTCGGGAGCGTCCTCGGACGCCCCGCGGTGCGCTACGACGGAGATGGCGGACGGTTCGGGAGGGAAACCTGGTGCCGGGCGCGCAGTGGTCACCGAGTTATCGTGCCATCGCGCGGTGGCGGCCGGTCCTCATACGGGGAGCGACGGACGGTACGACCGACGGACGGTACGAGCGGCGGACGGTACGAGCGGTCGACGACGGAAGACCGGCGTCGACTGCCGCAGCCCGGACCGTGGCGGCCTGGTGATCGGGTCCCGTACTTACCGGTGTCGACATCTGAAGCATTAGCAGCGGATGCGCGGCAAATGTCCGGGATAAAGGATGAAGGCAAGGTCACAGCCTCGGCTTACGGTGCCCTGACGGCGCGTGGGAAAGGCTTGAACCGGACACTCCCGTATAACGTCACGCCGACATGTCACCGTCAAGTCGATACGCCATGCACCGCTCGAACATGCCGGCCCCGACATCGGGCCGACATGGTCAGGAAGCTGAGGAGAGAGCTGTGAGCACCGAGAACGAGGGCGCCGCCGTCCCGCCGGAGGCGGAGCCGCAGGCGCCCGCCGGGGCCCAGGGGTCGGCCGCGCCCGCGTCCGGCGCGCAGACTCCGACCACCCCCGAGCCCGCACCACCCCGCCCGTCCTTCGCCCCTTCGGCGGGCTCCACGGACGGTTCGCAGCCGCCCCCGGCTGCTGTAGAGCCCCAGGGAAGCCACGCTCCCGCGGCCCCTGAGGCGCAGCCTCCCGTGGCCCCCAAGGCCGGGTCTTCCGCGGCCCCTGAGGCGCAGCCTCCCGTGGCCCCCAAGGCCGGGTCTTCCGCGGCCCCTGAAGCGCAGCCTTTCGCGGCCCCCGGGGCGCAGCCTCCCGCTGCCCCCCAGGGCGCAGCTCCCGCTGCCCCTCAGGGCGGCGCCCCCGGCTCCGACCCCGGCTCCGACCCCGGCTGGTCGCAGGACCCGCAGCACACCGCGGCCTTCCCCACCGTCCCGCCCGGCGGGGGCAACCCGCACGGCGGTGCTCCGTACGGCGGCGGCGCTCCGCACGGTGGCGGTGCCGGCGGCTGGGGCGGCCCGCAGCAGCCCCCGTACGGCGGTGGCGGCTGGGGAGCCCCCGCCGGTCCGCCCGCCGACAAGCCGCGCCGTCGCGGTGGCCTGATCGCCGCCGTACTGGTCGCCGCGCTGGTGGCGGGCGGCGTCGGCGGCGGCATCGGCTTCTGGGCGGCGGGTCAGGACGACACGTCCTCCACGACCGTCTCCGCCTCCGGTGACCCCCAGGCGCTGAACCGCAAGCCGACCTCGGTGTCCGGCATCGCCCAGCGCGCGCTGCCCAGCGTCGTGACCATAGATGCGCAGGGCGCGGGTGGCGAAGGGGGTACCGGCACCGGCTTCGTGTACGACAAGCAGGGCCACATCCTCACCAACAACCACGTCGTGGCGAGTGCGGCGGACGGCGGCAAGCTGAGCGTGACGTTCTCCAACGGCAAGAAGTACGACGCCGAGGTCGTGGGCCGCGCCCAGGGCTACGACGTCGCCGTCATAAAGCTCAAGAACGCCTCCGACGCCAAGCTCACCCCGCTCCCGCTGGGCAAGTCCGCGAACGTCGCCGTCGGCGACGCGACGATCGCCATCGGCGCCCCGTACGGCCTGTCCGGCACGGTCACCACCGGCATCATCAGCGCCAAGGACCGCCCGGTGGCGTCCAGCGACGGTGGCGGTACGAACGCCTCGTACATGTCCGCACTGCAGACGGACGCGTCGATCAACCCCGGCAACTCCGGTGGTCCGCTCATGGACGCCTCCGGCAACGTGATCGGCATCAACTCCGCGATCCAGTCGGCGGGCGGCAGCGGCGGCAGCGATCCGTTCGGCGGCGAGGGGCAGTCGGGCAGCATCGGCCTGGGCTTCGCCATCCCGATCGACCAGGCCAAGCGGGTCGCCGACGACCTGATCCGTACGGGCAAGCCGGTCTACCCGCAGATCGGCGTTCAGGTCGGGATGCGGGAGACCAGCAACGGCGCGACGATCGCCCAGCGCGGCAACGGCGGCACGGACGCCGTCACCCGGAACGGCCCGGCCGACAAGGCCGGCCTCAAGCCCGGCGACAAGATCACCAAGCTGGACGACACGGCCATCGACAGCGGCCCGACCCTGATCAGCGAGATCTGGCAGCACCGCCCCGGCGACAAGGTCACCCTGACCTACGAGCGCAACGGCAACGAACACACCACAGAGGTAACCCTCGGCCAACGAGTGGGCGACAGCAACTGACCCGAACCGGGCCACCGGCAGCGCGGTAGGCCAGGCCCGGCGCCCGACAGCCAATAGCCGGCAACCGGCCCGCAGCCGAGCGCTGCGGGCCGGCCGCGCCAGCAGGGCGCACCGGCGCCACCCGCGCGACCGGCAGCCCGCCGACCAGCCCACCCAGCGGACGCCTGACCCGCACGAACAGCGCACGGAAACAGCGGACGCGCTACCCTGATCCCCGCGTCACCGTCGGCCCGCCGCCGACCGGTGCCGCAGGGAGGCTTGCCCGAGCGGCCTAAGGGAACAGTCTTGAAAACTGTCGTGAGGTAACCCCTCACCGTGGGTTCAAATCCCACAGCCTCCGCACCTAGACGGCCCCCGACCTGCAACGTCGGTCGGGGGCTTCTGCCTTGAGCGCTGTCCGCCGATGCCTACGATTCCCCGTTGTTCCCCGACCGATCGGGCACGCAACGGGCACGCGGCTGTCTCCGGTGCGCTCTGATCATGTGCGCCCCAGGACGGGACGCCTTGAGGCCTCATGTAGCCACTCCTTCAAGCAGGGTGTGGCTGTCAACCTTGACGTTGGCTGCCGGCGTTGCTTGCGTTTGGCCACGGTGGACCTAACGCCAACGGTCCGCGGCATGAGGCCGCTCAACGACCTGGACGTCATAGGGACACGCCATGTGCACAACTCTTGGTCACTCGCGTAGACACCCTGTCGCCTCCGCGTCGTAGAGGGGGCCAGGTAGCCGTTCAAGCGCGTTCACCTGCGCTAATCTCAAGCGTCCCACTGTAAGATACTTGACGGTAACTGAATATCGAACTATAGTTCGATCCGCCCGGGTTCCAAAAATCCGACCTCCAGTGAGGTACGATTTTTGGAACGATGATCGGGGAGGACTAATGCAAGCCGTGTGCCACGTCGGCGATGATGCCGTCCAGCGCCTGCACGCTCTCGGGCTGACGCCCGACGATGTCTTCTTTCCGCTGAGGGGTGCGTCTGCCGAGGCGCGGCTCTCGACGGAGATGGACTCGCCGGGCATGGCCGGCTACACGTTCTGGTCTCGCTGCAACCGTTTCTTCCGGGAGCGCATGCAGAGCCACGGTTGGACTTACAGCAACGCGCAGCACATCTTGCGCTGCATCCACCCGTCCGGACGCTTCGCTGTTACGGCGGTGAGCGCATCTGGACAGGTGGGAGTCGAGGCGGCCAATTGGTCAGGCGACATCCGCACGAAGAACCCGAAGGGCGCGGCCGTGGCCAAGCTCGTGCAGAGGAACGAGGAGCAGCTTTCGCTGTTCACCCTTCCCGGGCAGCGGACTGAGGCGCCCGACGTCACCGAGATTCCCACGTGGTTCCTTCTCTACAAGTCGGGGAAGGAAGGCCTGGCATTCGAACTGTCGATGCCGGTTGAGATGCACGGCAAGCACGTGGACACCTGGCATGAGCGGATCATCCTCCCCGAGAATCCGTTCACGGGTCCGGAGTTCGACATTAAGAGGCTCGATGAGACCGTCGAGGACGTCGCCGTAGACGTTCCCGTCGAGTTCAAGGGAGCCATTTAACCCCCACTACCCGTAGGAGAAGTTGTCATGCTGACTTCCTCGCGATTGATTCTCGCGCGAAAAAGGAGGCGCATGACGCTATCCAGATTGTCTCAAGAGTCCGGCGTTTCAGTGCGAAGCCTTACAGCCTTCGAGAATGGCCATAAGGAGCCATCGACTGAGACGCTGGACCTTTTGGCATCCGCGCTTAGTTTGCCTGTCTCCTTCTTCCGAGCGTCAGAGGTTGAGGAGATTGAGGTCGACGCATTGAGCTTTCGTGCGCTTTCCAAAATGACGGCTCTGGATCGGGATGCAGCCCGAAGTGCCGGTCGGCTCGCCATTGAAATTAATCAATGGCTTGAAGAGCGATTCACCTTGCCGGCACCGGACGTGCCGACCCTCCCGCACCTGGGCCCCGAGGAGGCTGCAGAGCGGGTTCGCGCACTGTGGGGACTAGGGGAGGCGCCCATCCCCAATATGATCCACTTGCTGGAGTCGCACGGAGTTCGCGTCTTCTCTCTGGCTGCCGATTGTGCAACGGTTGATGCTTTCTCCACTCGCTGGAAAAGTAAAACTCCCTTCATCTATCTAAACCTGGAAAAAAGCGGTGAGCGAGGTCGGTTCGACGCCGCACACGAACTGGGTCATTTGGTTCTCCATGCTGAGCATCGCATCCCGCACGGGCCAGAAGCGGAGCAGGAGGCGCAACAGTTCGCCTCGGCTTTTTTGATGCCGCGCGCGGGAATTCTTGCGCAAATGCTGCACAATGCTGATGCTAGGCGAATTTTGAGCGCAAAGAAAAAATGGAAGGTTGCGGCTGTAGCGCTTGCGTACAGGCTTAAAGACCTTAACTTGCTAACGGAGTGGGTGTACCGGACTACGGTTAAGCAGCTGTCGCAAATGGGATACCGTAGAGGTGAACCAGATGGAATTGTGCGGGAAACTTCTCAACTTCTAGGGAAGGTGTTTGCCGCTTTGCGGGCTAGCGATTTCCCTTTGGCGAAAATGGCTGAAGAGCTGGGCATGAATATTGATGAACTCAATCGTCATGTATTCGGCCTTGTGCCGCTGGCTCTGGAAGGCGAGCAAACTCGGATGACGCATCCTCAACGCCCCAATTTGCGACTTGTTAGTAGTTAGCTGCTTGAGCGACTTGCAAATAAGTGATCGCTATTGTCGGTAGCGTGTCGGGTCTCTGGTGCATTCCAGTATTAGTGGGCGCCCGCGGCGGGATGATGCTCGGTTCGTAGGCGCGACACGCTCCTCGGCCCCAACGGCGCCGCGTCGAGTGGAACGCCTACGGACCTTCGCCACATCGCGGCAGCAGCTGCTCCCCCGCAGCCACGTATCGCGGTCCGGTCCGCTCACGCTGGTGCGTCCGTGACGGTGGCGGTACGGCGGCCTGCCCCATGCCGGCGTTCTCGTCCGGACTGCTCGGCCGCCCCGACCGCACCCCTCCCGCAGCCCGCCTTCTCCCAGGACTAAGGCCTGTCCGGCGGATCATGAGTGTTTCAGTTTGTCCGGCCGTGTAGTTGGTCGTGGGCCGTGGTGATCTGACGAACGAGGAATGGCGCCGCCTGGAGCCGCATCTGCCCCTCTATGGGCGGCGTGGTGGGCGGTGGGTCAGTCACCGCCGGGTGATCAACGGGATCCTTTTCCGTGAGCGGACTGGGATCCCATGGCGGGATCTTCCGCAGCGGTTCGGCAGGTGGAAGACGGTCTACGAACGGCACAGACGCTGGTCCGCGGACGGCACCTGGGACCGGATCCTCCAGGCTGTTCAGGCTGATGCCGACGCCGAGGGCCGGATCGACTGGAGCATGGTGGGCGTCGACTCGACGTCCTGCCGTGCCCACCAACACGCCGCTGGAGCCCGCAGGAAGACACCCCGCATTCCGAAAAAAGAGCTACGCCCCGGCAGCATCGTCCCGACGAGGGACTCGGAAGGTCCCGGGGCGGTCTGACGAGCAAGATTCACCTCGCGAGTGAAGGTGGTCGCAGACCTCTTGCGCTGCTGGTCACCCCCGGCCAGTGGGGCGACGCACCCCAGATGATCCCCGTACTCGAACGCGCGCCGCAACGAAGTCGAGCGGACGATCAACCGTCTGAAGAGCTTCCGCGCCGTCGCCACCCGCTACGACAAGCGAGCCTACGTCTTCCACAGCACCGTCACGGTGGCCGCGATACGCCTATGGCTCCAAGCATGATCCGTCAAAGACGCCTCAGCCGGTAAAGGGGTCTTCCACTGTTGGGATGCACGGAGACAGCAGCGCCTCCGTGTGCCGCGTGACCACCCCCCGAACGAGCCTGAGCACGATTACCTCGTTTTCGTGGTCTGGATCCTCGTCATCGCGAACGTGGAGGAGTCCGTAAGAACCAGGGGCAACTACGGCCACGTGCTCGAACAGTTCCACGACATCAGGCGACGAACGGTGATTGGAGTAGCCGCCGAGGTGGACGAACGGCTCACCGTTCATCCACCTGAGGTCAAGCAAGTACGGGCTGTCCATCTGGGCGATGTGAAGCTCAAGCTCATAGACGATGCGTCGCAGACGCGCCTCATCGTCATCATCTGCTGCGGTCTCCCTGACCGTAATCCAACCGTGGTACTCAAACATCCCGTGATCGTAGTGATGACCTGCTTCACGTGCCGATCGCAGCATGATCCGCCGGACACGCCTTAGCCGCCCCAGGTCCGACCACGCACCGGCATGGAAATGCAGCCGCCTTGGACGGCCACTTCCACGCTAGTGGCGTTGGCGCCCGGCCCAGTCCGCATCCGGCAGGGCTCGTTGCCGACAAAACTGCGCCCGACCGTACGGGTACGGCCGGGCGCAGTGCCTCCACTGCGGGCGAACTCCTGCATAGCCCAGAGAGTGCCGGGCGGGGCGGGGCTATGCCTCTCGCCCTGGCTGTGCCTAGGAGTTTCGACCGCGTCAGGTCTTGGTTACTTGCATTCCGACAAGTAGCGGTTGAAGGCGTGGTTCTTTGCCTTGCGCGCGATGTCCTTGGAGTACGCGTCGGAATTCAGCACCCCAACTGCGAGCCGGGTGTCGTTTTCCACGTTCTTCGTGTTCGCGCACGCCGCCACCACGAACCAGTCGCCGTGGGACTCGTCATCCGAGATGCCGTACTTGGCATCTTTTCCGGTGACGGGCTTCGACAGGTCATACGAGACCATCGAGGCGTCCTGCGGGATTTTCCCTTCCACCTGAGCGACGGACTGACCGACGAGCGAGCTCACGGGCACGTTCGGCTTGTTATCCGTGCCGCACCCCGCCAGGACCATTGCTACTGCCACAGCACCTGCCACAGCACCGGCCACCGCGCCGGCGTGGGGAAGTGCGGACGTGAAATGACTGCGACGGAGGCTCATATGACCTTGCAGCTTACCTTCGCGGGTGCGGGATCGAAAGCGTACTTCCATCCACTCGTGCCGGCCTTGTAGTCAAGGGGCGTGGTGATGTGCTTTTCAATCTTGTACTTGTAGCGGGTGCCGATCGGGTAGGCGACGAGCGAGTGCCCCTTGCCCACCTTTGCGCTGCACGTCACTGACACGGACTGCGTCTTCGCCTTGCTGATGTTCAGGCTCGCCGCGACGCCGTCATGGCTCATGCCGAACCCTGCGTCGATCGTGCGCGTCGCCGACGCCGTCTTATTGATCATGCAAGTCATGCCCTTTGTCTGGGCCGTGCAGCGGGCTATTTCATTCTTGGTGTTCGTATAGTTCTTCTTCGACGTCTTACTGATGAGCTTGCTGTACTTTCCGACGGCTGCTCGCGTCGAAATCTCGCCGTTCTGCTTCTGGACGGCGGAAGGTGCAGATTCGCCAGTGCCGGCGTGAGCTGCGGTGGTCGCGAAGGCGGTGGGCAGAAGAGCCAGCGCGACTCCGACGGCTCGCATGGTCGATCTACGAGACATGGAAATCCCCCTATGTGTAACTGGCGGCCGTGGTCAGCAGCCGTCGACAGCAAGATCATACGGATGAGCGATGCAGAAGTCTTATTTGCCCTTTGGTGTGCCATGTGCAAGCGCTCTGGCCTCGGCGGTCGGAATGCGGTAACTAAAGGAAGTTGGGTGGCTGTTGATCGCACAGCCGCTGGTCGAGCGGTATACGTTGGTCGGCCATGCACACTCAAGGGGTATTCCGGTTCAGATGCATGGGAAGGCATTTTGGTTCCACTCAAGGTGATGATCGTCATCACACCGAAACAGCCCGAAGGTGCTTATTCGTCATCGGCACCGCTTCCACTGTGTCCATGAGGCGAGTGATGCAGGATTAGCGCCGCACCGACAGTTCCCTTATTGCGTCAGCATTCTGATCCCATTGCCGCGCAGCTGATCCGCCGGTAGTCGTACGTCGAGGGGGGCGGGGGCAGGGCGCGTGCGCCGGGCCAGGAACGGTGTTTCTGCCGTACGCCGGTGGTGCGGCTCCAGGGCGTACGGCGCCCAGCCCATCTGACCCCCGGGGGCCTACGCGAGCTTCGGCCTGGGGGGGCTTCACCAGTGCGTCGCGTTATGTGTTCTGTGGTGGTGGCTGGGTGGGCTGTGCTCAGTGGTGAGGGCGTGGGGACCGGGCTGGGGGCAGTGGGGCATTAGTGGGGCGTTAGTGGGACGGCAGGGTGATCTTTGAGGGTGGGTGTTGTCCGGGAGCGAGACGAGAGATCAGTGCAACGGGAGAGCAGATGAACACCGCCATTTCCACCGCCACCAGCCGTTTCCGTGGCCGTGCCGGCCGACGCGTCGCCGCCGCCGTCGTTGTTGCCGCGGCGCTGGGCCTGGGGATGACCGCCTGCGGGCAGGACACCGGGGCGAATGGGGCCGCCGAGTCCTCGGCATCGGCTCAGGCCACGGGCGGGTCCTCCGCGGACAACTCCTCTTCGGACAGCGCCTCGACGGGCAAGTCCGCCGGTGAGCAGGGGCAGGGCGGGGGTAAGGGTGACGCGGGTGCGTCCGGGGGGAGTGCTGGCGGGGCCGACAGCAAGTCCGCGCCCGAAGGGGGCGGTGTGGCCAACGCGGGTAACCACAAGACGGTCGTCGGCAAGCTGGAGTACATGGCGCCCGGCAAGCTGATCGTCAAGCCCGAGGACGGCAGCATGGACCAGGCGTTCTTCGTGGCCAACGCCACCAAGGTCCTCGGCGCGGCCTCGATCTGCTCCGACGACCCCGACGACGGCGTGTCCCTGGGCGACGACGGCTACGGCACCGCCGAGTGCACGGTGGAGCAGCTGGAGAAGGCCGCCAAGACCGGCAGCGTGACCGTTCGCGTCACGATGAGCACCAAGTCCGGTGCTGCTGAGACGGTTGAGGAGAAGTACCACCCGTAAGCCGAGTCGTAAGACGACCCGAGGCCTCGGGACTTTGCAGCTTGCATCGCCTACGCCGGCAGGCCATCGGCTGCGATCACGTGGCTCTGGCGCCCGTACCGGCGTAAACAGCGGTTTTGGGGGATGTGCGCGCGACCCTGTGTGGGTCAATGCGGACGTTTGAGGGGGAGGGCTCACGCTTGCGGGGGAATCGGTGGGCTTAGCCGATTCGGGCTACGCCACTTGGGCAGTTCTGGGTCGCGACGTCGTAACGCAACAGACCCGGGGGGGTCGGCCAACCACCCAGGGATTGCCCGTTCCAAGTGGTTCCGCAGGAGGAAAAAATCATGGCAAGCATCCGTGCCGCTCGTACCATCGCCACCGTTGCCGCCCTGCCGCTCGCGGCGGCCCTGTTCGCCGGGGTCGCGTACGCGGACAACGGTTCGTTCGCGTCGGACGGGTCGGGAGCGGTGTCGTCGAGCCAGGAAGGCTCCGGCGTCGGGCACGACAACAACGGCAACTCCACCAGCACCCAGCAGGTCGCCAACGGAGACGGGGCGTCCAACCAGAACAACACCGCGAGCGTGAACGGGTCCGGCTTCACGCACATCGACCAGTCCAACGCCACGGTGAACTTCACCAACCTGTGGTGAACCCTCTGATGACCCCTCGGGAGCCCCGCCGGGCCACCTGAGGACGACGGGTGGCCGGTCCTGGGGAGAGCCGGCCGCCCGTCTCGTACGTGTATTGACAGCGAGCGGTTTCTGACGGACAGTCAGAAACCGCTCGCTTGCGTGTGCAGAGGATGTTCGTGTGCAGAGGATGTTGAGGAGGGCGTCGACGTGCACCTTGCTCCTACGCCGCGGCAGCGGCAGCTACGGGCGCGGCTGCGGGAGTACTTCCGCGAGCTGCTCCCGGGCGGCGCCGTCGAGGATCCGCAGGAACAGCGCGCGATCCTGAAGCGGATCGGCGCCGACGGGCTGCTCGGGCTCGGCTGGCCGGAGGAGTACGGGGGCCAGGGGCGCGGCCCCGACGAGCAGTTCGTCTTCTTCGACGAGGCGTACCGGGCCGGCGCACCGGTCTCGATGGTCACGCTGAACACCGTCGGGCCGACGCTGATGAAGTACGGCAGCGCGGAGCAGAAGGAGTTCTTCCTGCCGCGGATCCTGAGCGGGGAGATCGTCTTCGCGATCGGGTACAGCGAGCCGGAGGCCGGTACGGATCTGGCCGCGCTGCGTACGCGGGCGGTGCGGGAGGACGGCGGCCCAACCGGGGCTGGCGGGGCTGCCAGGGCTGCCGGGCAGGATGCGGCCGGGGGTGGCGCGTGGGTGGTCGACGGGGTGAAGGTTTTCACCAGCAACGCGCAGCAGGCCGACTGGATCTGGCTGGCCTGCCGTACGGATCCGGAGGCGCCCAAGCACAAGGGGATATCGATTCTCCTGGTGCCGACGGACGCGCCGGGGTTCTCGTGGACGCCGATACGGACGGTGGGCGGGCTGACCACGACGACCACGTACTACGACGGCATACGGGTGCCGGCCGGGAACCTGGTGGGCGAGGAGAACGCCGGCTGGGGCCTGATCACCAACCAGCTCAACCACGAGCGGGTGGCGCTGGCTGCCATCGGCATGCAGGCCGAGGACTGTTACGAGGCGGCGCTCGCGTACGCGCGTACGCCGGACCCGCACACCGGTGAGCGGCCCGCCGACCGTCCTTGGGTGCGGGCCCGGCTCGCGGAGGCGCACGCCCGGCTCGCGGCGACGCGGCTGCTCAACTGGCGGCTGGTGGGCGATGTCGGCGCGGGAGCGCTGAGCCCGGGCGACGCGAGCGGGGTGAAGTTCGCGGGCACCGAGAGCGCGGTGGAGGTCTACCGGCTGTGCCAGGAGGCGGTGGGGGAAGCGGCGCTCGTACGGGCCGGGTCCCCGGGGGCCTTCGGGGCCGGAACCGCGGCCGAGGGCGAGCTGGAGCGGATGAACCGTGCCGCGCAGATCAACACCTTCGGGGGCGGGGTCAGCGAAGTGCAGCGGGAGATCGTGGCGACGATGCGGCTCGGGATGCGGAGGGGGCGCCGGTGAGCGGAGCGGTGAGCGGTACGAGGAGTAGTGGGGCGGTGGGGGGCGAGGTGGACCTCGGCGCGCGGCTGAAGGCGTTCGTGGGGCGGGCCGCCGCGACTGCCGGGACCGGCAAGGACCCGGTCAATCTGCCGATGATCCGGCACTGGTGCGAGGCCGTCGGCGACACCAGCCCGGCCTACGCCGGGGACGCGGCCGTCGCCCCGCCCACCATGCTCCAGGCGTGGACCATGGGTGGGCTCTCCGGGCATGTGGACAGGTCGGGCGCGCACGACGAGCTGTTCACGCTGCTGGACGGTGCCGGGTACACGGCCGTGGTCGCCACCGACTGCGAGCAGGAGTACCTGCGGCCGCTGCGGCCCGGCGACGAGGTCACCTTTGACGCGGTGATCGAGGCGGTGTCGGACCGCAAGACGACGAAGCTGGGGGCCGGGTACTTCGTCACGACGCGGATGGACATCCGGGTGGGGGACGAGCTCGCCGGTACGCATCGCTTCCGCATCCTGAAGTACGCGCCTGGGGGGAAGGGGCCTGCCGGGAAGGGGGCCGCCGCCTCGAAGGAGCCCGCGCCGGTGGCGACTGCCTCGAACGGGTCCGTCTCGAAGGAGTCCGCACCGCGGCGGCCCCGGCCCGTGATCAATCGGGACAATGCCGGGTTCTGGGCCGGGGTGGCGGAGCGCCGGCTGCTGATCCAGCGGTGCGGTGACTGCGGGCGGCTGCGTCTTCCCTGGTTGCCCGGGTGCAACGGCTGCGGGGCGCAGGAGTGGGACACCGTCGAGGCGAGCGGCGACGGCACCGTCTTCTCGTACGTGGTGATGCACCACCCGCCGTTCCCCGCCTTCGACCCGCCGTACGCGGTCGCGGTGATCGAGCTGGCGGAAGGGGTGCGGATGGTGAGCGACGTGGTGGGCGTGGCGCACGACGAGGTCCGCGTCGGGATGCCGGTACGGCTGGAGTTCCAGCAGGTGGACGAGGGTCTTGTGCTGCCGGTGTTCCGCGCCGCCGGGCGGACTTCCGGGGTGGTGGGCTGACATGGACTTCACTCCCACAGAGGAACAGCGTGCCGCCGCCGGGCTGGCCGCGGAGATCTTCGAGGATCTGGCGGCCCATGAGCGGATGAGCGCGCTGGGCAATGCGACGGACACCGAGCTGTGGGCCGCGTTGTGCGCTGCCGGGCTGGTGGGCGCCGTCGCCGAGACCGGGCTGCTCGGGCTCGTTCTGCTGCTGGAGGAGCAGGGGCGGTGGACGGCACAGGTGCCGCTGGCCGCGACCGCGGTGTACGGGTTGCTACCGATCACGGCGCACGGAAGCGCGGAGCAGCGTGAACGGCTGCTGCCCGCGCTCGCGGCAGGGACGGCCGTGGCCACCGGTGCGTTCCCGGGGCGGAGCCGGGGGCGCGTGTGCGCCGACTCCGAGGGGCGGCTGAGTGGGGTGCTGCCGGTGGTGCCCTGGCTGCGCGACGCCACGCACGTGCTGGTTCCCGTGTACGCGCCGGAGGCCGCCGGGTGGCGGCTGTGGCTGGTCGAGGCGGCGGGTCCGGGGGCCGTACGGGAGCCGGTGGAGACGACCGCGCCCTGGTCGGCGGGGCGGCTCACGCTGACGGAAGCGCCGGGCGAGCCGCTGGGCGCCGCGCCGGATGAGGTGTACGGGGAGGCGCTTGACCCCAGGCCCGCCACGGTGCCGGACCCGTACGACGACCTGACGGCTGTAAGACCGGACCCGTACGGCGACGTGCTCGCGTCCGCGCGGACGGCGTTCGCGGGGCTGCAAGCGGGGGTGTGCGCCGGGTCGCTCGCGCGGGCGGTTGCGCACACCAACACCCGTGAGCAGTTCGGCCGGCCGCTCTCGACGCATCAGGGCGTCATGCTGCGGGCCGCCGACGCGCACATGGACACCGAGGCGATCCGGGTCACCGCGTACGAAGCGGCCTGGCGGCGGGACGAGGGGCTGGAGGCGGGCCCGCACGCGCTGACCGCCGCGTGGTGGGCGGCCGAGGCGGGCCGGCGGGTCGTCCACGCGGGGCAGCACCTGCACGGCGGCACCGGCGCCGACCTCGACCACCCGGTCCACCGTCACTTCCTGTGGGGCCGGCAGCTGGCCGCCCACCTCGGCGGCGGCGCCGAACTGCTGGAGGAGCTCGGAGAATTGCTGACAGGAGCGGGGGGCCTCGTGAACCTGAACCAGGAGACCGGAAGCGAAGAAGGCGACCAGGGCGGCCCGGGCGGCCGGGCACCGAGCGGTGGCGCTCACGCGTCAACCCCCGTACTCCCAGGAGCCGAACTCCCGCCCCTCACCGTCCCCATCACCCGCACCCTCATCGTCGCCGGTGCGCTCGCCTCGCGGGATTACCAGGACGTGCATCACGACGCCGAGGCGGCCAGGGAGAAGGGCTCGCCGGACATCTTCATGAACATCCTCACCACCAACGGGCTGGTCGGGCGGTACATCACCGACCACTTCGGGCCGCGGTGCGCGCTCCGGAAGGTGGCGATCCGGCTGGGCGCGCCCAACTATCCGGGAGACACGATGGTGTTGCGGGGGACGGTCGGCGAGGTGGCGGACGGTACCGCCGTCGTACGCGTGACCGGCGAGAACGGGCTGGGCCACCACGTCACCGGTACGGTCACCGTCACCCTCGACGGCGGGCCCGCCCTCGGCGACGGGTCGGCCATAGGCGACGAGGCCGCCCTCGACAGCGGAGCCGCCGTATGAGCGTACGGAGTGCGGACAGTCTTGGCGGGTGTGCCGCGATCGCCGGAATCGGGGCCACGGAGTTCTCCAAGGATTCCGGGCGCAGCGAGCTGAAGCTGGCGGTCGAGGCGGTGCGGGCCGCGCTGGACGATGCCGGGCTGGGGCCGGAGGACGTGGACGGGCTGGTCACGTTCACGATGGACACCAGCCCGGAGATCACCGTCGCGCAGGCGGCGGGAATCGGCGACCTGTCGTTCTTCTCGCGCGTGCACTACGGGGGCGGCGCGGCGTGCGCGACGGTCCAGCAGGCCGCGATGGCGGTGGCGACCGGCATCGCGGAGGTGGTGGTCTGCTACCGCGCTTTCAATGAGCGCTCGGGCCGTCGCTTCGGGTCCGGCGTACAGCACCGTGAGGCGTCCGCCGAGGGCACGGCGCTGGGCTGGAACCTCCCGTTCGGGCTGCTCACGCCCGCCTCCTGGGTGGCCATGGCGGCGCAGCGGTACCTGCATGTGTACGGGCTGAAGCCGGAGGCGTTCGGGCACGTGGCGGTGGCCGGCCGGCGCCACGCGGCCCGCAACCCCGCCGCGTACTTCCACGGCAAGCCGATCACGCTCGCCGATCACGCCGCCTCGCGCTGGATCGTCGAGCCGCTGCGGCTGCTGGACTGCTGCCAGGAGACCGACGGTGGCCAGGCGATCGTGGTGACCTCCGCCGAGCGCGCCCGTGACCTGCGGTGCCCGCCCGCAGTGATCAACGCGGCGGCGCAGGGCGCGGGCCGCGCGCAGGAGCAGATGACGAGCTACTACCGGGACGACCTGACCGGGCTGCCGGAAATGGGGGTGGTGGCCCGGCAGTTGTGGCGGAGCAGCGGGCTGACGCCGGGCGAGATCGACGTGGGGATCCTGTACGACCACTTCACTCCGTTCGTGCTGATGCAGCTGGAGGAGTTCGGGTTCTGCGCGCCGGGGGAGGCGGCCGGGTTCGTGGCGGCGGACGCGCTGCCCCTCAACACGCACGGCGGGCAGCTCGGCGAGGCGTACCTGCACGGCATGAACGGCATCGCGGAGGGGGTCCGGCAGATCCGCGGCACGTCCGTGAACCAGGTGGCGGGCGCGTCCCGCGTCCTGGTCACGGCCGGTACGGGGGTGCCCACGTCGGGCCTCGTGCTCGGCACGGACGGGACCTGAGGGGCGGCGGGGAGCCCCCGAGGGCCGGGGCCGATGAGGGCCGGGAGCCGACGAGGCCAGGAGCCAACACGACCCCACACTGCCTCACGTGCCCCACACCGAATCCCCGCCCGCCGCACCCCGGGCCCGGCATCCGGCTGAACCGGCGGTGCTGCTGGCGTGTCCGTCACGGAGTGTCGCGACGGGGCCTTTTGACTCGCCGTATGAGATGGACAAAATCGGCAAAACATATCGCCTTGCTGGCCCTGGTGCCCGCCGTCGGACTGATCGTCGCCCTGGCGGCGCTGCTCCCGTCCTGGCTCGCCCCGTCCTCCACCTCCGGTGGTGACCGGCCGCCGGCGGCTCCCGGGGCCGGCCGGGGCGAGGCCGAGGCCGCCCCGGCCGCCGCCGACGATGCCGAAGAGGCCGCTGCCGAAGACGCCGCCGCGTCCCGTCGCCGGGTGGCCCCGACGACCGCCGCCAAGGCGCCGGCGACCGGTCCTTACCTCTACAAGGGCTTCGGGCTCGACACCTGCGAGGCCCCGGCGGTCAGCTCGCTGCGGGCCTGGAACAGCACCCGCTACCGGGCCATCGGCGTCTACTTCGCCGGCCACGGGCGCGCCTGTCCCAAGCAGCACAACCTCAGCCCCCAGTGGTTCCAGGGCGCGAAGGCGGCCGGCTGGCGGGTGCTGCCGGTGTACCTCGGCGGCCAGGCGCCGTGCGTGAAGAACAAGCACAAGCGGCGGTACGCCATCGGCGCCGACCCGTTCAAGGAGGGCACGACCGAGGCCAGGGTGGCGGTGAAGCGCGCGCAGGCGTACGGGATCATGCCGCGCAGCCCGATCTACCTGGACATCGAGGCGTACGACCTGAAGAACCAGTCCTGCAAGGCGAAGACGCTGAGCTTCGTGCGCTCCTGGAGCCGCGAGGTGCGCCGCTTCGGCTACATCGCGGGCTTCTACAGCAGCGCGAACTCCGGCGTGCGGCACCTGGCGTCGGCGCGCGCGAAGGGGTACACCGACCTGCCGTCCGTCATGTGGTTCGCGCGCTGGCGCGTCCCGCCGTCGGCGTACGGGGAGAAGTGGCTGCCGCAGACGGCCTGGCACCCGAACCGCCGGATCCACCAGTACGCGGGCCACGTGCTGGAGACGCACGGCGGCCGCAAGCTGCGGATCGACCGCAACTGGGTGGACGCGCCGGTCGCGGTGATCCGGTGACCGTCCGCGAGCGGGCCAGGACCGACTCCGCGCGGCCCCGGCGGGCGAACTCCGGCCGACTCCGGCGGGCGGACCCTGACCGGGGCGCGTCCGCGCTCCGTCCTGAGGAGGTGGGGCCCGCCCCACGCGTACAACCTGAGGCGGAGGCGGCTTCGGCACCTTGGACCGATCCCCGGCCGGGTCCGCGCTTCTAGCGTGGAAGACATGACCACGCCAGTGTGCAAGGGCGCCTCGACCGCCGCGGTGGCCCCGCCGCCGTCGCCGCTCCCGACGCCCTCGTCGCGCCCCGTCCGCACGTCGTTCCCGTCCTTCGCGGCGTACGTACGGGACCGGGGCCCGGCGCTGCTGCGTGCCGCCCGCTCGCTCAGCGCCAACCCCAACGACGCGGAGGACCTCCTCCAGACCGCGCTGGCCAAGACCTTCGTGGCCTGGGAGCGGATCGAGGACCACCGGGCGCTGGACGGCTACGTGCGGCGGGCGCTGGTGAACACCCGTACCTCGCAGTGGCGCAAGCGGAAGATAGAGGAGTACGCCTGCGACGAGCTGCCCGAGCCGGGCCTCGTGCCGTCCGCCGACCCCGCGGAGCGGCAGGTGCTGCGCGACGCGATGTGGCGCGCGGTGCTCAGGCTGCCCGACCGGCAGCGCGCCATGGTCGTCCTGCGGTACTACGAGGACCTGAGCGAGGCGCAGACCGCCGAGGTGATGGAGGTGTCCGTCGGCACGGTCAAGAGCGCCGTCTCCCGCGCCCTGGCCAAGCTGCGCGAGGACCCGGAACTGGCCCGGGCGTCCTGAGCACCGGACGGCCACCGGTACGGGCCTCGGCACGCCCACCGTGACGGGTGACACGCCTGATTTTCTCGCGCGGTAGTGACATACCGCCTGGTACGGCAGCAGAATCAGCGGAAATCTACTCGCCCGTAACCGGTCTTCGGGAGGCCCCGGTGCTGAGCACGATGCAGGACGTACCGCTGACAGTGACCCGCATCCTCGCGCACGGCGCCACCGTGCACGGCAAGGCCGAGGTGATCACCTGGACCGGGGAGGGCGAGCCGCACCGCCAGACCTTCCGGGAGACCGGGCTGCGCGCCGCGCAGCTGGCCCATGCCCTCCGCGACGAGCTGGGCGTACGCGGCGACGCACGCGTTGCCACCCTCATGTGGAACAACAGCGTCCACCTGGAGGCGTACCTCGCGATCCCCTCCATGGGAGCGGTCCTCCACACCCTGAACCTCCGGCTGCCCGCCGAGCAGCTCGTCTGGATCGTCAACCACGCCGACGACCGGGTCGTGCTGGTCAACGGCTCGCTGCTGCCGCTGCTGGCCCCGCTCCTTCCCCAGCTGCCCAGCCTGGAGCACATCGTCGTCGCGGGCCCCGGCGACCGCTCCGTCCTTGAGGGCGCCACCGCGCGGGTGCACGACTACGAGGAGCTGCTGGCCGGCCGCCCGGAGACGTACGACTGGCCCGAGGCCGACGAGCGGCAGGCCGCCGCGCTCTGCTACACCTCCGGCACGACCGGCGACCCCAAGGGCGTGGTCTACAGCCACCGCTCGCTCTACCTGCACTCGATGCACGTCAACACCGCCGAGGCGTTCGCGCTGAACGGCCGCGACATCGCGCTCCCGGTCGTCCCCATGTTCCACGTGAACGCCTGGGGCCTGCCGCACGCCGCCTTCATGGCGGGCGCCTCGCTGCTGATGCCGGACCGGTTCCTCCAGCCGGCCCCGCTCGCCGAGATGATCGAGACCGTACGGCCCACCATCGGCGCCGCGGTGCCCACCATCTGGCAGGGGCTCCTCGCCGAACTGGACTCCAGAAAGGAAGCGGGCACCATCGCTGGGGCGTCCAGCCTGGCCAAGGTGATCATCGGCGGCTCGGCCTGCCCGCCCACCCTGATGAAGGCCTTCGAGGACCGGCACGGCATTCGCGTCGTGCACGCCTGGGGCATGACCGAGACCTCGCCGCTGGGCAGCGTCGCGCACCCGCCGGCCGGCGTGACCGGCGAGGAGGAGTGGGGCTACCGCTGTACGCAGGGCCGCTTCCCGGCCTCCGTCGAGGCACGGCTGGCCGGCCCCGGCGGCGAGTACCTGCCCTGGGACGGCGAGTCGGCCGGCGAGCTGGAGGTGCGCGGGCCGTGGATCGCGGGCGCGTACTACGGCGGCGCGGACGGCGAGCACTTCCGCCCCGAGGACAAGTTCAGCCCGGACGGCTGGCTGCGCACCGGTGACGTCGGCACGATCACGCCCGACGGCTACCTCACCCTCACCGACCGCGCCAAGGACGTCATCAAGTCCGGCGGCGAGTGGATCTCCTCGGTCGACCTGGAGAACCACCTGATGGCCCACCCGGACGTCGCCGAGGCGGCCGTGGTCGCCGTACCGGACGAGAAGTGGGGCGAACGCCCGCTGGCCACCGTCGTCCTGAAGGAGGGCGCCACGACCGGCTACGAGGACCTGAAGGAATTCCTCGCCGGCCGCATCGCCCGCTGGCAGCTCCCCGAACGCTGGGCGGTCATCCCGGCCGTACCGAAGACGAGCGTGGGGAAATTCGACAAGAAGGTGCTGCGGAAACAGTACGCGGACGGCGGGCTGGACGTCACGCAACTGGGCTGAGCGGGGGAGCGGTACGTCCGGGAGCAGGCTTCCCGGACGTACCACGCCCCGGCCGGGCCGCCGCGGCGACAGCGGCACGGTCCAGTTCAGCGGCGACCAGCGAAGCGGTACGGCTCAGCGGCGGCCGGCCGTACGGCCACGGCTACGGCTCAGCGGCGGCCGCCGTGGGGGAGGAAGCGGCCGGCGGTGAGCCAGAGGAGGGCCAGGGTGCAGACGCCGGGCCAGTGCCAGTGGGTGTAGACCGGGCCGGTCAGGGCTGAGGCGAGGGCGCCGGCGAAGAAGGCCGCGACCATGTAGGCGGTGTTGGCCGTGGCGGGCGAGCCGGTGGCGGTCAGCGCGCGGGTCTGGTTGGCGACCTGGCCGCAGACCAGGCCGGCGTGGATCAGTACGGCCGCCAGGCACAGCGCCCACAGCTGGTGCCCGCCCAGCCAGAAGAACGGTACGGAGGCCAGTGTGAGTCCGTAGGCGGCGGACACCACGCGGTCGTTGCCGAAGCGGTCGATCAGCCCGCCGGCCAGCGGCGACACCATCGCCGAGACCAGCCCGAAGAGGCCGAACAGACCGGCGGTCGCGGTCGAGAAGTGGTACGGCGCGCCGGTCAGCAGCAGCACGACCGCCGTCCACAGCGCGCTCCACACGCCGAACAGGCCGCCCTGGCGCAGGCAGGCGCGCCGCAGGTCGGCGGAGGAGAGCAGCATCCCGGGCACCTGGGCGACGCCCCGGCCGATCCGGGACAGCAGCCCGCCGGAGATCGCGCGCCGCTCGGGCGGCAGCAGCGCGGCGGTCACCGAGCCGATCAGCGCGGTGAGTACGGCCGAGCCGAGGAGGACGGCGCGCCAGCCGTACGCCTGGCCGGCCAGCCCGCCCACGACCCGGGCCGCGACGATGCCGGTGAACAGGCCCGCGACGACGGCCGCGACGTGCAGGCCGCGGCGCGCGGCCGGGGCCCGCTCGGCGACCAGCGGCACCAGCAGCTGCGGGATGACGGTCGTGGCGCCCGCGACCAGCAGCGCGGCTCCCAGCGCCGGCAGGCCGGGGGCGAACCCGGCGACGGCCATCGCGACGGCGGTGACGACGGAGAGCACGGCGACCAGGCGGCGCCGGTTCGCGGTGTCGCCGAGCGGTGTGAAGGTCAACAGGCCGAGTGCGTAGCCCAGTTGGGAGAGTGCGGTGATCCAGCTGACGCCGGCGGCGGGTACGCCGAAGCCGCGGGCGATCAGGCCGAGGAGCGGCGCGGCGAGGTAGATGTTGGCGACCGTCACCGCGGTGCACAGGGAGATGACGGCGAGGAGCAGGGCGGGCGGCGGGCCGCTGCGGCCCGTCGGTGCCGCGGCGGCGCGGCCGGCCGGGGAAGCGGCGGGCGCGCTGTCGGGCCGCGGGGTGTCGAGGGGTGTGGCGGCGGATGCGGCGGGCGCGGGCGGTGTGGTGGACATGCTGGCGGTGGCTTCCTCCCCGATAGCAACCAACTGGTTGGTTGTAAGTTTCGGCACGTGTGCCGGTCGTGTCAACCAAACAGTTGGTTACGCTGATTCCATGACAGGGACCAGGGACCCCGCGGCGACCAAGGCCCGCATCTTCGAAGCGGCGGCCGCCGAGTTCGCCGCGTACGGCATCGCGGGTGCCCGCATCGACCGGATCGCCCGCGAGGCCAAGGCCAACAAGCAGCTCATCTACGCCTACTTCGGCAACAAGAGCGAGCTGTTCGCGCAGGTCCTGGAGCAGCGGCTGGTCGACCACGCCCGCAACATGCCGGTCGACGCCGACGACCCGGACGCCTGGGTCGACCGGTTGCTGGAGTACCACGACACCCACCCGCAACTGCTGCGGCTGCTGATGTGGGAGGGGCTGGAGTACGGCACCGGCGCCATCCCGCGCGAGGACGAGCGCACCGCGCACTGGGACCGCAAGGCCGAGGTCTTCGCCGACGCCCAGCGCCGGGGCGTCATTGGTGCCGCCCTGCCGCCCCGCGATCTGGCGTTCATCCTGCTCGGCGTGGCGGCCTGGTACACGGCCATGCCGCAGATGCGGCGCATCCTGGTCGGCGACACGGACGAGGCCAGGGCCCGGCTGCGCGAGTCGATCCGTACGACGGTACGGCGGATCATCAGCAAGCCGTAGCCCGCGTCAGTTCGCGCCGCTCCGCGTCAGTCCGCCCCGGCCCCGTGTCAGTTCGTGCCGATCTTGGCCAGCAGGTCGACGATCCGGCCCTGTACGTCCGGGCTGGTGGACCGCTCGGCGAGGAACAGCACCGTCTCGCCCGAGGCCAGCCGCGGCAGTTGGGCGGGGTCCGTGTCGGCGGCGGTGTAGACGACCAGCGGGGTGCGGTTCAGCAGCCCGTTCGCGCGCAGCCAGTCCACGATCCCGGCCCGTCGGCGGCGCACCTGCATCAGGTCCATCACCACGAGGTTGGGCCGGACCTGGGTGGCCAGGCTGACCGCGTCCGCGTCCGTCGCGGCCCGCGCGACCTGCATGCCGCGCCGCTCCAGCGAGGCGGTGAGCGCGCCCGCGACGGCGTCGTTCTCCTCGATCAGCAGCACCCGCGGCGGGTGCTGCTCGCTGTCGCGCGGCGCGAGCGCCTTGAGCAGTACGGCCGGGTCGGCACCGTACGCCGCCTCGCGGGTCGCCTGGCCCAGCCCGGCCGTGACCAGGACGGGCACCTCGGCGGCGCCCGCGGCCTGGCGCAGCGACTGCAGCGCCTTGCGGGTGATCGGCCCGGTCAGCGGGTCGACGAAGAGCGCGGCCGGATACGCCGCGATCTGCGCGTCCACCTCCTCGCGGGAGTTGACGATCACCGGGCGGTAGCCGCGGTCGCTCAGCGCCTGCTGGGTCGAGGCGTCCGGCGCGGGCCACACCAGGAGCCGACGCGGATTGTCCAGCGGCTCGGGCGGCAGCTCGTCGTCCATGGGCGGCGGCTGGTGGTCGACGACCTCTATGGCGCCGTTCGGACCGTCCAGCGGCTCCGGGCCCTCCTGGCCCTCGTCCGGCGCGGAGATCGCGAACGCGCGGCCCTCGGTGGACTCCATCAGCGGCGGCGGTGCCTGCGGCTGCGTGCCCTGCGGGGCGCGGGTGGCGGGCACCATCTCCGAGCCCGTACCGCGGTCGCCCTCCTGCGGCGGTGCGGCGAGCTTCCGGCGGCGGCCGGAACCGGCGCTGCCGGCGCCGCCGAGGGTGCCGCCACCGCTGGTGGCGTTCGGGTCGCCGGCCCCGGTGCCCTGACCGCCCGCGGCGGGCTGCCCGTGGCGGGCCGGCTGCCCGGGCATGCCCTGCTGACCGGGCTGGCCCTGCTGGCCGGGCTGGCCCTGCTGGCCCGGGTGGCCGTTCGGCTGGTGCTGGTCGGCGATCTGCTGGGAGAAGGGGACGCCCTGGCCGAGCGTGCGCACGCTGAACGCGCGGCCGTGCGACTGTCCGGCCGCCGGCCCCGCCTCCTCCTCCGGAGCGGGCAGCGGGCGGCGCCCCGCGCCCTGCTGACCGGGCAGCTGCTCACCCGGCGCCGACCGACGCGGACCCGGTACGGAGGCGGCCTGCGGTCCGGCGCCCGGCCGGCCGTCACCGGCGGCCTCGCCCTGCGGCCCGCCCTCGGACGGCCGCCCGTGCTGCGCGTGCTGACCCTGTGCCTGCTGTCCCTGGGTCTCCTGGCCGTGCGCTTCCTGGCCATGCGGTCCGGTTGCCTCGGTCGGGCTGGGGCGGCCACGGCGGCGGCCCGTCGGCGCGGGGGCCGGTGCCGCGGGTGCCGGTGAGGCGGGGGCCGCCGGGGTGTCCTCGGGGTGCGTGACCTGGCCCTCGGCGCCCACCACGAACGTACCGCTGGACTCGGAGTCGGCCATCGCGGCAGCCGCCCGCTCCTCGGCGGCGGCACGCCGCGCCCGGCGCCTGCCGGTCGGTGCGTCCCACTCGCCGCCGGTGGCCGGACCGGCACCGGCCACGGCGGGCAGTGCGCCACCGGGCACGGCGGTGCCGTCGGGTGTGCCTTCGGGGGCCTCCTCGGGAGCGGCCCGGCGGGCGCGGCGCCTGCCGGTTCCCGCGGGCACCGCGTTCCCGGGCCCGGCCGGGCCCGCCTGGGCGGGGAGCCGCGCACCGGGCGCACCGGGCGCACCGGGCACCTGCTCCCCGGCCGCACGCGGATCGGCGGTCTGCCCACCGGCCGCCTGCGCGCCGTTCGGCTGCGCACCCGGGGCCTGCCCGCCCGGAGCGGGCAGCGCGGGTCGCGGCTGCTGTGCGCCGGGCCGCTGCGGGGCCGAGGCCTGTGCGGTGTTCCGGTCGGCGGCGGCGGGCGGCAGCGCGAAGGGCGTACGCGGGCCCTGCTGCGCGGCTTGCGCGGCCGGTGCGCCACCGGCGTGCGCGGGGCTGAGCCCGGCGGGGCCCTGACCACCGGGCTGCGCCTGGCCGCCGTTCCGGCCGCCCTGGGCGCCCGGCGCTCGGCCGGGGCCGCCGTGCGGCTGTGCCGGGCCGGGACGGCCCGGGCCCGCGGCCGGGGTCAGCGCGCTCGCGGCCGACTGCGAAGGCTGCTGCTCGGCGCCCTGCGGCGCGTCCGGAACCCGGCCCGGGGCCTGTGCCGGCGGCACCTGGTCGGGAAGGGAGCGCCCGGCGGTGTCGGAGAGTGCCCGGCGCGCCCGGCGCCCGCCCGACGTCTGCCCCTGCTGCTCGCCGGCGGAACCGGCCGCGGCGGGCAGTGCGGGCAGCCCGCCGCCCGACGACTCCGCCTCGGGACGGCCCCGCCGCCGGCCGCCCGGCGGCACGGCCTCCGCGCCCGGCAGGCCCGTACCCGCGGTGCCGTCGCCGGCGCCGCGGCCGTCCGTACCGGCGCCCGGAGTACCGCCCGCCGGGGTGCTCGGGCCCCGGCCCCCTGAAGTCTGGCCCCCGGGCTGTCCGCCGGCCGTCGCGTCGGCGCCGTTCGTGCCGCCGCGGGCCCGTCGGCGTCCGCCCCCGGCAGTGCCGCCGTCCGTGCCGCCGGCCGGTGTCGCGGTCCCGGCGCCGTCGGACGCGGGCATCTCGGTCGTTCCGTCGGCGCAGGCCGCCTGCTGTCCGGCCGGTACGGGCGAGCCGTCGGCCTTGACCGGTACCTCCAGCACGTACGCGCTGCCGCCCGCGCCGCCCGGCACCTCGTGCGTCTGCAGCACGCCGCCGTGCAGCCGGACGATGCCGCGCACGATCGGGCCGTGCACCGGGTCGCCGCCGCTGTACGGGCCGCGCACCTCGATGCGGACGACCGCACCGCGCTTGGCCGCCGCGACCACGATCGTGGAGTCCCCGGCCGGCGCCACGCCCGAGGGGGTGTTGCCGGTGGAGTCGACGCCCGCGACGTCGGCGATCAGGTGGGACAGCGCCTGTGCCAGCCGCGTCGCGTCCACCTCGGCCTCGATCGGCGGGGCGTGCACCGCGAACTGCGCGCGTCCCGGCCCGATCAGCTCGACCGCGCCGTCGACGCCGGCGGCGACCACCGCGTCCAGCGAGACCTCGGTCCGCTGGAGCTTGTCCGTGCCCGCGTCGAGCTGCTGGTAGCTCAGGACGTTGTCCACCAGCGTCGTCATCCGGCTGTACCCGGCGGAGAGGTGGTGCAGGACCTGGTTGGCCTCCGGCCAGAGCTGGCCGGCCGGGTCGGACGCCAGCGTGCCCAGCTCGCCGCGGAGCTCCTCCAGCGGGCCGCGCAGCGACCGGTCCAGTACCGCGAGCAGCTGGCTCTGGCGGGCGGCGAGCGCGTCCATCGGGCGCCGGTCGGTGAAGGTCATGACGGCGCCGACGAGCTGGTCGCCGTCGCGTACCGGCGCGGTCGTCAGGTCGACGGAGACCGCGCGCCCGTCCTTGGCCCACAGCACCTGTGCGCGCACCCGGTGCTTGCGGCCGGACTTGAGGGTGTCGGCGAGCGGGGTCTCCGCCCAGGGGAGGGGGGTGCCGTCGGCGCGCGAGTGGTGGATGAGCGGGTGCAGTTCCTTGCCGCCCAGCTCGCTGGCGCGGTAGCCGAGGATCTGCGCGGCGGAGGGGTTGACGAGGACGACCTTGCCCTCCGCGTCCACGCCGACCACGCCCTCGGCCGCGGCACGCAGGATCATCTCCGTCTGGCGCTGCTGACGGGCCAGTTCGCTCTCGATGTCCAGCTGCCCGGAGAGGTCGCGGACGACGAGCATCAGCAGTTCGTCGCCGGTGTAGCTCGTGCGGTGGTCCGCGTACGCCGCCTCGAAGGACGACTCGTACGGGGTGCGGCCGTCCTCCAGGTTGGCGCTGGTCACCTCGACCAGCATCTCCGTACCGTCCGTGCGCCGCGCGACCATCCGGGTCGGCTTCTGCCGGCCGCCCTCGTGCGCGGTGTCGTCGGGGCGCCGCATGGAGCCGGGGATGCGCTTGGAGTCGAACGTCGGGAGCAGGTCCAGCAGGCCGCGGCCCACCAGGGCCGTGCCCGGCGCCTCGAACGTCTCCAGGGCGATGGTGTTGGCGTTGACGACCGTGCCGTTGCAGTTGACGAGCAACAGCGCGTCGGGCAAGGCGTCGAGTATGGCTGCGAGGCGAGCAGCGCCTCGGGATGGCCTGCTGCTCACGACGACGCTTCCTCCCTGATGACCGCATCTTGCCGACACCCCACCGGGGCGGGTGACTGAAACCCACTGTGGCGTGTCACTGAAAGGGAGTCTACGGGCACCGGGCGGGGACGCGGAGGCGGATGACGGGGAGGTAATGCCACGGGCCCGTGCGACTCGACGCACGCCCGACATGTGCCCCGCGTCCTGATCTGGCGCCCTACTTGGGCACGAAACCCGGCCGGACTTCGCGGGAAGCGGACGCCGACCTTCCGGCGCTCCCGATTCCGCTTCCCGCCTCTGACGTCGCCTTCCGGCCTTCCCGACGCGGCTCCTTACGCGCCGGCGGCGGGCAGCAGGGGCACGAGCTTGTCCCAGCGGCCGATCTCACAGCCGTTGTCCCGCTTGAAGGTGGCGTCGACCGGGCGCCCGGCCCAGCGGCCGGTCACGTGCGCGACGGCGGGGCCGCCGTACTGCATCGTGCAGGCAGTGCCGGGGTCCACCGGCGCGAAGGGGTCCTTGCCCCACCGCGTCACCTTGTCCAGCGTCCGGCACGCCTGCTCCGCCTTGGGGTGGTCGCCGCCGGTGGGGTGGCACTTCAGTACGTGGGTGCCGTCCAGTCCGGCGCTGCCGGACTCGGTGACGGTCACCTTGAGCTGATCCCCGCCCTTGGCCAGCGGGATCGGCGCCTGCCGGACCTGCTCCGAGGGGGTGACGGCGCCGGCCGTCGGCGCGGCGAGGGCCGGCACGAGGGCGCAGGTGGCGGCGGACAGGGCGAGAACGGCGATACGGCGCAGCGCCATCGGACTCTCCAGGCGTGGGGGTGGGACCGGGGACAGCGGGGGACCGGGACGGTTCCCCCTTCCCCTCTTAACGCTCCACTCCTCCGTACGTTGCGCAACCGCACGACTCCGCTGCGTACCGCCCCGTGGCGCCGGGCCCGCTCCGGGGTGTTTCCCGCCGGAAGTGCTTTGCTCAGCGGCCCGCGCGCCTAGTACCGTGGACCTCGATTGGTGACAGCACGCTGAGCTGTGCCATCATCTGCACACACCACTTCGCGCATCGCGCGGGGTGGCGTTGCGTGGAGGCGTCGCCTAGTCCGGTCTATGGCGCCGCACTGCTAATGCGGTTTGGGTCTTAAAGCCCATCGAGGGTTCAAATCCCTCCGCCTCCGCCAGTACGAAGCCCCGGCCAGCAGGCCGGGGCTTCGTCGTTGTCCGGGGGTCGCGCGAGGCCTGCTCAGGAGCTGTTTTCGCAGTTCAGGAGCGGTATGGGAAACGGATTTCGCGCACCGGCGCAGGTCATGTAATGTTGTTCCCGCAACGCCGACCGGTGATGAACACCGCCGGGAAGCCGAGCGCTCGTAGCTTAACGGATAGAGCATCTGACTACGGATCAGAAGGTTGCAGGTTCGAATCCTGCCGAGCGCACAGCGTGACAAAGCCCCCGCCGGTTCCCCCGGACGGGGGTTTTCTCATGAGGGGACGCGCGGGCCGGCGAAGGCCCCGGACCGGCGCCCGGAGCGAGCTCCCGCGCAGGTCATGTAAAGTGGTCCCGCAACGCCGACCGGTGGCGAACACCGCCGGGAAGCCGAGCGCTCGTAGCTTAACGGATAGAGCATCTGACTACGGATCAGAAGGTTGCAGGTTCGAATCCTGCCGAGCGCACAGCAACGCGAAGGCCCCGTCGAGAGATCGACGGGGCCTTCGGCGTTCCCGGCGCGGTCGTCAGTGGCGCCGGTGGATGGCGAGGTCCGTGCGGTCCGGGGCCAGGTCGGCGCGGAGGACCAGGTCCTCGTCGTAGTCGCCGCCGTTCTGGGTGCGGTACGGGAGCGGCGGGGTGGTGGCGAGGGTGCGGAGCCGCTCGCGGAGGCCGGCGGCGGCCTCGGCGTACTGGTCCGGGGAGACGCGGTTGGCCGCGGGGACCAGGAGCGGGGGCAGCACGGACATGCCGCTGTACCAGAAGGTGCCGTGCTGGAGGGGGAAGAGCACGGATTCCAGGCTGCCGTTGATGCCGCGGGGGCCGAGCGAGGGCTCGAAGGCGCCGGCGGTGAGGACGACCATGGCGCGCTTGCCGGCCAGGCGGCCCTCTCCGTAGCGCAGGGTGCGGCCCTGCCCGTCGGTGACGCCGTATCCGAAGCCCTTCACGAAGACGCGGTCGAACCAGCCCTTCAGGATCGCGGGCATGCCGTACCACCAGAGCGGGAACTGCACGATCACCGCGTCGGCCCAGTCGAGTTTCTCCTGCTCGGCGGCGATGTCGGGGGCCAGCCGCCCGCTGTCGTACGCCTGCTGGGAGCTGCGGGCGACGTCGAGCCGTTCGGTGCGGTCGTGGTCGAAGTCCTCGGCGTCGACGACCGGGTTCCACTTCATCGCGTACAGGTCGGAGACGCGCACCTCGTGGCCCGCCTCCTCCAGCGCGCGGATGCCCTCGTCCTTCAGGGAGCCGTTGAGGGAGCGGGATTCGGGGTGGGCGTAGAGCCAGAAAACCTTCATGAACACGATCTTGCGGCGCTGGCCGGCCCGAAACGAGTGGCCTGATAGCCAGGGTGTGCAAGGATCGGGCCATGAGTGCTTTCGCGAGCGGGCGGCACCGGGTCGCCGTACTGGTGCGGCACGGCATGCTGCCGATCGAGCTGGGCATCGTCCACCGCGTCTTCGGACAGGCGAAAACGGCCGCGGGCGAACCGCTCTACGAGGTGGTGACCTGCGCCGTCGAGCCCGGCGCGATACGGACGGACGCGGACTTCACGATCAACGTGGCGCACGGCCCGGAGGCGCTGGCCGAGGCGCAGACCGTGGTCGTGCCCGCCGCGCACGAGGACTACACGCCGGAGGAAGGGCGGCTCGATCCGCCGCTCGCGGCCGCGCTGGCCCGCATCCGGCCGGGTACCCGGGTGGCCTCGATCTGTACGGGCGCCTTCGTGCTGGCGGCGGCGGGCCTGCTGGAGGGGCGCCGGGCCACCACCCACTGGCGGTCCACGGACGACTTCCGGCGGCTGTTCCCGGGCGTGTGCCTGGACCCGGAGGTGCTCTACACCGAGGACGGCCACGTGCTGACCTCGGCGGGCGTGGCATCGGGGGTGGACCTGTGCCTGCACATGGTGCGCAGCGACTTCGGCTCGGGCGTGGCCAACGAGGTGGCGCGGAGCACGGTCGTACCGCCGCACCGGGAGGGCGGCCAGGCCCAGTACATCCAGCGGCCTGTGCCCAGCCGGCAGTTCGCCACGACGGGCGCTGCCCGGGCCTGGGCCCTGGAGCATCTGCACCGGCCGCTGACCCTGCGCGAGCTGGCCGCGCGCGAGTCGATGAGCGTACGGACCTTCACCCGGCGCTTCCGCGAGGAGGCCGGGCTCTCGCCGCTCCAGTGGCTCACCCAGCAGCGCGTCGAGCGGGCCCGGCAGCTGCTGGAGGACACCGATCTCTCGGTGGACCGGGTGGCGGCCGACGCCGGATTCGGCACCGCCGCGTCGCTGCGGCAGCATCTCCAGGTGGCGCTGGGCGTCTCGCCGAGCCAGTACCGCAGCACTTTCAGGGGGCCCGGCGCGGCGGACGAGCGGACGGAACGGGCCGTGTCCGCGGTGTGAGAGGGGCGGGACGATGTGGCGGTGCACGGGACCGCGGTGGTCGGGCGGCGCCTTCGGGCTCGGCTGGTACCACCCGGAGCGGGGCGAGGAGCGGCGCAGCACGCTGCCGGCCGGCCGGGCGCTGGCGTTCGCGGTGGAGGGCGAGCGGCGCTGCCTCGGCGTGTGGCGCGCCGGGCGGTGGATCGTCTGTCCGCACGCGGCGGTGCTCGACGGGGCGGGCGCGCGCGACCAGTGCCCGGACTGCGCGCGGCTGGACCGTTCGCGGTCGGTCGCCGCTGACACGATGGCCGACGATCCGCGCCCGTACGGCGTCTACCTGGCGTACTTCGGCCCCGGCCTGCTGAAGGTGGGGATCACCGCGGCCGAGCGGGGCGCGGCGCGGCTGCTGGAGCAGGGCGCGGTCGGGTACTCCTGGCTGGGGCACGGGCCGCTGATGGCCGCGCGGCGGGCCGAGGCACTGCTGGGGAGCGCGCTGGCGGTCCGTGACCGGTTCGCCAAGGCGGAGAAGCGGGCGGCGCGGCGGGCGCTGCCACCGGCCGCCGAGCGGGCCGCCGCGCTGGGTGCGCTGCACCGCGAGGCGCAGTCGCTGCCGGGCTGGCCGGAGGCGCTCCGGGCCGCCCCGTACGCGTACGAGGACCACTCCGAGGTGTTCGGGCTGGCCCGGATTCCGGTGGAGCCGGGGGCCGTGGGGGAGGTCGGGGCGCTGCGCGCGGGGGCCGAGGTCGCCGGGGAGGTGCTGGCCGCGGCCGGCTCCGACCTGTACCTGCGGCAAGAAGGGCAGGAGGGCCGCGGCGGGAGCGCGGTGCCGGTGGTGGTCCTGGACGCCCGGCTGCTGTCCGGATGGGTGCTGCGCGCCGCGGCGGGGAAGGTGACGACGGCGGACGTGGTGGTCCGGGCGGAGAGCGGTACGGACGAGGGACGGCAGGAGGGGTTGTTCTGAAGGCGCCGGAGGGGCCGCGCGGGACGGCGGCCGAAGGGGACGAGCGGGTCGGGGCGTTCTGGCGGGAGCTGGGGCTCCCCGGACTGATCGACGTGCACACGCACTTCATGCCGGAGCGCGTGCTGGCCAAGGTCTGGGCGTACTTTGACGCGGCAGGGCCGCTGGTGGGCCGGGAGTGGCCGATCACGTACCGGTACGAGGAGGACGAGCGTCTCGCCGTGCTGCGCGGCTTCGGCGTCCGCGCGTTCACCTCGATGATCTACCCGCACAAGCCCGGCATGGCGCGCTGGCTGAACGGTTGGGCGGCCGACTTCGCCGCCCGTACGCCCGACTGCCTGCGGACCGCGACCTTCTTCCCCGAGGACGGTGCCGCGGCGTACGTCCGGGAGGAACTGGCGGGCGGGGCGCGGATCTTCAAGGCGCATGTGCAGGTCGGCGCGTACGACCCGGCGGACGAGCGGCTCGACGAGGTGTGGGGGCTGCTGGCGGACGCCGGAGTGCCGGTGGTCACCCACTGCGGTTCGGGGCCCGCGCCCGGCAAGCACACCGGGCCCGAGCCGGTCGCACGGGTGCTGGCCCGGCATCCGCGGCTGACGCTGGTCGTCGCGCACATGGGGATGCCGGAGTACACCGACTTCCTGGACCTGGCGGAGCGGTACGGGAACGTCCACCTGGACACGACGATGAACTTCACCGACTTCGCCGAGCGGTCGGCGCCGTTCCCCCGGGAGGAGCGCGGGCGGCTGGCGGACCTCGGCGACCGGATCCTCTTCGGCAGCGACTTCCCGAACATCCCGTACGGCTACGCGCACGCGCTGGAGTCGCTGACGCGGCTGGAGTTGGGGGACGACTGGCTGCGCGGTGTGTGCCACGGGAACGCGGCCCGGCTGCTGGACCTCTGACAGCGGCGCCCGGCCCGCCCCTCGCACAGGGCCGATTGTCAGTGGTGCCTGCCATGCTCTTACTCAGTGGGACCGGCTGGACCGCGCGGGGGGCGGCCCAGCCGGTCGGACGCTCTTCTGCCGTGCCCGCCTGCGTTTCTCAGGAAATTCACAGGAACCGGAAAGGGCGCTCTCAGAGGCCGCCGCCAGGCTTGCCGGTATGACTGCCACAGCCGGATCGCCGCCCTCCGCGAAGAAGCAACCGGAACTGCTGCGCCCCGACGGGAGCCCGGTGCGCGTGCTCGTCGTCGACGACGAGGCGTCGCTCACCGACCTGCTCTCGATGGCGCTGCGCTACGAGGGCTGGGACATCCGTTCCGCCGGGGACGGTACGAGCGCGCTGCGGGCCGCGCGCGAGTGGCGGCCGGACGCGGTGCTCCTGGACGTCATGCTGCCCGACATGGACGGCCTGACCGTGCTGGGCCGGCTCCGCCGCGACCTGCCCGACGTGCCGGTGCTCTTCCTCACGGCCAAGGACGCCGTGGAGGACCGCATCACCGGGCTGACCGCGGGTGGTGACGACTACGTCACCAAGCCGTTCAGCCTGGAGGAGGTGGTCGCCCGGCTGCGCGGACTGCTGCGCCGGGCCGGTGCCGCCGCCGTGCGCGCGGAGTCGGTGCTCACGGTGGGCGACCTCGTGCTGGACGAGGACAGTCACGAGGTCTCGCGCGACGGGGTGGACATCCACCTCACGGCCACGGAGTTCGAGCTGCTGCGGTACCTCATGCGCAATCCGCGCCGGGTGCTCAGCAAGACCCAGATCCTGGACCGGGTGTGGAGCTACGACTTCGGCGGCCAGGCCAACGTCGTCGAGCTGTACATCTCCTACCTGCGGCGGAAGATCGACGCAGGCCGCAGCCCGATGATCCACACCCGGCGCGGCGCGGGCTATCTGATCAAGCCGGGCGAGTAGGCGGACCGACGCTCATGTTCCGTACCCCCGGCGGTCGTTCCGGCCGGCGACCGTGGTCCCTGCGTACCCGGCTGGTGGTGGCCGCGGTCGCGCTGATCGCCGTGGTCGCGACCGTCATCGGCACGGTCACGACGATCGCGCTGCACTCGTACCTCCAGACGCAGCTCGACGATCAGCTGCTGGACTCCGCCCGGCGCACCCAGGGCCCGGTCGCGATGCACGATCCGATGCAGCGGCGGAGCCTGGACTTCGTCGCGCTGCCGGGGCAGCCGATCGGCACCGTCGGCGGCCGGGTCACGCCCGACGGCGAGATCGCGGACGGGGCGAAGAACAACGACTCCAAGAGCCGCGTGCCCGCCGAGCACCTCGACGCGCTGAACGGCGCCCAGCTCCGGGCGCTGGAGGACGTCCCCCGGGACGGCCGGCCGCACACCGCCGCCCTGCCCGGCCTCGGCGACTACCGCGTCCAGTCCACCAAGGACGGTTCGGTGGTCGTGGGGCTGCCGCTGGCCCAGGTGGACGACACGGTCAACACGCTGATCGTGGTCGAGGTCTGTGTGACGGCCGCCGGGCTGGTCGCGGCAGGCATCGCGGGCGCCTCGATGGTCGGGTTCGCGCTGCGGCCGCTGCGCCGGGTCGCCGCGACCGCCACCCGCGTCTCCGAACTCCCGCTGCACGAGGGCGAGGTGGCGCTGCACGAGCGGGTGCCGGCCGCCGAGGCCGATCCGCGTACCGAGGTCGGCCAGGTCGGCGCGGCGCTCAACCGCATGCTGGGGCACGTCGGTTCGGCGCTGGCCGTGCGGCAGGAGAGCGAGACGCGGGTACGGCAGTTCGTCGCCGACGCCAGCCACGAGCTGCGTACGCCGCTCGCCTCCATCCGCGGCTACGCCGAGCTGACCCGGCGCGGCCGCGAGGAACCGGGCCCCGACACCCGGCACGCGCTGGGCCGCATCGAGTCCGAGGCGACCCGGATGACCGGGCTGGTGGAGGACCTGCTGCTGCTCGCCCGGCTGGACGCGGGCCGCCCGCTCTCGTACGCGAGCATCGATCTCTCCCCGCTGGTCGTGGACGCGGTCAGCGACGCCCGCGCGGCGGGTCCCGGGCACCGCTGGCGGCTCGAACTCCCCGAGGAACCCGCACTCGTACGGGCCGACGCGGCGCGCCTGCACCAGGTGCTGGTCAACCTGCTCGCCAACGCCCGTACGCACACCCCGGAGGGCACCACGGTCACCGCGCGGGTGGCCCGGCACGGCCCGTCCGTACTGCTGCGGATCGAGGACGACGGGCCCGGCATCCCGGCGGCGACGCTGCCGCACGTCTTCGAGCGGTTCGCGCGCGGCGACGCCTCGCGGTCGCGGTCCGCCGGGAGCACCGGCCTCGGCCTGGCCATCGTCCGCGCCGTGGTGGCCGCGCACGACGGCGAGGTGGGCGTGGACAGCGTGCCGGGACGGACCGTCTTCACGGTCCGGCTGCCCGCAGCCGCGCCCGGCGGCGAGCCCGCCGTGACGCACGCGACGGAGCCCGCCGAGGACTCACAGGCAGGGCACAGGCTCACCACACGGAGGTGACAGCGGGGCCGACGAACGTCGTTGCCATGACGACGACACAGCCGGCCCCGGGCCACTCCCGGGCTCACGCGCCGGAACCCGCACCGGCCCCCGTCCCGCTGGGCTCCTTGCCGCCGCGCGAGCACCTGCGGCCGGGCCGGACCACGACCGTGCTGGACGTGGTGATCCCGGTCTACAACGAGGAGACCGACCTCGAACCGTGTGTGCGGCGGCTCCACGAGTACCTGACCCACACGTTCCCGTACGGCTTCCGGATCACCATCGCGGACAACGCGAGCACCGACGCCACGCCCGAGGTCGCGGCCCGGCTGGACGACGAGCTCGCCGAGGTCACCGCGGTACGGCTGGAGCAGAAGGGCCGCGGCCGGGCACTGCGTACCGTCTGGTCGATGTCCCGGGCGCCCGTCCTGGCGTACATGGACGTGGACCTGTCCACCGACCTGAACGCGCTGCTGCCGCTGGTGGCGCCGCTGATCTCCGGCCACTCCGACCTGGCGATCGGCTCCCGGCTGGCGCGCAGCTCGCGCGTGGTCCGCGGCCCCAAGCGGGAGTTCATCTCGCGCAGCTACAACGTGATCCTGCGCGGCTCGCTGGCCGCCCGGTTCAGCGACGCGCAGTGCGGGTTCAAGGCGATCCGCGGCGACGTGGCCCAGCGGCTGCTGCCGATGATCGAGGACACCGGCTGGTTCTTCGACACCGAGATGCTGGTCCTCGCCGAGCGGGCCGGGCTGCGGATCCACGAGGTGCCGGTGGACTGGGTCGACGACCCCGACAGCACCGTCCACATCGTCAGGACCGCCACCGACGACCTCAAGGGGGTCTGGCGCGTGGGGCGGGCGCTGGCCACCGGCGCGCTGCCGCTGGACCGGCTGGCCCGGCCCTTCGGCGACGACCCGCGCGACCGGCAACTGGCCGGCGTACCGGGCGGACTCGCCCGCCAGCTCGTCGGCTTCTGCGTCGTCGGCGCGCTCAGCACGGTCGCCTACCTGCTGCTGTACTCGCTCTTCCGGCTCGGCATCGGGCCGCAGGCCGCCAACGCGCTGGCCCAGCTGCTCTGCGCGCTGGGCAACACCGCCGCCAACCGGCGCCTCACCTTCGGGGTGCGGGGCCGGGACCGCGCGGTCCGCCATCAGGCCCAGGGCCTGGTCGTCTTCGCCATCGGCCTCGCGCTGACCAGCGGTTCGCTGGCGGCCCTGAACGCGGCGGCGGTCGACGCCTCGCACGGCACCGAACTGGCCGTACTGATCGCCGCGAACCTCGCCGCGACCGTGCTCCGCTTCCTCCTCTTCCGCGCCTGGGTCTTCCCGGGCACCACCCCCGCCCAGCAGGGCACCAGTGATTCCAGGAGCTCCCGATGACCGCGCCTCCCCTGTACGAGGCTCCGCGGGCGGACACCCCGCCCGAGCCGCGTACCCCGACGAGCCCCGGCGATCCGCGCCGGGTCCGCCCCGGGCTGCTGCTCCTGCTGGCGGTCACCGCCGCGCTCTACCTGTGGGACCTGGGCGCCTCCGGGTACGCCAACTCCTTCTACTCGGCGGCGGTCCAGGCCGGCAGCGAGAGCTGGAAGGCGTTCTTCTTCGGCTCCTCGGACGCCGCGAACTCCATCACCGTCGACAAGCCGCCGGCCGCGCTGTGGCCGATGGGGCTGTCGGTGAAGCTCTTCGGGCTCGGCGCCTGGCAGATCCTGGTGCCCGAGGCGCTGATGGGCGTCGCGTCGGTCGGCGTGCTGTACGCGGCCGTGCGCCGGCGCTTCGGCGCGGGCGCCGGGCTGCTCGCGGGCGCCGTGCTGGCGGTCACCCCGGTCGCCGCGCTGATGTTCCGCTTCAACAACCCCGACGCGCTGCTCTGCCTGCTCATGGTCTGCGCGATCGCCTGTGTGCTGCGCGCCCTGGAGGACGCCCGCACCAAGTGGCTGGTGCTGGCCGGGGTCTGCTTCGGCTTCGCCTTCCTGGTCAAGACGCTCCAGGCGTGGCTGATCCTGCCGCCGCTGGCGCTGGTCTATCTGCTCTGCGCGCCCACCACGGTCCGCAGGCGCATCGGGCAGACGCTGCTCGCCGGGCTCGCGCTGATCGCCTCGGCCGGCTGGTGGGTGGCGATCGTCGAACTGTGGCCGGCGTCCTCGCGCCCGTACATCGGCGGCTCGCAGAACAACAGCTTCCTGGAGCTGACCCTCGGCTACAACGGCCTGGGCCGGATCAACGGCAATGAGACCGGCAGCGTCGGCGGCGGTGGCGGCCGGGGCGGCGGCGGTGGCGGCTGGGGCGAGACCGGCATCGACCGGCTCTTCTCCTCCGACATGGGCGGCCAGATCTCCTGGCTGCTGCCCGCGGCCTTCATCCTGCTGATCGCCGGACTGGTCGTGCTGAGGAAGGCGCGGCGCGCGAAGGACGCGACGGAGGCGGTGGCCGCGACGGACGCGGTGGCCGCGACGGACGCGGTGGCTGCGACGGACACGCTCGCCGTGCGGCAGCGCAACGCGTTCCGGGTCTGGGGCGGCGCGCTGCTGATGACCTTCGTGACTTTCAGCTTCATGTCCGGGATCTTCCACCAGTACTACAACATCGCCCTGGCCCCCTACATCGCGGCGCTGGTGGGCATGGGCGCCGCGGTGCTGTGGCAGCGCCGGCAGCACGTCGCCGCCACGTCGGTGCTCGCGCTGACGGTCGCGGTCACGGCGGTCTGGTCGTACGTCCTGCTCGACCGGTCGTCGAGCTGGCTGCCGTGGCTGCGCTGGACCGTCCTGGCCGGCGGGCTGTTCGCGGCGGTCGCGCTGGCGGTCCTCGGCCGCGGGCAGGACGGGGCCGGCCGGCGGCTGGCGATCGGCGCCGCGGGGCTGGGCCTCGCGACATCGCTGGCCGGGCCGGTGGCGTACACGCTGAACACGGTGACGACCCCGCACACCGGCTCGATCATCACGGCGGGACCGTCGGTCTCGGGCGGCATGGGCGGCCCGGGCGGCATGGGCCGTCCCGGCGGTATGGGCGGCGGCAAGGGCGGCCCGCCCGGAATGCCGGGCGGCCGGAACGGCCAGCAGGGGCAGGCCAACCAGCAGGGCCAGGGTCAGAACGGCCGGCAGGGCGGTCCCGGCGGGATGGGCGGGCCGCCGGGCATGAACGGCAACCAGGGCAACCAGAAGGGCAACGGCTCCCAGAAGGGCAACGCCGCCCGCAACGGCTTCCCCGGCTTCGGCGGCGCGGGCGGCGGCGAGCGCAACGGCATGCGCGGAGGCGGCGGCATGGGCGGCCTGCTCAACGGCGCGCAGGTCAGCGCCGAGGTGAAGGCCAAGCTGCTCGCGGATGCCGACAAGTACACCTGGGCCGCCGCGTCCATCGGCTCGCAGAACGCGGCGAGCTACCAGCTCGCGACCGAGAAGCCCGTCATGGCCATCGGCGGCTTCAACGGCAGCGACCCGTCCCCGACGCTCGCGCAGTTCCAGCAGTACGTGAAGGAAGGGAAGATCCACTACTTCCTGGGCGGCGGCATGGGCGGCCCCGGCGGTAACTCCGGGACCTCCTCGAAGATCACCTCGTGGGTCGCGAAGAACTACGAGAAGGTCACCGTCGGCAGCACGACGCTCTACGACCTGACCAGCCCGAAGAATTAGCGCCGGGGGAGGGGCCCGGCCCGGCCGCCGGGGCACGGGCCTGGTCCCGGCCCCGGCGGCCGAAAATCAAATGTACGGCGTATAAGGCATCCCTGTACGGTGTAAGTCATCCGCTCACATCCGTACAGGGAGCCTGCATGTCCCCCGTGGCCTCCGCTGCCGCAACCGCCGAGAGCCCACCGCGCCATCCCACGCGCTGGATCATCCTCGGCGTCATCTGCCTCGCGCAGCTCACCGTCCTCCTGGACAACACCATCCTCAATGTCGCCGTCCCCTCCTTGAACAAGGAGCTGGGCGCGTCCACCGCCGACATCCAGTGGATGATCAACGCCTATTCGCTGGTCCAGTCCGGCCTGCTGCTCACGGCCGGCAACGCCGCCGACCGCTACGGCCGCAAGAAGATGCTGGCCGGCGGCCTGGTGCTGTTCGGCATAGGCTCGCTCGTCGCGGGCTTCGCGCAGTCCGCCGGGCAACTGATCGCCGCCCGCGCCGGCATGGGCATCGGCGGCGCGCTGCTGATGACCACCACCCTCGCCGTCGTCGTCCAGATCTTCGACAACGAGGAGCGCCCCAAGGCGATCGGCATCTGGGGAGCGGTCAACTCCCTCGGCTTCGCCGCCGGTCCGCTCATCGGCGGCACGCTGCTGAACCACTTCTGGTGGGGCTCGATCTTCCTGATCAACCTGCCGGTCGCGGTGCTCGGCCTGATCGCCGTGCTGAAGCTGGTGCCGGAGTCCAAGAACCCCTCCGGCGACCGTCCCGACCTGCCGGGCGCCCTGCTGTCCATGATCGGCATGGTGGCCGTGGTCTTCGCGATCATCTCCGGCCCCGACCACGGCTGGCTCTCCGCCCGCGTACTGGGCTCCGCCGTCGTCGGCCTCGTCGCGCTCGCCGTCTTCGCCCGCTGGGAGCTGCACACCCCGCACCCCATGCTGGACATGCACTTCTTCCGCGACCGCAAGTTCGTCGGCGCCGTCGCGGGCGGCATCCTCGTCGCGTTCGGCATGGGCGGCTCGATGTTCCTGCTCACCCAGCACCTGCAGATGGTGCTCGGCTACGCGCCGCTGGAGGCCGGGCTGCGCACCGCGCCGCTCGCCCTGACCGCCGTCGTCCTGAGCTTCTCCGGCATCGCCGGAAAGCTGATGATCAAGATGGGCACGCCGCGCACCATCACCGTCGGCATGACGCTGCTCGCCGCGGGCCTCGCGGCGATCTCGCTGCTGGGTGCCGACTCCTACTCCGGCATGCTCGCCGGGCTGATCGTCATGGGTGTCGGTGTCGCGCTCTCGATGCCGGCCATGGCCAACGCCATCATGTCCGCGATCCCGCCCGCCAAGGCGGGCGTCGGCGCCGGCGTCAACGGCACGCTCATGGAGTGCGGCCAGGGCCTGGGCGTCGCCGTCCTCGGCGCGGTGCTCAACTCCCGCTTCGCCGCGCTGATCCCGGCGGCCGCCGCCGGGGCCGGCTCGCTGCCCGCCGCGCTCGCGGCGGCCCGTACGGACGCCGACTGCGCCGCCGTCCGCGACGCCTTCGCGGCCGGCATCCAGACCAGCCAACTGGTCGGTGCCGCCGCGGTGTTCGCGGGCGGTGTGGTCGCCGGCGTGCTGCTCGGCCGTGCCGAGCGCGCCGAACGGGCCGCCGCGGCGCAGCGCGGGGCACCGGACGCCACAGCCGTCCCGGTGGCCGGGGAGACCGCGGCACCGGCTCCGGAGGCCGGCGGACAGGCGGGGCGCTCCCGTGCCGAAGCGGAATAGCATCGAGGCGGCAGGACCGCGTACGACCAGTTCAGCGATGAGGGAGGGCGCGCCATGGCAGCGACGGGCAGCCGCGCCGGCAAGCCGCGGAAAAGTGTCTGGCTGACCGAACGTCCCCCGCTGAAGCGGAAGGCGGACCAGCCGGCCGGGCTGGACCTGGACAAGATCGTGGCGACGACCGTCCGGCTGCTGGACGCGGACGGGCTGGCGGCGTTCTCGATGCGCCGCCTGGCCGCCGCGCTCGGCGTCACGGCGATGTCGGTCTACTGGTACGTCGACACCAAGGACGACCTGCTGGAGCTGGCCATCGACGCGGTGGCCGGCGAGATCGAGCTGCCGGACGAGGACGACCCGGACAAGGACTGGCGGGACCACCTGCGGCACCTCGCCGCCGAGTACCGCAAGGTGCTGGTCACCCACCGCTGGGCGCCGCGGCTGCTGGGGGAGTACCTCAACGTGGGCCCGCACGCGATCGCGTTCTCCAACGCGACGCTGCGGGTCATGCGGGACAGCGGGCTGACCCCGGAGCAGGTCTCCGGCGGGCTCGGCTCGATCTTCCAGTTCGTCTACGGCTTCAGCACGGTCGAGGGGCTGCACGAGCAGCGCTCCCGGGAGACCGGCAAGTCGCTGGACGAGCAGTTCGACGAGGTCGTCGGGGCGGTGCAGGACCGCCCGGAGTTCGCCGAGACGATGGAGATGTCCGCCCGGTCCCTGGAGCTCCGGCAGGGCATCGGCGTCCGGGAGATGCGCGAGCGCGACTTCGCCTTCGCGCTGGACGTGCAGATCGCCGGCCTCGAGGCGATGCGCGACCGGGGCCGCATGCCCTGACCCGAACGGGTGCACAAAGGCGCCGGCCCCCTGCACGGAGCGCCGGCATACAGAAGGGCGGCGGCTGTCCACGAAGGGACAGCCGCCGCCCGTTCTTCTTCTCTTGTGGTCACCCGGTTCTCTTACGGGTACCCGGCCGACCGTCGGGAGTGATCGGCCGACCGGAGCGCTGCGTACAGCCGCTCAGCCCGCCATCGGCAGCGAGTCCCCCTGGACCGCCTGGATGTCCAGCTCCACCCGGAGGGTGGTGCCGATGGCGGCGATGCCTGCCGCGACGACCTGGTTGTAGTTCATCTTGAAGTCCTCGCGGCGCAGCTCGGCGGTGGCGCTGAACGCCGCCCGCGTACCGCCCCACGGGTCCGGGCCCGTGCCCAGGTACGAGAGGTTCAGGTCCACCGGCCGCGAGACGCCGTGCAGCGAGAGGTCGCCGTGCACGGTCCAGCGGTCCGGCCCGGCCGCCTCGAGACCCGTGGACCGGTAGGTCAGCTCCGGGTAGGTCTCCACGTCCAGGAAGTCGGCGTTGCGCAGGTGGCCGTCGCGCATGCCGTTGCCGGTGTCGATCGACGCGGCCTTGATGACCGCCTCGACGCGCGACTTCTCCAGGTCCTCCGAGATGTCGATGCGGCCCGCGAACTCGGTGAACCGGCCGCGCACGCTGGAGATCCCCAGGTGCTGCGCGGACGCCGCCACGGACGAGTGCATCGGGTCGATCGTCCACGGTCCGGGCGGGGGCAGCTCGGCGCCGCCCTGGCGGGCCAGCGTCAGGTTGCCGACGTCCATCCGGCCGCTCGCCGTCACGATCGAGGTCGAGGCGACCGGCGTGTAGCCCACGGCCGTCACGATCACCGTGTACGGGCCGGGCTGCAGCGGCGTCGCGTCGCGCACGACGCCGTCCTCGTCGGCCGTTGCCCGCAGGACCTGCGTGCCCGTCATGTCCGTGACGGTCAGCACCGCGTGCTTGACCGCCCAGCCGTCGCGTGTCCGGACCTGTGCCCGAACGCCCGCGCCTGTCGAACTCATACCCACTCCCGATGTCGTGCTTGGTACATGTGGGCCCCGGCCGGCGGCGAGCAGGCCGTCCCCTGCCTTTGATGCCCGCCGCCGCCGGGGCCCTGTGGTCCGGCCCGGGGCGCGTCTCCGCTCAACGCGCGCCCCCGACCGGGGCTGTGCTCACGGGGCGAGATGCCCCGGCCCCCGTTGGCTCTATCGCCGTGGCGGTGTCAGTCGCCCGGGTGGGCGAGTTCGACGTCGTAGCCGTCGGCCCCGCTCGCGTCCACCGACAGCGCGTTGGCCACCGGCGGGTATCCGCTGGCGATCACCGTGTAGTCGCCGGTGTCCAGGTCGGTGAAGGCGTACGCGCCGTCCTCACCGGTCGTGGAGGTGGCGACCACGTTGCCGGCCGCGTCGACCAGCGTGACCCGCGCGTCCGGCAGCGGACGGCGGTCCGCGCCGGCCCGGACGATGCCCTGGACACGGGCGCCGGACTGCAGCGCGATCTCCAGGCGGGTGATGCCCTGGCCGCTGACCTCGACCGGCTGTGCCGTCGGCCGGAAGTCGGTGGCGTTCACCGCGACGGTGTACGTACCGGCGGCCAGCTCGTCGAAGGCGAAGGAGCCCTCGGTGCCGGTCTTGCCGGTCGCCAGCACCTCACCGCGGATGTCCGTGACCACGACCATCGCGCCGTCCACCGGCTCGCCGGTGACCACGCTGCGGACCAGGCCGCGCAGGCCGCTGGTGCCGCTGAGCAGGATGTCGTAGCCGATCGGCTGGTCACCCACGACGACCGTGGACGCCTGCGGCTGGTGGCCGTCGGCGGCCGCGATCAGGACGTACGAGCCGGCGCCGGGGGCGTTCAGCACGTACGAGCCGTTGGCCTGGGCCACCGAGCGGCCCAGCTGGCGGCCGCTGAGGGAGATCAGCGTGACCGCGGAGCGCGCCACCGGCTGGCCGTCGGCGTTCCGGACGAAGCCGGTGATGGCCGGGCCCTCCGGGGTGCCGGGGTCGCCGGCGGAGGCGTACGCCGCCAGGCGCTGCCCCTGCGCGGCCGCGGCCGTCTGGGGCTGGGCCCAGGACGGGGCGTGCTCGTCCGGGGCGACGGACGGGGCGCCGACCAGGGCCGGCTCCAGCGCCTCGGTCGAGGCGGCGGAAGCGGCGGCCGGGGCCGCGGCGGCGGCCGACGCGGCGGCAGCGGCGTCCGTGGTGGCGCCGGACGCGGTGGCGTCCGAGCCGTCGTCGGAGGACTGGGCCAGTCCACCCTTGGTCTTCAAGGCGACCTCCTTGATGAAAAGCGTCAGAAGGAAGGCGAGCAGCGCGCAGGGGGCGGCGATCAGGAAGATGTCGGCGACAGCGTGCCCGTAGGCACTCTCCATGACCGTCCGGAGGGGCGCCGGGAGGGCGTCCAGGTCCGGGATGCCCCCGCCGCCGGCACCGGACTGAGCCGCCTTGGCGGCAGCCGGTCCGAGGTCGGCCAGGCCGTCCTTGACGTAGTGCGTGACTCGGGTTGCCAGCACCGCGCCGAGCGCCGAGACACCGACCGCACCGCCGAGGGAGCGGAAGAAGGTGACGACGGACGAGGCGGAGCCGAGGTCCTGGGGGTCGACCTGGTTCTGCGTGCAGAGGACCAGGTTCTGCATCATCATGCCGATGCCGAGACCCATCAGGGCCATGAAGATCGCGACGTGCCAGTACTCGGTGTCGTAGCGGATCGTGCCCAGCAGGCCGAGACCCGCGGTCACGAGCACACCACCGGAGACCAGCCAGGCCTTCCACTTGCCGGTCTTGGTGATGACCTGGCCCGACACGGTCGAGGAGATGAACAGACCCGCGATCATCGGGATGGTCATCACGCCGGACATCGTCGGCGACTTGCCGCGCGCCAGCTGGAAGTACTGGCTGAAGAACACGGTGCCGGAGAACATCGCGATACCGACGAACAGCGAGGCCAGCGAGGCAAGCGTGATCGTCTTGTTGCGGAACAGCCGCAGCGGGATGATCGGCTCGGCCGCCTTGGTCTCGACCAGGACGAAGATCAGCGCGAGCACGACGGCACCGCCGACCATGGCACCGGTCTGCCAGGACATCCAGTCGTACTTGTCGCCGGCCAGGGTGACCCACACCAGCAGCAGGCAGACCGCCGCGCTGATGAAGAAGGCACCCGCCCAGTCGACCTTGACGCCCTCGCGCTTGACCACGGGGAGCTTCAGGGTCTTCTGGAGCACGATCAGCGCGATCACCGCGAAGGGCACGCCGACGTAGAAGCACCAGCGCCAGCCGAGCCACGAGGTGTCGGTGATGACGCCGCCGAGCAGCGGACCACCCACGGTGGCCACCGCGAAAACAGCACCGAGGTAACCGCTGTACCGTCCCCGCTCACGCGGGGAGATCATCGCGGCCATCACGATCTGGGCCAGGGCGGAGAGACCGCCCACGCCTATGCCCTGCACGACACGGCAGGCGATCAGCATGCCGCTGTTCTGCGAGAGACCGGCGACGACGGAGCCGCCGACGTAGATGACCAGCGAGAGCTGCACCAACAGCTTCTTGCTGAACAGGTCGGAGAGCTTGCCCCACAGCGGGGTCGTCGCGGTCATCGCCAGCAGCGAGGCCGTCACGACCCAGGTGTAGGCACTCTGCCCGCCGTCCAGATCATGAATGATCTGCGGGAGCGCGTTCGACACGATGGTCGAAGAAAGAATGGCGACGAACATACCGAGCAGCAGCCCGGACAGCGCCTCCATGATCTGACGGTGCGTCATGGGGGCTCCGGCGGAGGCGGCACTGCCGCCTCCGTGCTTGGCGTGGCCGCCCCGCACACCGGCTGGTGTGGTTGTAGCCATGTAATTCCTTCTCATCCTGCTGGTGTACGGGTGGTGTGGTCGTGTCCCGCCCGGGTGCGGCAGTCGCCGAAACTCTCGTGCAACTTCGCGAGCAGCTCGTTCAGCCGGCCGACGTCGTCGTCGGACCAGTCGTCGAGGTACCGGGCGAGGGAGTCTGTGTAGCGGACGGCCAGCTCGTCGAGGAGCTCCCGTCCGCGGGGTGTCAGTCGAAGCAGCCTGGACCGCTTGTCCAGGGGGTCGGGCTCCCGCTCGATCCAGCCGCGCTCAGCGATGTGGGCGACATGCCGGCTGGTCACGGACATGTCGATCATCAACAGCTCGGCCAGCTTGCTCATCCGCATCTCGCCGTACCGGTCGAGGATGGTGAGCACGCCTACCGAGGCGGGCGGGCAGTCGTGGGGCAGGATGCGCCCGAGTTCGCGTTTCACAGCGCCGATGGCGGTGAGTTGCCTGGCCAGCTCCTGGTACTGACCCTGCGCTGCCATGGGCACCTCCACACATCTTTTGTTGCTTGAGGCAACCATAGAACCATTTGGTTGCCACAGGCAAACGAATCCTGGGTTCACGAGGTAAAGGAAACCAAAAAGGTGTACCGTGCACGAGTCAAGGGTGCGGCTATGGTGCACAAAGCCGCAGGTCAGAAGGGTGTGGTGTGCTGTCCACCGGGGCACAAGGGCCACCTTCGCGCCCCCTGACCGCTTCGCACCCCTCTGCCCGACTCCCCACCGACGTCACCCACCGATGCCCGCCGCCCCACGGGATGGCCCCACCCGTGCCCGGGGGTGTCCCCCTACCCACCGGTTCGCTAGGGTCTCGGCCTATGGCGAACAACCCGCAGACGCCCGGCGGCAACCACGACCCGGCCGGCAGCACGCAGATGTTCCGCGCCTTCGTCGACGAAGGCGCCCCCCGGTCCCCCCGCGCCGCCGCGGCCACCCAGCAGACCTCCTCGGGCCCCCGCGCGGGCATCATCATCGGCGTGGTCGTCGCCATCGTGATCGTCGCCGCGGCGGCGTGGCTGGCCCTGGCCTGACGACTCGTCCCCACGAGGGGCCGCGCCCCACGAGCGGCCGCGCCCCTCACCCCGTCCCCCCTCCCCGCTCCCTTACGACTTCAGGGCTTCTCCCGGCCAACCGCCGCCAGTCGGCATCAACATCACCGGGAGAAGCCCTTACTCATGTACGGGCCTGCTCAGTCGAACTCGCCGTCCCGCACCCCGCCACAGAACGCGGTCCACTCCTCCGCCGTGAACCGCAGGTCCCCGCGCTCCGGATGCCGCGAGTCCCGCATGGCCACCGCACCACCGCCGAGCTCCGCGACCTCCACACAGGCGTACTCGGCCCAGCTCTTACTGCTCTTCCGCCACCGCGCGTCCGTCACATCCGTCGCGTACAGCTCATCCTTCGCGGCACTCACCGAACTCGCTCCTCTCGTGGCCCCCCTTCCTTGCCCTCACCCTCCCCCGCCCCACCGGGCCGCGCACCACGACAGGGTCCGTTCAGCAGCCCCTTCGCCCGTTGCGGCGACTGCGGAGGTCAAGGCTGCCGCTGGGCCCGGCTATTGCGGCGGCCGGACCATCCGCCCACCCCGGCTCTCGGCAACCCGCAACGCATCCCGCAACGCCTCAACCAGCCCGTACGCCATGCACCGCAGTTCATTCGGTCGCGCCCGCCGCGCAAGCACCTCCCCGGCCCGCTCGACCAACCGAGCCCCCATGGCCATCTGCACGGCCTCCATCTCATCGGCCAGCCGCGCGACATACCCACTCCCGTCCGCATCGGTCGACAGATAACACCGCCGCCCATCACCCCGGTCCCAGGGCAGCAGCCGAAGCTGTTCCGGCCCGCTCACGAGGCGAACACCGAGATCCGAGCGTCGTACGCGAAGAGCCGAACGGCCCGCTCCCGAGCCTGCCGCTCACAGACCACGAGGTACGGCCGCACGAGCCGGACCGCGTCCCCGTCGATCAACTCGTCGGGCCGCCGGGGTGGTTGCGAAGGCATGGGCGGGGGAGGGGGGCTGGGACTGACCGTCGTAACGGGCCGGAAGAACAGTTCTCCCAGCCACACCACGGCCCGGACGATACGGTGACACATGTCGGCGCTCCTCTTCAGGGTTGGCGTTGACCACACCCCGGGGCTGTTGCCGCAGCCGCCGGGGCTCTCTGTTGCGTCAGCGTAGGGCTGCTATAGGCACCTGTCTATAGCTATCTACACCGGGGAGCGTCTATGACGACCTAGTTACTGTTCCGTACAGTCCTGTTCGTGATGGAGTTCGATCCGACGCAGCCCAAGTGGGTACAGATCGCCGACGTGATCCGCAGCCGGATCGCGAGCGGGGAGTACCCGCCCGCCCACCTGATCTCCGAGGTCCGGATGGAGCAGGAGTTCGGCGTCGCCCGCGTGACCGTACGCAAGGTCACCGCTGCCCTTCGGGCTGAGGGCCTCATCGTCACGACGCCCGGCATGGGCTCGTTCGTCTCGAAGCAGCTCCCGGAAGACTTCACAGGCGACCCGCAGGACGCGTGAAGGCCGCCGCAGCCGCAGATGACGACGGGTGCATCGGCAGCAGGTCGCCGACGCGATCCGCCGGCGCATCACAGACGGCACCTACACCCTCGGCGCGCGCGTCCCCTCCGTACTGAACCTCTCGGCGGAGTTCGGCATCGTCACCTCGACCTCCCAGAAGGTGCACCGCGGCCTACGCGCCGAAGGCTTGATCCACACCCATCCCGGCGCGGGCTCCTTCGTCTCTCAGCGGCTCCCGGAAGACCTCACAGGCAAGCCGACAGACGCAGGCCCTGGCAGCCCTTTCGCGCGGAGGGCCTGATCGTCACGACACCCGCCATGGGCTCCTTCGTCGCGTAGGCGGACCCCGCGTCACTTCCAGTCCGCGTCCACGTTCTTCGTGTCGATGTGCATGCCGAGGGGCACGCGCCAGGCGTCTACGCAGATCTTCCAGGTGTGTTTTTCTGTCGCGCCGGCTGGGAGGGGGGCCGGTAGGGGGCGGGTGGATTTTCGGGTGGCCCAGTCGATGCCGAGGCCGCCGATGATGTGGGTGTGGAAGGTGAGGGTGCCTTCGCGTACCGGTTGGCCGCCGGTGTTGTGGAGATTGAGGGTGACCTTTTCGCACCAGCGGGTGTCGGTGTCGGCCAGGTCGGGGGTCGAGAGCTCTAGGAGGGCGGGGGAGCCGGTGTCCGGGGCGGAGGGGGTGGGCTCGTCGTCGCCAGGACGGCCGCTCGGGGAGTCGTCGTTGTCCGCCGGTGTGCCTGTGTCGTCGCCCCCGGTGCTGCCGCCCTCGGTGCCCTTGCTGGCGGTGGGGGGATTTTGAGGGCCTGACGGGGCGCCCGACTCGTTGGACCCGGCGCGTCCGTCGGGCGCCGTGGGGCCCTTCGTCGGGGGCTTGTTGGTCCCGTCAGGACGTGACGCGTCGGGGTGCGGGGAGTCGGCGTCCCTCGGGCCGTCCAGGGGTGTCAGGGTGACGTCGTCCGTGGGGGGCACGGGTTTGGAAGGGGAGTGGGTGGTGTCTGCCGCGCCCGTGGCGATGTAGCCCTCGTCGTCGCTGCCTCCGGGGATGGTCAGTAGGGCAGCGCCCAGTAGCAGTACGACACCTGTGGTCGCGCCAGCTGTCCTCCGTCGCATTGCGACAGTGTGCCTGACGGGCCGTCAGGCAGGAAGAGTCGCGGCGGCACCGGAAGGGCGTACGCGCATGGCTTTGCCCCGGGCCGGGACGGGTCCCTGGTGCCCGGGGGGATTCGCGTCGTCAGTCCGTGGTCAGGCCGTCACGGAGTTGGGCGAGGGTGCGGGTGAGAAGGCGGGAGACGTGCATCTGGGAGATGCCGACCTCCTCGCCGATCTGCGACTGGGTCATGTTCGCGAAGAAGCGGAGCATGATGATCTGGCGTTCCCGCGGGGGGAGTTTGGCCAGGAGGGGCTTGAGGGGCTCGCGGTACTCGACGCCCTCCAGCGCGCTGTCCTCGTAGCCGAGGCGGTCCGCGAGGGAGCCCTCGGTGCCGTCGTCCTCGGGGGACGGGGAGTCGAGGGACGAGGCGGTGTAGGCGTTGCCGACGGCGAGGCCGTCGACCACGTCCTCCTCGGACACCCCCAGGCACGCCGCCAGTTCGGAGACGGTGGGAGAGCGGTCGAGCTTCTGGGACAGCTCGTCGCTGGCCTTCGTGAGCGCCAGGCGCAGCTCCTGGAGGCGGCGCGGGACCCGTACCGACCAGGAGGTGTCGCGGAAGAAGCGCTTGATCTCGCCGACGACGGTAGGCATGGCGAACGTCGGGAATTCGACGCCGCGTTCGCAGTCGAACCGGTCGATCGCCTTGATCAGGCCGATCGTGCCGACCTGGACGATGTCCTCCATGGGTTCGTTGCGGCTGCGGAAGCGGGCAGCGGCGTAACGCACCAGCGGGAGGTTCAGCTCGATGAGCGTGTCGCGGACGTATGTACGCTCCACGCTGTCCTTGTCGAGCGTGGCCAGCCGCAAGAAGAGGGAGCGGGAAAGCGTACGGGTGTTGAGGGCGTCGTCGTCATGCACTTGCGGTGCTGGTGCGGGAAGCACCTTCGAGCTGCCCAGTTCTACGGACATGCCACCCCCTTGAGGTCGCGGTCGGGTCGCCGCTGCGCCTCCTCTGCCCCATGCGGAGCGAAGAGTTCAGCCTCCACCTGAATACCGGAGGCGGCGCCACGGCAAACGCGGTTCCTGCAGAATGTCACATGTCGGCAACACGCTGTAGCGCCAAGTCGACATATCCCTGCAGGAAGGAGTGGCGTTACCGGGGGGTCGTACCTCGTCCTGGTTAGGCGTCGATCCTGTTTGCGGATCTCAGTCGGGCGAAGCTCCGGGAGAGCAGCCGGGAGACGTGCATCTGGGACACGCCCAGCTCCGCGCTGATCTGGGACTGCGTCAGGTTGCTGTAGTAGCGCAGCAGGAGGATGCGCTGCTCCCGTTCCGGGAGCTGGACCAGGAGGTGGCGCACCAGGTCGCGGTGTTCCACGCCGGCCAGCTCCGGGTCCTCGTAGCCGAGGCGGTCCAGGAGACCCGGCAGGCCGTCACCTTCCTGCGCGGCTTCGAGGGACGTCGCGTGGTACGAGCGGCCGGCCTCCAGGCACGCGAGGACCTCCTCCTCGCCGATCTTCAGGCGCTCGGCGATCTCGGCCGTCGTGGGGGACCGGCCGTGCAGCACCGTCAGGTCCTCGGTGGCGCCGTTCACCTGTACCCACAGCTCGTGCAGCCGGCGCGGTACGTGGACCGTGCGGACGTTGTCCCGGAAGTACCGCTTGATCTCGCCGACGACGGTCGGCATGGCGAAGGTGGGGAACTGCACGCCGCGGTCCGGGTCGAACCGGTCGATCGCGTTGATCAGGCCGATGGTGCCGACCTGGACCACGTCCTCCATCGGCTCGTTGCGACTGCGGAAGCGCGCGGCCGCGTAACGGACCAGGGGGAGGTTCGCCTCGATCAGCGCGTCCCGCACCCGGGCGTGCGCGGGGGTGCCCGCCTCCAGGCCCGCCAGCTCGGCGAAGAGGACTTGCGTGAGCGCCCGGGTGTCCGCACTCCTGCTCTGGCGGGATGGCGCCTTCGGCGCAGTACGGGCCGTCACGGTTCACGCCTCCCCTTCACAGGACTGGGCTTTGTGTCGGACTGGGCTGTGCTGAAGCGGATGTATCCGGCAAAAGCGGTCATAGCATCACAAGACATGTGCAGTGTGTGCAAGCACCGCATAACGCCGTGTTGAGCGGCAGTTGATGTGGCGAGGGGCAGGTGGAGGCCGCGGGGAGGCTGCGGGGAGGGGCGCCGAGCGGTCGGCGGCGGGCGGTACGGGGGTGCCGGGGAGCGGCCTCTCGCAGGCGCCGGGAGGCGGGCGGGCATGAAGAAACCCCTCGCCCGCTGGGGCGAGGGGCACTGTCGGCCCGTGGCGGGCCGGCGGCGGCGCGACCCGGAAGGGGCCGGGCGGGGCCGTGGTCCGGACGCTTCCGGACCGGCGGATCAGATCTCGTAGTCGGCGATCACCCAGGTGGCGAACTCCGCCCACTGGCGGACGCCCGCCTGGTGGGCGGGGTGCTCCAGATAGCGCGTCAGGGCGTCCTTGTCGGCGACGGCCGAGTTGATCGCGAAGTCGTACGCGATCGGGCGGTCGGTGACGTTCCAGCCGCACTCCCAGAACTCCACGTCGGGGATGAGGTCGCCGAGCTCCTGGAACGCCTTCACGCCGGCCGCGACGCGCGGCTCGTCGCGCTCGACGCCCTCGTTGAGCTTGAACAGGACCAGGTGGCGGATCATGGGCGGGCCTCCGTGAGTGCGTACGTACGGGCGTGCGGGCCCGCTGGATCGTTTCTGCCGGACTGGCGGCGGGCGCCCGGCCCTATGGGGCGGACGGGCCGGCGCGAGGGGCTCTGCCGGTCGGCTACTGGATCAGCGAGGTCATGAACTGGCCGACGCCCTGGGCGGCGTCCGAAATGCCCTCGAAGCCTATCTGGACGAGATCGGCGGCCCGGGTGGGGGACGTGACGATCGTGTACAGGACGAAGACGACGACCACATACAGCGCGATCTTCTTCGTTTCCACCATTCGTCCCCGTCTCCCCTACGGCCTTTACCGGCAGCTCCCGCCCGGTGCGGTCGGGCGAGTGTAACCACACCGGCCCCAACGCAGCAGCCGCGTCCGGGGCGGCCCCCCGGCCCCGGGGTCGCTTTCGCGACGGCGCCACGCCGCCCCTCCCACGCGGCCGAGGACGAAAGTCCCGGTGATCGGGGCCGTTCGGCGGCCTGTCGGGCCGGAGCGCGGCCGCAGGCTGGACGGTGCGCCCCGCGGACCTGGCAGGAGTCCGCGGGCGGGACCGGGCCTCGCTGCGGGGTCCGCACCGCTCTCCTCCCGGCCGCGGTGCGGGCCAGAGGTCCGGGTACGACGAAGGGCCCGACTCAGCTGAGTCGGGCCCTTCGTGCGAGCGGTAGCGGTGGGATTTGAACCCACGGAGGAGTTGCCCCCTCACGCGCTTTCGAGGCGCGCTCCTTCGGCCGCTCGGACACGCTACCGAGGCAGAGCCTAGCCCATGAGGGGCCGTGTGCCGAAATCGGTTCCGGGAGGCGGGCGCGCGGACCTCCCGGAACGGCGTCCGGATCGCGTTGAGGGGCACCCGCCAGGCCCGGGCGACGGCCCTCCGTACCCGCCGGAGGCCGGGCGTCGGCCCCCTCCGTACCCGTCGAACCGCCCTCAGCGGCCGCGGAAGAAGTCGGTGAGGGGCGCCGCGCAGTCCTCGGTCAGGACGTCGGTGATCACTTCGGGGCGGTGGTTGAGACGTCGGTCACGTACGACGTCCCAGAGCGAGCCGGCCGCGCCCGCCTTCTCGTCGCGGGTGCCGTAGACCACCCGGTCGACCCGGGACAGCACGATGGCGCCCGCGCACATCGTGCAGGGTTCGAGCGTGACCACGAGGGTGCAGCCGGTCAGCCGCCAGTCGGTGGCGCGGCGTACGGAGGTGTCGCCCTCCCCGACGGCGGTCGCCTGGGCCTCCTCCTGGCGTGCGTGGGCCTCCTCCTGGAGCGTGCGGGCCGCCGCCCTGATGGCGAGCACCTCGGCGTGGGCCGTCGGGTCGCCGGTGGCCTCGCGTGCGTTGTGGCCGGTACCGATCACCCGCCCGTCCGCGGACAGCACGACGGCGCCCACCGGGACGTCTCCGGTCCCGGGGGCGAGCGCGGCCTCCGCCAGGGCCTGCCGCATGGGCGCGGCCCACGGGTCGCGCAACGGATCGGGTGCGGGGGCCGGGGCGGACTGTGCGTCGGTCATGACAACAGTGTCGGCGACCGCGGCGGTGCCGGGGACCGGCGGAGGCGGCCCCGCGGCGGGCGGCCGCCGGCCCGTGACGGGCGCGGCAGGCCGCACGGCGGGCGTACGAGGGCCCGCGGCGGGCGGGCGGGGAGCGGCCGCGGTGCGCCGCCCCCCGTCCGTCACCGCACCGCCTCCAGCACGTCCGTGCAGCCCAGCGCGTCGGCGATCTCGCCCAACGCGTCACCGTTGCTGTCGAACGTCAGCAAGTCCTTGCCGGTGACGCCGAGGTCGTCGAGGAGGTCGACGTCACCGAGCGGCCCGGCCGGCAACCGTTCGTCGGCCTCGGCCTCCTCCGCCTCGTCCTCGGCGCCCTCGGGCTCACCGTCTTCCGTACCGTCCAGATTGGTCAGATCGTCGAGGTCCTCCGGGGCTTCCTCGTCGCGGCCGATCAGTTCGTCGGTCAGCATGGCGCCGTACGAGCTGCGGGACGCGGCGGTGGCATCCGAGACGAAGACGCGCGGGTCGTCCTCGCCGTCCACCCGGACGACGCCGAACCACGCGCCCTCCTGCTCGATGAACGCCACCACCGTGTCGTCGTCGACCGCTGCCTGCCGGGCCAGGTCGGCCAGGTCGGCAAGCGTCTCCACATTGTCGAGCTCTGTATCGCTCGCTTCCCACCCGTCTTCGGTGCGCGCGAGCAGTGCGGCGAAGTACACCGTGACTCTCCCACTGGTCAGAGGCGTATCCGGGCCGGGCGAGGGCGGCGCGTGAGCGCCCGGAGTCCCCGCCCCAATCGGAATCGTGGCAGAAACAACGCGTTCGCGCGGGGTCTTCGACGCTGCGTCGTGCCCGGGTTCTGCGAGATCCGGTCCGTGAAGGGGCCGGATGGGTGCCGTAACGGGGCTGGATCCGCCCCTCCGAGGGCCGGACGGGACCGGATACGGGTGACGGAAGCAGCGCCCGAATGGTGGCGCGTAAACGGTCCATATGTGGCGCGCGGAGGTCCTTGTGGCGGCGTGTACGGCGGGCACGCGGCCGTGCGGTGACGCGTGCGGGGCTTCGCGGTGACGCCCAGGGGCCTCGGTCGCGGCGGGTCCGGGTGCGGCGGCGCGGACGGGGTGGCGGCGGTGGGCGCGGGTCCGGTCGGGTGGTCCCGCGCCGTTGCGCTACCAGCGGAATGTGCGCATGCGCATCGCCTGCCGCATCCGGGCGGCGCGGGCGCGCCGGGGCTGGACGCGGTCGCGCAGCTCCTTGGCCTCGTTCAGCTCACGGAGGAACTGTGCCCGGCGCCGGCGGCGGGCCGCGTCCGGCTCGCCCTCCCCGCCGGCCGCCCGCGCGTCCATGGCCACCTTCTGCGCCGTGTCCTCGGGGCGTGGGGCCTCGGCGGGCGCCGGGTCCGGCGTCCCGCCGGGCGGTCCGGTCTCCCGGCCGCCCGTGGTGCGCCCCGCCGGGCGGTCGGGTCTGGTGCCGCCGCCGTCGCCTCTCGCCGCACCGCGCGCGGCACCGGACCTGCGTGCGGCCGGCCGCGGGGTGCGCGAGCCCCCGGAAGGGCCGGGCGGGGACAGGCTTCCTTCGGGCCGTGCGTCCTGATGGTTCTGGCGCGGCTGCGTGTTCTGGTGCGTCTGACCGCTCTGGCGGCTCTGACGGTTCTGGCGAGTCTGACGGTTCTGCCGTGTGTCCTGACGGTTCTGTCGTGCGTCCTGACGGTTCTTCTGGTCGGGCATGAGCGACACCGCCTCGGGCCGAGGTCCTCGCCCGGAGGCCGGCCGGCGGTCCGGGCGTCTGTGCCCACTTTCCCCCGAAGTGCGGGGTTGATGCGAATCGGTTGACGTTGGCCGAGGGGCCGGGCGTGGATGGCCGGTCTCCGTACGGCCACCGGCGGGCGCCTCGGGGTCCCGGCCTCGGTTACTGTCGATGTCATGCGGATCCACGTCGTCGACCACCCGCTGGTGGCGCACAAACTCACCACTCTGCGCGACAAGCGCACCGATTCCCCCACGTTCCGGCGTCTCGCCGACGAGCTGGTCACCCTGCTCGCGTACGAGGCGACCCGCGATGTGCGCACCGAACAGGTCGACATCGAGACCCCGGTGACGGCGACCACCGGCGTCCGGCTCTCCCACCCCCGCCCGATGGTCGTGCCGATCCTGCGCGCGGGACTGGGCATGCTGGACGGCATGGTGCGGCTGCTGCCGACGGCCGAGGTCGGCTTCATGGGCATGGTCCGCAACGAGGAGACGTACGAGGCGCAGACGTACGCCACCCGTATGCCGGAGGACCTCTCCGGCCGGCAGATCTACGTCGTGGACCCGATGCTCGCCACCGGCGGCACGCTGGTCGCGGCGATCAAGGAACTGATCCAGCGCGGGGCCGACGACGTGACGGCGCTCTGCCTGCTGGCCGCGCCCGAGGGCGTGCAGGTCATGGAGAAGGAGCTGGCCGGTACGCCGGTGACGCTGGTCACGGCCGCGGTCGACGAGCGGCTGAACGAGGACCGCTACATCGTCCCGGGCCTGGGCGACGCGGGCGACCGCATGTACGGGACGGCCGGCTGAGGCCAGGATCCGGCCGGGCGCGAGCCCGGTCCGGGCAGGCCGGGAGCACGCCGGAGGCTCGGGCGCCGCGGGGCGCTCAGCAGCCCGGCGTGCCCGGCTTCTCCTTCGGCGGTGCGGTCAGCGCGGCGAGCGCGGCCTTGGCGTCCTTCTCCTTCGCCAGGGCCTTGAACTTGTTGCCGATGATCAGGTCGACCTCGCCGCCCTTGCGGCCGTCGGTCTTCCGTTCGACCCCGGCGGCCACCTGCGTGCCCAGCACCTTGAAGGAGCTGTCCGTCGCGGCCGGCGCGCCGAGCAGCAGGCCGGTGCCCTTGACCTTCTTGTCGTAGGCGGCGGGCGCGTTGCCCACCTCGCCGATCGTGAAGCCGCGCTTCTTGAGCGCGTCGGCGGTGCTCTTGGCGAGCCCGCTGCGGGTGGTCGCGTTGAGCACGTTGACCTTGACGGCCTTCGGCTTGGGCAGCGGCTTCGCCGTGCTGCGCGGTTTGGCGCCGTCCTGGCCCGCCGGGCACTTCGGTTTCTCCTGGGCGGCCTGCGCGGTGCCGCTCTGCCCGGTGAAGACGTCGATGAGCTGTACGGCGCCCCAGGCGCCGACGGCCAGCACGCAGGCGGAGGCCACGACTGTCATGGCGATCCTGCGGTCACGGCGGGGACGGCGCATCCGCGGATACCTGTCGCCCGTAATGCGGTACTTCTTACCGCCCATGCCGGGGGGCGTCAGCATGCTCATGTCCGCAGCGTAGTGCGGTGATGGCGCTCTGCCTATTAAATGATCTGTTCGTGGCGCGAGACCTGACCCGAAAGGGCCAATACCGGGCGCCACGGCTACGTTCCGTGAAGCTCGGGGCAGGTCCGTTGCCGGCTCCGGCGCGCGTCAGTCCAGTTCGAGGACGCGGGCGTGCAGCACCTGGCGTTGCTGGAGGGCCGCCCGGACCGCGCGGTGCAGCCCGTCCTCCAGGTACAGGTCGCCCTGCCACTTCACGACGTGCGCGAACAGGTCGCCGTAGAAGGTGGAGTCCTCCGCGAGCAGCGTTTCCAGATCGAGCTGCTGCTTGGTGGTCACCAACTGGTCAAGGCGTACCGGGCGCGGGGCCACATCCGCCCACTGGCGGGTGCTCTCCCGGCCGTGATCGGGGTACGGCCGCCCATTTCCGATGCGCTTGAAGATCACACGGAAAGCCTACCGGTCACCCGGCCTCGGGCGCAGCCATGTCGCACGGGTGCGAAGTGGTGGTAACCGGTGCAAGGGGAGCAATGCGCCCGGTGTCACCCGAGTACGGCGGAGCGTTCCGCCGGGGCGGGCCCGGCGGAACGCGGCAGTACGGGGCCCGGCCGGGGATCGGGGGTCGTTCCCCGGCCGGGAGCTGTCACCAGAGGAGGGCGTCGGCCGGGTTGTCCTGCCAGTACGTCACCTTGGCGACGCCCGGCTGGATGAAGACCGGGCCGCCCTTGACGGTGACGGACTTCAGGGCGGTGTCCCGGTTCACGGCGACCTCGATCTTGCTGGTCTTGAAGCCTTTCTCCGACGAGTCGGCGGCGGAGAGCGTCAGACCCGCGTAGGCCGTCTCGCCGGGCGCGAGGGTGACCACGGCCTGCGGCTGCGAGTCCTCGACGACCGGGGTGACCGACTGCTGGTCCTTGTGGAGCCGCAGGAGCGGGTAGGTCTCGGCCGAGAAGTCGCAGGTCTTCTTCGAGGTGTTGGTCGCCTTGATCAGGACGTGGTTGATCGGGCGGCTGACGGTGCCGGCCTCGAACTTCAGCGCCGACGCCGTGCAGGGCGCGATCTTGGCGGGCGCCGGGCGGGCGGTCTGCGCCAGGGCGGGGCCGGCGGTCGCGGCCAGCGCGCCGACGGCGATGAGGGAGGCGACGGCGGCCTTGACTGTCTTCTTCGACATGGTGGGTTCCCCGTGAATGGTGGCTTCGATGGCTGGTGGTGGTGCGGCCGGCTGGTCCCTCCGGCACGACAACCACTCTGTCCCCGGGCGCTATTGGTCCGCTAACGTCCGGCTAACGCCGTCTATCCACTGCCAAATGGGGCGAAGGCGGGCGGGGTGGCGTACGGCGGAGCCGGGTGGCCTGACGTACGACGGAGCCGGGCGGCTGTCGCTCAGCCACCCGGCTCCGTACGCGGCGGACCGGTCGCGGATCATCCGATCCGCGGGTCCTCGGGGATCACATCGTGGAGACGTCGATGACGAAGCGGTAGCGGACGTCGCTCGCCTGCACCCGTCGGTACGCGTCGTTGATCTCCTCGGCGGAGATCACCTCGATCTGCGCGCCGATGCCGTGCGCCGCGCAGAAGTCCAGCATCTCCTGGGTCTCGGGGATGCCGCCGATGGACGAGCCGGCCATCGCCCGGTTGTTCTGGATCAGCGCGAAGGGCGACGTGCGGAGCGGCTGCTCGGGCGCGCCGACCTGGACCAGCGTGCCGTTCGTGCGGAGCAGGCCCAGGTACGCGCCCAGGTCCAGGTCCGCCGAGACGGTGTTGATGATCAGGTCGAAGCTGTTGGCCAGCTCCTCGAAGGTCGCCGGGTCGGAGGTGGCGCGGTAGTCGGAGGCGCCCAGCTTCAGGCCGTCCTCCTTCTTGCGCAGCGACTGGCTGAGGACGGTGACGTCGGCGCCCTGGGCGGCGGCGATCTGCACGGCCATGTGGCCGAGGCCGCCGAGCCCGACGACCGCGACCTTCTTGCCGGGGGCCGCGCCCCAGCGGGCGAGCGGCGAGTACACGGTGATGCCGGCGCACAGCAGGGGCGCGGCGACGTCCAGCGCGAGGCCGTCGGGGATGCGGACGGCGAAGTCCTCGGTGACCACCACGTGGGTGGAGTAGCCGCCGTAGGTGGGCTCGCCGTCGCGGCCCGTGGCGTTGTACGTCATCACGGGGCCGGAGCCGGTGCAGTGCTGCTCGAATCCGGCCTTGCAGTTGTCGCACTCCCGGCAGGAGTCGACCATGCAGCCGACGCCGACCCGGTCGCCCACCTGGTGGCGGGTGACCTCCGGGCCGGCCGCGGCGACCACGCCGGCGATCTCGTGGCCCGGGACCATCGGGAACGTGCCCGGGCCCCAGTCCGAGTCGACCTGGTGGATGTCGGAGTGGCAGATCCCCGCGTACTTGATCTCGATGAGGATGTCGTGCGCGCCGAGCTCACGGCGCGGGATGGTGGTGCGCTCCAGGGGTGCCTTGGGCGCGGGTGCTGCGTACGCGGTGACAGAGGTGTGTGTCATGACATCGAGCCTGCGACAGAAGCGGAAGCGGAGCCAGACCCCCCGTTTACGTACGAACGGCGTTGGTACCAACGCCAGTGACACCCTCGCCATACTGCCGCGACCTGCGGTTTCGCAGAGTTGTCCACAGGCCACCGCGCGTTGTCGCCGAGATGCGGATACTTGGCCGTATGGACCAGCGCACCGAATTGAGCGAGTTTCTGCGCACCCGCCGTGCCCGTCTTCAGCCCGAGGACGTCGGACTGCCGCGGCACGGCGGGCGGCGACGGGTGCCGGGGCTGCGGCGGGAGGAGCTGGCGCAGCTGGCCGGCGTGAGCGTGGCGTACTACGTCCGCCTGGAGCAGGGCCACGGGCAGAACGTCTCCACGGCCGTCCTCGACGCGATATCCGGCGCGCTGCGGCTGAACGCCGCGGAGCGGGCGCACCTCAGCCACCTGGTCAAGCCGAAGGCCAAGCGTGCGCGCGGGGCCGGCCGCCCGCAGCAGGTGCGGCCCGCGCTCCAGCAGCTGCTGGACGCGATGGAGGGGATACCGGCGTACGTCGCGGGCCGCCGCCTGGACGTCATCGGGTGGAACCGCATGGCGTGCGCGCTGCTCGGTGACTACGGCGCGATGGAGCCCGAGCAGCGGAACGTCGCCTGGCAGGTCTTCCTGGACCCGGCGGCCCGCGACTTCTACGTCGACTGGGAGCGCAAGGCCGCCGACATCGTCTCCTACCTGCGGCTGGACGCGGGCTGTCACCCCGACGACCCCGAGCTCGCCTCGCTGATCGGGCGGCTGTCGGTCAAGAGCGAGGAGTTCCGGCAGCTCTGGGCCACGCACGACGTGCAGGACAAGGGCTTCGGGGTGAAGCGGCTGCACCATCCGGTGGTCGGGCCGCTGACCCTGTCGTACGAGACGCTGCGACTGCCCGCCGACCCGGACCAGCAGCTGATCGTCTACAACGCGGAGCCCGGCTCGGCGTCGGCGGAGTCGCTGCGGCTGCTCGGCAGCTGGGCGGCGGAGGGCCCGGCCGACCGCTCCCCGGCAATCCAGGACACCACCGAACGCCAGGACGCGGGGGGCTGACCTGCGGGAGTCGCGGGGGCTTGAGGGAGCGGGAGGGCCGGCCTGGGGGAGCGTGGGGCGGGCTGTCCTGGGGGCAGTGAGCAGTTGGGGGTGGGGTGGGAGGGGGCGGGGGGAAGGGGGGAGAGGCGGCCACTTCGTCGTGGTCCGGGCCGCGGCGATTGCCTACCGGCGGCTGTCCGGGGTCGAGCAGCGCTGGACGGCCCGGGCGGCGGCCGGCCAGGAGGGCTGAAGCCGTCCCGGGCAGCACCTGGACAGCACCGGGCCCGGGCCTACTTGGCCGCCGCCTTCTTCGCCGCTCGCTTCATCTCCTGCTTGTAGGCGCGGACCTCGGCGAGGGATTCCGGGCCGGTGATGTCGGCCACCGAGCGGCGGGAGTCCTCCTCGCCGTACGCGCCCGCGGCCTCGCGCCAGCCCTCGGGGCGCACGCCGAACTGCTTGCCGAGGAGGGCCAGGAAGATCTGTGCCTTCTGCTTGCCGAAGCCGGGCAGGTCGTTGAGGCGTTTCAGCAGCTCGGCGCCGGTGCCCGCGTCCCGCCAGACGGCTTCCGCGTCGCCGTCGTAGTGCTCGACGAGGTACTGGCACAGCTGCTGCACCCGCTTGGCCATGGACCGGGGGTAGCGGTGCACGGCCGGCTTGCGGGCCAGCAGTTCCTCGAACGCCTCCGGGTTCTGGGCCGCGATGGCGTGCGCGTCCAGGTCGTCGCCGTTCATCCGCCGGGCGATGGTGTACGGCCCTGTGAACGCCCACTCCATCGGCACCTGCTGGTCCAGCAGCATGCCCACCAGTGCGGCGAGCGGACTGCGGCCGAGCAGTTCGTCGGCTTCCTCCTGCTGTGCGACCCGCATCCTCACGTTCATGTGTCGATGATCCCTTCCGGCGCCGGACGGCGCATGTCCGGGCAAGCGTTTTCGTGCGACGATCCCCTGCATGCCGACCTTGAGCGAACTGATCCCCGCCGAAGCCGTGCGGCTGGACGTGGCGGCGGCGGACTGGCGGGAGGCCGTTCGGGCGGCCGGCGACCTGATGGCCGCGACCGGTGCCAGTACCGGTGAGTACACCACGGAAATGATCGAGAACGTGGAGGAGAACGGGCCCTACATCGTGCTGGCGCCCGGTTTCGCCTTCGCGCACGCGCGCCCCTCGCCCGCGGTCCTGCGGACCGGCATGTCGTGGGTGCGGCTGGCCGAACCGGTGGAGTTCGGGCACGAGGCCAACGATCCGGTGACCCTCGTGGTCGGGCTCGCGGCGCGGGACTCCGGCGCGCACACCGACGCGATGGCCGCGCTGGCCCGGCTGCTGGCGGACCCGGAGAGCGAACGCGCGCTGCGCGAGGCGCCGACGCCGGAGGCGGTGCACGCGGTACTGGCGAGCCTGGACGCCCCGGAGCAGCCCGCGCCGCCCGCGGAGTCGCCGGGGACCGAGCGGTCGCCGGAGTCCGAGGGGCCGGCTGAGTCCAAGGGGCCGGCGGGCTCCGAGCGGTCGGCGGAGCCGGCGCGTCCGGAGGAGCGGCAGCCGGACGGCGGCGGTGCCCCGCACAAGATCCTCACCGTCTGCGGCAACGGCCTGGGCACCAGCCTCTTCCTGAAGAACACCCTGGAGCAGGTGCTCGACCGCTGGGGCTGGTCCCGGTACGTCACCGTCGAGGCGACCGACACCATCTCCGCCAAGGGCAAGGCCGACGAGGCCGTCGCCATCCTCACCTCGGGCGAGATCGCCAGGACGCTCGGCGACCTCGGCATCCCCGTGAAGGTCGTCGAGAACTTCACCAGTACGGGCGAGGTCGACCGCATCCTCCGCGACACCTACGACGTCCAGTAACGAAGGAACGCACCATGGACTGGCTCGTATCGATCGCCAAATTCCTCGTCAACGAGGTCCTCAGCCAGCCGGCGTATCTGGTCGGCCTGATCACGGCCACCGGCCTCATCGCCCTGAAGAAGTCCGCCGGTCAGGTCGTCGGCGGCGCCATCAAGGCGACGCTGGGCTTCCTGCTGATCGGGGCCGGCGCCGACCTCGTCGTCACGGCCCTCGCCCCGCTGGGCGAGATGATCCAGGGGGCGACCGGCGCGCACGGCGTCATCCCGACCAACGAGGCGATCGTCGGCATCGCGCAGCAGCAGTTCGGCGCCCGGGTCGCCTGGCTGATGATCGTGGGCTTCGGCGTCAGCCTGCTGCTGGCCCGCTTCACGCCGCTGCGGTACGTCTTCCTCACCGGCCACCACATGCTGTTCATGGCGACCCTGCTGACCATGGTGCTGGCCACCGCGGGCCAGTCCTCGGCGGTCGTGGTGCTGGCCGGCGGCGTGCTGCTGGGCATCCTGCTGGTCTCGATGCCGGCCTTCGCGCACCCGTGGACCAAGCGCATCACCGGTGACAACACCATCGCCATCGGCCACTTCGGCACGGCCGGGTACGTCGCCGCCGGCGCGACCGGGCAGCTGGTCGGCCGGCGCAGCCGCAGTACGGAGGACATGAAGCTGCCCGAGGGGCTGCGCTTCCTGCGCGACTCGATGGTGGCCACCGCGCTGTCCATGGTGCTGATCTACGTGATCCTGGCGATCCTCTTCCTGGCCAAGGCGGGCCGGGACACCGCGTTCAAGGCGTTCGGCTCGGCGGGCGGCGACGTGGCCACGGGCGTGGGCAACTACCTGATGCAGTCCGTCATGCAGGGCCTGCAGTTCGGCATCGCCGTCGCGATCATCCTCTTCGGTGTGCGGACGATCCTGGGCGAGCTGGTCCCGGCGTTCCAGGGCATCGCCAAGAAGGTCGTGCCCGGCGCGCTGCCCTCGCTGGACGCGCCGATCGTCTTCCCGTACGCGCAGAACGCCGTCCTCATCGGCTTCCTGTGCAGCTTCCTCGGCGGCCTGGTCAGCCTCGCGCTGCTGTCCGCGCTCTTCCACCCGTGGTTCGGTCTTGCGCTCGTCCTGCCGGGCCTGGTGCCGCACTTCTTCACCGGCGGTGCGGCCGGCGTCTACGGCAACGCGACGGGCGGCCGGCGCGGCGCGGCCCTCGGCGCCTTCGTCAACGGCGTCCTCATCACCTTCCTGCCCGCGCTGCTCCTGAAGGTGCTGGGCGCGTTCGGCGAGGAGAACACCACCTTCGGCGACGCCGACTTCGGCTGGTTCGGCTCGCTGATCGGCAACGCGGCGAAGGTGGGCGGCGCGGGCGCGGTCGTCCTGATGCTGGCCATCGGCGCGGTGGTGCTGGCCGGCGCCGTGGTGGTGCAGAAGCGGGTGGTGGAGACCGGCTGGGACCCGGGTGCCCGCCGGGACGCCGTACTGCCGCGGACCGAGGCGCCCGCAGCGGCGGCCCCGGCCACCACCACGACCGGGTACGCGAAGATCGCCCCGCCGGCCGGCGCGCCCACCCCGCCCCCGCCGCCGGAGTCCGACTGAACGACCGAGGCAGGACGGCCGACCGGCAGTCCGGCGCCCGGCTGAACGGCCGGCGTCGGGCCGCCCGTCCGCCAGCCCGCACGGGCGTTCGCTGTCCGCGGTTCAGCCGGTGTGCTGTTGCTGCAGCGGGCGCATCAGGAGCAGCATCGCGTCGTCGCGGCCGCGGGAGTCCCGGTGGCGCGCCAGGTCCGCTTCGAGCGCGTCCAGGACGACGGTCGGTTCGTGGCCACAGAGCGAGGTGAGGCGCTCGGCCAGGGGGTAGAACTCCCCGTCCTGGTTCCGGCATTCGGCCACCCCGTCCGTGCAGAGCAGCAGCCAGTCGCCGGGCGCCGGGCGCACCACCGTGGTCGGGCAGCGGTCCGCCACCATCCGCATCAGGCCGAGCGGGGCCGTCGCGTCCAGGCCGTCGAGCCACTGCGCCCGGCCGGCGCGGATCAGCAGGGGCGGCGGGTGGCCGCAGTTCAGCAGCTCGATCCGGCCGTCGTCGTGCACGTTGATGAGCAGCGCGGTCACGAAGCCGTCGTGGTGGTGGATGCGGGTGACGGAGGTGTCCATCCGCAGCGCGATGCCCGCCAGGCTGGGCTCGTGGTGGGCGAGCTCCCGCCAGATGTGCAGCGTCTCGGCGGCCGTCGCGACCACGTCCAGGCCCTTGCCGGACACGTCGCCGATGAGCAGCCGTACGCCGAAGGGGGTGCGCTCGGCGCCGCAGATGTCGCCGCCGACCGTGGCGCCGGGGGTGGCCGCGAGGTAGCGCGCCTCCAGCCGGACCCCGCCGACCCATTCGGGCGGCCGGGGCAGCACCGCCGCCTGGGTCACCTGGGCGAGCCGGCCGAGGCAGGCGATCTTGGTCTCCTGGCGGCGGCCGCGGCGGGCGGCGGCCCGGACCAGCGCGGTCACCGAGAGGACGCCCGCCAGCGCCACGGCGACGTTCAGCGGCCGGGCGCCCCAGCCCAGCGCCGCCACGCCCGCGAGCGCGGCGGCGCCCGCCCACAGCACCGACCGCCCGCTCGGCCGTCCGATGGCGGGCAGCGCGGCGACGGCGGGCATCAGCGGGAGGAAGAGCGGGGCGAGGTCCAGGGTGCGGCCCAGTGCGACGCAGAGCGCCGCAAGCAACAGCGGAAACGTTCCTCGAACCAGCCTCACGGGTCTTCCGGGCGGCGGTGCGGCCGGAACGCAGGACGGGACGCGTTCGGCCGGCGGAAGCTTCGGCATGAGGACCTGCCCGCTGAACGGCTGAAGCTCCTCAGCTTAGCCAGCGCACGATGCACAGGTTGTGCATATCGTTGAATTCGCAGGTGAGAGCGGTGTGTGAAGATCCCTTAGGAGTCGGGGCGCGCGCTGCGCGGGGCAGGAGCCGCAGGCCTCAGGAGTGATTCACCGCCCACGCCAGGAAACGGTTGGTGACCGCGCGCTCCTCATCCGACCGGGCCAACTGCTGCCGTCCGTACGCCCGGGTCACGCGCCGCATCCGGAAGACGGTGGTCTCGGCGTCGTCCGGCACCGGCTCGATCAGCGACTGCCACGTCAGGCCCGTGAAGGCCGCGGCGAGCGGGCCGGGCGGGAGCCGGTGGTCGCCGCACACCTCCAGCACGTGGGACAGCTCGAAGCCGCCGGGGAAGACGCTGCACCGCGCCCAGAGCAGCTGCTCCTGCGCCGTGCAGAGGCGGCGGCTCCAGCCGAGGGAGTCGCGCAGCGTCCGGTGGCGGCCGGGCAGGCCGGGTGCCGAGGCCGGCAGGTCGAGGGCGTCCTCGGGCCGGGCGAGGCGGGAGAGGACGTCGTCCGCCGAGTGGTGCCCGAGCTGGTCCGCCGCGATGAGGACGGCCAGCGGCAGGCCCTCCACCAGCGCGCAGATGCGCCGGACCGTGTCGGGCGCCGGCTCGGCGCCCAGCCGCCGCGCGTGCGCCTCGAACAGCCCGGCCGCCTCCTCCGGCGGGAGGGGCGGCAGCGCGTACAGCCCCGGCGTCTTCAGCGGGGTGCGGCTGGTGGCCAGGATGTGCAGGCCGGGGCAGGCGTCGACGAGTTCGGTGAAGACCTCCGTGCCCGGCGCGGCCAGGTGCTCGCAGGTGTCCACGACCAGCAGGGCCGGGCAGTCGCCCAGCGCTTCGGCGAGCGCGGTCAGTTGGGGCTTCCCGGGACAGCCGTCGAGGCGCAGCGCCCGGGCCAGCCGGTGCGGCACCAGGCCGGGATCGCCGAGCGAGGCCAGGTCGGTACGGCCGACCACCGCCTCCGGGGCGAGGGCCGACCGCCGGGCCACCGCGCCGGCGAGTGCGCTCTTGCCCACGCCGCCGGGCCCGGTCAGGGTCACCAGGCGGGTGTGCCGGAGCAGTTCCTCGACCTCTGCCAGTTCCCTGTGCCGCCCGGCGAACGTGCGCGGGCCGCTGTACTCCGAGTACTCCGATTCCTGCATGGGTCCCGCCTCCGAAGGTGACCTTCCGGAGGCCCGTCTCCGGAAGAGGGGCCCAGCCTTTCCGGTGGGGCGGGCTACCGGCATCGGTGACCGGCCGGTGTAGGTATACCTAAGGCGTCCGCCGCGGCATCGGGATCTCGAAGTGGACCGTCTCGACGCCCGGGCCGTGTTCGCCCGTCGCGCGGGCGTCGAAGACCTCCGTGGCCAGGCTGCGCCAGAAGGCGCCGCTGCCCTCGACCTTGACGTTGGTGTGCAGATAGATCCGGGCGTAGCCGGGGGTGCCGGCCACGAAGTCGCAGGCGTGCCGGACCATCGTGCGGGCCAGGCCGTGGCGCCGGTGGGCCGGGTCGACGTAGACGCGGACGAGCTGGGCCGTGGAGCCGGACGGGTAGCGGTCGGCGAGCCAGCGGGGGTGCGGCGGGTGGGCGGGGCCCGCCGACCGGATGCCGGTGGTGCCCACCACCTCGCCGTTCTGCACGGCGACGAGCAGCAGGTGGCGCGGGTCGTCGAGGTAGGTGCCGGGGATGTCGACGATGTCCTGGTGCCACTGCGGCACATAGCCGTAGTCGAACTCCCGGTAGAGCGTGTCGAGCATGACGCGGCGTGCGCCGGGCACGTCGGCGGGGGTGGCGGCCCGGACGGTGTACGCGGGAGTGCCGGGGGTCGCTGCGTGCGGGGTGACGGTGAGAGTCATGGTGCTCCGTGCTTTCCGGTGGTCAGGGGGTCGGCAGGCCGGGGCCGGTGCAGTGCAGGTCGGCCGACGGTACGGTCCCGGCGTCCAGGTACGCGGCCGCCGCGCCGTCCACGCAGGCGTTGCCCCGGCTGGCGAACACCCCATGGGAGTAGTCGTCGTGCAGGGTCACCAGCCGGGAGCCGGGCAGCCGCCGCTGCAGCGCGCGGGCGCCCGCGATCGGGGTGACGGGGTCGTGCTCGGAGGCGATCAGGAGGACGGGCGGCGCGGCGGGGCTGCCGAGCGCGGTGCGGTGGGCCGGCCGGTGGTGCCAGTACGCGCACACCGGGGCCTCCATGCCGGTGAGCACCGGCTGCGGGTCCAGGCGGCGCATCCGCCGCAGGTCGGCGATCACCCGGGCGGGCGTGGGCCCCGGCCCGTCCGCGCACTTGACGGTGCGGTTGGCGGCCTCGTACGTGCGCGATGCGGCGCCGTCGAAGGGGTCGGCCGGGCGGAGCCCCTCGACGCTCCGGTTCCGCAGGTACGCGCGGATGCCGTCGGCGAGGCCCGCCCAGCGTTCGGTGCGGCCGAGCGCCCGGTACACGGTCCGGTCGAATTCCGCGGCGCCGAAGCCGGCCACGGGCCCGGCGGCGAGGCCGTCGCGGGCGCGCAGGTAGGCGGCGCGGACCTCGGTGGCGCTGCCGCCCAGCCCGAAGCGCTTATCGTGCGCGGCGGCCCAGCCGAAGAAGGTGTCGCGCTGGCGCAGCAGGGCCCGGCTCTGCCGGAGGTCGAAGTCGTACCAGTCCTCCGGGCCGACGACGCTGTCCAGCACCATCCGGCTTGTTCGATGGGGGAATTGCGCGGCGTAGGCGGCGCCCAGGTACGTGCCGTACGACACGCCGAGGTAGGCGATGCGCCGCTCGCCGAGGGCCGCGCGGATCGCGTCCATGTCGCGCGCCGTCTCGGTGGTGGAGAGGTGCGGGAGGGCGGCGCCGACGCCGGTGGCGCAGTCGTCGGCGGTGCGGCGGAGGGAGTCGAGGTAGCCGTGCTCGGCGGCGGGGGTCAGCGGCACGGGGTCCTGCCCCGGCGCGTCGAAGAGGCCGCCCATCGGGCCGCAGTCGGCGGGTGCGCTGCGCCCCGTGCCGCGCGGGTCGAACCCGATCACGTCGTACGAACGCCGCACGCTCTCGGGGAGTTTGGCGCGTTTGGTGACAGCGTACGGGAGGCCGGAGCCGCCGGGGCCGCCCGGGTTCACTAGCAGGACGCCGCGCCGCTCGTCGGCCGGCCCCGAGGCCGGTACGCGCGAGACGGCGATGCGTATGTGCCGGCCCTCGGGGCGGTCGTGGTCCAGCGGGACGCTCAGCTCGCCGCACTCGACGCGGTCGGGGGCCGGCGGGTCCGGCACGGAGTCGGGGCAGGCGCCGAAGTGCAGGCCGGCTGCCCGGGGGGCGGCGGCGTGCGCGGGGGCGGCGGGCAGCAGCGCGGCGGCGGTGGCCGCGAGGGCGCACAGCAGGCCGGAGCGGTGGACGGCGGTGGTCACAGGTCTCGCATTCAGGGCAGTGGCGGGGGCATCGTCCCTTCGGGGATGACTTGAAAATGATTATCGTTTACAGTGTGGGGCGGTCAAGCCGGACGGCTCCGTCAGGACGCGTCCCCGGCTCGGCCGACGACCGCAACACACCGCCGGAGAAGGGGAATCGTGGCTCATCTGCTGATGGTCGAGAGCTGGGTCGGAGCGATGAGCAGGCTGCTGCCGCGCGCGATCCGCGAGGGCGGGCACGAGTTCACCTTCCTCACCCGCGACCTGCACCACTACCTGCGGAGCGCGCCCGAGGGCGCCGCCCATCCGCTGCTCGGCGCCCGCAACGTGCTGACCGCCGACACCAACGACCTGGACACGCTGCTGCCGTACGCCGAGCGGCTGCACGCCGCGCTCGGCTTCGACGGCGTGCTCACCTCCTGCGACTACTACCTGCCCACCGTCGCCCGGATCGCCGGGCACCTGGGCCTGCCGGGCCCGGCGCCGGAAGCGGTCGAGAGCGCCTGCCGCAAGGACGCCACCCGCCGGGTGCTCGCGGACGCCGGGCTGCCCCAGCCGCGCTTCGCCGTCTGCGCCGACCGGTCCGAGGCGGCCGCCGCCGCGGCGGAGATCGGCTACCCGCTGGTCCTCAAGCCGGTGGACCTCTGCGCCGGGATGTTCGTACGGGAGGTCGCGGACGAGGCGGAGCTGCAGCGCGCCTACCGTGCCGTCGAGGACTTCCCCGTCAACGCGCGCGGCCAGCGCCGGGCGCCCGTCGTCCTGCTCGAAGAGCTGCTCATCGGCCCCGAAGTCAGCGTCGAGACCGTGACGCACGCCGGCAGCACGCACGTCATCGGGGTGACCGACAAGAGCGTGGGCGGCGCGCCGGCCTTCATCGAGACCGGGCACATGTTCCCCGCGGCGCTCCCCGTCGCCGACGCGGCGGCCGCCGCCGACACCGCCGTACAGGCCCTCAAGGCGCTCGGCCTGGACGACGTCGTCGGGCACACCGAGATCAAGCTGACGCCCGGCGGGCCGCGCGTCGTCGAGGTCAATCCGCGCCCCGCCGGCAACCGCATCACCGAGCTGATCCGCCACGTCACCGGCATCGACGTGGCCGCCGCCTGCGTGGACGTCGCGCTCGGCCGGCGGCCCGACGCGACCGTACGGGACACCGGGCTGCGCAGCGCCGCGATCGGCTTCCTCGTGCCCCGGGAGGCGGGCGTACTGACCGGCATCGACGGCGGTGACACCGTGCGCGAGGCGGACGGCGTACTGGAACTCCAGCTCGCCGAGGCGGGCAAGGACGTCAAGGCGGCCGGCAGCAACAACGAGTACCTCGGCCACGTCATGGCCGGCGACCCGGACGGGCCGGGCGCCCGCGCCCGCGTCGAGGGCCTGCTGTCCGCGCTGCGCCCGCGGGTGGCGGCCCGATGAGCCCCGCAGCCGACGGCCCCTGTACCGACGGGACCTCCTACGACGACCTGGTGGCCCGCGTCCTGGCGGGCGCGTACGGCCCCGACCCGGCCGGCCTGCGGATCTCCGTCGCCTTCAGCACCCGGCAGGCGGTACGCCACGCCGGACGCAGCGGCGGCTACCGCAACGAAGTGCTCAGCCTGCGGCTGGGCGCGGCGGTCGGCTCGTGCGCGGTGGAGCCCGGCGCCCTGACCGACGCGGCCGTCGAGGCGTGCGTCGGCGCGGACATCGCGGGGCTGCTGGCGCACGAGCTGCTGCCCGTACGGATCGCCGCCCTGGACGCGTACCTGATGCACGTCCTGCCCCACGAAGCGGCGCCCGGCGCCCGGCCCTTCCCGCTGCCCGCCGGCAGCTCGCTGGAGAAGTCCCGGGCCCGCGCCCGGGCCGTCGTCGAGCTGCTCGACGTGGCGCCCGGCGCCCGGGTGCTGGTCGTCGGCGTCGTCAACTCGCTGCTGGAGGCGCTGCGCGAGCGCGGCCTCACGTACGTGCCGTGCGACCTCAAGGGCGGGACGACCGAGTGGGACGAGCCGGTCGCCACCGACGCGCTCGCCGAACTGGACCGCTGCGACGCGGTGCTGGCGTCCGGCATGACGCTGGGCAACGGCACCTTCGAGGCGCTGCGCGCGCACGCCGCCGCGCACGGCACCCCGCTGGTGATGTTCGCGCAGACCGGCAGCGCCGTACTGCCGCGGTTCCTCGGGGCCGGGGTGAGCGCGGTGTGCGCCGAGCCGTACCCGTTCTTCTGGCTGGACGGCGGGCCGGGCACCGTCCACCGGTACCGCGACGCCGGGACCGCCGCTGCTTCCGGCCGCCGTACCGCCGGGGCCGCCGCATGACCGCGGCCGTCCTGCACCCCACCGCCAACCCGCAGCTGCTCGGCCTGCTGGGCCGCTCCCCGCTGGCCCGGATCACCGCGGACCTGCCCTGCCCGCACCCCGGCTTCTGGGCCAAGCTCGAAGGGCTCGCCCCGGGCGGCATGAAGGCGCGGGCCGCCGTGTCCATGCTGCTGGGCGCCAAGGAGCGCGGCGAACTCCGGCCCGGCGCACCCGTCGTGGAGTCCACCTCCGGCACGCTCGGCGTCGGCCTGGCCTTCGCCGGACAGGCCCTCGGCCACCCCGTGGTCCTCGTCGGGGACACCGAACTGGAGCCGTCCATGAGGCAGTTGCTGCGCACGTACGGCGTCCGGCTGGAGCTGGTGGACCGCCCGGCGGCCGAGGGCGGCTGGCAGGCCGCGCGCCTCGCCAGGCTGCGGGCACTGCGCGCCGAACTGCCCGACGCGTACTGGCCCGACCAGTACAACAACCCCGACAACATCGCCGGATACGCCTCGCTCGCCGCCGAGATCGCCGCCGACCTGGACCACCTCGACGTCCTGGTCTGCAGCGTCGGCACCGGCGGCCACAGCGCGGGCATCATCGGCCCGCTGCGCCGGCACTGGCCCGGCCTGCGGCTGATCGGCGTCGACGCCACCGGCTCCACGATCTTCGGGCAGCCCGCCCGGCCACGGCTGATGCGCGGCCTGGGCAGCAGCATCCACCCGCGCAACGTCGCCTACGACGCGTTCGACGAGGTGCACTGGGTCGGCCCCGCCGAGTCCGCCGACACCTGTCGCCGGCTGGCCGCGGGGAACTTCGTCAGCGGCGGCTGGAGCACCGGCGCCGTCGCCCTGGTCGCGGCCTGGGCGGCCCGCGTCCACCCCGGCGCGGTCGTCGCCACCGTCTTCCCCGACGGGCCGCAGCGGTACCTCGGCACCGTCTTCGACGACGACTTCGCCGCCGCGCACGGGCTCGACCCTGCCACCGCCGCCACCCGCCCCGTCGAGATCCCGCACCCGCGGGCCGCCGAGGCCACGGGGTGGACGCGCTGCCGGGCGGTCGCCGGCCCGCTCGCCGCCCCGCTCCCCGCCATCCGACCCGCTCCCTGGGAAGGGACCCCGTGAAGTTCAGCCAGCGCACCGTACGGCTCCGGCTCACCGAGCCGCTGCGCATCTCCCGCTCGACGATGGCGGCCCGCGACGCCGTCTGGCTCGCCGTCGAACACCAAGGTCAGCGCGGCTACGGCGAGGCCGTGGCCAGCGTCTACTACGGCCTGGACGCCGCCACCATCGGCCGGCTGTTCCGCGAGACCGCCCTGGAACTCGCCCGCTTCGACGGCCCCGAAGCGGCGCTCGACGCGCTCCGCGCCGGGGAGCTGCCTGCACCGGGCACCCCGCCCGCCGTGACCGCCGCCGTCGAGTCGGCCCTGCTGGACCTCATGGGCAAGCGCGCCGACGTCCCCGTGCACCGGCTCCTCGGGGCCCAGGAGCCGCCCCGGGCCGCGACGGCGCGTACCCTCGGCATCGGCTCCCGTCGGCAGGCGGCGGAGGAGGCCGGCCGGCTGGCCCGGCACGGCTTCTCCGTCCTCAAGATCAAGGCCGGCTCGCCCGACCCGGAGGACGACCTGGAACGGGTACGCGCGGTGCGCGAGGCAGCGCCGTACGCCCGGCTGCTGCTCGACCCCAACGGCGCCTGGACCGCCGAACAGGCCCGCGCCCTGCTGCCCCGGTACGCCGACCTCGGCGTCGAGGCCGTCGAGCAGCCGCTCGCGCCCGGCGATCCCGAGGCGCTGGCCCGGCTCGCCGAGCGCTCCCCGCTGCCCGTCATCGCCGACGAGGACGCGGTCTCCTTCGAGGACGCCCGGCGGCTGGCCGGCCGGGTGCACGGCATCAACGTCAAGCTCGCCAAGTGCGGCGGCGTGCACGCAGCGCTGCGCATCGCGGGCCTGATCGAGGGCAGCGGCACCGACCTGATGCTCGGCTGCCTGACCGCCAGTTCCCTCGGGCTCGCCCCCGCCGTCCACCTCGCCGACCGCGCCCGCTGGACCGACCTCGACGGCCACCTGCTGCTCTCCCACGACCCCTGGACCGGACTCGGCGGCACGGACGGCACCGTACGCGCCGGCCGCGGCCCCGGCCTGGGCGTCCGCCCGGTACCCGGCGCCGACCTGCCGCGCCCGGACCCCGATCCGGCCGGCCTGCTCACGGAGGTGCCCCGGTGACGAAGATCTGGCACGAGATGCGCGGCTTCCCGCTCGCCATCCGCCTCCTGCTGGTCAACCAGCTCGGCGTCAACACCGGCTTCTACCTGCTCATCCCGTACCTCGCCGTGCACCTGGGCGAGGACCTGGGGATGTCGGCCGCCGTCGTCGGCATCGTGCTCGGCGTCCGCAACCTCAGCCAGCAGGGCCTGTTCCTCATCGGCGGCTCGGCCGCCGACCGGCTCGGCGCCCGCGGCGTCATCATCGCGGGCTGCGCCCTGCGCACCGTCGGCTTCGCGCTCTTCGCGCTCGGCGACGGACTGGCCGTGCTGCTCGCCGCCTCCGTGCTGAGCGGACTGGCCGGCGCGCTGTTCAACCCGGCCGTGCGCGCCTACCTCGCGCAGGAGGCGGGGGAGCGCAAGGCGGAGGCGTTCGCGCTGTTCAACGTGTTCGCGACCACCGGCGCGCTGGTCGGCCCGCTGCTCGGCTCCGCCCTGCTGCTGGTGGACTTCCGGGCCTCCGCGCTCACCGCCGCCGCGATCTTCGCCGTACTGACCGCTGCCCAGGCGGCCGTCCTGCCCGCCCGCTCCGTCGTCCCCACGAAGAACTCCGTCCTCGGCGACTGGCGCGAGGTCGTCGGCAACCGCACCTTCCTGGCCTTCGCGCTCGCCATGGTCGGCATGTTCACCATGGAGAACCAGCTGTACCTGCTGCTGCCCGACGGGGCCCGCCGGGCCACCGGCTTCGACGGCGCCGCCGGCATCGTCTTCCTCGTCGGCACCGTCGCCAACCTCAGCCTCCAACTGCGCCTGACCCGCGTCCTGAAGGAGCGCGGCAGCCGCGCCCGCTGGATCGCCGCCGGGCTCGGCCTGATGGGCCTGGCGTTCGTTCCGCCGATGGCCGTCGCGGGGCTGTCCGGGCCGCCCGGCTCCCTCGGTGCCGCCGCGCTGCGCGCCCTGCCCGTCCTGCTCGGCGCCCTGCTGCTCTACCTCGGTGTCATGGTCGCCCAGCCGTTCGTGATGGAGCTGATCCCCGACTTCGGCCGCGCCGAGCTGACCGGCACCTACTTCGGCCTGTTCTACGTCGTCTCCGGCATCGCGGCCGCCGCCGGCAACGCCGTCGTCGGCTGGGCCATGGACACCGGCGGGCGTACCGGGGCCGACTGGCTGCCCTGGGCCTGCTGCCTGGCGTTCGGGCTGCTCTCCGCCGCAGGGGTGGCCTGGCTGCACCGGCTGCGCGGACTGCCCGCCCGTACGCCCGCCGAACCCGTGGCGGTGGCCGCGTGACCACCCTGGAAGGAACCACCGTGAGCACCGGCATACCGGTGGCCGACGCCCCGTCGGCCCGCAATCTCCTGACCGACAACCCGGAGCTGTACGAAGCCCGGTTCCCCGACGACGAGCGGCTGGCCGGCCGCTGGACCGAGGACTGCCTGCTCCGCCACGGGGCGGGCCCGCGCGTCCTGGACATCGGCTGCGGCACCGGACGCGACGCCGCGCACCTGTACCGGGTCGGGCGGTCGGTCGTCGGCGCCGACCTCTCCGAGGCGATGCTGGCGTACGCCCGTACGCACCACCCCGGGCCCTCCTACGTACGGGCCGACCTGCGCCGCTTCCGTTTCCCCGCGCGCTCCTTCGACGCCGTGGTCTGCCTGGACAGCGCCCTGCTGTACTGCCACACCAACGACGACCTCGACGGCTTCCTCGCCTCCTGCCGGCGGAGCCTGGCGCCGGGCGGCCTGCTCGTCGCGGAGATGCGCAACGGCGCGTTCTTCCTCGGCCGCACCGAACTCCTCGATGCCCCGGCCACGACCGGCTTCACCTGGCAGGGCACCACCTGGACCGCGACCACCACCCTCACCGTCGACCGCGCCGCACAGCTGCTGCGCCGCACCCGCGTGTGGACCGCCGACGACGGCACCCCGCCGCACGAGCAGCGCTCCGCGTGGCGGCTGCTCTTCCCCCAGGAGCTGCGCCACCTCCTCGCCGCGCACGGCTTCGAGGTTCTGGCCCTGCACGACGGGCCGGGGCCGCGCACCGAACCCGCCTGGCTGGAGGGCGACGGGCCGGGGCGGCGCCTGGACGCGGACCGGCTGCACGTCGTCGCCCGCCTGACGCAACCCGTCTGATGCGCCCCGTCCGCTGATGCCCACCGCCTGACCGCATCCGCTCGTACCCGTACGCCGTACCGCGCACCTCGTACCCGAAGGACACCGTCATGCCCCCTGCTCCCCTCGACGACTCCCGCTTCCCCGGCCTGCGCCGCCGCGGATTCCTCGCAGCCGCCGGCGGCGCGGCCGGGCTCGGCGCGCTCGCGCTGGCGGGCTGCGGCGGCCCCGGCGGCTCCGGTGCCGCCGCGGGCGGCGACGGCAAGCCCCGGCGCGGCGGCACGCTGCGGGCCGCGTTCGCCGGCGGCGGCGCGAGCGAGACCCTCGACCCGCACCGCACCAACCTCTTCGCCGACGCCGCCAGGGCCAAGGCCCTCTTCGACAAGCTCGCCGACTACGGCAACGACCTCTCGGCACAGCCGCGCCTGGCCGCCTCCTGGGAACCCAACGACGGCCTGGACCGCTGGCGCGTGAAGCTGCGCAAGGCCACCTTCCACGACGGCAGACCGGTGACCGCCGACGACGTCCTCTACAGCTACCGCCGCATCGCCGACCCGAAGGAGGGCTTCCGCGCCAAGGCGTCCCTGGAGCCCATCGACCTCAAGGCGAGCCGGGCCGTCGACCGCCGCACGGTCGAGTTCGTCCTGAAGCGGCCCACCGCCGAATTCCCCAACGTGCTGGCCGCGTTCGGCGCGTACATCGTCCCCGACGGCGCGACCGAATTCGACAGGAAGCCGGTGGGCAGCGGCCCGTTCCGCTTCGTCTCCTTCACGCCCGGCCGCTCCACCGTCGTCGAGCGGTACGACGACCACTGGGACGGCGCGCCGCACCTGGACCGGCTGGAGTTCCTCGTCGCCAACGAGGAGTCGGCCCGCGTCAACTCCCTGCTGGGCGGACAGGTCGAGTACGCCCACGAACTGACCCCGACCACCGCCCGCGCCCACGAGGGCAAGGGACAGATCGAGATCATCAGGCTGCGCAACAGCGCCATGCAGGCGTTCGCCATGAAGACCGACCGCGCCCCGTTCGACGACAAGCGGGTCCGCGAGGCGTTCTTCCTGATCGCCGACCGCAAGGAACTGGTCGAGGGCGCCCTGTCCGGCGCCGGCGAGATCGGCAACGACCTGTTCGGCAAGGGGTACGAGTACTACGCCGACGGCCTGCCGCAGCGCACCCAGGACCTCGACAAGGCCCGCCACCTGCTCAAGAAGGCGGGCGCCGAAGGGCTGAAGGTCACCCTGGACACCTCCGACGTCGCCTCGGGCTTCACCGAGGCCGCGTCCGTCTTCCGCGACCAGGCCGCCAAGGCCGGGGTGCACGTGAAGGTGCGCACGGGCAGCAAGGACACCTTCTGGGCCGACACCCTGGACTCCGGGACGCTCGCCAGCTACCGCTCCGGCGCCATGCCCATCGAGTCCCACTTCTCCCAGCGCCTGCTCACCGACTCCACCACCAACGCCACCCAGTGGCACCACAAGGACTTCGACGCCCTCTACCAGCAGGCCCAGTCGACCAAGGACAAGAAGGAACGGGCCGCCGTCTACGGACGCATGCAGCGCCGCCTGTACGCCGAGGGCGGCTTCCTGGTCTGGGGCTTCGCCGACTGGATCCTCGGCACGGCGAAGAACGTCCGGGGCGTCACGCACGAAGCGCCCGCCAACACCCTGGACTGGGCCCGCTTCGACAAGGTGTGGCTGGCGTGACCGCCACCGGAGCCCCGAGGGCCGCGCGCCTCGCCAAGGGAGCGCGCGGCAGCGGCCTGCGGGCCTGGGTCGTCCGCAGGCTGCTGCTCGGCGCCGGCCAGACCGTCGCCGTCGTCCTGCTGGTCTTCGCCCTCACCGAGGCGCTGCCGGGCGACGCGGCCGTGGCCCTCGCCGGCGACCAGCCCGACCCGGCGCGCATCGCCGCGATCCGCGAGGCCCTGCACCTGGACCGGCCCGCGCACGAACGCCTCGCCGCCTGGGCCACCGGCCTCCTGCACGGCGACTTCGGCACCTCGCTCACCTCGGGGCGCCCGGTCGCCACGTACCTCGCGAACGGCGTCGGCCCGACCGTGCTGCTCGCCGGCCTCACCGTCGCCCTGCTCGTACCGCTCTCCCTCGGCCTGGGCGTCCTCGCGGCCCGCCACGAGGGCCGGTTCGCCGACCGCGTCATCAGCGCGGTGACGCTGGGCATCTACGCCGTACCGGAGTTCGCCTTCGGCGTCCTCCTCGTCACGGTCTTCGCGCTGCGCCTGGGCTGGCTCCCGCCGACCGCCGTCGGCTACGGCAGCGACCTGCTCGCCCACCCCGCCGCCCTCGTCCTGCCGGTGCTGGTCCTGCTCGCCCGGCCGGTCTGCTCGCTGGTCCGGCTGGTCCGCGCCGGCATGATCGACGCGCTGGCGTCGCCGTACGCCGCACAGGCCCGCCGGTACGGCATCGCCGGCGCGCGCATCCGGTACACGCACGCCCTGCCCAACGCCGTCGCGCCCGCCGCCCAGCAGCTCGCCCGCACCATCGACTGGCTGCTGTGCGGCGTCATCGTCGTGGAGGCCCTCTTCGTGATCCCCGGGCTCGGCACGGTCCTGATGAACGCCGTCGCCGAGCGCGACGTCCCGGTCATCCAGGGCCTGGCGGTGGTCTTCGGCCTCACCGCCGTCGTCCTGAACCTCGGCGCGGACCTGGTGGCCCGCCGGTTCGCGCCCCGGGCGGGGGTGGCCGCGTGAGGACGCCCGTACTTCGCCGCGCTGCCGGGCGGACCGCACGTCGCCTCCGCCCGGGCCGCTTCCTCCTCGGCCTGCTCCTCGTCGCCGTCCCCCTGCTCCTCGCCCTCCTCGGCCCGCTGCTCGCGGGCGAACCGGGTCCCCGCGCCGCCTCCTTCACCCTCGGCGGCGGGCACTGGGCGGGCACCGACTTCGTCGGCCGGGACGTCTGGCGGCAGGTGTTGCTCGGCGGCCGCACCGTCGTCCTCACCGCGCTCTGCGCGACGGCACTGGCGTACGCGGTGGCCCTGCCGCTCGGCCTCGCCGCCGCGCTGACCCACCGCAGTCGGCTCGAAGACCTCCTGATGCGCCCGCTGGACGTGCTCCTCGCGATCCCGTCCCTGCTGCTGATCCTGCTGGTCGCGGCCGTCTTCTCGCCCGGCGCCGTGGGCCTCGCGCTGCTCGTCGCGCTGGTCAACATCCCGGACGCCGCGCGCATCATCCGCGCCACCGCGGCGGAGGCGGCCGCCCGCCCGGCGGTCGAGGCGCTGCGGATGCAGGGCGAGAGCTGGTGGCGGATGGCCGTGGGCTACGTCGGCCGCTCGGCCCTGCGTACGCTCGCCGCCGACGCCGGCACCCGGCTGACCGGCGTCCTCTACCTCGTGGCCACCGCCGCCTTCCTCGGCGTCGGCGTGGCCCCGGACGCCGCGGACTGGGCGGTCATGGTCGACCGCAACCGCACGGGCCTGTTCGTCCAGCCCTGGGCCGTCGTCCTGCCCGCCGTACTGATCGTCGCCCTGACCATGGGCACCAACCTGCTCTTCGACGCGGCACTGACGGGCCGGGCCCGACGCCGGACACCTCTCCGCGCGCTGCCGCGGCCCCGGAAGGAGAAGCACGCGTGAACGGCACCGAGCCCACCTCCCTGTACGCCGCGGCCACCCCGGTCGCGGAGATCGTGGACCTGCGGGTGGCGATGCCGGAGAGCGGCAGGGCCGACGAGTACGTGCCCGCGGCCACGGGAGACGGCAGCTCCGTGCCCTCGACTCCCTCCGCCCGCCCCCTCGTCGACGGCGTCTCCCTCCGCCTCCACGCCGGCCGGATCACCGCGCTGGTCGGCGCCTCCGGCAGCGGCAAGACGACCACCGGGCTGGCGCTCCTGGGCGAGTACCCGGCGGGCGCGCAGGTGACCGGCGAAGTCCGCGTACCGGACGGCCTCGTCGGCTACGTCCCCCAGCACCCGGCCGCCGCCCTCAACCCCGCCCGCCGGGTCGACGCCCTCCTCCGGGACATCGCCCGCGCGCAGGTGCGCGACCTGCCCCGCCGCGACCGCCGCGCGGCCGTCACCGAACGGGTCCTGCGCGCCTGCGCCGACGCCCAACTGACGGACGCCGAAGACCTGTTGTCCCGCTACCCGCACCAGCTCTCCGGCGGCCAGCAGCAGCGCGTCGTCCTCGCCCAGGCACTCCTCACCGGGGCCCGGGTGGTGATCGCCGACGAACCGACCACCGGCCAGGACGCGCTCACCAAGCGCCGCATCGTCGATCAGCTCGCCGCGGTGGCCCGCCGGGGGATCGCCGTACTCCTCCTCAGCCACGACCTGGACGTCGTTCGCGCCCTGGCCGACGACCTCCACGTCCTGCGCGCGGGCCGCATCCTCGAATCCGGCCCGACGGACCGGCTGTGGCAGGCCCCTCAGCACCCCTGGACCCGCGAACTCCTCGCCTCCGAAGCCACTCCGCCCGGCACCTCGGCGGAAGCCTCGGCGGGATGCCCCTCCGACGCGACCTCAGAGGTCCTCCCAGCTCCCGAAGCCCCCCTCCTCCACATCCCCTCACTCACCGCCCACCACCACCGCACCCCCGTCCTCAGCCTCTCCGGCCTCTCCCTCCGCGCCGGTGAGTGCCTGGCCGTGGTCGGCAGGTCGGGCAGTGGCAAGACGACCCTCGGCCGCTGCATGGCCGGCCTGCACCGCACCTACGACGGCGAGATCCGGCTCGACGGCGAGGTCCTGCCGCGCAGCCTCCGCGCCCGCACCCCCGCCCAACTGGCCGCCGTCCAGTACGTCTTCCAGGACGCCCGAGCCGCCTTCGACGAACACCGCCCCGTACTGGACCAGGTCGCCCGCACCGCCGTCCGGCTGCGTGGCGTCCCCACCGCCGCAGCCCTGACCGAGGCGGACGACACCCTCGCCGCCCTCGGCCTCCCCGCCGACCTCGTCCGCCGCCACCCCCAGCGGCTCTCCGGCGGCGAACTGCAGCGCGCCGCCCTGGCCCGCGCACTCCTGGCCCGCCCCCGCGTCCTCATCTGCGACGAGATCACCTCGGGCCTGGACACCCTCACCCGCCGCTCCCTGCTGGCCCACCTCACCGGCCTGCTCCGCACCCGCCCCGACCTGGCCCTGGTACTGATCACCCACGACCGCGACACCGCCGCCCTCGCCCACCGCACCGCCGTCCTCGACAACGGCCGCCTGGCCGAACACGGCCCCACCCCCCACCTCCTCGACTCCCCCACCCACCCCACCACAGCAGCCCTCCTCCAACCCCCGGACACCTGGGCGCCGGGGGTGTCCGTCTGACCGTCCCGCCGCCCGCCCATGACGAGGGGCCCGCACCTCGTGGTGCGGGCCCCTCGCCACGAGCAGAGCAGGCCGCTACGTGCTCGCGGGCTCCTGCTCCTGTGCGTGTTGGTTGGGGCCGGCGGCCTTTTCCTGGGAACGGAGCATCTGTGCCAGTGCCTCAAGGCTTTGCGCTGCGGCTGTGCCGCCACCGCAGGTCAACGAGGCGATGAGGTTGCCGAGCAGGCCTGCCCGGTCGGCGACTATGCGTACCTGGCCGATTTCGACGACGAGGCCCAGCAGGTTCAGTCGCAGTCCCTGCGGGATGTTGAGTACGACGCACTCTTGAGGCGGTGTTGTCATCCGAGTCTCCCCCTCTGAAGGACCAACCGCGCTCCGGTACCCCTCGCGGGACACCCCATACGCGCCCGCACGCCTGCTTCTCAGGCCTCTTCGGGTGCCGGTGACTCGCGCCGGACCGGTGGGGGCGCGCGGCGTGACAGGGGGCCGTTCCCGCGGTATGGAGGCCGGTGTCCGGGGGAGCTGCCTGCGGGTTCGGCGGGTGGCTGTCGCACGGGGCCGTACGCCGGTCGCGGGCATGTGGAGCTGCGCGGGCCGGGCGTACCGGGGAGGGGCGGGCATTGCGGGGGAGGGGGCGTACGCGGTGCCGACCGGGCTTTTCGGCGGGTACGTCCAGGCGGGCATGGGGCGGAGGGCCGAGGGAGCGTGGGCGGGGTGGGCCGGGGTTCGGAGTGCGTCGGGGCGAGGCCCGGTACGGCGAAGGCCCCGACGTGGTCCGCCGGGGCCCGGGGGCCGTTGCTGGTGCCGTTACTTGCCGGCGCCGACCGGGTCGACCGTGATGGCCGGCGTGGCGCTGTCGGAGGCCGGGACGTTGATGGTGAGGGGCAGGGAGTGCGAGTGGGTCTCACCGGGCGGGGTGACGATGAGGGACGTGAAGGTCACGCCGCTGCCGCCGGAGTCGTTCATCGGGTGGTGAAGGGTGAAGCGGGTCTCCTCGCCGGGCGCGACGTCGACCTTCGTCGGGCCGATCTTGCTGCGGGTGGCGCTGGTCGTGCCGTCCTTGCCCTTCAGGTCCACGCCGGGGAAGCCCTGGAGGCTGCAGGTGGCGGACCCGGTGTTCTTGAGGTTGATGAGCGTCGTGCCCTCGCTCATGCCGTGGGAACTGCTGAAGTCGAGCTGCGAGGTCTTGCAGGAGCCGGAGCCCGATGCGCCGCTCTCGCCGGAGCCGCCGCCGCTCGAACCGGACTCCGAGCCGGTCGCGTTGTCGTCCGCGGGCGCGCTGCTGCCCCCGGAACCCTGCGACGCGGAGCTGTCGTTGCCGCTGCCGCTCGCTGAGGTGCTGTCCCCGCCCTGGCAGGCGGTGAGCGAGAGGCCGGCGGCGACCGCCACGGCCAGGAGGGACAGCTTCTGCGCGCGCATTGTTTCTCCTTGGGGGGATGTGTGGGGGAGTGCCCACTCCTCGCGAGTGAGCCTTGCCGGTCTCTGGGACCCGGCCGACGCCGGAGGCGTTGCGCATGATCATCTCTTAATACGTGGTCGTGACAAACAATTCCGGATGGTGAGACCAGCCCCGTCCCTCTGGGTGACAGCGTGCACATTCGTCCGACATGGGCGCGTGGCACTGTCGGTGGACACCCACGCGAGCCCCCCGCGCGCCGCTGTTGAGGCGGAAGAAGCTTCGTTATTTGTGAAGGGGCCCCGGATTTCAGGGAAACGGCGACAGTCGTCGCTCCCCGAGTCATGCGGCATTCAGGGGTATCCAACCCTCTTGGTACTGGCCGATCGGCCGGCGAAGCAAGCGCACGGTACGGCGAAACCCGGTGAGCGGAGGAATTTCGTGGTGGTACTGCGTACGGAATCGAGGGCGCCTTCCGGCGCGTCATTCATGGATTACGGGGTTTCCACCCTCGCGCGTCTTCTGGACAGCGCGGGGATGGATGTCGAGTACGGCACAAGGGTACTGCGCGGGATGCTCACGCCATGGGGCGGAGAGCGGATAGGCGAGCGACCACATTGGCATTCCGACGTATGCGCCGACGGGTCGCCGATCGAGTTCTCCGCAGCCTTTTCGAGGCACTGCCGAGAGGTCCGCGTGCTGGTCGAGGCCCTTCCGGATCGGCTGACCACACCGGCCGCACAGGAATCGGCGACCGAGCTCACCCGGATACTCGTCCAGGACTTCGGCGCGGACGGCGACCGGCTGGCGAAAATAACGGACCTGTTCCTCCCGGACGAGGAACCGACAGGGTTCGCCATGATGCACGCAGTGGTCTTCACGCCCACCGGGCAACCCGAGTTCAAGGTCTATCTGAATCCGAACGCTTCCCGCAGCATGTCCGCCGTCGAGCGGACGCACGAGGCGCTGGACCGGCTGGGATTCGGAAAGGCATGGACGGCCATCGCCGACTATGCCGACCGGGGATTCGACCTCGACCGGATCGTCTACGTCAGTCTCGACCTGGCCGACGGGCCCGAGTCGCGCGTGAAGGTGTATTTCCGGCACTACGACGTCACCCCGGAATACCTCGACACCCGCATGGAGATATCGGCTCAGCACGAGAAGGGATTCCTCGGGGAATTCTGCCGCCAGGTGACCGGCCGGACGGGAGAGGTGCGGAACCAGCCGCTCGTCAGCAACCTGACCTTCGCCGCCGCCGGCGGGCATCTCCCGGTGTCCGCGACGCTGTACGTCCCCCTGTGGGTGCACGCCGAGAGCGACCTGACCGTACGCGACCGCATCAGCGCGGTCATGGCCGGCCTGGGCCTCCCCGACAGCGGCTACCGGGCCCTGCTGGACCATGTGGCACGCCGTCCGCTCCCGGACGGGCGGGGAATCCACACGTACGCCTCGGCACGGGTGCAGCACGGCCTTCCCCGCGTGACCACGTACTGGTCCTCGGAGCTGTACGACCGGTATCCGCCCGCCCGTTACCAGCGGGGCTGAGCGCCATGCCGCTCTACGAGGTGGAGCATGCGGCGCGCCACGAGGCGGCGCGCGACGAGACGCACGGTACGACGCGCGAGGCGATGGGCTCGCTTTTCGACGACGCGCACGTCCGGCCCGGTCTGCTCCGGAACCGTTCGCACATACGGTGGGGCGCCTATCCGCCCGATGTCATTCCGCTGACCGCAGCCGAACCGGATTTCCCCGGCCCGCAGGTGGTCACCGACGCCATGATCTCTGCGCTGGCCGACGGCTACTTTCCCTATGCGTCACCGGAGGGACTCGACGAACTCCGGGAGACGTTCGCCGAGGTGGCCGAGGAACGTTACGGGATAAGCGCACACCCCGACCGCGTGGTGCCGGCGCCCGGCACGGCCGCCGCACTCTGGGGCGTGGTGCATCTGCTCTGCGGGCAGGGCGACGAATGCATATTGCTGGATCCGGTGGACCTGCTCTTCGGCCAGGCCATAGACGCCGCGGGGGCCCGCCGTGTCCATTACCCCGTCGACAAGAGGACGGGGCAGCTCGACCCGGACCGGCTCGCCTCCCTGATCACCCCGCGCACCGCACTGATCTGTATGTGCAACCCGCACAACCCCCTGGGCACGGTCTTCCCCGCGGAAACCCTCCGAGCGGTGGCGGAAACGGCGGGCCGGCACGGCATCCCGGTCCTTTCCGACGAGGTCTGGAACGAAATCGTGTACCCGCCCGGCGCGCACGTCAGCATGGCGAGCCTGGACACGGAGACCGGCCCGCGCATCCACACGGTGACCGGACTCTCCAAGACCTTTGCCCTGCCCGGCCTTCGGATGGGATTCGTGATCGCCCCGAATGCGCGCGAGGCGAACGGCCTCCAGCGCATCTTCCAGCGACTCGGCGCCGCGTACAGCCTGACGCCTTTCACCCAGGCCGGCGCGCTGGCCGCGCTGCGCCACGGCTGGCCCTGGCGGAACGCGTTCCTGGCCCATCTGCGGGAGACCCGGGACTACTGCGTGGCACGGCTGAACGCGATTCCGGGAATGTCGTGCGGCCGCCCGGACGGCACATTCGTGCTCTTTCCCGATGTATCAGCCACCGGCCTGAACAGTCGCGCGATGGGCGAATTCCTCCTGGCGGAAGCCCGGGTGGCGGTGGTGGCCGGTACGACGGAGTGGTTCGGCCCCGGCGCCGAAGGCAACATCCGCATCAGCTACGCCACGTCCCGGGCGGTGATGGAAGAGGCGCTGAATCGCGTGGAAAAGGCCGTGACCGGGCTTTCCGTACCCGCGCGGCCCCTCCCACCACGAGCCCTCCGGACCTCCTCATCCCCGTAGCCATGCCTTCAGCGAGCCCCACCAGGACCTGCGACGCCGGGGGACCGGCACCGGCGGGGGCGGGAACGGGGGAGCGGGGTGAACCGGGAGACCGGCGGCGGGCCTCGGGCCGGTCACCGCCGACGCGCCCCCGGCGTCACCCACGGTCCCGCCGGGCGCCGGCACGCTCCCCGCCGCATCGTCTGGCAGGGCGGGGGAGCGCCGCCGGGCCGCGGTGAACGTCACCGGCAGACTGGCCAGATGGCGCGTCATCCAGCCCGACGTCCAGCGCAGGTCCTCCTCGGGGATGCTGAGCCGGATGTCGGGCAGCCGCGCCAGCAGCGCGTCGATGCCGGTGTCGGCGATGGCGCGCCCGATGTTCTGGCCGGGGCACTCCTGCGGGCCGCTGCTGAACGCCAGATGGCCGCGGTTCCCGTGCAGCGGGGTCGAGGGGTCCGGCCGGACGGCCGGGTCGTAGTTACCGGCGGCCAGCCCGAGCAGCAGCATGTCGCCCGCCGCCACCTTCTGACCGCCGACCTCCGTGTCCACGGCGGCCCAGCGGCCGGGGATGGTCATCAGCGGCGGCTCGCTCCAGAGCACCTGCTCCACCACGTCCGGCAGGGTCATCTGCCCGCCGGCCAGCGACGCGTGGCAGCGGGGGTCGGTCAGCACCATCCGCAGCGTGCTCTTGAGCAGGTTGACCGTGGTCTCGTTCGCCGCGATGAGGATGACCCGCAGGTGGTTCCACACCTCCTCGTCGGTCAGCCCGGAGGAGTGCTCGATCAGCCAGGACGTGATGTCGTGGCCGCGGTCCTTGCGTTTGCGCCGTACGAGATCCGCGAGCGTCTCCACGATGAACTCGTTGCTGGCCACGGACGTCTCGGTGCCCGCCACCATGTCCCGGCTGGCCGCGACCAGCCGCGGCCCGAACTCGTCGGACATGCCCAGGAGCTGCGTCAGGACGAGCATGGGCAGCTGTTCGGCGAACTCGCCGGCCAGATCGGCCTCCCCCCGCTCCGCGAAGCCGTCGGCCAGCTGGTGCGTGAAGCGGGTGATGTGCCGCCGGATACCGCGCCGGTTGAAGCGCTCCAGGCTGTCGGTGACCGCCAGCCGCAGCCGGTCGCGCTCCGCCCCGTCCAGGAACAGGCAGACCGGCTGCCAGGCGATCATCGGGAGCAGCGGGGAGTCCGGCGGGACCTTCCCCTCCTTGAACCAGCGCCACGTACGGGAGTCGCGGCTGAACCGGCCCGGCGTACCGGCGACCTCCAGGATCTCCCGGTAGCCGAGCACGATCCACGCCGGCAGATCGCCGTCGAGCAGGACGGGCGCGACGGGGCCGTGCTCGGCGCGCAGGCGCTCGTACAGGCCCATGGGGTCCGCGGCCGCCTCGGGGCCGAAGAGCCGCGCCAGCCCATCGGCACTCCCGGACCCGGCGTGCGCCGGACACTCCGGAGGCGGCCCGGGCAGCGACGTGAGGCGGGTCTGGTCGGGGGAGGAGGAGGTCACCGTGGCTCCGTGGTCGTGGTGGTGAGGGCGTGCAGATAGCGCACGAGGGACAGCAGGCCGTCGCGGCTGGAGGTGCGTTCGCGGGCGTCGCAATCGATCACCGGCACCGCGTCGGGGATGTCCAGGGCCTCCCGGAGGTCGGACACCGGGTAGGAGGGCGCGTCCGGGAAGGAGTTGATGGCGACGATGAAGGGCACCCCGCGCTCCTCGAGCCGGCCCATTACGTCGAAGCTGTCCTCCAGCCGCCGGGCGTCGACCAGGACCACGGCGCCGAGCGCGCCTTCGAAGAGGCCGTCCCACAGGAACCAGAAGCGCTGCTGTCCGGGGGTGCCGAAGACGTACAGGACCAGTTCGTCGCTGAGGGTGATCCGGCCGAAGTCCATCGCCACGGTCGTCTCGCTCTTGCGCTCGACGCCGGCGATGTCGTCCACCCCGGCCCCGGCCTGCGTCATGGTCTCCTCGGTGGTCAGCGGTCTGATCTCGCTGACCGATCCGACGAGGGTGGTCTTCCCGACGCCGAAGCCGCCGACGACGACGACCTTCACCGCCGTGGTGACCGATTCCGGCAGGACGTCTTCGGACCGAGGACCGACGACGGGCTCAGAGATTCTGTAGTCCATGCATCACCGCCTCCAAGAGTTCGACATCGGGCATCGACTTGGCGGGGATCGACGCCCGGGCTTCCACGTGGCCGCTCTCCAGCAGGCCCGTGAGCAGAACGGTGACCACGCTGACCGGCAGCTTGAGATACGCGGAGATCTCGGCGACGGAGAGCGGGTAATCGCAGATGCCGACGATGGCGGCGCGTTCGGGCTGCATGCCCGAGCCGGCTTCGCTGCGGCTCACGATCAGCGTGACCACGTCCAGGGGGACGCGCTTCTCGGGCGGATTCCGGTCGGCGGACGCGAGGATGTAGAGCCGCTCGGGTCCGCCCTCTTCCCAGGGCCGGAGTTCCGCCTGTTCCGGGTCCTTCATGGCAGCTGCCGGTCGGACCGCGGTGGGCTGGTGAGGTGCTGTCCGATCCGGGCGACCAGGTCCCGCATGCGCTGCCCCATGAGTCCGGCGTCCACGTCGTCGTCGGCCAGTACCGCCAGATATGCCCCGGCGCCGGCCGCCATCAAATAGAAGAAACCACCGTCGACCTCGACCACGACGAGTTTCATGCGCCCGTCGCCGTGCGGGAATTCCGCCGCGATGGCCGCCGAAAGGCTCTGCAGTCCGGCGCAGGCGGCGGCGAGGCGATCAGCCGCGTCGCCGTCCGTACCGAATTGCGCCATGCACAGGCCGTCCGAGGACAGCACCACGATATTTCGGGTCTGCGGGACACTGGAAGCCAATTCCTCCAGCATCCAGTCCATATTGAGCCACTGCTTTGTCGCCACGTGCTTACTCATCCTTACCTCATGGCTCTGTTACTGCTCGGACTCTTCATCGCTCGGGCCATCGGGACGAGACGCGGGGGAATCGGCTCGGGATTCGCCGGAGACACCTTCGAGGAAGGCGGACATCCACAACCCGGCCTGCGGTGGCCCGCCGGCCGACGCCGAGGACCGGGAGTCGGCGGTGGAGGCCGCCTGCTGCGGCGGCCGCTGATGGGGGGAGAGGGCGCGGGTACGCCGCCTGCGCTGCGGGAGGCCATTGGCGGTGCGCCGGGCGTTGCTGGGCGACGGCTCCTGGAGGGCCGCCTGGGAAACGGGCTTGCGGCCGTAGCTGGAGGGCTCGCGGGGCGGCGGCAGGCTGGGTGCCTTGGCCAGGGCCCCGCCGGGCACCGGAGTCACGGTGACCAGGTCGGGCGGGACGATCAGTACGACGCGTACGCCGCCGTACGCGGAGACCCGCAGGGACACCTTGAAGTGGTTCGTGTGCGACAGCCGGCCGACCACCGCCAGGCCGAGCCGCGGCGACTCGCCCAGGTCGTCCAGGTCCAGCCCGCTGGCGGCGTCCTGGGCCAGGGCGTGCTCGGCGCGGATCCGGGCCTCGTCGGTCAGCCCGAGTCCGGCGTCCTCGATCTCGACGGCCACGCCGGACTGCACCTCGGACGCGGTCAGATGGACCCGGGTCTGCGGCGGGGAGTAGCGGGTGGCGTTGTCCAGGAGCTCGGCCACGGCGTGGATCAGGGGCTCGGCGGCGCGGCCGAGAATGCCGACGTCCGCCACCGAGTGCAGGTCCACCCGGCGGTAGTCGGTGATCCGGGACATGGCGCCGCGCAACACGTTGAACAGCGGGATGTCCTTCTGCCACTGACGCCCCGGCCGCGCCCCGCCCAGTACGGCGATGCTGTCCGCGAGCCGGCCGATCAGCGCGGTCCTGTGGTCGAGGTGCAGCAGGTCGTTGAAGACCTCGGGGTCCTGACCGTGCTTGTCCTCCATCTCCCGCAGTTCCAGAGCCTGTTGGTGAACGATGGCCTGGACACGGCGGGCGATGTTGACGAAGGCCCGCTGGGCGGAGTCGCGCAGGTCCTCCTCGGCCTCCACGGTCTGGAGGACGTAGCGCAGGACACCGTGGTGCGCGGCCTCGAAGCGGGGACTGACGCGGGACACCGTGCTGGTGGTGCGCAGTACGTCCTCGACCGAGTTGCCCTTCTGCAGCCGGGCCATGGCCGCGGGCAGCGTCTCCTTGGCCATCCGTACGGTCTCGGTCTCCTGCTCGGCCAGCTGCCGTTGCAGGAACTCCTCTCGCGCGGCGTACTGCCGGCGGAGTTCGTCGATGGTGCGGCCCCGGCGGGCCGCCGACGCGGCCGCGACGGCCACCGCCGCCGTCGCGACGATGCCGATCCAGACGGCGTAGGGGCGGGCCGTCGGGGGCACCGACGAGGCGGCCACGGCCGTACATATGGCCAGTAGTGCGGGCGGCAGCAGCCACATCGTGGTGGCGGCGGGCCCCGGCCTTCCGGGTGACGCATCAGCACGGACCATCGGCATCCTCAGAGCACTAAGGGAAGGAATTGGGCGTCATGCACGGCATTCACGGGCCCGGGAAAAGGGCTGGGAACAACAGAAGACCGTCGGGCCACGCGCACCGGAAATCGGTCGCAGCACATGACTAATCGGCATTCCGCGCGGAGCTGGGTCCCCAGGACGCCCGAGCCCTCGTGCGGTGGGCGGCATCACCGCAGCCAGCAGCGACGCGTTGTTTCCGTCGCAACTCGCTGCGCGGCAATGAGCATAGCGGTGTGGGATTAGCTCCGTGGGGCGAGTGCATATAACACATGAATGCACTCACGTACGAAATTCAGCAGAATCGTTTGGTGCTGGCCATTCGCTGAAATCTTCCGGTCCCTTATTCACGGCCGGCGACCGGCGCAAAGGGACGGGTGCACGATTATGTCCGAGTCACGCGGCTTGCACGCCATATGGCGCGAAGACGCAGCAAACCGGTCGCCTTGTCGGAGTGCCCCCTGGTCGAGGGGGGCTTGAGTGAGCGGGCTCACAACAGCCGGTGGGTGAGGCGGAAGCGCCGCCACCGTCACAAGAACGTCGAAGGGCCCCACCGCGAACGGTGGGGCCCTTCGACATCGTGCCCGGTGAGGCACTGGCGGAGGATACGAGATTCGAACTCGTGAGGGGTTGCCCCCAACACGCTTTCCAAGCGTGCGCCCTAGGCCTCTAGGCGAATCCTCCGCTGGAGACATTACATGACGTGGGGGAGTGCTCGCGAACTCGATCCCCGGGTGGGATCCACCCGGGTCGGGGGGTGGGGGTGAGGGTCGTTTCGGGGGCGCTGGATCAGGTACTGTGGGCGCAGCCCCTCACGTGGCGCTATCTGACTGAACTCCCCCAGGGCCGGAAGGCAGCAAGGGTAGGTCGGCTCTGGCGGGTGCGTGGGGGGCGTTTGCGTTCCCGGGGCCCGGCGGGCGGGCGTGCCCGCAGGAAGGGCAGCCGTAGGAAGGCAGCCCGTAGGGCGGGCGGTCGGGTCGGCCGGAGGCGCGGGGCCGGGCGCCTTCGCTCCGGGGGTGGCCGCGGGACATCGTCGGCGGGGCCGGTTGTCGGTGCGGGCCGATATCGTCGTATGCGTGTCATCCCTTGCGCTGTACCGCCGCTACCGCCCCGAGACCTTCGCCGAGGTCATCGGGCAAGAGCACGTGACCGACCCGCTGCAGCAGGCCCTGCGGAACAACCGCGTCAACCACGCGTATCTCTTCAGCGGACCCCGCGGCTGCGGCAAGACGACCAGCGCGCGGATCCTGGCGCGCTGCCTCAACTGTGAGCAAGGTCCCACTCCGAACCCCTGCGGGGAGTGCCAGAGCTGTGTCGACCTCGCGCGCAACGGCCGCGGATCGATCGACGTCATCGAGATCGACGCCGCGTCGCACGGTGGTGTGGACGACGCGCGCGAGCTGCGCGAGAAGGCCTTCTTCGGGCCCGCCAGCAGCCGGTACAAGATCTACATCATCGACGAGGCACACATGGTCACCTCGGCGGGCTTCAACGCCCTGCTGAAGGTGGTCGAGGAGCCGCCGGAGCATCTGAAGTTCATCTTCGCGACCACCGAGCCCGAGAAGGTCATCGGGACGATCCGGTCGCGTACGCACCACTATCCGTTCCGGCTCGTGCCGCCCGGCACCCTGCGCGAGTACCTGCACGAGGTGTGCGGCCGGGAGGAGATCCCGGTCGACGAGGGCGTGCTGCCGCTGGTCGTACGGGCCGGCGCCGGCTCCGTGCGTGACTCGATGTCGGTGATGGACCAGCTGCTGGCCGGCGCCGGTGCCGACGGTGTGACATACGCCATGGCCACGGCCCTGCTGGGGTACACGGACGGGTCGCTGCTGGACTCGATCGTGGAGGCGTTCGCCTCCGGGGACGGCGCGGCGGCCTTCGAGGTCGTGGAGCGGGTGATCGAGGGCGGCAACGACCCCCGGCGGTTCGTCGCGGACCTGCTGGAGCGGCTGCGCGACCTGGTGATCCTGGCGGCCGTGCCGGACGCGGCGGAGAAGGGGCTGATCGACGCCCCGGCCGACGTCGTGGAGCGGATGGAGGCCCAGGCGTCCGTCTTCGGCGCCGCGGAGCTCAGCCGCGCCGCCGACCTGGTCAACTCCGGTCTGACGGAAATGCGCGGGGCCACCTCGCCGCGGCTGCAGCTGGAACTGATCTGCGCGCGGGTACTGCTGCCCGCCGCGTACGACGACGAGCGCTCGATGCAGGCCCGGCTGGACCGCCTGGAGCGCGGGGTCGGCGTCGCGGCCCTCGGCGGCGGCATGCCGGGCGGCGCACCGACCGCGGCCGGGATGCCGGTCATGCAGCCCGGCGGCGAGCCGGCCGCGGGGTACGTGCCCGGGCCCGACACCCATGCGGCGCCGGGCGCGCCGGCGGGGCCGAGCGGCCCCGCGGCGGCACGGGCCGCGGTGCGCGGCGCCATGGGCGGCCCGGGCGGCGGCGCCGGAGGCGGTACGGGGAACGGTCCGGCGGCCGGAGCGGCAGCCGCACCGGTCGGTGGTCAGGCAGGTGGTCCTGCGGGCGGCGGTGCCGGGGAGGCGCCCGGTGCGGGGAGCGCGCCGGGGGATGGCTCCGGCGCGGCGCCCGTACCCGGCGGCAGCGGTGGCGCCCCGGCGGGCGCGTGGCCTTCGGGCGCGCAGCAGCCGGGCCGTACGCCGGGTGACGGCGGGCAGCCCGCGGGGGCCGGCGAGGAGGCCGGTGCCGGGGAGCGCCGGCCGGGCGCCTGGCCGGGCAGCGCGAGCGGGCCCGGCGGTGCGGGCGGCCCCGGTGGCGCCGGTGAGGAGTCCGGGCAGCGGCCCGGGGCCTGGCCGTCGGCCGGCGGTGCCGGACCGCAGGGCGGATCTCAGGGCGGACCGGCGGCGGGTGGTGCCGAGGGGGGCGCGGCCGGTGGCCGGCGGCCCGGCGGCTGGCCGACAGCGGCCGCGCCCGGGAGCCAGCCGGGCGGCGGCCAGGGCGGCGCCCCCGTACAGCAGTCCGGCGGGCAGCCGTCGTACGCCCCTCAGCCGTCCGCACCGCAGCCTGCGGCCCCGCAGCAGCCCGCGGCCCAGCAGGGCGGGGGCGCGCCGGGGGCCGGTGGGCAGAGCAATGCCCAGGGGACTCAGCAGGTACGGCAGATGTGGCCGGACATCCTGGAGGCGGTGAAGGGCAAGCGGCGCTTCACCTGGATCCTGCTCAGCCAGAACGCCCAGGTGGCCGGGTTCGACGGCACGACGCTGCAGGTCGGCTTCCCCAATGCCGGCGCGCGCGACAGCTTCGCGAACGGCGGCAGTGAGGACGTGCTGCGGGAGGCGCTGGCCGAGCGGTTCGGCGTGCAGTGGCGGGTCGAGGCGATCATCGACCCGTCGGGCGGCGCCAACCCGCCGAGCGGCGGCCCGGCCCCGCGCGGCGGCGGCTTCGGCGGCAGCGGTGCGAGCGGTGGCGGCTTCGGCGGAGGCGGCGGTGGTTTTGGTGGCGGCGCCCCGGCCGGGCCGCCGCAGCCCGCGGCGGCGCCCGCACCGCCCGCGCAGGGCGGGCCCGACCGGAGCGCCGGCGCGGGCGGCGGCCAGGGCGCGCAGCGGGCGCGGCAGGCCGTGGCCTCGACCGGAGCCACGCAGGCGCCGGGGCCGGCCGCCGAGCCGGCGTACCGCGAGCCGGAGCCCTCGCCCATGTCGATCGAGGAGGACATGCCGGCGGAGGACGACGCCGACCTCGTCGACTCGGCGCTGAGCGGCTACGACCTCATCGTCCGCGAGCTGGGCGCGACGGTCATAGAGGAGTACAACAACGAGTGACCTCGTAGGACAGCAACGAGGGACCTCGTACGAGGGCCCGGTATGGCGGCGACGAGTGACCTCGTGCGACAGCGACGAGTGAACGAGTGACTGCGTCGCTTTTTGTCGCTTTCCGTCATCGCCGCAGGCGCGCCGCTGCCCGGTGCAGGCGCACATCCGTGCTCCTCCCCGCGACGTAGGGCGTCACGCCCCCGGAGCACGTAGGCTCGGGCTACCGCACCCATTTGTAGTCGTACGGCAGGAGTCCGCAGTGATCCCCGGTGGTCAGCCCGATATGCAGCAGCTGCTCCAGCAGGCCCAGAAGATGCAGCAGGACCTCGCGGCGGCCCAGCAGGAGCTGGCGCAGACGCCCGTGTCGGGGTCTGCGGGCGGTGGTCTCGTCAAGGCGACGGTGAACGGCGCCGGCGAGCTGAAGGGCCTGGAGATCGACCCCAAGGCGGTGGACCCGGAGGCGGCGATGCCCGAGGAGACGGCCGAGACCCTCGCGGATCTCGTCATCGCCGCGGTCCAGGACGCCAACGCCGCGGCCGCCAAGCTCCAGCAGGACAAGCTGGGCCCGCTCGCGCAGGGTCTCGGCGGCGGCAGCGGCATCCCCGGCCTCCCCTTCTGAGGCCGCCCTTTCCGACGGGAGCCGGTCCGGTTCCGTAAGGGGCCGGGCCGACCGGGTTCCCGCGGGGAAGAACAGAAGAAGACCGGACGGCCGGCAGGCCAAGAGTTCCGGCAGGTTCCCTCTTCAGGGGGCCGAGACCTCCCTTTCGGACGGGAGGGCAACTAGCGTACGGAGCAGGGCGGACAAGGGAGAGAGCGTTCCGTGTACGAAGGCGTGGTCCAGGACCTGATCGACGAGCTGGGGCGGCTGCCCGGCGTCGGTCCCAAGAGCGCGCAGCGGATCGCCTTCCATGTCCTCCAGGCCGAGCCGACCGACGTCCGTCGGCTGGCGAACGCGCTGATGGAGGTCAAGGCGAAGGTCCGGTTCTGTGCCGTGTGCGGCAATGTCGCGCAGGACGAGCAGTGCCAGGTCTGCCGTGACCCGCGCCGGGACCCCTCGGTCATCTGCGTGGTCGAGGAGCCCAAGGACGTCGTCGCCATCGAGCGGACACGGGAGTTCCGCGGCCGGTACCACGTACTGGGCGGGGCGATCAGCCCCATCGAGGGCGTGGGCCCGGACGATCTGCGGATCAGGGAGCTGCTGGCCCGGCTCGCCGACGGCACCGTCGGCGAGCTGATCCTGGCCACCGACCCGAACCTGGAAGGCGAGGCCACCGCCACGTACCTCGCGCGCATGATCAAGCCCATGGGACTGAAGGTGACGCGCCTGGCCAGCGGCCTGCCGGTCGGGGGCGATCTGGAGTATGCCGACGAGGTCACGCTCGGGCGGGCCTTCGAAGGACGGAGACTTCTCGATGTCTGATCCCACGCTGCACAACGCGACGCAGAACCCGGACGACTTCGCGGTACAGGTCGCCGACTCCATCGACAGCTTCATCGTCGCGGTCACGGAAGTGGCCCGCGGCGACGAGCCGGACAGCGCCGTGCCCTTCCTGCTCCTGGAGATCTCCCAGCTGCTGCTCACCGGCGGCCGGCTGGGCGCCCACGAGGACATCGTCCCGGACGAGCGGTACGAGCCGGACATCGGTCCCGAGCCGGACGTGGACGAGCTGCGGGAGCGGTTCGCGACGCTGCTGGACCCGGTGGACGTCTACAACGAGCTGTTCGACCCGTACGTCCCGCGCAGCGCGCCGGTGGCCTGCCGGATCTCCGACGACCTCGCCGACATCATCACCGACCTGCGGCACGGCCTCGCGCACTACCGGGCCGGGCGGATCACCGAGGCCCTGTGGTGGTGGCAGTTCTCGTACCTGTCGAACTGGGGCCCCACCGCGAGCGCCGCGCTGCGCGCCCTGCAGTCGCTGGTCGCGCACGTACGCCTGGACCAGCCGCTGGACGAGCTGGACGGCCTGGACACCGACACGGGCGCCGACGGCAGTGGCGACCTGGAGGAAGAGGCCGGGAAGGTGATGGCGGCGGAGATCGCCGGCCCGCTCGGCCTGCGCCAGGGCTGAGCGCCGGGGACGAGCGCCGGGCGCTGGGGCGCGCGGGCAAGGCTCGGCGTGCCCTTGGGCGCCGTCGCGTAACACCGCGCGCCTTGTGAGCTGGCTTACGTTTCCGGGTGGTTTCCGTGTGCTCTTGGCCGGAGCGGGCAGGTGGCCTGCCGAGCGGGCGCGACGGAGCGCCACGCCGGCCGTTTCGGGAGATACTCGGAAAGAAAGACACGGGACGGCTCGTACCGGGTCAGGGCGGTGGGTGCGGCGGTCGGACGCGACCGGCATGCCGACCGTTTCGATCAGGTTGCGAGCAATGTGTCTCACGATGTGGTATTGGCGAGGCGGATTCCGCCTGCTCGATAGACTGAGCCGACCGCATGGCCCCTGAACCCGGGGGTCCGGAAACAACCGCAGACCTGCGGAATCCGCAGGCCACGGGGATCCGACAGACAGTTGCGAGGAGCGAGCACACGTGGGCCTTGTCGTGCAGAAGTACGGCGGCTCATCCGTTGCGGATGCCGAGGGCATCAAGCGCGTTGCCAAGCGAATCGTCGAGGCCAAGAAGAACGGCAACCAAGTTGTCGTAGTGGTCTCCGCGATGGGCGACACGACGGACGAGCTGATCGATCTCGCGGAGGAAGTTTCCCCGATTCCTTCGGGCCGCGAGTTCGACATGCTGCTGACCGCCGGAGAGCGGATCTCCATGGCCCTGCTGGCGATGGCGATCAAAAACCTCGGACACGAGGCGCAGTCCTTCACGGGCAGCCAGGCCGGTGTCATAACGGACTCCGTGCACAACAAGGCACGGATCATCGATGTCACGCCGGGCAGGATCAAGACGTCCGTCGACGAGGGCAACATCGCGATCGTCGCCGGCTTCCAGGGTGTGTCCCAGGACAAGAAGGACATCACCACCCTGGGCCGCGGTGGCTCGGACACGACCGCCGTCGCGCTGGCCGCCGCGCTGGACGCGGACGTCTGTGAGATCTACACCGACGTCGACGGTGTCTTCACCGCCGACCCGCGGGTCGTGAAGAAGGCCCGCAAGATCGACTGGATCTCCTTCGAGGACATGCTGGAGCTGGCCAGCTCCGGTTCCAAGGTGCTGCTGCACCGCTGCGTCGAGTACGCACGCCGTTACAACATCCCGATCCACGTCCGGTCCTCTTTCTCGGGGCTTCGGGGTACGTGGGTCAGCAACGAACCGCAAGGGGACGAGCCGATGGAGCAGGCGATCATCTCGGGTGTCGCGCACGACACCTCCGAGGCGAAGGTCACGGTCGTCGGCGTACCGGACAAGCCGGGCGAGGCCGCGACGATCTTCCGGGCGATCGCGGATGCCGAGATCAACATCGACATGGTCGTGCAGAACGTCTCGGCCGCCTCCACCGGTCTGACCGACATCTCCTTCACGCTGCCGAAGACCGAGGGCCGCAAGGCCATCGCGGCGCTGGAGAAGACCAAGCCGTCCGTCGGCTTCGACTCGCTCCGCTACGACGACCAGATCGCCAAGATCTCCCTGGTCGGCGCCGGCATGAAGACCAACCCCGGCGTCACCGCCGGCTTCTTCGAGGCGCTGTCCAACGCGGGCGTGAACATCGAGCTCATCTCGACCTCCGAGATCCGCATCTCGGTCGTCACCCGCGCCGATGACGTCAACGAGGCCGTCCAGGCCGTCCACAGCGCGTTCGGTCTCGACACCGATTCCGACGAGGCCGTGGTCTATGGCGGCACCGGCCGATGACATCGGCTGATGGGCCGATGTCATCGGCCCAGGCGGGGCGCGCGGACGACCGCGCGCCCCGTAAGCCGAACCTCGCCGTCGTCGGCGCCACCGGCGCCGTCGGCGGCGTACTGCTCGGCATCCTCTCCGAGCGTGCCGACATCTGGGGCGAGGTACGGCTGATCGCCTCCCCCCGCTCGGCGGGGCGCAAGCTGACCGTGCGCGGCGCGGAGACCGAGGTGCTGGCGCTCGCCGAAGAGGCCTTCGACGACATCGACATCGCGCTCTTCGACGTGCCGGACGAGGTCTCGGCTAAGTGGGCGCCGATCGCCGCCGCCAAGGGCGCGGTGGTCGTCGACAACTCCGCCGCCTTCCGGATGGACCCGGACGTGCCGCTGGTCGTACCGGAGGTCAACGCGCACGCCGCCCGCGCCCGGCCGCGCGGCATCATCGCCAACCCGAACTGCACGACGCTCTCGATGATCGTCGCGCTGGGTGCGCTGCATGCCGAGTACGGGCTGAGCGAGCTGATCGTCTCCTCGTACCAGGCCGTCTCCGGCGCGGGCAGGGCCGGCGTCGACGTCCTGCGCAGCCAGCTCTCCGAGGTGTCCGGCACTGAGCTGGGCACGACGCCCGGCGACGTACGGCGGGCCGTCGGGGACGACCTCGGGCCGTTCCCCGCGCCGATGGCGCTGAACGTCGTGCCGTGGGCCGGTTCCCTGCAGGAGGACGGCTGGTCCTCCGAGGAGCTGAAGGTCCGCGACGAGTCCCGCAAGATCCTCGGGCTGCCGGACCTCCGGGTCACCGCGACCTGCGTCCGGGTACCGGTGATCACCACGCATTCCCTGACCGTGCACGCGCGCTTCGAGCGCGAGGTCACGGTGGCGGGGGCGCACGAGATCCTGGCCGCCGCGCCCGGTGTGGTGCTGTGCGACGACCCCGGGGAGGGCGAGTTCCCGACGCCCGCCGATGTGGTCGGTACGGACCCGACCTGGGTCGGCCGGGTACGCAGGTCCCTGGACGACCCGCTCGCGCTGGAACTCTTCGTCTGCGGCGACAACCTCCGCAAGGGCGCGGCCCTGAACACCGCGCAGATCGGCGAGCTGGTCGCGGCGGAGCTGACGGGGCGCTGAGTCGCCGGGCGCCGGCGGAGAGCGAGCGGGGCCGTGGGCGGCCGGCGCTTCCTGGTGGTGGGTGGCCGGCGCTTCCGGGACGTGGGTGGCCCTGATTGCTTGAACGTCGAAGAAACCCACTCCCCAAGATGTTCCCCGGTGGGTAATAATTCGAGGACTACTTGTGAAAGTCCTGTGAGCGGACGATCGACCCCGGTCGCTTGAGCTGGGTCGATGGCCCGTTCGACTATTCGCTCCCCGCCGAGCTGCAACCGCAGCCGCGCGGGGAGCGTCTTTGTCGCCGCCCTTCCTGGGCGTTCGGCACGGCACGGTTCGGCGACGCGCCCTCACGGCGCACGGCGAAGGCCCCACAAGGGCCGCGGTAAGTGCGCAATACCGCCCATAGGGGCACGGGCAATATGGGGCATCAAGGAAGAGCTGGTACGCATGAGGGCATTCAACGCATCGCCAAAAACGGTGCCTTGCGCGTACAACCCTGACGGGGGGAAGCGTGTCCAACAGGCGTGGCAGAGGTACTCGGCATCGCGATCGGCCCGGCGGGCGCAGGCGGCACAGCTGTGGCGCGGCCGCCGCGTACTCGCATCCCCGGTGGCATGCCGGTGATCGCGCCCTGGCCTGCCGCGCGTCCCTCGCAGGCACCGTCCCCGCACGGGAACGCTGACGAGGCGATGGCAGCGGGCACCACAGTCGACCACCTCACCGAGACCTACAGAGCGCACTACCGCTCCCTCCTCGGTCTCGCCGCGCTGCTCCTGGACGACACCGCGTCCTGCGAGGACGTCGTCCAGGAAGCGTTCATCCGTGTGCACTCCGCGCGCAACCGTGTGCGCGACCCCGAGAAGACCCTCGCCTATCTCCGGCAGACGGTCGTCAACCTCTCCCGCTCCGCGCTGCGCCGCCGCATCCTCGGACTGAAGCTGCTGTCCAAGCCGATGCCCGACATGGCGAGCGCCGAAGAAGGCGCGTACGAACAGCTGGAACGGGACCAATTGATCAAGGCGATGCGCGGTCTGCAACGGCGCCAGCGCGAAGTCCTCGTGCTGCGTTACTTCGCCGACATGACCGAGGCGCAGGTCGCCGAGACGCTGGGCATATCGCTCGGCTCGGTAAAGGCGTACGGCTCACGGGGTATCGCGGCGCTGCGCGTCGCCATGGAGGCTCCGGCATGACCAGCAAGCGGTACGGCCCGCACGAGCCCGACTCCGAAGGCTCGACGGGCCGGCACGAAACGGCGCGCCCGGAGGGCGGGGCGCCGGAGGGCGAGATGCGCCCCGAGGGCGAGATGCGCCCGGAGACCGGGCCGCCGGAGGGCGGCACGCGTCCGGGTGCGCGTACGCCGGATGACAACGATGACAACGGTGCCATGGGCGGCGGCCCCGGTGGCTTCGACGGCCCCGGTGACCCCGGTGACCTCGGTGGTCTCGGTGGCCGTGATGGTCTCGACGGTCGCGGTGGTGAGGAGGAGCTGCGGAACCTCCTCCAGTCCGCCGTCCGCGACCTGGAACCGTCCCCCGACTCCCTCGACCACCTCCGCCGCGCGGTACCGGCCCGGCGCAGGCGCCGCCGGCACGCCGTGGCAGGCGCCGCCGCCGTACTGCTCTTCGGCGGTACGGCCATGCCCGCCATGCTGCACGTCGCCAACGGCGGGGGCGACGACGCCGACCGCCAGGCCAACGCCGCCAGCAGCTCCCGGGCGCACGTCACGACCGGCGGCACGCACGGCGGGCCCGCCGGGCACCACACCGACCGCCCGGCCGGCAAGGACGGCAAGAAGGGCGACAAGGACGACGAGAAGACCGACAAGGACAAGGGCCGGAGCGAGGGCGGCAGCACCGAGCAGCCAGGCGACCCCGCCGCCGACCCGGCCGCCACGATGGACGTCACCTCCCCGGCCTGCCTGCGCGCACAGCTCGGCAACGGCAGCGCCAGCGTCGCCGCCCCCGACGCCGAAGGCCGCGTCTACGGCGCCCTCAAGGTCGTCAACGTCTCCACCACGGCCTGCTCCGTCGACGGCGGCGGCAGCGTCGTCGCGGTGGCCCAGGGGAGTGCCGACCCGAGCCGCGTCCAGGTCGTCGACCACACGTCGGGCGACGCCGCGCCCGGACTGCCGGACCCCGCAGCGGCGCCCGGTCAGCTCGTGCTCAAGCCCGGCGAGGCGTACGAGGTGAAGTTCGCCTGGATCCCGGCGCAGGGCGGCGGCCCCTCGGGCTGTGCCACAACCGGTACGCCGACGCCCGGCACGTCGGAGGGGGCGGGCGGCGGCGAGCCGGCCAACACCTCCTCCGCCGAGGGCAACGGCGACGAGGCCGGCGGCGGCAGCGAAGGCCCCGGGGACGGCGGTACGCAGGCGGCGAGCATCGCGGTCAGCCACACCCCGGAGGCCGGTGAGCCGTCCGCTGCCTCCACCACGCTCAACGAGGCGTGCGCGGGCACGGTCTACCGCACGGGCGCACTGCCGGCGCAGTAGCGACCCCGAGGTGTTCCAGTCGACGGGGTCTTCTGGTCGGCAAGGTGTTCCAGTCGACGGGGTCTTCTGGTCGACGAGGTGTTCTGGTCGGCGAGGTGTTCTGGTCGACTCGGGCCACCGAGGCGCTGCGGGCCGGCGGATACGGGCCCGCCGTCCGGGTACGAGGCACGTGCCCGTACCTTTGATGGTGTGTACCGGTTCCTGCTCACCCCGCGATGGTGGGGAATCAACGTCTTCGTCCTGCTGGCGATCCCCGTGTGCATCTTCATGGGCAGCTGGCAGCTGAGCCGCTTCGAGGACCGCGTCGACAGCCACCAGCAGCAGGAACACCGGGCGGCCGACGCCAAGGCCGCGGCCGCCCGCCCGGTGACCCAGTTGCTGCCCGTCGACCAGAACACCTCGGGCCGGAGCGCCACCGCGACCGGGCACTACGACACCGGTCACCAGATGCTCGTCCCCGGCCGGAAGCTCGGCGAGCGGACCGGCTTCTACGTGCTGACCATGCTGCGTACGGACGGCGGCAGGGCGCTGCCCGTCGTACGCGGCTGGCTGCCGGGCGACGCGGACTCCAAGGCCGCCACGGCGAAGGTGCCGGCGCCGCCGGGGGGCAAGGTCACCGTCACCGGCGCCCTCCAGGCCTCGGAGAGCCAGGGCACGCAGGGCGTCCAGACCGGCGGCGGCCTGCCGCAGGGCCAGCTCGGCATGATCAGTGCGGCGTCGCTGGTCAACATCGTGCCGTACGACGTGTACGACGCCTGGATCACCGTCTCCGACGCACAGGCCCCCCTGAAGGCCGTACCGCCGGCCGCGGCCGAGGGCAGCGGACTGGACCTGAAGGCGTTCCAGAACCTCGGCTACACCGGCGAGTGGTTCGTCTTCGCGGGCTTCGTGATCTTCATGTGGTTCCGCCTCTTCCGCCGCGAATCCGAAGCAGCCAGGGACGCGGCGCTGGGGATCCCTACGGATGAGCTGGGCGGCCCGGCGGGGGGCCCGGGTGCTCCGACGCCGGGGTCGGACCTTCCGCCGTCGGGTCCGGACACTGCACCGGAAGGGGAGTCGGCGGGGGCGGGCGAGGCGAAAATCACCTCACGGTCCTGAGACGCAAGGGGGGCCTCCCCCCCCGCCCCCCGCCCCCACCCCACCCCTCCCCGCCTCGAACTCAGCTTGGATCTCGGGCTCGGCCCAAGGCTTGAGCACGGCCCAGGCCTCGGGCTCGCGTCAGGCCTCGGGCTCGGCCCAGGGCTCGGGCTCGCGTCAGGCCTCGGGCTTGGCCCCGCACCCGTGCCACCAGTCCCGGCCCTGCTCCGGCCCTGGTCGTTCGCCAGCCCCGGCCGCTCCGTCCCCCTCCCCCCCCGGCGGCCATGGCGTCCCAGGCCGCAGGGGGAGCGGGCTCTTTGTCACCTCAGGTGTTGGTCAGCCGACCTCCAGGTGGCGGCGGGCGAAGTCGAGTTCCAGGCGGAGCTGCTTGATGCGCTCCTCCACTACGAGGGAGCCGTGGCCCGCGTCGTAGCGGTAGACCTCGTGCGGGTGGGCGCGGGCCTTGAGGCGGTCGACGTAGTTCTCCACCTGACGGATGGGGCAGCGCGGGTCGTTGACGCCTGCGGAGATGTACACCGGGGCGCGGACGGCGTCCACGTACGTCAGGGGGGAGGACGCCTCGAAGCGCTCCGGGACCTCCTCCGGCGTGCCGCCGAGGAGCGTGCGGTCCATCGCCTTCAGGGCCTCCATCTCGTCGTGGTACGCCGTGACGTAGTCCGCGACGGGGACGGCGGCCAGGCCGAGGGCCCAGGACTCGGGCTGGGTGCCGAGGCCGAGGAGGGTCAGGTAACCGCCCCAGGAGCCGCCGGAGAGAACGAGCTTGTCCGGGTCGGCGAGGCCGGACTCCACCGCCCAGTCGCGGACGGCGGCGATGTCCTCCAGCTCGATCAGGCCGACGCGGTGCTTGAGCGCGTCCGTCCACTCGCGGCCGTATCCCGTCGAGCCGCGGTAGTTGACCCGTACGACGGCGAAGCCGTGGTCCACCCAGGCGGCCGGCGCCGAGGCGAAGGCGTCGCTGTCGTGCCAGGTCGGGCCGCCGTGGATGTCGAAGACGGTCGGGAAGGGGCCGTCTCCGGCGGGCGTCTGGACCAGGGCGTGGATGCGGCCGCCGGGGCCCTCGACCCAGGTGTCCGTCACGGGGACGGAGCCCGGGGCCTTCATGCCGGGCGGGTCGAGGACGACCGCGCCGCTCGTGGAGCGGACCTCCGGGGGCTGGGCGGCGGAGGACCAGAGGAACTCCACGGTGCCGTCGGGCCGGGCGGTGGCGCCCGAGACCGTGCCCGTCGGGGTCTCGACGCGGGTCAGCTCGCCGTCGGCGGGGGCGTACCGCCACAGCTCGCCGCGGGCCTGGAACTCGTGCTCCACCAGCAGCGCCGAACCGTCGGGGTACCAGTCGGCGCCGACGTCGCCGGGCAGGTCGATGGCGAGCGCGGTCTCCTCGCCGGTCAGCGGATCCCAGATCATCGGCTCCCAGCGGCCGCGGCGCTGGTGGCCCACCAGCAGCCGGGTGTCGCCGTCGACCGGCGCGAAGCCCATCACGGACAGGCCCAGCTCCTCGGTGCCGCCCTTGGTGTCGTCCAGCTCGGCGACGGTGGAGCCGTCGGCGCGGACGACGCGGATCGCGGAGTGCATCGCGTCACCGTGCTCGGTGTGCTCGATGGCGATCAGGGAGCCGTCGTGGGAGAGGGCGCCGACGCCGGCCGACTCGCGGTGGCGGTAGATCTCCACCGGGGCCTGGCCGGGCCGGACGACGTGGACGGTCGAGCCCTCCTCGTCGGTGGAGCGGCCGATGACGGCCGAGCCGTCACGGCCGAGGGCGAGCCCGCCCGGGTAGGAGGGGGCGAGGCCGGGCGCGGCCGGCTCGTCCTCGCCGCCGCCGAACGGCTGGCGCATCCAGACGCCGAACTCGTCGCCGTCGGTGTCGGAGAACCACCAGATCCACTCGCCGTCGGGGGTGAGCGTCCCGTCCGTCGTGCCGTTCGGCCGGTCCGTGACCTGGCGCTGCGCACCGCCGGCCCGGTCCCACGCGTACAGCTCGAAGGTGCCGGTGGCGTTCGACACGAACAGGGAGCGCTCGGGGGCGTCCTCCGCCCACTCGGGCAGCCCGACGCGGGGGGCCCGGAAGCGCTTCTCCCAGTCCGGGATGGACTCGGTGGTGGCAGTGGTCTCGTCAGTCATGGGACCCATTCTGCGCCCGGCGCGGGAGATCTCGTCGGGCCGTCCGTTCGCCTGTGGAAAACTCTCGGCAGGGGCATGTCAGGCGTCGGCCGGGCCGGGCCGGGGCAGGGGCCCGGGAGGCGGCCAGCGGCCTGCCGTCTGCGGCCAGTAGAGTGCGGCTCCGAACCCGCTCGAACTCCGAGGTAGCCGGCTGTGACCCCCGCCACGTCCCCACCCCCCACACCACCGGCCGTGACCGTCGTCGGGATCGGAGCCGACGGGTGGGCGGGGATCCCGGCCATGTCGCAGTACGTGCTGCGGGACGCGGACGTCCTCATCGGCGGGCCGCGCCAGCTGGACCTGCTGCCCGCGGAGTGCACGGGGCGCCGGGTGTCCTGGCCGTCCCCGCTGCGGCCCGCGGTGCCCGCACTGCTGGCGGCGCACGCCGGCCGCAAGGTCGCCGTGCTGGCCAGCGGCGACCCGATGTTCTACGGCATCGGGCGGACGCTCACCGAGGTGCTCGGCGACGGGGCGGTCGGCACCGACGCGCTGCGCATCCTGCCGCACCCCTCCTCCGTCTCCTACGCCTGTGCCCGGCTGGGCTGGCCGGTGGAGGAGACCGAGGTCGTCACGCTCGTCGGCCGGCCGCCCGCGCAGCTGTCCGTCGCCCTGCACGAGGGGCGTCGGCTGCTGGTCCTCAGCGCGGGCCCGGGCACGCCGGCCGAGGTCGCCCGGCTGCTGGGTGAACAGGGCTTCGGGCCGACGCGGATGCGGGTGCTCGAACAGCTCGGGGGCGAGCGGGAGCGCGTCCTGACCGGTACCGCCGAGGACTGGCCGCACCCGCCCGGGGACGCGCTGAACGTCATCGCCCTGGAGTGCCGCCGGTCACCGGACGCGCTGCCGCTGGGCGCCGTGCCCGGACTGCCCGACGCCGCGTACGAGCACGACGGTCAGCTGACGAAGCGTCATGTGCGGGCGGCCACGCTGGGCGCGCTGGCTCCGGAGCCGGGCGAGCTGCTGTGGGACATCGGCGGCGGCTCGGGCTCCATCGCCATCGAGTGGATGCGGACCCACCGTTCGTGCCGCGCCGTCTGCGTCGAGCGCGACCCCGTACGGGCCGAGCGCATCGGGCGCAACGCCGACCGGCTGGGCGTACCGGCCCTTCGGGTGGTCACCGGTCCGGCCCCCGAAGCGCTGGCCGAACTGCGCTCCCCGGACGCCGTCTTCATCGGCGGCGGGCTGACCACCCCCGGCCTGCTCGCGGCCTGCTGGGCCGCGCTGCCGCCCGGCGGCCGGCTGGTCGCCAACACCGTGACGCTGGAGTCCGAGGCGCTGCTCGCCGACTGGTACCGGAGGCACGGCGGCGAACTGGTGAGGCTGGCCGTCTCGCACGCCGTACCGGTGGGCGGGTTCACCGGCTGGCGGCAGGCGATGCCGGTCACGCAGTGGGCCGTACGCAAGGACCCCGGCCGGCCGGGAGACGGGCCCGGCCACGGGCCCGAAGGTGACGACGACTACGAAGCACTTCCAGGAGACGACAGATGACCGTGTACTTCATCGGCGCGGGCCCCGGTGCGGCCGACCTGATCACGGTGCGCGGTGCCCGTACGCTCGCCGGCTGCCGGGTCTGCCTGTACGCGGGCAGCCTCGTGCCGCGTGAACTGCTCGCCGAGTGCCCGCCGGACGCGCGTCTGGTGGACACCGCGCAGCTGAACCTGGACGAGATCATCGCCGAGGTGCTGCGGGCGCACGAGGCCGGGCACGACGTGGCCCGGCTGCACTCCGGCGACCCGTCGGTGTTCTCCGCGGTCGCCGAGCAGATGCGGCGGCTGGACGCGGCGGGCGTGCCGTACGAGGTGGTGCCCGGCGTCCCGGCGTTCGCGGCGGCCGCAGCCGCGCTCAAGCGGGAGCTGACCGTGCCGACGGTCGGCCAGACGGTGATCCTCACCCGTATCGCGCAGCAGGCCACCGCGATGCCCGAGGGCGAGGACCTGGCCACCCTCGGGCGCAGCGGCGCCCTTATGGTGCTGCATCTGGCCGCCCGGTACGCGGACCGTGTCGTGGCGGAACTGCTGCCGCACTACGGGGCCGACTGCCCGGCCGCGGTCGTCGCGATGGCCAGCCGGCCCGACGAGGTCGTGCTGCGCGGCACGCTGGAGGACATCGCGGACCAGGTGAAGGCGGCCGGGATCGTCCGCACGGCGGTCATCATCGTGGGCCGCACGCTGGCCGCCGAGCAGTTCCGCGACAGCCACCTGTATTCGGCGGAGCGCGACCGTCACGTGTGCTGAGACGGAGCGCGACCGCCACGTCTGCTGAGACGGGGCGCCTCGTGTGCTGAGACGGGCGGCTCTTCGTGCGGTGGGCCGAGGCCAAGAGGGTGGCTAGCGAGGGCTGCTGCGCCCCACCACGTTGCCCGCGCGGTCGATGCAGATGACGTCGACGGCCACGGGGGCGCCGCGCAGCACCTCAAGGGCCTGGTCCCGGGCGGTGGCCGCCACGAGGTCGCCCAGCGGGACCCCGGCCGCCGTGCACAACTGAAGTGCCGCGAGCCCGGTGTTGGCCTCCGCCACCTCCGCCGCCAGCGCCTCGTCCGCGCCGCCGCGGCGCGCCAGGCCGGCGAGGAAGCCCTTGTCGACCTGGGAGCGGGCGGAGTGCAGGTCCAGGTGGCCGGCGGCCAGCTTGGAGAGCTTGGCGAAGCCCCCGCAGACCGTCAGCCGGCCCACGGGGTGGCGGCGGATGTACTTCAGTACCGCGCCCGCGAAGTCGCCCATGTCCAGCAGCGCGTCCTCGGGCAGCCCGTACTCGGCCACCACCGTCTTCTCCGACGTCGAGCCGGTGCAGCCGGCCACGTGTGTACGCCCGGCCGCGCGGGCCACATCCACGCCGCGCCGGATGGAGTCGATCCACGCCGAGCACGAGTACGGCACCACGACGCCGGTCGTCCCGAGGATCGACAGCCCGCCCAGGATGCCGAGCCGCGGGTTCCACGTGGAGCGGGCGATCTCCTCGCCGTGGTCCACCGAGACGGTCAGCTCGACGTCCGCCGCGCCGCCCCCGTGGCGCGCGGCGACCTGCGCCAGATGGTCCCGCATCAGCCGGCGCGGTACCGGGTTGATGGCCGGCTCGCCAACATCGAGGGGGAGGCCCGGGCGGGTCACCGTCCCCACTCCGGGGCCGGCCTTGAAGACCACCCCGGAGCCGGGCGGCAGGGCCCGTACGGTGACGCGGACGAGCGCGCCGTGCGTGACGTCCGGGTCGTCCCCCGCGTCCTTGACCACCCCTGCCGTAGCGCGCCTCCCGGCGGGCTCTCCAGGCCCGCCCTCGGCCCCGGCCCCGGCCCCGGCCTGGGTCCCGGCCCCGGTGCCGGTCCCGGCTTCGGACAGCTCCTCGACCGCGAGCGCGAATGCCGGGGTCTGCCCCTTGGGCAGGGTGATCGTCACCGGGTCGGGGAAGTCGCCGGTCAGCAGCGCCGTGTACGCGGCGGTGGCCGCAGCGGTGGCACAGGCACCGGTCGTCCAGCCGGGCCGCAGACCGGTGTGCTTGAGTTGGGCGCTGCGCCCGCCGCTCGCCTCAGTCATGGAAGGACCCGATGCACGCCACGCACGTACTGATCCTCGGCGGGACCACGGAGGCCCGCCGCCTCGCCACGGCGCTGGCCGACGGCCCGCTCGCCGGCGGTGTACGCGTGACGACCTCGCTCGCGGGCCGCGTCGCCCGTCCCGTGCTGCCGCCGGGCGAGGTACGCATCGGCGGCTTCGGCGGCGCCCAGGGGCTGGCCCAGTGGCTGCGCGCGCACCAGGTGGACGTGCTCATCGACGCCACCCATCCTTTCGCCGGAAAGATCAGTTTCAACGCGGCGACGGCCGCGGGCATGGCCCATGTTCCCCTGCTGGCGCTGCGCCGGCCCGGCTGGGTCCCCGGCGCGGGCGACGACTGGCACCCGGCCGGCTCCCTGCAGGAGGCCGCCGCGCTCCTTCCGGAGCTGGGCCGCCGGGTCTTCCTCACCACCGGCCGGATGGGCCTGTCCGCCTTCGCGGACCTGACGGACCTGTGGTTCCTCATGCGGTCCGTGGACGCGCCCGAAGGACCGTGTCCACCGCACATGGAGGTGCTGCTCGACCGCGGCCCGTTCACCCTGGAGGGCGAGCGGGCGCTGCTGCACGAGCACCGGATCGACGTCGTGGTCACGAAGGACAGCGGGGGAGCGGCCACCGCCCCGAAGCTCACTGCCGCCCGTGAGGCCGGCGTCCCGGTGGTCGTCGTCCGCCGCCCGGCGGCCCCGGCCGGCGTCCCCGTCGCGGACGGCCCCGAACAGGCCGTCCGCTGGCTGACGGACCACCTGGGCGAGGCCCTCCGTACGGAGGCGTGACCCCGGAGGCATGACCCCGGAGACGTGCCCCCCCGGAGGCGCGCCCCGGGGCCACACCCCCGTCAGCCCTCCAAGTACCGCCGCGGCATCAGCCCTCCGGGTACCGCCGGCATCAGCCCTCCAAATACCGCCGCGGCATCAGTCCTCCGGATACCGCCGAGGTGTCCAGACGATCTGCTCGTCGTTGCCCCGCCGTACCGCCTGTGTCTGGGAGGAGCCGACGATCAGGAGGGTGCGCATGTCGACCTCGGACGGGTCCAGGTCGGCCAGCCGCACGATGCGGACGCTCTCCTCGGGGCCGCCGATGTCGCGGCCGAGCACCACCGGGGTGTCCGGCGCGCGGTGTTCGAGGAGCAGCTCGCGGGCCTTGCCGACCTGCCAGGTACGGCTGCGCGAACCGGGGTTGTAGAGCGCCAGCACCAGGTCGGCCGCGGCCGCGGCGCGCAGCCGTTCGGCGATGACCTCCCAGGGCTTGAGCCGGTCGGACAGCGAGATCGTGGCGTAGTCGTGGCCGAGCGGGGCGCCCGCGCGGGCCGCGGCCGCGTTCGCCGCCGTCACGCCCGGCAGCACCCGTACGGGCACCTCCGCGTACTCCGGCTGCGCGGCCGCCTCCAGGACCGCCGTGGCCATCGCGAAGACGCCGGGGTCGCCGCCGGAGACGACTGCCACCCGCCGCCCGCGGCGCGCCAGGTCCAGGGCGAACTCGGCGCGCTCGGACTCGACCTTGTTGTCCGACCCGTGCCGGAGCTGTCCGGCCCGTACCGGCACCCGGTCCAGGTACGTCGTGTAGCCGACCAGGTCGGTGGCGTTGTCCAGGGCGCCGCGCGACTCGGGCGTCAGCCACGGTGCCCCGGCGGGCCCCGTACCGACGACGGTCACCTCGCCGCGCTCCGGGGACGCGGGGCCGCTGTCCACTCGGGACGGCAGCACGGCCACCGAGAAGTACGGCACCGACTCCGGGTCCACGTCCGCCAGCGCCGCCGTGCGCTCGCCCTCCATGTAGGCCCGCTCCACGTACCGCGCGTCCGCCAGCCGGCCCGCGCGCTCCAGGGCGCGGCGCACGGTCGGGAACGTACGGCCGAGCTTCATCACGACCGCCGAGTCGGCGGCGGCGAGCCGGGCCGTCAGCTCGTCCTCCGGCAGCGTGCCGGGCACGATCGTCAGGGTTTCCTCGGCCTCGACGAGCGGGGCGCCCAGCCGGGCGGCAGAGGCGCTGACCGAGGTGATCCCGGGGACGACCTCGGTGGGGAAACGGTGCGCGAGCCGCTTGTGCATGTGCTGGTACGAGCCGTAGAAGAGCGGGTCGCCCTCGGCGAGGACGGCGACCGTGCGGCCCGCTTCGAGGTGCGCCGCCAGCCGGGCCGAGGCCTCCTCGTAGAAGTCGTTGAGCGCGCCCCGGTAGCCGCCGGGGTGGTCCGTCGTCTCGACCGTGACCGGGTAGCGCAGCAGCTCCTCGATGTGGTCGGGGCGCAGGTACCGCTCGGCGATCGCCCGGGCGCGGGACCGGCCGTGCCGGGCGCTGTGGTACGCGACGACGTCCGCCTCGCCGATGGCCTCGACGGCCCGCAGGGTCAGCAGGGACGGGTCGCCGGGCCCCAGCCCGACCCCGTACAGCTTCCCGGTGTTCCCGGCCTTCTCGGGGCCGCCTGCGCCCTCGGCGGCGCCGCTCTGCGTGATGGTGCTCATTCCGCGGTGCTCGCAATCGCGTTGACGGCGGCCGCGGCCATCGCGCTGCCGCCGCGCCGGCCCCGCACCACCAGGTAGTCCAGGCCCAGCGCGTTGGCCGCCAGGGCGTCCTTCGACTCGGCCGCGCCGATGAAGCCCACCGGTATGCCGAGCACGGCCGCCGGGCGCGGCGCGCCCTCCGCGACCATCTCCAGCAGGCGGAACAGGGCGGTCGGCGCGTTGCCCACGGCCACCACCGAGCCCTCCAGCAGGCCCCGGTCGCGCCACAGTTCCAGCGCGGCGGCGCTGCGCGTGGTGTCGAGCTTCGCGGCCAGCTCCGGTACGCCCGGCTCCGACAGGGTGCACACCACGTCGTTGTCCGCGGGCAGCCGCTTGCGGGTGACGCCGCTCGCGACCATCTGCGCGTCGCACAGCACCGGCGCGCCCGACTCCAGCGCGGCGCGGGCCCGGCCGATCACCTCCGGGCTGAAGGCGAGGTCGCGGACGAGGTCGGTCATCCCGCAGGCGTGGATCATCCGGACCGCGACCTGGGCGACGTCCGCGGGCAGCCCCGCGAGGTCCGCCTCCGCGCGGATGGTGGCAAAGGACTGGCGGTAGATCTCCGCCCCGTCCTTCTCGTAGTCGAACACTCTGCTCTCGCTCATCTCGTCGCTGTGGTCGCGGTGGTTGCGGTGGTGTCGCGGTGATTGCGGTGGTCGGGGACCGCTGTGGTCACGTGGTGGCCGGGGCCGCTGCGCTCGTACGTGCTGCCGCCACGGCGACGGCAAGGTCCGCCGGTGTCCGCCCGTCCGCGGGCCCGGGAGCACCCGCGGGCCCGGGAGCGCCCGTGGGTGCGGGCACGTCCGTGGACTCGCTCACATCAGATACATCTGAAGACCCGTTCATGTCTGCGGTGTCGGTCACGACAGTACGCAGGCGATCGCCGTGCTCCGTGACCCGGTACCCGTCGACCTCGTAGCCCTCGGGGGTGGCGACCACGTCCACCCAGTCGCCCTGCGGGTGGCCGCAGCGGCGCGCGCAGCCCGACCAGTACACGGGCAGCCCGCCGCCCGCGCCGAGGGCGGTGGCCGCGTCCGCCCGTACGTCGGCCAGCGACTTGGCGCAGCCGGGGCGGCCGATGCAGGCGCCCACGCCGTGCCAGGGGGAGGCCGGGTCGGTGATCAAGCCGGCTGCGGCCAACTCCCGCAGCCGGGCGTCGGCCGACTCCTGGCACAGCCCGGGGACGACCACGCCGCGCCATGGGGTGAGCCGCAGTTCGCCGGCGCCGTCCTTACGGGCCACGTCGGTGAGCAGCCTCCACTGCGCGGCGGTCAGCGTCCCCAGAGGGGCGAGGACGGACAGCGCCCGAAGGCCGCCGGGGCCCTCGATGATCCCGGGGGCGGGCGGCGCAGCTCCCGTGGGCGGCGAGGTCCGCTCCGTATCCGTAGCCGTAGCCGTGGCGGCATCCGTAGCCGTGGCGGTCTCCGCATACGCGCAGGGAATGCCCGCCGCGTCCAGCCGTCGGGCCGTCTCGCGTACCAACACGTCCGCGCCGTCCGGCAGATCGCGTACCCGCCAGGTGCGGGGCCGGCTCTCCACCGCAGCGCTCGACCGGCTCTCCACCGCAGCGTTCGACCGGCTTTCCGTCGCAGCGTTCGACCGGCTTTCCGCCGCCGTGTTCGACCGGCTCTCCGCCGCCGCGTCCAGGAAGACCTCGGCGGCTGTCAGCGCGGCCCGGGGGCCGTCGGCGGCGCGCACCCGAAGAGCGCCGTCCGCCGCACCCACGTGCAGCAGGGCACCTCCGTCCAGGGCATCACCGCCGCCGAGGGCGATCAATGTCACATCCGCGCCCAGCGCCGCCACGTCCGCGCGCCCGTCGTCCAGCGCGAACAGGAAGCGCCCCGAGAGTGCCGTCGCCGCGTCGCTCGCGCACAGCAGCCCGTCGAGGCCGCGCAGCCAGTCCCGTACGTCCGCGTGGCCGGCGCCGTCCAGCCCGGACAGCGGCGAGGCGACGATGTTCCGTACCCGTTCGTGCCGGTACGACGGCAGCAGTCCGGCCGCGTCGAGCAGGCCCGCGAGGGCTGCGCCGCAGTCGCCGTCCAGGCCGCGCAATTGCACATTCCCGCGCGAGGTGAGATGCAGCGAACCGTCCCCGAGCCGGAGCGCCGCATCGGCCAGCGCGTCCGCCTGAGCGGCGGTCAGTACGCCGCCGGGCACCCGGACGCGGGCCAGGGCACCGTCGTCCGCGCTGTGCAGCCGCAAAGTGCCCGGGCAGGCGTCGAGGCGAACCGGTATGGGAGGTTCGTCCCGGGGTGGTGGGTTGGTCGCCGTGGGCATGGCGGCGAGCATACCGATCCCGCCCCGGCCGTCCGCCCCGCGCCGGGGAGGTGGCCCTTACTATGACCACGGCGGACCACCCGGTCCGTCACCATCGCCGGCGACGGCGACAGGGGAGGAAGCCCGGTGCGAATCCGGCGCGGTCCCGCCACTGTGAGCCCGGCCCCTGCGGCCGGGTGAGTCAGGAACTCCCTTTCCTCCGCTCTCGGCTCTGCCGGAGCAGGGGAGATCCATTCCGACACCGCCCGGGGCGCGGACCCCGAGGAAGGCCGACGCCGCATGCTGCCCACGTCCGGTGAGCCCACCCCGCAGCCGGGGAACCTCCAGTCCGAGGACCCGCAGTCCGGGGAGACCCCCCAGTCCGGGGAGAACGCCCCCCGTCAGATCCTGCTCCTGTCGACCTCCGACACCGATCTGCTCAGCGCCCGCGCGGCCGGCGGCCCGGTCGGTTACCGCTTCGCCAACCCCTCCCGGCTGGACCTCGAAGAGCTGCCCGCCCTGCTGGACGGCTGCGACCTGGTCGTCGTACGCCTCCTCGGCGGCATCCGCGCCTGGCAGGAGGGCCTGGACCAGCTGCTCGCCGACGGCCGCCCGGTCGTCGTGCTCACCGGTGAACAGGCCCCCGACGCCCAGCTGATGGCCGCCTCGACCGTGCCGGTCGGCATCGCCGCCGAGGCGCACGCCTACCTCGCGCACGGCGGCCCGGCCAACCTGGAGCAGCTGGCCCGCTTCCTCTCCGACACCGTGCTGCTCACCGGCCACGGCTTCGAGCCGCCCGCCGCGGCGCCCTCCTGGGGCCCGCTGGAGCGCACCCCCCGTACGGTCGCCGCGGCGAGCCACGATGCGCCGACCGTCGCGGTGCTCTACTACCGCGCCCACCACATGAGCGGCAACACCGCCTTCGTGGACGCTCTGTGCGGCGCCGTCGAGGACGCCGGCGGCCGTCCGATGCCGCGGTACGTCGCCTCGCTGCGCGCGCCCGAGCCGGAGCTGATCGACGAACTGCGTGCCGCCGACGTGATCATCACCACCGTGCTGGCGGCGGGCGGCACCAAGCCGGCCACCGCCTCGGCCGGCGGCGACGACGAGTCCTGGGACGCGGGCGCCCTCACCGGCCTCGACGTACCGGTCCTCCAGGCACTCTGCCTGACCTCCTCGCGCGCCGACTGGGAGGAGAACGACGAGGGCGTCTCGCCGCTGGACGCGGCCAGCCAGATCGCCGTGCCCGAGTTCGACGGCCGCCTGATCACCGTCCCGTTCTCCTTCAAGGAGATCGACAAGGACGGCCTCCCGGCGTACGTCGCCGACCCCGAGCGCGCCGCGCGGGTCGCCGGCACCGCCGTACGCCACGCCCGGCTGCGCCACATCGAGCCCGCCGACAAGCGCGTCGCGCTGGTGCTCTCCGCGTACCCGACCAAGCACTCCCGCATCGGCAACGCGGTCGGCCTGGACACCCCGGCCTCCGCCGTCGAACTGCTGCGCCGGCTCCGCGCCGAGGGCTACGACTTCGGGCCCGAGGAGGAGATCCCCGGCCTGGTCTCCGGCGACGGCGACGAGCTGATCCGCGCGCTCATCGAGGCCGGCGGCCACGACCAGGACTGGCTCACCGAGGAGCAGCTGGCCCGCAACCCCGTCCGTATCCCGGCGGCCGACTACAAGCGCTGGTACGCCACGCTGCCGGAGGAGCTGCGCTCCGCGGTCGAGGAGCACTGGGGCCCGGCCCCCGGCGAGATGTTCCTGGACCGCAGCCGCAATCCGGAGGGCGACATCGTGCTGGCGGCCCTGCGCCGCGGCAACCTGCTCATCCTCATCCAGCCGCCGCGCGGCTTCGGCGAGAACCCGATCGCGATCTACCACGACCCCGATCTGCCGCCCTCGCACCACTACTTGGCGGCCTACCGCTGGATCGCCGCCGCGCAGTCCGACGGCGGATTCGGCGCCGACGCGATGATCCACCTGGGCAAGCACGGCAACCTGGAGTGGCTGCCCGGCAAGAACGCCGGCCTCTCCGCCGCCTGCGGCCCGGACGCCGCCCTCGGCGACCTGCCGCTGATCTACCCGTTCCTGGTCAACGACCCGGGCGAGGGCACCCAGGCCAAGCGCCGCGTGCACGCCACCCTCGTGGACCACCTCGTCCCGCCGATGGCCCGCGCCGACTCCTACGGCGACATCGCGCGCCTGGAGCAGCTGCTCGACGAGTACGCGCAGATCTCCTCCATGGACCCGGCCAAGCTGCCCGCGATCCGCGCGCAGATCTGGACGCTCATCCAGGCCGCCAAGCTCGACCACGACCTGGGCATGGAGGACCGCCCGGACGACGACGGCTTCGACGACTTCCTGCTGCACGTCGACGGCTGGCTGTGCGAGGTCAAGGACGCACAGATCCGCGACGGCCTGCACGTACTCGGCGGCGCGCCGACCGGCGCCACCCGCGTCGACCTGGTCCTCGCCATCCTCCGTGCCCGGCAGATCTGGGGCGGTACGTCAGCGCTGCCCGGCCTGCGCGAGGCGCTCGGCCTGGACGAGTCCGCGGCGACCCGCACCACCGCCGACGCCGCCGAGGAGCAGGCCCGCGCCCTGGTCCAGGCGATGGAGGACGCGGACTGGGACCCGGCGGCGGTGGCGTCCGTCGCCGAGGGCCGCTCGCAGCAGGTCGCCGACATCCTCGACTTCGCCGCCCGCGAGGTCGTCCCGCGCCTGGCCGGCACGACGGCCGAGCTGGACCACGTCGTGCACGCCCTGAAGGGCGGCTTCGTACCGGCCGGCCCCTCGGGATCGCCCCTCCGCGGCCTGGTCAACGTCCTGCCGACCGGCCGGAACTTCTACTCCGTCGACCCGAAGGCGGTCCCGTCCCGCCTCGCGTGGGAGACCGGACAGGCGCTCGCCGACTCCCTCCTGGAGCGGTACAGGACCGACAACGGCGACTGGCCCACCTCCGTCGGCCTGTCCCTGTGGGGCACGAGCGCGATGCGCACCGCCGGTGACGACGTCGCCGAGGCCCTCGCGCTGCTCGGCGTCCGCCCCGTGTGGGACGACGCCTCGCGCCGAGTAACGGGACTCGAACCCGTTGGTCTGGAGGAGCTGGGCCGCCCCCGTATCGACGTCACGCTCCGCATCTCCGGCTTCTTCCGGGACGCCTTCCCGCACACCATCGGCCTGCTGGACGACGCGGTCCGCCTGGTCGCGGGCCTCGAGGAGCCCGCCGAGCAGAACTTCGTACGGGCCCACGCGCAGGCCGATCTCGCCGAGCACGGCGACGAACGCCGCGCCACCACCCGCATCTTCGGCTCCCGCCCGGGGACGTACGGCGCGGGCCTGCTCCAGCTGATCGACTCCCGCGACTGGCGCACCGACGCCGACCTCGCCGAGGTCTACACGGTCTGGGGCGGCTACGCGTACGGCCGCGGTCTCGACGGCTGTTCGGCCCGCGAGGAGATGGAGACGGCGTACAAGCGCATCGCCGTCGCCGCGAAGAACACCGACACCCGCGAGCACGACATCGCGGACTCGGACGACTACTTCCAGTACCACGGCGGCATGGTCGCCACCGTACGGGCGCTGCGGGGCACGGCCCCCGAGGCGTACATCGGCGACTCCACCCGCCCCGAGACGATCCGCACCCGCACCCTCGTGGAGGAGACCTCGCGCGTCTTCAGGGCGCGCGTCGTGAACCCCAAGTGGATCGAGGCGATGCGCCGCCACGGCTACAAGGGCGCCTTCGAGCTCGCCGCCACGGTCGACTACCTCTTCGGGTACGACGCCACCACCGGCGTGGTCGCCGACTGGATGTACGACAAGCTCACCGAGACCTACGTCCTGGACCCGGAGAACCGCGCGTTCCTCCAGGAGGCCAACCCCTGGGCCCTGCACGGCATCGCCGAGCGCCTCCTGGAGGCCGAGTCCCGCGGCATGTGGGCCAAGCCCGACCCCGCGGCCCTCGAAGCGCTCCGCGAGATCTTCCTGGAGACCGAGGGCGATCTGGAGGGCGAGGACTGAGCGTCGCCTGACGCCCGACGGCTCCCGGGACCCGGCTACCGCGCCGGGACCCGGGAGCCGTTCGCGCGATTGAGGAAGGCGAGCAGGGCGCAGCACAGCACCGCCAGTGCCGCCGCCGCGGCCAGCAGCCGGGTCATCGGGACGGCGGCGCCCAGCGCGCTGAGCAGCAGGGGAGCGAACATCCCCAGGTAGGCGAGGCTCCAGAAGTACGACGTGAGGCGGGCGAGCGCGGCCGGGGTCGCGAGGGCCGCGGTGGTGGCGAGGCCGTAGGTGAGGGCGAGCCCGTATCCGGCGCCCAGCACCGCCCCGGCGAGCAGTGCGAGCACCGGCTGCCGGTACGCGACGGCCGGTACGGCGAGCGCGAAGCCCGCGGCCATCACCAGCAGGCCGACGGCCCCGGTGAGCAGCCGGCTGCGACCGCTCAGCCGCCGGGCCAGCGGCTGCACCGCCACCCCCGAGCCGGGCACGACCGCGGTCGCCACCCCCGCGTACACCACCTGCCAGCCGGTGAGACCGCCGTCCACCAGCCCCGGCAGGGTGGCGAACCCGACCGTCGGCGCGGCGAAGACCCAGGGGGCCAGGGGCAGCACGGCACGCCGGAATCCGGCGGTACGGGCGGTGGCGCGGGATCCGGCGGTACGAGCGGTGGCGCAGGGATCTTCGGTTCGACTGGTGGCGCGGGGTCCGGCGGTACGGTCAGCGGCGCGGGGATCGCCGGTACGGCCGGTGGCGGCGCGTCCGCCGACGGGCCGGTGCTCAGGGATACGGGTAGCCGCGGCGGCGCCGCGCGCGCCGGTGGGCCGGGTCTCCGGGCCGCCCAGGGCGAGGCAGCCGGCGAGCAGCGCCAGTGCCACGTGGGGCAGGTACGCCAGGACCATCGGCCAGGGCGCCCACTGCGCGATCAGCGAGGCCGACAGCCCGCCCGAGGCGAAGCCGAGCGAGACGAAGATCCCCGAGCGCCGAGCGGCCACCGTCTCCGTACCCGTGGGCGCGTACGGCGGCGAGGAGAGCTCCTTCACCCACGCGCCACCGGCCGCCAGCAGCGCACCGGCGCTGATCCCGGTGAGCAGCCGGCCGGGCGCCAGCCAGAACGTCGTACCGGCGCCGAGCATCAGCAGCAGCGTGGCGGCCAGATTGAGGGCCAGCGCGGTGAACGCCACGGGGCGCCGGCCGTAGCGGTCGGCGAGCGGCGCTGCGGCGAGCAGCCCGGGTATCAGCCCCACCGCGTACACCGCGAGCAGCGCGTTCACCGCGGCGTCCGGGAGTCCGGCGGCGCGGTAGGCGCCGAGCAGCGCGGCGAACTGGTTGGCGCTCCAGCCGGAGGCGGTCATCATCAGCGCTGTCCGCAGGCCGTACCGGCGCGGGGCGGGCGGTGTGCGGGGCGTGGGGGAGGGACGGGTCGGCAGCAGTCCGGCGGTGTCGGTCACCAACCCGTTGTACGGGCCACAGGCCCCTCCCCGCCGCCCGCATTCACGATTCGTTAACGGACATACGCGCAGATAGCGGCTGCGTCGTACGCTGGACAACCATGGACCTCCGGCTGCTCCCGTCATTCCTGGCCGTGGTCGAAGAACAGCACTTCGGCCGTGCGGCGGCCCGCCTCTTCCTCACCCCGCCGGCGGTCACCCAGCACATCCGCCGGCTGGAGAGCGAGCTCGGTACCCCGTTGCTGCACCGGAACCCGGTACGGCCGACCGCCGCCGGGGCACGCCTCGCCGAGCACGCCCGCGCCCTCCTGGCCGCGGCGGACGCGGCGGTCGAGGACGTGCACGAGGTGGTGCGCCGGGACCGGGAGCGGACCACGCGCCCGCTGCGCATCGGGATCATGGGCCACGGCTCGGCGGAGATCACCCCGGCCGCGGTGAACGCCTACCGCAGGGCGCGCCCCGAGACGCCCGTCGAAGTGATCCAGCTCAACTTCACCGAACACGTCACCGCGCTGGTCGAGGGCCGGGTGGACCTGGCCTTCATCCGGCCGATGCCCGACGACGACCGGCTGGTCGGCGACGTGCTCCTCACCGAGCAGCGCATCGTGGTCGTCCCCGAGTCCGACCGGCTCGCCGATGCCCGTACCGAGGGCGTGCACGTCGCCGACCTCGCCGACCTGCCGATCTTCCGGGTGCCGGACCACACGCCGTCGATATTCAAGGACTACCTCTACTTCCACAACGAGGCCGCCCGCCGCGGCCGCAGCGTCGCCCTCTTCCCGCAGGAGGTGCTCACCGGCGTCCTCACCGGCCACGGCGCCGGCTCCGGCCTCCGCTCCTTCGCCCGCTACTACAACTGGCCCGGCGCGGTCTTCGTCCCGGTCCTGGACGCCCCCCTGGAGTCCAGCCACCTGGCGGCACGCGCCGGCGACACCGACCCCGAGGTCGCCATATTCCGCGCCCTGGCCACCACCCTCGCCCGCGAACTCGCCCCGCGCATCAACGCCATGCCCCTGCCCTGACCCGGCAACGGGCCACGCGGGGGGGAAGAGAACGAGTACGAGTACCGACCGGAGCAGCGCCCAAGTCCCGTGCGAAACTCCCAAGATGACCTTCAGGAGCCGCCCCGGTACCGGTACCGGGACCCGCCCGGCCGCCCGCAGAACTGCGGCACTCCTCGCCGTACTGCTGTCCGCCTGCGCCGCCGCATCGGTCCTCAGCGGCTGCACGGACGAGGACTCGGACTCCGCCGGGAACGCCCGTCCCGGATTCGTCAGCGGCAAGAACGGCTTCGACACGGTCCCCGTCTCCGACCGCGAGCCGGCCCCCGACATCAGAGGCCGGACAACACACGGCAAGAAGCTCGACATTGACGACTACAAAGGCAAGGTCGTCGTGCTCAACATCTGGGGCTCCTGGTGCGGGCCGTGCGATGCCGAGGCGCCCGACTTCGCCAAGGTCGCCGGGGAGAGCCGGGCCAAGGGCGTGCGGTTCGTCGGCATCAACACCCGCGACAGCAACACCGCACAGGCCCGCACCTTCGAAGAGCAGCACAAGATGCCGTACCCCAGCCTGTTCGACCCGGCCGGCAAGCTCCTGCTGCGCTTCCCCAAGGGCAGCATCAACCCGCAGTTCATCCCGTCCACCGTCGTCATCGACCGCCAGGGCCGCCTCGCCGCCCGCGCCATCGGCCCGGTCGGCGCGGAGCAACTACGCAAGATGCTCAAGCCCCTGACCACAGAGAGCCTTTGACCCCGCAGACAGCCTCCGATCTCGCAGATGATGCGAGGCCAGGGAATGCTCAGTCGCGCAACCAGCGGGCGACGACCGTTGCCCCCGGGGCCTCCGCGGCCCGCCCGGCGCTCGGCACTCGATGCGGGCCGCGATGTGTCCTACCTCACGCATGTCCACACTGGATGATCTCTGCGGAAGCGCCTGACGGGGCGTCGGCAGCGGATCGCCGGGAGACGGATTCGAAGATGTCGAAGATCTTCTCCCAGGCGTCTCCCAATAGGACCCCAGAAACCACTCAGCCCTGGTCTTCCTTACCGGAAGACCAGGGCTGACCTGGTGTTTCTTCAGTCGGGGTGGCGGGATTTGAACCCACGACCTCTTCGTCCCGAACGAAGCGCGCTGCCAAGCTGCGCTACACCCCGAAGCAACGAGCTCTACTTTAGCGGACCGATCCGCGAACGTGAAATCCGGTATCCGGGGCGCGGGGGAGCGGGCCTGAACTGGTCGATTGCGAGGAGAGCCAGGGCGAGGGCGAAGAACGCCAGACCGTAGAGGAGGGCGTTGACCAGGACACCCGCGTACCCGTGGATCTCGACGTCCAGGAAGGGGTACGGGTAGCGGCCGGCCGTGCCGGGAGTGATCAGGGCGCCGCGGACCAGGGCGAAGGCCAGGTAGAGGAGCGGGTACGCCAGCCACTGCCAGGTGTGGCGCAGCCGGAAGTGGCGCGGGGTGGTCAGGAAGAGCCAGTCCAGCACGGCGGCCAGGGGCGTCACGGTGTGCAGGAGGTGGTTGGCGACCGTGCCGGTGGTGCCGCGCGCCGCGGCGCCGGTCATGGCGAAGTGGGTCGCGTCGCCGGCCAGGACGAGGTGGTACACGAGGCCGGTGATCACCATGTAGAGCACCACGGCGCCGGTGATCCGGGGCGAGACGGGTCGGCGGCCGGTGGCGGTCCGGTAGGCCGACCACGCGGCGCAGACGGCCAGCACCGCGTTGCTCTGGATCGTGAAATAGGACGCCAGTCGGGGCAGGTCCGTGGAGAGGGAGATCTCCAGGGCGATGCCGGTGGCGGCGGCCGCGGCGATCAGCAGCCGGAGGACGGCGGCGAGCGGGCGGGGGCCGTGCGGCGCTACCGCCGAGGACGGGGTGAGCGCCGAGGCGCCGGCCGGGCCGGTCGCGTAGTGCGAGGAACGGGTGGGGTCGGACCGGGTCGGGTCGATCATCCCTCCACGCTAGACGGGATGCGTGGGGATCGGGGGCGGATCGGGGCGGCACTGGGCTTGAAGCGGAATCTGAGGTTTCCGAGAAGGCAGAGGTCGAGGGGGAGCCCGGAGCGGATGCCGGGGAACCCGGGGCCTGCGCGCGCCGGTGAGTGGCGCGCGCAGACCCCGGATTCGGAACCGGTCGGCGGCCGCTAGGCGCGTTCCGTCAGGGTCAGCAGGGTTGCCTCGGGCGGGCAGGCGAAGCGGACGGGGGTGTAGCGGTTGGTGCCGCAGCCCGCGGAGACGTGCAGATACGAGGTGTGCTCGCCGGCGGTGTGGGTGGAGAGGCCCTTCACGCGGCCGGTGTCCAGGTCGCAGTTGGTGACCAGGGCGCCGTAGAAGGGGATGCACAGCTGGCCGCCGTGGGTGTGCCCGGCGAGGATCAGCGGGTAGCCGTCGGCGGTGAAGGCGTCCAGCGAGCGCAGGTACGGGGCGTGCACGACGGCGAGCGAGAGATCGGCGCCGTCCTCGGGGCCGCCGGCCACCTCGGCGTACCGGTCGCGCTTGATGTGCGGGTCGTCCAGACCGGTCAGCGCGATCTCGAAACCGTCGAGCTTCAGCCGGCCGCGGGTGTTGGAGAGGCCGACCCAGCCCGCCGTGTCGAAGGCGTCCCGCAGCTCTTCCCACGGGTTGTGGATGGCGCCGACGACGGGCGCGTTGCCGTTGAGGCCGTGCCGGCCCTGGACCTTCTCGATCAGGTAGCGGGCGGGATTGCGCAGCTTCGGCCCGTAGTAGTCGTTCGAGCCGAACACGTACGTACCGGGGAACTCCATCAGCGGGCCCAGCGCGTCCAGCACCTCCGGCACCCCTTCGGGGTCGGAGAGGTTGTCACCGGTGTTGACGACGAAGTCGGGGCGGAGGCCGGCCAGGGACTGCAGCCAGCGCCGCTTCTTGTGCTGCCCGCTGACCATGTGGATGTCCGACACCTGCAGCACCCGCAACGGCCGCATGCCGCGCGGCAGTACGGGGATCGTCACCCGGCGGAGCCGGAAGGACCGGGCCTCGATGCCGGCGGCGTAGGCGATGCCGGCCGCGCCGACCGCCGTGAGGGAAAGGGGTACTCCGTATCGCGCGCGCATGGCCCCATCGTGGCAGAGAGCGGGGCGCGGAGGCATCACGGGGAGGGATGATCATGCTGTCGTACGGGTGTCGCGCCGAGCGCGGGCCGGGTACGCATCGGGCGCGGGCCGGGTACGCGTCTGCCGTCGGACGGGTACGTATCGGGCGTCGAACGGGTACGCGCCGGGCGTTCGCCGGGTTCCGGCGGCCGGGCTCACGGGGGCCGGGGAAGCCGTTCCGGCCCGATAACTCCGCGCGGTAGCGGGCGGGCCCTGGCAAACTTGGGTCATGACCACGCTCAAGACGAAGCTGCAGGACGACCTCACCGCAGCGATCAAGGCGCGCGACGAGCTGCGCTCCTCCACCCTCCGCCTCACGATCACCGCGATCCAGAAGGAGGAGGTCGCGGGGACCGAGGCCCGCGAACTGTCGGACGGCGAGGTCGAGAAGATCATCGCGCGCGAGGCGAAGAAGCGACGCGAGGCCGCCGAGGCGTTCGACAAGGGCGGCCGGGCCGAGCAGGCCGCGCGGGAGAAGGCCGAGGGCGAGGTGCTCGCCGACTACCTCCCCAAGCAGCTCACCGACGCGGAGCTGGAGAACATCGTCGCCGAGGCGGTGGCGGAGGCCGTCGGCAGCGGCGCCGAGGGCCCGAGGGCCATGGGCGCGGTCATGAAGATCGTGAACCCGAAGGTCGCGGGCCGCGCAGAGGGCGGCCGGGTGGCCGCCACGGTGAAGAAGCTGCTGGCGGGCTGATTCCGCGTACTGACGCACTGACGCGTGAAGGGGCGCCTCCCTGAGGGGAGGCGCCCCTTTCGCCATGCTTCACGCGGTCCGGCGCGCCGCGCTCACCCGTTGTGCCCCCGGCCGTTCCCGCCGCCCGGCCAGTTCCAGCCGCCGTCGCCGCCCCCTATGACGTCGGGCAGGTCCGGCAGGTCGGGGAGGTCGACGCCGCCTCCGCCGGGCTTGTTGTCGTCCGTGCGGGCCGGCGGCTTGGCGCGGTTCTTCTTCTTGCTCTTCGGGTCGCGGATCGGCACCGTGTGGAAGCCCGGCGCGGGCTTGCCCGCGAGCGCCCCGGCCATCGCGTCCCGCCAGATCGGGCCCGGTACCTCGCCACCGAAGACCTTGTCGTGCGGGTGGCCGCCGATGGTGATGTCGACCATCCGCCGCTTGTGCTCGGGGTCGCCGACCCACACCGCGCCCGCCATGTTCGGGGTGTAGCCCACGAACCAGGCGGCGTAACGGCCGTCCGTCGTACCGGTCTTGCCCGCGCTCGGCCGGCTGTTGAGCCCGGCCTCCTTGCCGGTGCCGTCCTCGACGACGCCCTGCAGGAGGGTGTTTATGGTGTCGGCCGTCTTCTCCGACATGGCCCGGCGGCAGCTGGTCTGCGGGACCTTCATCGCCTTGCCGTTCGGGCCGGTGATCGACTCGATGGCGACCGGCGGGCAGTACTCGCCGCGGTTGGCGAACGCGGCGTACCCCGCGGCCATGGTCAGCGGCGACATCTCCTGGGTGCCCAGGGTGATCGACGGGACCTGGTCGATGTCCTTGCCGTCGGCGCGCTTGATGCCCATCTTGTCGGCCATCTTCGTGACCGGGCAGATGCCGACGTCGCTGATCAGCGACACGAAGTAGGTGTTGACCGACTTCGCGGTCGCCTCCTTCATGCCGTACGGGCCCTTCTCGCTGCGGTTCTCGTTCTCCACCGGAGCGCTGCCGTTCCACATGCCCTTGCAGGTGGAGACCGGGCTCGGGTACTGCATGCGGTACGGGGAGGGGTAGACCTTGTTCGGGCTGACGCCCTGCTCCAGCGCGGCCGCCGCGATCACCGGCTTGAAGGTCGAGCCGGGCTGGTAACCGGCGCCGCCGCCCATGTCGCCGTCCACCGACAGGTTCATCTGGGTCTGGTGCGCCTTGAAGCCGTACGGCCGGGACTGGCCCATGCCGCGGATCTTGCCGCTGCCCGGCTCGACCAGCGCCGCCGCGGTGGCGACCGGGTCCGAGTCGTACACGTGATCGCTCACCGACTTCTGCACGGCCTTCTGGGCCTGCGGGTCCAGCGTCGTACGGATCGTCATGCCGCCGCGCTGCCAGCGGGCCAGCCGGGCCTTGGCCGTCTTGCCGAAGACCGGGTCGTTCAGGAACGCCTCGCGGACGTAGTCGCAGAAGAAGCCGGCCCCGTCGACGGCGGTGATGCAGCCGTTGCGCGGGGTGCTGACGTGCAGCTCGATCGGCTTCTTCGCGGCCGCGGCGGCCTGCGCCCGGGTGATGTCGTGGACGTCGGCCATCCGCTGGAGCACGGTGTTGCGCCGCTTGGTGGCCTCTTCGGGGTCGTTGACCGGGTCGTACCGGCTCGGCGACTGGACGATGCCGGCCAGCAGCGCGGACTCGGCGAGGTCGAGGTCCTTGGCGGGCTTGCTGAAGTAGCGCTGGGCCGCGGCCTCGACGCCGTACGCCTGCTGTCCGAAGAAGGTGATGTTCAGGTAGTTCTGCAGGATCTTCTTCTTGCCCAGCTCCTTCTCGACCTGGATCGCGTACTTCAGTTCGCGGACCTTGCGGCCGATGGTCTGCTGGGTGGCCTCCGCGACCTTGTCCTGGTCGTTGCCCGCCTCCTCGACGAAGACGTTCTTCACGTACTGCTGCGTCAGCGTCGAGGCGCCCTGGGAGACCCCGCCGGACTGCGCGTTCTTGTTGACCGCGCGCAGGATGCCCTTCATGTCGACCGCGCCGTGCTGATAGAAGCGCGAGTCCTCGATGGCGACGATCGCCTTCTGCATGTACGGGGAGACGTCCTTCAGGTCCACCACCGTGCGGTTGCGGAAGTAGACCTTGGCGATCTCGCCGCCGTTGGCGTCCAGGATCGTCGTCCGCTGACTCAGCGGTGGCGTCTTCATATTGGACGGGATGTCGTCGAACCCCTCGACCGTCCCCTTGGCGGCGAGGCCCAGCGCGCCGGCGGCGGGGAGTGCCAGGCCCGCCAGTACGGCTCCGGCCAGGACGCTCACGCCGAGGAACTTCGCGGCCTGCTGGGTTGCGGTGAGGCCGCCACCGTCGCGCTTCTTACCCATGAAAGCACCCTAATCCGTTGGCAAGGACGTTCCGAGGCAGCGGGTGCCTCCCGGGATGTTCGAGTACCGGATCGTGACATCGGGGGCGTCCGGGTGGGCTATGCCATAAGGAGTAACGGTGGGCCGTCCCGGGCCGAGGAGGAACTGTTCGACGGTGAGGGGGGACGGCTTCATCGTGCGGGCAGTTCGTCGTGGTGCCCCGGCAACGTGAGGCGCGTAGGTTCTCAATCACCGGACAGGGGCGCATCTGTTCGCATACTCTGTTCACGCCTGTCACTCGAACGTGGTTCCGCACCAGCACATCGCCGCTTTCCGCCGCGAGGCCGGTGACCGGATTGCCCGTACGCGTCGTCCGCGCTCGTTCGTGGCTCGTGTGAAACACCCTGAACTGTCCTGGCCTGCCAGAAAAGCGACGTATGCCCTGCGCTCACTCCGTTGGGTGATCTGCCGCATACGCATAGTCCGTTCGGACCATTCAAGATTGGGCCCGAAGGGGGTGTTGCGCCCTGCCTGCCTTCCGTAACGTCCTCAACTGGCAACGGTGAATATGCCGCTTGCCGCCGTGGGGGAGCCTCGATTCGGGAGAGGACGGCGCCAGCATGAGCTGGGTAACCGACTGGAGTGCACAGGCAGCCTGCCGCACGACCGATCCGGATGAGCTGTTCGTTCAAGGGGCAGCCCAGAACCGCGCCAAGGCGGTCTGCACCGGATGCCCCGTGCGAACCGAGTGCCTTGCCGATGCCTTGGACAACCGCGTCGAATTCGGCGTATGGGGCGGGATGACGGAGCGGGAGCGGAGGGCGTTGCTGCGCCGCCGCCCGACCGTCACCTCGTGGCGTCGGCTGCTGGAGACGGCTCGTACGGAATACGAACGCAGCGCGGGAATCCTCGTGGACTGCGAAGAAGAAGTGGAGTACGACAACTTCGCCGCGGTCGGCTGAGCCGGCCGGTGGTGCCCGGCGTCGGCCGGGGAAGGAACACCCGGTGCAGGACCGGCCGGGCAGGGTGAGCGCTGACTGCGGCATGGCCGCCGGCGCTTGGGTCGGTGCGCGATCGCCGCGTGCATGAGCGCGGTGGAAGTGCGGCACGTGACGGTGGCTTCGGCCGCCGTCGTGCACCGTCCCACGGAGGTCGGCGCGGGATGCGCCGCTTTGCGCCACGCCGCCCGTGCCCGAGTCGATGCCGTGCCGGGTTGCGCTGCCGTGTCGGCTCTCGACTCTCTGCGTGCGCCTACGCGAGGTCTCCCTGCTCGTCTCCCCGTCGGCCCATCGGCATGACCTGCAGCCGTACAGCTACCGCCGTACCGCTGCCACCACCCCGCCTGGTCTCCCATGCCTCCGCGACGTTCCGCGTGGCCTTCGCGACGGTTCCGCGCGTCGGCAGGCGATCGGTCCGTGCCGACGGGTGCCCGGGATGCTCAGCCCCATGCCCGTTGGGGCCGAGGAGCGTGCCCGAGCGGGCGCACGCCCGGACAGGCACGCGCCCGAAGGGGCAGGCCCGTGTAGTCACGGACGGAGCCGGCGTACGTCAGGCCGTCCGCATCGTGCGGCGTGCAGGCAGGCGCGCTGTCAGCTCGCGCCCTCGGACGCGTCGTCGTGCGCCTCGTCCGTGTGCCCGGACGCGAGGCGGTCGGCGATCTCGCGCAGTCCCGAGACGTCATGGACGTCACCGGGCAGCGCGGCGATCTCGGCCACCGGTACTTCCGGGTGCAGCGCGGTGAAGCGGTCGCGGGTGCGCCGCTCGCGCGCCAGAACCTGCATCCGTTCGGCGTGCAGGGTCAGCAGGCCTGCGGCCAGACGGGCCGATCGGGCCTCGGGGGACTGCTTCGATTCGGGAGTTACGGAGGGGTCTTGCCGGTGCAGCGCCGGCGCAGCGGGGGAGGAAGCGTCGGCGGTACGTGATCCAGCCTTCCCGCCTCCGAGATCCACAATTCCGTCCTCGCCAAGATTTTCGGCGTCTTCCTCGTCCACCGAACCGGAGTTCCCGGCTCCGGCCAGGTCGGTCAGCGCTTCGGCCGCCGCCAGCGCCCGCTCGGCGCTCAACTGGTCGGCCCCGCTGCCGTGTACGCGGTTCAGCACCAGGCCGGCCAGCGGCATCTGCTCGGCGGCCAGCCGCTCCACGAAGTACGCCGCCTCGCGCAGCGCGTCCCGCTCCGGCGCGGCCACCACCAGGAAGGCCGTACCGGGCGCCTGGAGCAGCCGGTACGTGGCGTCGGCGCGGGTGCGGAAGCCGCCGAACATGGTGTCCATGGCGGCCACGAACGTCTGGACGTCCTTGAGCAGCTGGCCGCCCATCAGCTTGCTGAGCGTGCCGGTCATCATCGACATGCCGACGTTGAGGAACTTCATCCCGGCCCGGCCGCCGACCTTCGCGGGCGCCATCAGGACCCGGATGAACTTGCCGTCCAGGAAGGACCCCAGCCGCTTGGGCGCGTCCAGGAAGTCCAGCGCGGACCGGCTCGGCGGGGTGTCGACGATGATCAGGTCCCACTCGTCGCGGGAGCGCAGCTGGCCCAGCTTCTCCATCGCCATGTACTCCTGCGTGCCGGCGAACCCGGCCGACAGGGACTGGTAGAAGGGGTTCTCCAGGATCGCCCTGGCCCGCTCCTTGTCCGCGTGCGCCTCGACGATCTCGTCGAACGTGCGCTTCATGTCCAGCATCATCGCGTACAGCTCGCCCCGGCCTTCGGGGCCGCTGACGTCCTTGACCTGCCGCGGGACGTTGTCCAGTTCGGAAATGCCCATCGACTGCGCGAGCCGGCGGGCCGGGTCGATGGTGAGGACGACGGCCCTCCGGCCGCGCTCCGCCGCACGGACGCCGATCGCGGCCGCCGTGGTGGTCTTCCCGACGCCGCCCGCGCCGCAGCACACGATGATGCGGGTCTGCGGGTCGTCGAGCAGCGTGTCCACGTCCAGATGCGGAGCCGAAGCGTCCAAGGTCGTGTACTCCGATGTCATATCGGTCCCTGTGTCCGCAGGTCCCGGGCCAGCCGGTAGAGCCCCGCGAGGTCGACTCCCTCGGGGAGCTGTTCCAGTTCGTACGTGGGCAGCCCGAGGCCGGTGATCTCGGTGTGTTCCGCGCGCTCCAGCGCGACCCGCTCGGCGTGCTCGCGGGCCTGTTCCAGGAGCGGGTCGATGAGCCGCTCGGCGCGGCCGCCGCGGCGCGCTCCGCCGAGCCCCGCGCTGGAGAGTGCCGCGGCGATGCCCGCACGGGCGCCGTTCGCGGCCAGGTCCACCTCGTCGGGGTCGAGGACGGGCGGCCGGAGCATGTTGATGACCACGCCGCCCACCGGGAGACCGGCGGCGCGCAGTTCGGCGACGCCGTCCACGGTCTCCTGTACCGGCATCTCCTCCAGCAGCGTCACCAGATGGACGGCCGTCTCGGGCGACTTCAGTACCCGCATGACGGCCTGCGCCTGATTGTGGATCGGCCCGATCTTCGCGAGCCCCGCGACCTCGTCGTTGACGTTCAGGAAGCGGGTGATGCGGCCCGTGGGCGGCGCGTCCATGACGACCGCGTCGTACACGAAGCGCCCGTGCTTGTCCTTGCGGCGGACGGCCTCGCAGGCCTTGCCGGTCAGCAGGACGTCCCGCAGTCCCGGCGCGATGGTCGTGGCGAAGTCGATCGCGCCGAGCTTCTTCAGGGCGCGGCCGGCACCGCCGAGTTTGTAGAACATCTGGAGGTAGTCCAGCAGCGCGCGCTCGGCATCGATGGCCAGCGCGTGCACCTCGCCGCCCCCTGGGGATACAGCGATCTTGCGCTCTTCATAGGGAAGCGCCTCGGTCTCGAACACTTGGGCAATGCCCTGCCGGCCCTCGACCTCGACCAGGAGGGTGCGCCGCCCCTCGGTGGCCAGGGCGAGGGCGAGGGCGGCGGCGACCGTGGTCTTTCCGGTACCGCCCTTGCCGCTGACGACATGGAGCCTGCTCACGCCATGGAGCCTAACCAGTCCGCCTCCCGGCTACGCACGAGACGCCGGTCCTGTCGCGTATGCCTCGGTCGGCGGCGCGCCCACGGGCCCCTGGAGGCGCGTACGGGGGCGCCGAGGACGCGCGTCCTCGGCCACCCTGTACAGGCATTACGCTCGCCCCATGACGAAGTGGGAATACGCGACCGTGCCGCTGCTGGTGCACGCGACGAAGCAGATTCTGGACACCTGGGGCGAGGACGGCTGGGAGCTGGTCCAGGTCGTGCCCGGCCCGAACAACCCCGAGCAGCTGGTTGCCTACCTGAAGCGGGAGAAGCAGGCATGAGCCAGGTCGAGGACAAGATCGAGTCGCTCGGCCTGAAGCTCCCCGCTCTCGTGCCGCCGCTGGCCGCGTACCAGCCGGCCGTGCGTACCGGGAACTACGTGTACACCTCCGGTCAGCTGCCGATGGTGGACGGCTCGCTGCCGGCCACCGGCAAGGTCGGCGCCGAGGTCGGTGCCGACCAGGCCAAGGAGCTGGCCGCCGTCTGCGCGCTGAACGCGCTGGCCGCCGTGAAGTCCGTGACCGGCGACCTGGACAAGATCGTCCGGGTCGTGAAGGTCGTCGGCTTCGTGGCCTCCGCGCCGGACTTCACCGGGCAGCCCGGCGTCATCAACGGTGCGAGCGAGCTGCTCGGCGAGATCCTCGGCGACAAGGGCGTGCACGCCCGCTCCGCCGTGGGCGTGGCCGTGCTGCCGGTCGACGCGCCGGTCGAGGTCGAGATCCAGGTCGAGATCGCGGACTGAGCGTCCGGCCGGACGGCATCATCCGAGGGGCGGTACGGTCCGCGGCACGCGCTGCGCATCCGTACCGCCCTTCGCGTCTTCGGGGGCGGCGACCGCTGCCCCTGGGGCGCTCGTCCCCGCTGCCCTTCGCGTCTGCGGGCCTTTGCGGCGCTCGCGGCTGCGGGCCCTCGTGTCCGCCGTCCCTCGCGTCTTCGGACCTCGTGCTCGCCGCCCCTCGTGTGCCCCTGCGTGCGGCCTCTCCGAGGGGCGTGAGGGGGCCGGGGCCCCCTCGAACATCCGCGCGTGAGCGCATAGCATCCGGCCATGTCGACGACGACCAATGGCCAGTGGTACCCGCCCGAGTGGCCGGACCGGATCCGGGCGCTCGCCAGTGGGGAGCTGACGCCGGTCACGCCCCGTAGAGCGGCGACCGTCATGCTCCTGCGCGACTCCGGCCAGGGACCGGCCGTCCACATGCTGCGTCGACGCGCCTCCATGGCCTTCGCGGCCGGCGCTTACGCGTACCCGGGCGGCTCCGTCGACCCGCGGGACGAGCGGCCGGTCGCCTGGGCCGGGCCCTCGCGCGCAGAGTGGGCCGCCCGGCTGGGCGTCGAGGAGGCCGTGGCGCAGGCGGTGGTCTGCGCGGCGGTCCGCGAGACCTTCGAGGAGGCGGGCGTGCTGCTCGCCGGGCCGTCGGCCGGCACCGTCGTCGCCGACACCACCGGGGACGACTGGGAGGCCGACCGTGCCGCCCTGGTGGCCCGTGAGCTGTCGTTCGCCGACTTCCTGGAGCGCCGGGGCCTGGCGCTGCGGAGCGACCTGCTGGGGGCCTGGGCGCGCTGGATCACCCCCGAGTTCGAGCCGCGGCGCTACGACACGTGGTTCTTCGTGGCCGCCCTCCCCGAGGGCCAGCGCACGCGCAACGCGTCCACGGAGGCCGACCGTACGGTGTGGACCCGGCCAGCCGAGGCGGCGGCCGGCTACGACCGCGGCGAGCTGCTGATGATGCCGCCGACCATCGCCACGCTGCGCACCTTGGCGCCGTACGGCACCGCCGCCGACGCGCTCGCCGCGGCGGCCCGGCAGGACCTCACCCCCGTACTGGCGCGCGCCGAGCTCGTCGAGGGGGAGATCGTGCTCAGCTGGCCGGGCCACGAAGAGTTCACCAAACACATCCCCTCGGGCGCGGCGGCCGGCCACGACGGCACCGCGTCCGGCTCCCCCGAAGGGCCTGCCGCATGACCGACGCAGCCGCACTCCCCGGCCAGCCGCGCGGCGGTGTCCTCTCCGGCGCCGCGACCGCCCGCGCGTACTGCGTCCTGGCACCGAACCCGTCCGCGATGACCCTGGACGGCACCAACACCTGGATCGTCGCCGAGCCGGACTCCGACCGCGCCGTGGTCATCGACCCCGGGCCGCTGGACGAGAGCCACCTGAAGACGGTCCTCGACACCGTCGAGCGGGCCGGCCGGCGTGTCGCGCTCACCCTGCTCACCCACGGGCACCCCGACCACGCCGAGGGCGCCGCCCGCTTCGCCGAGCTGACCCGTACGCCGGTACGGGCCCTGGACCCCGCGCTGCGCCTCGGGGACGAGGGCCTGGCCGCAGGGGACGTGATCACGACGGGAGGCCTGGAGCTGCGCGTCGTGCCCACTCCGGGGCACACCGCCGACTCGCTCTCGTTCCACCTGCCGGCCGACGCGGCCGTGCTGACCGGGGACACGATCCTCGGGCGCGGCACGACGGTGGTGGCGCACCCGGACGGCCGGCTCGGCGACTACCTGGACTCGCTGCGGCTGCTGCGCTCCCTGACGGTCGACGACGGCGTGACCACGGTCCTGCCGGGCCACGGGCCGGTGCTGAACGACGCGCAGGGCGCCGTGGAGTTCTACCTCGCGCACCGGGCCAAGCGGCTCGCCCAGGTGGAGACGGCCGTCGAGGCGGGCCACCGTACGGCCGCCGACGTCGTCGCCCACGTGTACCGCGACGTCGACCGCTCCCTGTGGCCGGCGGCTGAGCTGTCCGTGCGGGCGCAGCTGGACTACCTGGGCGAGCACGGGCTGGTCTAGCCGAAGAACAGCCCGTCCGGCGTTCGAGGACCCGGGGGCCGGGGCGGAGCCCCCACGCGAAAGGCCCCGCACGGATGCGGGGCCTTTCGGTACGCGCGCTGACGCGCAGTGGTCAGCGCGACCGCTTCGCGAGGCGCTCGACGTCCAGGAGGATCACCGCGCGGGCCTCCAGACGCAGCCAGCCACGGCCGGCGAAGTCCGCGAGCGCCTTGTTGACCGTCTCACGGGAGGCGCCGACCAGCTGGGCCAGCTCTTCCTGGGTGAGGTCGTGGACGACGTGGATGCCTTCCTCGGACTGCACGCCGAAGCGGCGCGAGAGGTCCAGGAGGGCGCGCGCCACACGACCGGGCACGTCCGAGAAGACCAGGTCGGACATCTGGTCGTTGGTCTTGCGCAGCCGTCGGGCGACGGCGCGCAGCAGGGCCGTGGCCACCTCCGGGCGGGCGTTCAGCCAGGGCTGGAGGTCGCCATGTCCCAGACCCAGCAGCTTCACCTCGGTGAGCGCGGTGCCCGTGGCCGTGCGCGGGCCCGGGTCGAAGAGGGACAGCTCACCGATCAACTCACCCGGGCCGAGGACGGCGAGCATGTTCTCGCGGCCATCGGGGGAGGTGCGGTGCAGCTTCACCTTGCCGTCGGTGACCACGTACAGGCGGTCGCCCGGGTCCCCTTCGTGGAACAGGGCGTCACCACGGGCAAGCGTGACCTCGGTCATCGAGGCACGCAGCTCGGCAGCCTGCTCGTCATCGAGCGCCGCGAAGAGCGGTGCGCGCCGCAGAACGTCGTCCACGAGTTCTCTCCTTGTCGACATGCTCCGGGTGACGTAGGTCCCCATCATGCCGGAATGCAAAACAGTGCGATCAATCACAAGGATGCCGGACAGGTGTCCGCCGCCATAAGGCAGGGGGCCGATTGGGGGCGCGATTCCTGGCGATCGGGCCGGATGTCGGTGGGTGGCCGTAGTCTGGCCGAGTGTCCAATACGCCGGTGAGAGCACAGGACAAGGGGGCCGGACGAGTGAGCGCAGGCCGCGATTCTGCTGTGGGCGAACAGGCGGGCGCGAATGCCGCGAAGCCCTCGAAAGCGGACTCGGAGCTGGTGGGGTCCGTTACCGCCAAAAGGGCTCCTGCGGCGGAGAAGGCCGGGGTGACGGAGGTGTCGGACGCCTCCGCGCCAACCACCGCCGACCCGGATTCGGGCAGGGCACGTACCCGTAGGAAACCGGCCACCACGAGGCAGCCGGCGGCGACCGCGGAGAAGAGCACGGTGACGGCGAAGAAGAGCACGTCAGAGGCGAAGAAGGCCGAGCGGGCCGGGCAGCGGACGGCCGCGGCGGCGAAGAAGTCGGCCGCCCCCGGGAAGGCCTCCGGAAGCACCTCCGAAAAGACCGCGAACGCGAAAAAAACCACCGCGGCGGAGAAGACCGCGGCCGGGAAAAGCGCGGCGAAGAAGACCACCGCGAAGAAGACCACCGCGAAGAAGACCGCCGCAGTGAAGAAGACCGCGGCGAACAAGAGCACGGCGAAGAAGACCGCAGCGAAAAAGACCGCCGCACCCGAGACGCCCGCCGTCCGTAAGGCCGAGTCCCGCGTCGCCCTGGTCCGCCGGGCCCGCCGGATGAACCGCGAGCTCGCCGAGGTCTATCCGTACGCCCACCCCGAGCTGGACTTCCGCAACCCCTTCGAGCTGCTGGTCGCCACGGTCCTGTCGGCGCAGACCACCGACCTGCGGGTCAACCAGACCACCCCGGCCCTCTTCGCCGCGTATCCGACGCCCGAGGACATGGCCGCCGCCGACCCCGAGGCGCTGGAGGAGCTGATCCGCCCGACCGGCTTCTTCCGGGCGAAGGCGAAGTCCCTGCTCGGCCTGTCGGCCGCGCTGCGCGACCGGTTCGGCGGCGAGGTCCCCGGCCGGCTGGAGGACCTGGTCACGCTGCCCGGCGTGGGCCGCAAGACCGCCAACGTGGTGCTGGGCAACGCCTTCGGCGTCCCGGGCCTCACCGTCGACACGCACTTCGGGCGGCTGGTCCGCCGCTTCGGGTGGACCACGCAGCAGGACCCGGAGAAGGTCGAGGCGGAGATCGCCGAGATCTTCCCCAAGAGCGAGTGGACGATGCTCTCGCACCGCCTGATCTTCCACGGCCGCCGCGTCTGCCACTCCCGCAAGCCCGCCTGCGGGGCCTGCCCCGTCGCGCCGCTGTGCCCGTCGTACGGCGAGGGCGAGACCGACCCGGAGAAGGCGAAGAAGCTGCTCAAGTACGAGATGGGCGGCAAGCCGGGGCAGCGGCTGCGGCCCCCGGCCGGCTTCCCCGGCGAGCCCGCGCCGCCCCTGGCGGCCCGCGTGACGGCCGGATGACGGAGGGCGGCCCCGGAGCCGGGACGTCGTGACCATCGCAGCGAGGGCCTGAGGGGGCGCGTATGACGAGAGCACAGGAGACGGCACGAGGGGCGTACGACCAGGACGCCCACGGACGGCGGACGGACGGGCGGACGGTGTACGGACAGCAGGTGGCCGGCGCGGGGGCGGCCGCCGGGGACGTGCGCGTCACGACCGAGGGGCTGCCGGCGTGGCTGCGCCCGGTGGCCGACGCGGCGGCGACGGTCGAGCCGCACCAGCTGAGCCGCTTCCTGCCGCCCGCGACCGGCGGCCGGCAGTCCGCCGTGCTGATCCTCTTCGGCGAGGGCGCCCGCGGCCCCGAGCTGCTCCTCATGGAGCGCGCCGGGACCCTGCGCTCGCACGCGGGCCAGCCCTCCTTCCCGGGCGGCTCGCTGGACCCGGAGGACGGCGATCCGGACGGCGACGGTCCGCTGCGCGCGGCGCTGCGCGAGGCCCGGGAGGAGACCGGCCTGGACCCGGCCGGTGTGCAGCTCTTCGGTGTGCTGCCCCGGCTCTACATCCCGGTGAGCGGCTTCGTGGTGACGCCGGTGCTCGGCTGGTGGCACGAGCCCAGTCCGGTCGGCGCGGTCGACCAGGCGGAGACGGCCCGGGTGTTCACGGTTCCCGTGGCCGATCTCACGGACCCCGCCCACCGTGTGACGTCCCGCCATCCGAGTGGCCACGTCGGCCCGGCCTTCACGGTCGAAGGGGCCCTGGTCTGGGGTTTCACCGCCGGTCTCATCGATCGGATCCTGCATTACGCGGGGTGGGAAGTGCCCTGGGACCGGGACAAGCAGGTCCCGCTCGACTGGCGCTCGTGAGACGGTGGCGGGCGTGAACGTCCTGGACATCCTGCTGTTGGTCGCCGCCGTGTGGTTCGCCGTCGTCGGTTATCGCCAAGGTTTCGTCGTCGGCATCCTGTCCGTGATCGGCTTCCTCGGCGGCGGACTGATCGCGGTCTACCTGCTGCCCGTGATCTGGAACGAAGTGACCGAGGACGCCACACCGGGCTCCTTCGCCGCCATCGCGGCGGTCGCCATCGTGATCGTGTGCGCCTCCGTGGGGCAGGCGCTCACCACGCATCTGGGCAACAAGCTCCGGAGATACATCACCTGGTCACCGGCGCGCGCCCTGGACGCCACGGGCGGCGCGCTGGTGAACGTCGTGGCGATGCTGCTGGTGGCCTGGCTGATCGGTTCGGCCCTCGCGGGCACCTCCCTGCCGACGCTCGGCAAGGAGGTGCGCAACTCCAAGGTGCTGCTCGGCGTCTCCCGGGTGATTCCGGCGCAGGCCGACACCTGGTTCGCCGACTTCTCCTCCGTCCTCGCGCAGAACGGCTTCCCGCAGGTCTTCACGCCGTTCTCCAACGAGCCGATCCAGGAGGTCGAGCCGCCCGACCCGGCGCTGGCCGGCAGCCCGGTCGCGGCCCGCGCCAAGCAGAGCATCGTGAAGGTCGTCGGCACGGCCACCGGCTGCGCCAAGGTCCTCGAAGGCAGCGGCTTCGTGTTCGCCCCGCACCGCGTCATGACCAACGCGCACGTCGTGGGCGGCGTGACCGAGCCGACCGTACAGATCGGCGGCGAGGGGCAGCGGTACGACGCGAAGGTCGTGCTCTACGACTGGCGGCGCGACATCGCCGTACTGGACGTCCCCGAGCTGCAGGCGCCCGCGCTGCGCTTCACGGACCAGGACGCGCGGAGCGGCAACAGCGCCATCGTCGCGGGCTTCCCCGAGAACGGCGGCTACGACGTCCGCTCGGCCCGTGTCCGCGGCCGTATCCAGGCCAACGGCCCGGACATCTACCACCGCGACACGGTGGCCCGCGATGTGTACTCCCTGTACGCCACGGTCCGGCAGGGCAACTCCGGCGGCCCGCTGCTCACCCCGGACGGCAGGGTCTACGGCGTGGTCTTCGCCAAGTCCCTCGACGACAACAGCACGGGGTACGCCCTGACGGCCGACGAGGTCCGCACCGACATCGAGCGGGGGCGTACGGCCCGGCAACCGGTCGACAGCCAGGGCTGTGCGATGTGAGAAGGGGCCCGGGGCGGCCGCTGCCGCTTCGGGGAGCCCGTACGGGCCGTCCGGGGCATCCGCCGTCCGCCAGCCCTTCCAGCGGGCTCCTGGCGGCGTGACCCCGGCCGTCCGGGGTCAGCTCCGCGGATGGCGGAGCCGCGCGGTCATCCAGCGCGCACGGCGGCGCAGGATGCGCGGAATGCCGAGTGGATCGGCCAGCTCATGAGGTCCGCCCGCCCGGAGGTCCGGGGCGCTCCTCTCCTTGGTGCCCAGCGCAGCGGCGTTGCTGCGGCGGTTGCGTGCCACGTCACGGTAGTCGTGCGTCCAGCCCATACCCTCGTCTCTGCCCGTGCCCCGCGGTCCGTAACCGCACCGGTGTCGGTCAATTGGCGTATGCGCCAGGCAAGTGGCTGTTCGTCAGACGGGCGTTCGTATCCGTTCGGCGGGGCGTCACTTCCGTCACCGGAACCCCGCTGACGAGGGCGTCCGCGAGGTCACCGGTCCGGCTCGGAATCCTTCAGCCAGTTGATGAGCTCGGTGGTGAAGCCGACCGGATCCTCCTCGTGGGGGAAGTGCCCCAGGCCGTCGAAGAGCCGCCAGCGGTAGGGCGCCTCGACGTACTCACCGGAGCCGGCCGCGCTGCGGGTACGCATCACCGGGTCGAGCGAACCGTGGAGGTGCAGCGTCGGCACCCGCACCGGCCACTTCATCCGGCGGTTGAACTGGATCCCGTCCGGTCGCGCCATCGACCGCACCATCCAGCGGTAGGGCTCGATCGAGCAGTGCGCCGTGGACGGGATGGTCATCGCCCGCCGGTACGCCTCGACCGCCTCGTCCTCGGGCAGCCGCGGCCCGGACCAGTCCCGGATCAGCCGTCCGACCAGCGCCGCGTCGTCCGCCACCAGGGCCCGCTCGGGCAGCCACGGCCGCTGGAAGTTCCAGATGTGCGAGGAGCGGCGGCTCTGCTTGACGTCGGCGAGCATGGCCGAGCGCCAGCGCCGCGGATGCGGCATCGAGGACACCACGAGCCGCCGTACGAGCTTCGGCCGCATCACCGCGGCCGTCCAGGCCAGGTAGCCGCCCAGGTCGTGCCCGACGAGCGCGGCGTCCGGCTCGCCCAGCGAACGCACCACGCCGGTGATGTCCAGCGCGAGGTTGGCCGGGTCGTAGCCGCGGGGCGTGCGGTCGCTGCCGCCCACGCCCCGCAGATCCATCGCCACCGCCCGGAAGCCGGCCTCGGCGAGCGCGGGCAGCTGGTACCGCCAGGTCCACCAGAACTGCGGGAAGCCGTGCAGCAGCAGTACCAGCGGCCCGTCGCCCATCTCGGCGATGTGGAAACGCGCGCCATTGGCCGCGACGTCCCGGTGGGTCACCTCCTGGCCGCCGGGCAGGTCGAGCCGTACGACCGAGGCGGGCGAGGGAGCCGGCGAGGATTCGGAAGCCGTCATACGGCCGAGCGTGTCACACTCTCGACCGCCGGGTGCTCCTCCACGGCCGGGCGCGGGTGCGGCTTGACGTTCCCCAGCACGGCCGCGGTCTGCTTGGCCGACGCGACGGTCTTCTGGGGGCCCTTGCCCGCCTTGGCCTTCTTGAAGAACACCAGGGCGATCAGGCCCAGGAATCCGGCGACCAGCACGTTGGCCGCGAAGGAGAGCAGGAAGCAGACCGAGAGGTGCCAGCCGCTCCAGGCCTGGATGCCGTAGGCCAGCGCGAAGCTGAGCATCGGGAGCGAGAACAGCAGCACGATCGCCGCCGCCCCGCCGGCCAGTCCGCCGACGCCGGCCCGCTTCACGTCGTTCCGCAGCTCGGCCTTGGCCAGCGCGATCTCGTCGTGGACCAGCGCGGACACTTCGGTGGTGGCGTGGGCCACGAGCTGCCCGAGGCTGCGGTCCGCGCCGTCGTCTGCTGTGCTCATCGACTGCTCCCGTTCTCTGTCTCCCGGTGATTACCTCTCAGATCATGCCGGACCATCCTGCCCGGAGTCGGAGGCGGCGGCCACATCGGCCCGTCGTCGGTGTTCGGCCGCCTTCGCTTCGAGGAGCGCGGCCATCCGGAGGTGGTAGTCGGCGGTGCCCTCTTCGTAGATGTCCGGGATGCCGTCCCGGTCCTCGTCGCGGTTCTCTTCCTCGTACAGGCGCCGGTACTTGGCGTTGCGGATCTTCAGCAGCACGGTGGCCAGCACGGCGGCGGTCAGGGACCCGGCCAGCACGGCGGCCTTGATCTCGTCGGCGAGCGCCGGGTCCGAGGAGAACGCCAGCTCGCCGATGAGCAGGGAGACCGTGAAGCCGATGCCGGCCAGCGCCGACACGGCGAAGACGTCCGGCCACTTCAGCTCGGGGCTGAGCGAGGCCTTGGTCAGCCGGGTGGTCAGCCAGGTCCCGCCGAAGATGCCGAGCGTCTTGCCGAGGACCAGGCCGAGCACCACACCGAGCGTCTCCGGCTCGGTGAAGACGTCGTGCAGCGCGCCGCCGGAGACGGACACACCAGCCGAGAAGAGGGCGAAGAGCGGGACCGCGAGACCGGCCGACAGGGGGCGTACGAGGTGCTCGATGCGCTCGCCGGGGGAGTGCGACTCGCCCTCGCGCCGGTGGCAGCGGAGCATCAGCCCCATGGCCACGCCCGCGATGGTCGCGTGTACGCCGCTGTTGTACATCAGGCCCCAGATGACCAGCGCGAGCGGTACGTACACGTACCAGCCGCGCACCCCCTTGCGCAGCAGTACGTAGAAGACCGCCAGTCCGGCCGCCGCGCCGCCGAGCGCCCAGAAGTTGATCGTCGAGGTGAAGAAGACCGCGATGATCAGGATCGCGAACAGGTCGTCGACGACGGCCAGGGTCAGCAGGAACGCGCGGAGCGCCGAGGGCAGGGACGTACCGATGACGGCCAGTACCGCCAGCGCGAAGGCGATGTCCGTCGCGGTGGGCACCGCCCAGCCGGCCGGTGAGCCGCCGCCCGTCGTGCTGACCACGGTGTAGACGACCGCGGGCATGGCCATGCCGCACAGCGCCGCGACGACCGGCAGCGCGGCGGCCTTGGGGTCGCGCAGCTCGCCCGCGACCAGCTCGCGCTTGAGCTCGATGCCGGCCACGAAGAAGAAGACCGCCAGCAGGCCGTCGGCCGCCCAGTGCTCGACGGAGAGGTCGAGGCCGAGGGAGGCCGGGCCGAGGTGGAAGCCGCGTACCGTTTCGTAGCTGTCGCCGAGCGGGGTGTTGGCCCAGACGAGCGCGATCACCGCGGCGGCCAGCAGCAGGACGCCGCCCACGGTCTCCGTGCGGAGCAGGTCCGTGAGGTGGTTCCGCTCGGGCAGGGACAGCCGTCCGAAGAGGACGGAGCGGCGGGGAGCGGGCGAATTCACGCGGTGACCTCCGGGCGACGGCAGCTGAGCATGGCTGTGCAGTTGCCGACCAGACTTCCCGGCGCACCCTGAGTGTTTCGCGCTTTTCTTGACGCGTTCTTCACTGTACCCGGGTGGCGCACAAACGATCCAGCGATCTTCGGCGTGCGGACGTAGGGGGCATTACGGGCGTGCCGCGGGGTGCCGCGGGGGCCCGCGAGCCGGGCGCGCCGCGGGGCGGCCGGTCGCTTCCGAGCGCGGCCCCGCGCACGCACAGGGGAGCCCCGCCGGTGTACGGCGGGGCGCCCCTCTGAGGTGCGTACCGGTCAGTCCTCGCTCGGCGCGCTCGACAGCTGGGACTGGATCAGCCCCATGACCGAGGAGTCGGTCAGCGTCGAGACGTCGCCCATGTCACGGTTCTCGGCGACATCGCGCAGCAGTCGGCGCATGATCTTGCCGGAGCGGGTCTTGGGCAGCTCCTGGACCGGCAGGATGCGCTTGGGCTTGGCGATCGGGCCCAGGCTCTGCGCGACATGCGCCCGCAACTCGTTGACCAGCTCCTCGTCCTGCTCGACGCCGCCGCGCAGGATCACGAAGGCGCAGATGGACTGGGTGGTCTGGGGGTCGGTGGCGCCGACGACGGCGGCCTCGGCCACCTTCGGGTGCGAGACCAGCGCGGACTCGACCTCGGTGGTGGAGATGTTGTGGCCGGAGACCAGCATGACGTCGTCCACCCGGCCCAGCAGCCAGATGTCGCCGTCGTCGTCCCGCTTCGCACCGTCGCCCGCGAAGTACTTGCCCTCGAAGCGGGACCAGTACGTGTCGAGGTAGCGCTGGTCGTCGCCCCAGATGGTGCGCAGCATGGACGGCCAGGGCTCGGTCAGGACGAGGTAGCCGCCGGCGCCGTCGGGCACCTCGTTGGCGTCGTCGTCGACCACGGTGGCGGAGATGCCGGGCAGCGGCACCTGCGCGGAGCCGGGCTTCGTCGCCGTGACGCCGGGCAGCGGGCTGAGCATGATGCCGCCGGTCTCGGTCTGCCACCAGGTGTCCACGACCGGGGTCCGGTCGGCACCGATGTTCTTGCGGTACCAGACCCAGGCCTCGGGGTTGATCGGCTCGCCCACCGAACCCAGCACCCGCAGGCTCGACAGGTCGAACTTGGCGGGGATGTCGTCGCCCCACTTCATGCAGGCGCGGATCGCGGTCGGCGCGGTGTAGAGGATCGTCACGCCGTACTTCTGGACGATCTCCCACCAGCGGCCCTGGTGCGGGGTGTCGGGCGTGCCTTCGTAGAGCACCTCGGTCGCGCCGTTGGAGAGCGGGCCGTAGGTGATGTACGAGTGGCCGGTCACCCAGCCGACGTCCGCGGTGCACCAGTAGACGTCGGTCTCCGGCTTGAGGTCGAAGACCGCGTGGTGGGTGTACGAGACCTGGGTGAGGTAGCCGCCCGTGGTGTGCAGGATGCCCTTGGGCTTACCCGTCGTGCCCGAGGTGTACAGGATGAACAGCGGGTGCTCGGCATCGAAGGCCTGCGGGGTGTGCTGGTCGCTCTGCTGCTCGACCAGCTCGTGCCACCAGACGTCGCGGCCCTCCATCCAGGCGGTGTCCTGGCCGGTGCGGCGGACCACGAGGACGTTGCGCACGTTCTCCGTGCCGGGCTTGGTCAGCGCCTCGTCGACGGCGGGCTTGAGCGCGGAGGGCTTGCCGCGGCGGTAGCCGCCGTCGGCGGTGATCACGACGCGGGCGTCCGCGTCGTTGATGCGGGTGGCCAGCGCGTCGGCGGAGAAGCCGCCGAAGACCACCGAATGGGGCGCGCCCAGACGGGCGCACGCCAGCATGGCGATGACCGTCTCCGGGATCATCGGCAGGTAGATCGCGACCCGGTCGCCGGCCTCGACGCCCAGCGACGTCAGCGCGTTGGCGGCCTTGGAGACCTCGCGCTGCAGCTCGGCGTAGGTGATCGAGCGGGTGTCGCCGGGCTCGCCCTCGAAGTGGATGGCCACCCGGTCGCCGTTGCCCGCCTCGACGTGCCGGTCGACGCAGTTGTACGCGACGTTGAGCTGGCCGTCGGCGAACCACTTCGCGAAGGGCGCGTTCGTCCAGTCCAGCGTCTGGGTGGGCTCGGTGGCCCAGGTCAGACGCTTCGCCTGCTCGGCCCAGAAGCCCAGCCGGTCCGCCGCGGCCTGCTCGTACGCCGCAGCCTTGACGTTGGCGTTCGCGGCCAGGTCAGCGGGCGGAGCGAACCGCCGCTCCTCCTTCATCAGGTTGGCCAGGCTCTCGTTGCTCACGGCATCTCCCAGTCTCAGGGCGTCCGGTGTGTACCAAGCCTTAGCTCATCAGCCGATGGGGCGCTCTGACAAGGGCTGTTGATAAAAATTGGTGTAGACCTTTTGGTGTTCTTGGGGACCGGCGGGCGAATCCGGCACGGTCCGCGCGGGACGAGACCGCCGCAGGTCACGGCGGTCCGCCCGGCGATCGGGGGCTTCGGACGCTACGCGGTGACCGGTGCCGCCTCGGGGCGCACGGCCGAGAACCGGTCGGAGCCGTGCTCCAGGACGTACGCCTGTGCCTCACCCACGTGGAAGTACATGCCGTACAGGGCCAGCGAACCCTCGGCCACGCGGCGCGCCACGCACTGATGCGACATCAGGTGGTCGAGCTGCTGCATGACGTTGACGAGCGCCAGCCGCTCCAGATCGTCGGCGACCGGCCGGTCCGCCAGCCGGACGGTCGCGCCTTCCGGCCGCTCCATCCGGTCCAGGCTCGGGTGACCGTGGCGCAGCCACCGCGCGAGCGGGGTCTGCGCCCCGGGCTCGTTGCGGTGCGAGCTGAGCAGCGCCTGCATCGCGCCGCAGCCCGAATGCCCGCACACGGTGAGCGAGCCGACCTTCAGTACCTCGACGGCGTACTCGATGGCGGCGCCCACGGAGTCGCAGGCGGCCTCCGTGCCCGGCGGCGGCATCAGATTGCCGATGTTGCGCACCGTGAAGAGGTCGCCCGGCCCGCTCGACGTGATCATGCTCGTGACGAGCCGGGAGTCGGCGCACGTCAGAAAGAGGTTCGTGGGCCGCTGCCCCTCTCGGGCGAGCCGCGCCAGCTCCTCCCGGACGAGCGGAGCGGTGTTCCGCTGGAAGGCGCTGACCCCGCCGAGCAGCTGGCCGCCGCCCAGCAGCTGGACCTCGTCCGTACCGGTGGGCGGCGCGGGGCGGGTGCAGTGGTGGTTGCGCCACGGCGTCCAGGGGCGGCAGGCGTGTGTGCCGCCCGGCTCGCCGATCGGGCGGCCGCCACGCCCGCCCACGGTGACCTCGCCGCCGCGCGCCCGGTGGGCACTCGACCAGGACCGCAGCGCTTCGTAGGCGGCGTGGTCCATGAACGAGCCGTGCAGCTCGATGACCGCGTGGGCCTCCGCCGGTACCTGTGCCAGCGCCCGGGTCAGCCGCGGTACGGCCAGGAACGTCAACTGGCCGGTGACGCGCACCCGGTGGTGCGTGCCGTCCTCGATGACCGAGACGCGGGTGTGGGTGAGCCGGTGCATCGCCAGGAAGACGGCGACCGCGATACCCAGGCCCACGCCCTGCAGTACCCCGAAGACCACCACGCCGCCCAGCGTGACGGCGTAGACGGGGAACTCGCGGTGCCGCTGCACGTGCCGGATGTGCGCGAAGCTCACCATCCGTACGCCCACGAGCATCACCAGCGCGGCGAGCGCGGCCAGCGGGATCAGCTCCAGCGCCCCGGCGAGCAGTCCGGAGCAGAGCACCACCCACACGCCGTGCAGCACCGTCGACGCGCGGCCCGTCGCGCCGGCCTTCACGTTCGCCGAGCCGCGCATGGCGCCGCCGGCGATCGGCAGGCCGCACAGCATCCCGGAGACCACGTTCGAGACGCCCTGACCGGCCAGCTCACGGTCCAGGTGGGTGCCTCCGGAGCGGGTACCGGGCTGTTCGGCGGCCAGCTTGTCGACCGCGACGGCCGACAGCAGCGACTCCATGCTCGCCACCAGCGTGACCGTCAGCACGGCGGCGATCAGGCCGAGCATCGGCGTGTCCGGGAGGGTGGGCAGCGTCGGCGCGTCCCACGAGGGCAGCTCGACGCGCGGCACTTCGAAGCCCGCGCTCAGGGCGGTGGCCACGGCTACGGCGGGCAGCGGCGCGGGAACCTTGCGCAGCGCGTGACCCGCCCGCCCGGGCAGTCGGGGCCAGCCGGCCAGGAGGGCGACGGTGAGCGCGGCGATCACCACGGAGGCGCCGTGCAGGCCCGCCAGCTGGCCCGGCAGCTCCGCGATGTTGGTCAGTGAGGAGCTGTGCGCGTCGCCGCCGAGCATCACGTGCAGCTGGCCGAGCGCGATGGTCACACCGATGCCGGCGAGCATCCCGTGCACGATGGCGGGGCTGATCGCGAGCGCCGCGCGGGCCACCCGGAGCGCGCCCAGGAGGAGCTGCGCGAGTCCGGCCAGCACGGTGATGGCGCAGGTGGTCCGCCAGCCGTACCGCTGCACGAGGTCGGCGGTGACGACCAGGAGGCCGGTGGCGGCGCCGCTGACCTGGAGCGGGGCGCCGCCGAGCAGGCCCGCCACGAGGCCGCCGACGGCCGCGGCGATGAGGCCGGCCTGCGGCGGCGCGCCGATGGCGAGCGCGATGCCCAGCGAGAGGGGAATGGCGATCAGGAAGATGACGAAGGAAGCGCCCAGATCGCGGCGCCAGTCCTCGCCCGAGGAGCGGCGGAGCGACCGGAACGGTCCCCCGGAGCCCTGCTGTCTGTCGTGGTCCTGCTGCTCGGTACGCGGGTCCTGGGACCCTGGCGTGGCCGGCTCGGATGCGTAAGGCTGCGGCATTCCCGTCTCCTCCGGGGCGACGCGGCCGCGCTCGGGGCGCGGTCGTGGGCGGCGGTGTACTGCGGGGCTGAGCCGGCCGGGATGCGTCGCGGTGGGTGACGGTCCGGTGACTCTTCGGCTTCGGTAAAGAGATCGTAATGACGCGTCAGGTCCCCACGAAGCCGTGACAGGCAAACGGGCTGATTGTTCCGCCCATCAGGTGAACGTCCGCGCCGGCTGTCGGCGTGTGCGTTGCCGCGCGGCCGGGGCGCGGTCGGCCGGGAGCCGCAGTGTCGCGGCGGCCGACGGGGGCCGTGGGTCCGTCGCTGAAGGCGTGGCGGAGGGGTTCTGCCGGCCGGCGGTGCCCCGGTGGGCCGATCCCGGGGCGAGCCGCCGTACGGCCGTCAGGCGGGCTGTGGCGCGGCCGTGGCCGGCGCTTCGGAGAGTACGAAGCCGGGGTCGACCTGGTCCGTCAGATCGGCTCCGGTCTTCCCGTTGCCCCAGCTCTCGGCGTTCTTCAGATGGAAGTGCACCATCTGCCGGGTGTAGCGCTCCCAGTCGCGCCCCTCGTACGCGGCGTCGGCGGTGGTGTGCAGCGTGCGCAGCGCCTCCTGGTTGGCGCCCTCCAGCTCCACGAAGGGTGCCGGCCGGCCCTTCTCCATGGCGCGGACCCAGTCGGACTGGCCGAACGTCACCAGCAGGTCGTCGCCCACCTGGTCGCGCAGGAAGGCGAGGTCGTCCGGGCCCTGCACCTTGTTGCCGACGACCTTCAGCCGGACCCCGAAGTCCCGTGCGTACTCCTTGTACTGGCGGTACACGGCGATGCCCTTACGGGTCGGCTCGGCGACCAGGAAGGTGACGTCGAAGCGGGTGAACATGCCCGAGGCGAACGAGTCCGAGCCCGCCGTCATGTCGACGACCACGTACTCCTCGCGGCCGTCCACGAGGTGGTTCAGGCACAGCTCCACGGCGCCGACCTTGGAGTGGTAGCAGGCCACCCCGAGGTCGGACTCGGTGAACGGGCCGGTGGCCATCAGTCGGACCGCATGGCCGTCGAGGCGTACGTCCCGGGCGCAGGCGGCGTACACGGGGTTGTCCTCGACGACCCGCAGCAGCCGGGAGCCGGCGCCCGGCGGTGTCGTCTTGATCATCGTGTCGGCGGACGCGATGCGCGGGTTGGTGCCGCGCAAGTAGTCCTTGATGAGCGGGAGATGGGCGCCCATCGCGGGGAGCGCGGCGGCCTGGCTCTCGTCCAGGCCGAGCGCGGCCCCCAGGTGCTGGTTGATGTCGGCGTCCACCGCGATCACGGGGACGTCGGTGGTGGCGAGGTGACGGATGAACAGCGAGGACAGCGTGGTCTTGCCACTTCCGCCCTTGCCTACGAAAGCGATCTTCATGTTCACGAAGAGTAATTGCGACATTGCCTTGCGTGAGGGGTTTACGTGAAGAAGACCACTCCAACGAGGGGTCCGTCCTTGCGGTGCGTAGGGTCGTCCTCATGAGTACGACAGCCGACCCGCTCGCGACCCTTGCCTCGCTCCCCGGTGTCGCCGACAGCGTGGACTCCGTACGCAAGAGCATCGACCGGGTCTACGGGCACCGGATCATGCGCCGTCGCAGCAACGAGGTCACCGGTGAGGCCGCGCTGCGCAGTGCGCGCGGTTCGGCGGCCCTGTCCGGTGCCGACTGGGCGCTGGAAGAGGTGCGCAGGCGCACGGACTTCAGTGGCGACGAGGAAGCGCGCATCGTAGGCGCGGCGCTGCGGCTGTCGGCCGAGGCGGGGCAGCTCCTCAGTGTGTGGCGGCAGTCGCCGCTCCGGGTGCTGGCGCGGCTGCACCTGGTGGCGGCGGGCGGCGACGCGCCCGATGAGAGCGTGGGCCGGCCGCGGCTGGCCGGCGAGGCCGTGGACGAGCCGCTGGTCGAGCTGGAGCTGCCGGACGCCGACGAGGTGGCCGGGCGGCTGGACGGGCTGGCGCGCCTGCTGCTCTCGGGGACGCAGGCCCCGGCCCTGGTCACGGCCGCCGTGGTGCACGGTGAGCTGCTCGCGCTGCGGCCCTTCGGGTCCTGCAATGGCCTGGTGGCGCGTACGGCGGAACGTATCGTCCTGGTCGGCAGCGGTCTCGACCCGAAGTCGATCTGTCCCTCGGAGGTCGGCTACGCGGAGCTGGGCCGGGCGGCGTACGTGGCCGCTCTGGAGAACTACGTCTCCGGCACTCCGGAGGGGATGGCGGCCTGGATCGCCCACTGCGGGCGCGCGGTCGAGCTGGGTGCACGGGAGAGTACGGCGGTGTGCGAGGCGCTTCAGAGGGGCGCTGCGTAAGCGCTCACAGAAGTGCCGGGCCGCGCGGGCCCGGACAAAGGGTTGCGGCGGTACCTGGTCCTGCTCGGTACCGCCGCGCTGCACGTTCGTCGGGTTACCAAGCGTGCTCGATAGTTGCCGACAGGTCGGAGTCTTTGTCCGTCACCTGATGCGGCTGGCCCGTAATCGACGGGTCGGCGTCGCGTGGGTGCCTGGCGTTCGTGCGCGGTCCGTGGGCCTTACTGCGTTACAGGTTTTCCTCTCGGAGATCCTTGGTCTCGCGGGCCGTTAATTCCTTTGTACTCCTGCAGCCCGGCAAGCGGAACCCCTCGCTGCACATCTTTACTTTTGCCTTCAAAAGAGGGCGATTCGGGCGCGTGTTCCGGGAGTGCGGTGCCGGGGCTCCCGTGAGGGGCGGCCGCGCTCAGGCCGAGAGGGCGCGCGCCGGCGTACCGCGGCGCCGGCTGGCGTACCAGACCAGACCCGCCGTGGCGGCCGCGGCGCCCACCGCGACGGCGACCAGCGCCGGGCGCGCCGGCATGGCAAGCGACGGGATCCGCTGCTTCAGCCGGACCGGCCGGTTGAAGGTGAGGACCGGCCAGCCGCGGGCGGCGGCCTCCCGGCGCAGCGTCCGGCCGGGGTTGACCGCGTGCGGATGGCCGACCGCCTCCAGCATCGGGACGTCGGTCGCCGAGTCGCTGTACGCGTAGCACCGCGCGAGGTCGTACCCCTCGGACGCGGCCAGCTCCCGGATCGCCTCGGCCTTGGTGGGGCCGTAGGCGTAGTACTCGATCTCGCCCGTGAAGCGGCCGTCCGCGCCGACGACCATGCGCGTGGCCACCACCCGGTCGGCGCCCAGCAGTTCGCCGATCGGCTCGACCACCTCGGCGCCCGAGGAGGAGACGATGACGACGTCGCGGCCGGCGGTGTGGTGCTCCTCGATGAGGGAGGCCGCCTCGTCGTAGATGAGCGGATCGATCAGGTCGTGGAGGGTCTCGGCGACAATCGCCCGTACCTGAGCCACGTCCCACCCACGGCAGAGCGCGGAGAGGTACTCCCGCATCCGCTCCATCTGGTCGTGGTCCGCACCGCCCGCGAGGAAGACGAACTGGGCGTACGCGGTGCGCAGCGCGGCCCTCCGATTGATCAGGCCGCCTTGGTAGAACGACTTGCTGAAGGTCAGCGTGCTCGACTTAGCAATGACGGTCTTGTCCAGGTCGAAGAACGCGGCCGTACGGGGAGCCGAGTGGGGTGCTGAAGGAAGCGAGCTTCGGATTTCCACAAGGTGAGCATAGGGGGGCACCATTCGGCGTAAGGTGTGGCGCGTGGGTTTGCCTGAGAAGGCTCTCGGGTACACCATGGAAGTCACGGATCGTTCGCGACCGTGCTAACCCGGCCCGGCTCCTCCCCCCCCGAGTCGGCCGTGGAGACGACCCCCGCTCTCCCCCCCGGCGGGGGTCGTCGCATGTCCGGACGCATTTCCGGGCCTCGGGGGCCTCTTTTTGATCTTCCTTCGGCGATCGGTCGCCGCGTCTCGTCGCGCACGTCGTTCGTAACTTACCGTAATCATAAGGATGCTCTCAGGAAGTTTTCCATAGTCGCTGGTATAGGTGACCGGGATATTCACAGCCTCAGTAGTTGTCCACAGTTTTCGACCAAGATCCACGAGATTTTCCGGATCGCTGCACCGTGAAAGTCCGCGAAGTTCGCGGATGTGCGAGTTGTGTAGCGACAGGGGGACAGAACGTGGTCGGAAGCAGCGATTGGGGCGGTACGAAGCGGGACGCGCAGGAACCCGGTCCGTTGATCGTCACGGAGGACGAAAACCTCCTCGACGATCTTCTGAGGCTCTGCGCGGCGGCGGGCACGATGCCGACCGTGTCGCACGCCGGGGGAGCCGGCGCGGCCGGCTGGGACACGGCCCCGCTGGTGATCGTCGGAGAGGAGTGTGTCCACCGGCTGCGCGGCGCAGGGCGCCGGCCCGGCGTCGTCCTCATCGGACAGCATCCGGACGACACCCGCGTGTGGCAGCAGGCCGTGGAGATCGGCGCCGAGCGGGTCCTCGGGCTGCCGGGCGGCGAGAGCTGGCTGGTGGACCGCATCGCGGACGCGGTGGAAGGAGACCGGAGCCCGGCCCTGACGGTGGGCGTCCTCGGCGGCCGGGGCGGCTCCGGCGCGAGCACCCTCGCCTGCGCTCTGGCCGTGACGGCAGCGCGGCAGGGCCACCGGACGATACTGATCGACGCCGATCCACTGGGCGGCGGCCTCGATGTCCTGCTCGGCGGCGAGCGGGAGAAGGGGCTGCGCTGGCCCGCCTTCGCCGAGTCCCGCGGCCGGGTCGGCGGCGGTGCCCTGGCCGAGTCCCTGCCGCGGCTGCACGAGCTGCGCGTGCTGAGCTGGGACCGCGGCGAGTCCGTGACGATCCCGCCGCAGGCCATGCGCGCGGTGATGGCGGCGGCACGCAGGCGCGGCGGCGTCGTCGTGGTCGACCTGCCGCGCCGCCTCGACGGAGCCGTCGCGGAAGCGCTCACCCAGATCGACGTGGGGCTGCTGCTGGTCCCTGCCGAACTGCGTGCGACGGTCGCGGCCGAGCGCGTCGCCGCCTCGGCCCGGACTCTCCTGCGCGACCTGCGCGTCGTGGCCCGCGAGGTGCCGGGGCCCGGCCTGCCGGACGGCGAACCGGCCCGGCTGCTCTCCCTGCCCCCGGTCGGCACCCTGCCCTGGGACCCGCAGCTCGCGGATGCCCTCGGCCGCGGCATCCCACCGGGAGCACATCCACGGTCACCGCTGAGCCGCTTCTGTACGGAGTTCTGGGCGCGGGTGCTGGACGGACGAGAGGCGGCGAGCCCCCGCTCCGAGGGGCGTGACGTACTGGGTGCGGGCGCCGGCCGCCGCTCCCGGCACGAAGAGGGCGGCCTCTCATGAACGGCCTCGGCACTCGGCTCAGGGGCCCGGGGGCGCCCCGGAGGGCGACGCCGACCGCCACCACGCAACGCTCCGCGGAGCTTTCCCGCGGCGCGACCGAGGCCGGCATCAGCAGCGCCGTGCGGGACGGGAGGCCTGTGGAGCAGGCCGCGACCACTTCCGGCGGCACAGGACAACAGCTCCTGGAAGCCGTGCGGCTGCGGCTCGCCAGGGCCGGTGCCGAACCGACGCCCGCCCGCGTGGCCGTGGCGCTGCGCGAGGAAGGACGGCTGCTCGGGGACGCCGAGGTGCTCGGCGTCGTGACGGCGCTGCGCTCCGAAATGACCGGCAGCGGCCCCTTGGAGCCACTGCTCGCCGCACCGGAGGTGACGGACGTACTGGTCACCGCGCCCGACGAGGTGTGGGTGGACCGCGGCGGCGGACTCCACCGCGCCGACGTGCGCTTCCCCGATGCCGCGGCCGTCCGCAGGCTCGCCCAGCGGCTGGCGGCGGTGGCGGGCCGGCGACTGGACGACGCGCACCCATGGGTGGACGCGCGCCTGCCCGACGGGACCCGCCTGCACGCTGTGCTCCCGCCGGTGGCCGTCGGCTCGACCTGCCTCTCGCTGCGTGTGCTGCGCCCGAAGGCGTTCACGCTGGACGAGCTGGTCGCGGCGGGCACGGTCCCGCCCGGCGGCGACCGCCTGCTCCGTTCGGTCCTCGCCGCCCGGCTGTCCTTCCTGATCAGCGGCGGCACCGGGAGCGGCAAGACCACGCTGCTCAGTGCCCTGCTGGGCCTGGTGGGCACGGAGGAGCGGATCGTCCTCGCCGAGGACTCCGCCGAGCTGCGTCCCGACCACCCGCACGTCGTACGGCTGGAGACCCGCCCGGCCAACCAGGAAGGCGCAGGTCTCGTCACACTCCGGGATCTGGTGCGCCAGGCGCTGCGCATGCGACCGGACCGGCTGGTCGTGGGCGAGGTCCGCGGCCCGGAGGTCACCGACCTGCTGGCCGCGCTCAACACCGGCCATGAGGGCGGCTGCGGCACGGTGCACGCCAATGCCGCCGCCGATGTGCCGGCCCGTCTGGAGGCGCTCGGCTCGACCGCCGGGCTGGACCGGGCGGCCCTGCACAGCCAGTTGGCCGCCGCGCTCTCCGTCGTGCTCCACCTCGTACGCGACCGTACGGGCCATCGCCGCATCGCCGAGATCCATGTCCTCGACCGCGCCCCCTCGGGCCTGGTCACCACCACACCCGCCGCGGTCTGGCATCCGGCCGGCTTCCGCCGGGCCGAAGGCTGGCCCCGCCTCGCCGAACTCTGCGACCGGGGGAACGCGCAGAACGGGGGAGCGCCATGACCGCGCAGCTCACGACGGACGCGATGACACCGGTGTGCGCGGCGCTGCTGTGCGCGGGGGCGGGCCTCTGGAGGATCGGCGGCCGGGACAGCTCCGTACGCCGCGCCCGTCTGCTGTTGGCAGGCGGCGAGACGTCCGGCCCCGGGTTCGCGGTACAGCAGTGGGGCGCCGGGGACGGGCCTCGGAGTGGTGCCGGGGGCCGGCCTCGTCGCGGCCGACTTCGGGCGTACGGGGAACGCACGGTCCTGAGGTGCCGATCCTGGACGGCCCGCCTGGTGCGACTGGGCCACGCGTGGTGGTGCCTCCCGCTAGGTGCCGGACTGGCGCTGCTGGGCCAGTCGTTGCTGCCGCTGATTCTCGGGGCGCTGGCTGTGCCGGTCGTCCACCGCCGACTGTGCGCTCGCGCGGCCCAGCGGGAGCGTCACCGACGTCGCGACCACGTGATCGCGCTCTGCGCCGCGCTCGCCGCCGAACTGCGCTCGGGGCGGCAACCGGGACAGGCGCTGCTGCTCGCCGGTACGGAGGCGGCGTCGGACGCGGGCCCGGAGGGGCTGGGGGAGCCGGGGGCCGCGGTGCTGGCAGCGGCGCGGTACGGCGGGGACGTGCCGGCCGCGCTGCGGGAGGCGGCGCGCTTACCGGGTGCCGAGGGGCTGACCGGTGTGGCCGCCTGCTGGCAGGTCGCGGTCGAGGGCGGTGTGGGACTCGCGGCGGGCGTCGAACGCGTCACGGCGGGACTTCGGGCGCAGCGGCATCAACAGGCAGACCTGAACGCCCAGTTGACGGGCGCCCGGACGACCGCCCTGATGCTCGCGCTCCTCCCGGCGTTCGGACTGCTGATGGGCAGCGCGCTGGGAGCGGACCCGCTCCACGTGCTTCTGCACACTCCGGTCGGCTGGGGGCTGCTCGCGGTCGGCGGACTGCTGGAGTGGGCCGGCGTGCTCTGGACGGTCCGTATCGTCCGCGCGGCCGAGGGACGGCGGGCCGATGGTGACCGCTGAAGTTATCCACAGCCTGGGGATTGTTTTCTCGCCCGCCACTACCGTGATCTGTCTCGCCACTCCTGCGATCTGTACGGCGATCGGCACGACCTCGGCCCTTCGGCAGGCCGTCCACGCGCGTGCTGTCCGGCGGCGCGCGACCCGTATCTTCTCAGCCGCGAACCCGGAAGCTGTCTTCTCGGCGAGGCGCGGTGCGTCTTACCGAGGGCCGGAGGGGCGGGTCCGTGCCGAGCGGCGGACCGCGGCCGTTCGGGAGTGGACCGTGGTTGTGGCCGCTGCCGTTACCGGCTTCGTCCTGGTCGGCGGGGCGGTCGGCGCCGCACTGGGAGTCGTGGCCGCGTACGCCACGCGACGCCGACGGCGTCAGGTGCGCGCCCGGTCCGCCGCCCGTGCGGTGGAGGCGGCCGTACGCGAACAACTGGCTTCCGCGGCCGATTTGCTGGCCGGCTGCCTCGCGGCGGGTGCGAGTCCCGGCGAGGCGGCGGCCGCGGTGGGCGAGTCTTTAGGCGGCCCGGTCGGCGAACGCCTGCGGCACACCGCTGCGGAACTCCGCCTCGGGGGCGAAGGGGCGGCGAGCTGGGGGCGGTTCGCGGAGCTGCCCGGCGCACGGGAGCTGGGGCGTTGCCTGGCGCGCGCGGACATATCCGGTGCGCCGGCGGTCGAGTCGGTCGCGCGCATCGCGGCGGACCTGCGGTCCGAGTGGGGTCGCACGGCGACCGAAGCGGCGCGCAAGGCGGGGGTGCTGGTCACCCTGCCGCTGGCGGTGTGCTTCCTGCCGGCCTTCCTGACGCTCGGGGTCGCCCCGGTGCTCGTGGGGCTGGCCCAGGGGCTGCTGAGCCCGACGAACTGAACACCCGTCACCACGTATCAAAACATCCATCACCACACATCAACGGCATTGCCTACAGGGGCCTACAGGGGCCTACAGGGGGATCTCATGACGACAGCAGCGTGGAAGCAGCCCGGAGCGACGGCAGAGGAAGTGACGCACGGGACATCGAGCGAATCAACGGGCGAGACAACGAGCGGGACAACGAACGGGACAACGAGCGAGAGGGCGAAGGGGGGCGCGACGGGAGTGGCGGAAGTGCCGCATACGGCTGTGCCCGAGTGGGCGGCTGCGGCCGGTGGTGTCGCACGTAGGGCGCGGGCAGCGCGGGCAGTGGCTGTGGCCGGGGGCCAGGAGCAGGTGACCGTCGCGGGAGGGCCCGCCGGCTGGGCCGCATGGGCCGTCGCTCGCCTCACCTTCGGGAGGGTGACGCGACGGCTGGCGAGGAGGCGCCGGGCGGCGCGTAACGGGAGCGAGTGCAGCCGGCGGTGGGCGGTGCTGCGGAAGCGTGCGGATCGCGGGATGACGACGGCCGAGTACGCCATGGGCACGTTGGCGGCCTGTGCGTTCGCCGCGGTGCTCTTCAAGGTCGTGACGAGCGGGTCGGTGAGTTCGGCCCTGAGTTCATTGATCGGCAGGGCACTCCATGCTCCGGTCTGACACGGCCGTCTTCGTGAGAGCGAACGTCGTCCCCGCGAGGGCGAGAGCCGTCTCGGCGAAGGCGTCGGCGGACCGGGGGATGGTGACGGCCGAGGCGGCGGCGGTGATTCCGACGCTGGTGCTGCTCGTGGCGATGCTCCTGTGGGGGCTGATGGCGGCGTGCGCGCAGATCCAGTGCGTGGACGCCGCCCGCGCCGGGGCCCGGGCGGCGGCGCGAGCGGAGGCCGAGGACAGCACGCTGGCGGCCGCCCGTGCGATCGCCCCGCGGGGAGCGCGGGTCGCGCTCGAACGGGAGGGCGACCTGGTCCGCGTACGGGTTGCGGCGGCGGTGCCGGCGCTGGGGCCGCTGAACATGACGCTCAGAGGGGAGGCGGTCGCTCTTGCTGAGGAGACGGCGGGGCGGTGAGCCGCGGGGGCGCAGAGGTGATGAAGGGGCTGCGACGGTCTGCGCGGCGGTGAGTGCGATGGCGCTGTGCGCGGTGTTCGCCGTAGTGCTCACCCTCGGGCAGGCGGCGATCGCCCGTCACCGGGCGGGCGCGGCGGCCGATCTGGCGGCACTCGCCGCCGCGGGGCGGAGCCTGTACGGGGAGGCCGAGGCGTGCGAAGCGGCCCGGCAGGTCGCGGCGGCGCAGCACGCACAGCTGGTGCGGTGCTCCGTGCGGGCCGAGATCGCCGACGTGGCGGCGGAGTCCCGCGCGGGACCGTTCGCCCCGAGGATCCGCTCCCGAGCGGGCCCCTCGGACGCCCCCTCACAGGTCCGCCCCGTGCCGGTTCACCCCGCCTCTCCGGCGGCCTCGGGCGACCCCGCGGGCCGGGGGTTCGACTCCGCCGCGTCCGCTCCTCGCAGCAGTTCGGTCAGCAGGCGGATGGCGCCTCGCTTGTGGAGTGGTTCGTTGCCGTTGCCGCACTTGGGGGACTGGATGCAGGACGGGCAGCCGGCGTCGCACTCGCAGGAGGCGATGGCCTTGCGGGTGGCGGCGAGCCAGTCGGCGGCGGTGTGGAAGGCGCGTTCCGCGAAGCCCGCGCCGCCCGGGTGGCCGTCGTAGACGAAGACCGTCGGAAGGAGGGTGTCCGGATGCAGGGGCACGGAGACGCCGCCGATGTCCCAGCGGTCGCAGGTGGCGAAGAGCGGAAGGATGCCGATGGAGGCGTGTTCGGCGGCGTGCAGGGCGCCGCCCAGCTGTTCCGGATTGACCCGGGCCGCGTCGAGCTGGTCCTCGGTCATGGTCCACCACACGGCGCGGGTGCGCAGCGTACGCGGCGGGAGGTCGAGTTTGGTCTCGCCGAGCACCTCACCGGTGATCAGTTTGCGGCGCAGGAAGGAGACGACCTGGTTGGTGACTTCGACGGAGCCGAAGCACAGGCGCCCGTCGCCCCACGGCACCTCGGTGTCGGTCTCCAGGACGGAGATGGCGGTGGTGTCCCGGGCGGCCGTGGAGTAGGGCGGCGTGGCCTCCTCGACCAGGGCGACGCTGTCCTCCAGGTCCAGGTGCTTCACCACGTACGTGCGGCCCTGGTGCAGGTGGACGGCGCCCTCGTGGACGGTGGAGTGCGACGCGGCCTCGTCGACCGTGCCCAGGAGCCGGCCCGTGGCGGCCTCCACGACCTGGACGGGGGAGCCGCCCTGGCCGCGGATGTCGGTGAGGTCGGCGGCGCGTTCGCGGCGGGTCCAGTACCAGGACCTGCCGCGGCGGCGCAGCAGCCGGCGGCGCTCCAGGCCCGCGAGGACGTCCGGAGCCTCCGGGCCGAAGAGGGCCAGGTCCTCGGGGCCGAGCGGGATCTCCGCGGCGGCGGCGCACAGGTGGGGCCAGAGCACGTACGGGTTGTCGGGGTCGAGGACGGTCGACTCGACCGGCTGGTCGAAGAGGGCTTCGGGATGGTGGACGAGGTAGGTGTCCAGGGGGTCGTCGCGGGCGACCAGCACGGCGAGGGCGCCCTGCCCGGCGCGCCCGGCGCGGCCGGCCTGCTGCCACAGGGACGCGCGGGTGCCGGGGTAACCGGAGATGAGGACGGCGTCCAGGCCGGAGACGTCGATACCCAGTTCCAGTGCCGTGGTGGCGGCGAGGCCGAGCAGATCACCGGTGTGCAGGGCGCGCTCCAGGGCGCGGCGTTCTTCGGGGAGATAGCCGCCCCGGTACGCCGCGACCCGGCCGGGGAGGGAGCGGTCGATCTCGCTCAACCGCTCCTGGGCGATGAGGGCGATCAGCTCGGCGCCGCGCCGGGAGCGGACGAAGGCGACGCTGCGGACGCCCTGTACGGCGAGGTCGGTGAGGAGGTCGGCGGTCTCGGCGGTGGCGGTGCGGCGTACGGGCGCGCCGTGCTCGCCGTGCAGTTCGGTGAGCGGCGGCTCCCACAGCGCGAAGACGACCTCACCGCGTGGCGAGGTGTCCTCGGTGATCTGCACGACCGGCGCGCCGATGAGCCGCCCGGCCGACTCGGCCGGCTCGGCGGAGGTGGCGGAGGCGAGCAGGAAGACCGGCTCGGAGCCGTAGCGCGCGCAGACCCGGCGCAGCCGGCGTATGACCTGGGCGACGTGCGACCCGAAGACACCGCGGTAGGTGTGGCACTCGTCGATGACCACGTAGCGCAGCGCGCGCAGGAAGGAGGACCAGCGGGGGTGGGCCGGGAGGATGCCGCGGTGCAGCATGTCGGGGTTGGTGAGGACGTAATTGCCGTACTGGCGCACCCATTCGCGTTCTTCGACCGGCGTGTCGCCGTCGTACACGGCCGGGCGGATCGCGGTGCCCAGCGGGGCGGCCAGATTGCGGACGGCGCGCCGCTGGTCGGCGGCGAGGGCCTTGGTGGGGGCGAGGTACAGGGCGGTGGCGCCCCGGCCGTTGGGGGCCTCGGAACCGTCCAGCAGTCCGGACAGCACGGGGGCGAGGTACGCCAGCGATTTTCCCGAGGCGGTGCCGGTCGCGACGATGACCGATTCGCCGTGCAACGCGTGTTCCGCCACACGGGCTTGGTGCTTCCAGGGGCGCTCGATGCCCGTGGTACGGATGGCGTCGATCACTTCCGTACGGATAGATGCGGGCCAGTCGGCATGGCTGCCGATCCGCGGGGGCAAGTGCTCCGTATGAGTGATGCGCGTAGCGCGGATCTCTCCCCTGGCGAGACGGTCGAGGACCATGCCCGGGGAGGGGCGCGCACCCGCATCCGGCGGAGGTTGATTGGAGGCCATCGGCACCGAGTGTGTCACCGGTGTGACGGACAATGCTCTTAAGGCGTCGTGCGCGCCTGCTGGTAAGTGATTGAATGCCATCGCGGCTGCCGATCCATGGGGGGCGACCGCTCGATAGCAAGGTGCTGGAGGATCCGTGGACCTGTCCCTGTCGACCCGTACCGTTGGCGACCGTACGGTCGTCGACGTCGGTGGCGAGATTGATGTATACACCGCGCCCAAGCTGCGGGAGCAGCTGGTCGAGCTCGTGAATGACGGCAGCTACCACCTCGTGGTGGACATGGAGCGCGTCGACTTCCTCGACTCCACCGGGCTCGGCGTTCTGGTGGGTGGCCTGAAGCGGGTGCGTGCCCACGAGGGCTCGCTGCGCCTGGTCTGCAACCAGGAGCGCATTCTCAAGATCTTCCGTATTACCGGACTGACGAAGGTGTTCCCGATTCACACCTCGGTCGACGAGGCCGTCTCGGCCACCGACTGACAGCTGTCCGGTGCCCCGCGCCGCGTGCGCGGGGGCAGGAAGCAGTGGGGGGTACCGGGCGACGCGTCCGGCCCCCTGCCTAGCACGCCCGCATACCGAGGGGGATGGCAATGGCCACCGTCGAACTTCGTTTCAGTGCCCTTCCCGAGCACGTCCGGACCGCGCGCCTGGTCGCGGCCGCCGTGGCACGACGGGCCGGGGTGGACGAGGCGGTGCTCGACGAGGTGCGCCTCGCCGTCGGTGAGGCGTGCAGTCGTGCCGTCGGTCTGCACCGCAGCAATGACGTCGCCGCGCCGATCACGGTCATGCTGATCGAGGACGAGAAGAAGTTCTCCATCGAGGTCGGCGACGAGGTACCGGGGTCGGCCGCGAGTTCCGTGCCGGGTGTGCAGCACGCGGCGGACGGTGATCCCGACGGCGCCGAGTCCGCGGCCGTCGACGAGGCCGAGGACGAGATGGGCCTCGCGGTGATCAGTGGTCTGGTCGACGACGTCGAGGTGTCCTCCAGCGACAACGGCGGCGTCATCCGGATGAGCTGGCCGACGGTTCCGGACCCGGTCCTGCCGTAACGAGCGCGTCCGCCGGTCCGAGAACGAGCGCGTCTCTGCCGGTCCGAGCGCCGGCCGATCACGCCGCCCCGCCGCCACCCGGCGAGCCCCGGCCGACCGAGCCCCGGCCGACCGAGCCTCGGCCGATCCCCGCGGCTCCGCTGCGCCATGCCCACTCGGCGCCTTGGTCGATCCCTCGCGGCGGCCGCTGTTGCCGTGCGCGCGCCTGGGCTCCCGCCCGCGCGCACCCGCCGCCACGCGCCGATCGAGCCCCGAGCGGCCCGTTCACGCCACAATCCCCGCCGTAGCCCGTACCGGGACCTCCCGCCCGCAACCTCGGCCTGAGGGCCGCGTCGTGGCCCCCGAGACCCGACCATCCGCGCCGCAGGCCCCCCGCCTGACCCCGGCGGCCTCCACCCGGCCCTGCCCGGTCTCTCCCCGCCCCCGCCCCCTCCTACCGTCGCCGTACCGTCCCGCACGCTGTTCGGCCGGGACCGGGGGTGGGGGCGGGTGTACCGGTGGGGCTACGCCTACGCCTACATGTTCGTACGCGTACGCACACGCGGGTCGTTCCGTCAGCGCCGCGCGCCGCAGCGGAGGGTGCGGCTCCGCGGCGTGCCCCGTACCGCCTGCGCGAAAAGGATCTCGCGCTCGCCTCTGAGCAGCGGCGTTCAATAGGACAGCGAGATCATCCGTGCGCGGTCAGCGAATTTGCTGCATTCCGTCGTACGGGCGAATTCTCGGAGCGATCACCTATTGATCTTCGCGGCTGCAGGCGAATTCCCTTTGACGCGTACTGTTTTGATCTAGTGCGGCTCCCTACAATCCGTCCACATCTTTGCTCAGGACGCCTGAGCGTGCATTCGCGCGCCCATGTGCCAAACGTCAAGGAGGACGAATGGCGGGGCCTTACACCCCTCAGATGCTCGACACCCCCACATACCTGGCCGAGCCATCACTGACGAGCGGCAACCGCGGCATCGTGCTGGTGATCGCCGTCGTGGCCCTGGCGGCGCTCGCCGTCGCGGCCGTGCTGGTACGGCAAGTGCTCGCGGCCGGCGAGGGCACCGACAGTATGAAGAAGATCGCCGCTGCCGTGCAGGAAGGCGCGAATGCCTATCTCGCGCGGCAGCTGCGCACCCTCGGCGTATTCGCCGTCGTGGTGTTCTTCCTGCTCATGCTGCTGCCCGCGGACACGTGGACGCAGCGCATCGGGCGCAGCGTGTTCTTCTTGATCGGCGCGGGATTCTCCGCGGCCACCGGCTATATCGGCATGTGGCTCGCGGTGCGCAGCAATGTGCGCGTGGCCGCGGCCGCCCGGGAAGCCACCCCGGCCGAAGGCGATACGGCGCCCCGTGATCTGACGGCCGTTTCGCACAAGGCGATGAAGATCGCTTTCCGCACGGGCGGGGTCGTCGGCATGTTCACGGTGGGCCTCGGCCTGCTGGGCGCCTCCTGCGTCGTCCTGGTCTACGCGGTCGACGCGCCGAAGGTGCTGGAGGGCTTCGGCCTCGGCGCCGCGCTGATCGCCATGTTCATGCGAGTCGGCGGCGGCATCTTCACCAAGGCGGCCGACGTCGGCGCCGACCTCGTCGGCAAGGTGGAGCAGGGCATCCCCGAGGACGACCCGCGCAACGCCGCGACCATCGCGGACAACGTGGGCGACAACGTCGGCGACTGCGCCGGCATGGCGGCCGACCTGTTCGAGTCGTACGCCGTCACCCTGGTCGCCGCGCTGATCCTCGGCATGGCCGCCTTCGGTGACTCGGGCCTCGCCTTCCCGCTGCTCGTACCGGCCATCGGCGTGGTCACGGCGATGATCGGCATCTTCGTCGTCGCGCCCCGGCGTTCCGACCGCAGCGGCATGACCGCCATCAACCGCGGCTTCTTCATCTCCGCCGCCATCTCGCTGGTCCTGGTGGCGATCGCCGCCTTCACGTACCTGCCGTCCACCTACGCGGGCCTGACCGGCGTCACCGACGAGGCGATCACCGGCCGGGCGGGCGACCCGCGCATCCTGGCCCTGGTCGCGGTCGCCATCGGCATCGTGCTCGCCGCGCTCATCCAGCAGCTGACGGGCTACTTCACCGAGACCAACCGGCGCCCCGTACGGGACATCGGCAAGACCTCGCTGACCGGCCCCGCGACCGTCGTGCTGTCCGGCATCTCCATCGGTCTGGAGTCGGCGGTCTACTCGGCCGTGCTGATCGGCCTGGCCGTGTACGGCGCGTTCCTGCTGGGCGGCACGTCCATCATGCTGGCGCTGTTCGCCGTCGCGCTCGCCGGTACGGGCCTGCTCACCACGGTCGGCGTCATCGTCGCCATGGACACCTTCGGGCCGGTCTCCGACAACGCGCAGGGCATCGCCGAGATGTCCGGTGACGTGACGGGCGACGGCGCGCAGGTCCTCACCGACCTGGACGCCGTCGGCAACACCACGAAGGCCATCACCAAGGGCATCGCCATCGCGACGGCGGTGCTCGCGGCGGCCGCGCTGTTCGGTTCGTACCGCGACGCGATCGCCAAGGCCGTGGGGGAGGTGGGTGACGCCGCCACGGGCATGGGGCTGAGCCTGGACATCTCGCAGCCGAACAACCTGGTCGGGCTGGTCCTGGGCGCCGCGGTGGTCTTCCTCTTCTCCGGACTGGCCATCAATGCCGTGTCCCGCTCGGCGGGTTCGGTGGTCTTCGAGGTGCGCCGGCAGTTCCGGGAGAAGCCCGGGATCATGGACTACACCGAGAAGCCGGAGTACGGCCGGGTCGTCGACATCTGCACCAAGGACGCGCTCCGCGAGCTGGCCACCCCCGGCCTGCTGGCGGTGCTCACGCCCATCGCGGTCGGCTTCTCGCTCGGCGTCGGCGCGCTCGGCTCCTTCCTGGCGGGCGCGATCGGCACCGGCACTCTGATGGCGGTGTTCCTCGCCAACTCCGGCGGTGCCTGGGACAACGCCAAGAAGCTGGTCGAGGACGGCCACCACGGCGGCAAGGGGAGCGAGGCGCACGCGGCCACCGTCATCGGTGACACCGTGGGCGACCCCTTCAAGGACACCGCGGGCCCGGCCATCAACCCGCTGCTGAAGGTGATGAACCTGGTGGCGCTGCTCATCGCGCCCGCCGTGGTCAAGTTCAGCTACGGCAACGACGCGAACATGGGCGTACGGGTCACGGCCGCGGTCCTCGCGCTGCTCATCATCGTGGTCGCGGTGTACCTCTCCAAGCGCCGCGGAATCGCCGTGGGTGACGAAGACAACTCCGGCAAGGTCGCTCAGACGGCCGACCCGGCGGTCGTTTCCTAGCGGACGGCGGCACAGCCCCTCAACGGGCGGGTGGTCGAGGCGTTTTGTGCGCCTCGGCCACCCGCCCGTCCGTATGCCGGGAGCGAGAGGTATCGGTCACCGTCCCTTGGTGCAAATGGCTTCAATGCGGGTCGTACGGGATGCTCGTCTCATGGTCAAAGCCTGTTGGGCGTGTATGTTCCGGGGCCGAGAGCCATGGAAGGGACCAATCCGGTGAACAAGAAGCTTGCGGCTGCACTGTCCGGCGGTGCGGCACTGGTGCTCGCGCTGACCGGCTGCAGCGACGACAGCAACAAGAAGCTCGATGACTGGGCCAAGCGTTTCTGCGATCCGGCGCAGGCTCAGTTCAAGCAGATCCAGGACGCCAACGCGTCGATGCAGACCGCGGACGACGGGACGACCGACTCCAAGAAGGTCCAGCAGACCGACTCGCAGGCGTTCCAGCGCATCTCGGACGCTTACGGCTCGCTGGCCAAGTCGCTGAGCAAGGCGGGCGCCCCGCCGGTCGACGGCGGCGCCGCGGACCAGAAGAACGCGGTCAAGGAGCTGAAGGGCCTCTCCTCGGGCTACGCGGACCTCAAGAAGGAGGTCGACGGCCTGGACACCAAGGACAAGCAGAAGTTCGCCGACGGGCTGCGCTCGCTGTCGGACGGCATCAACAAGCTCAACAAGAAGAGCGAGGCCGCCTTCAAGAAGCTGGAGTCCGGCGACGTCGGCAAGGCGATGTCGGGTCAGAAGGGCTGCCAGACCCAGAAGGCGTCGACCTCGCCGCAGAAGGGCTCCTGAGCGGTAGCCGTACGCACGGCGGCGGCCCGGCCCTCCTGACGGTTCGTCCGTACGGGACCGGCCGGGCCGCTGCCGTCGTGCCGGTGGTTCGCCGTCGGCGGTTGCCCTGACAATGGGGAGTGTGAGTACGCACCTCCCCGTCGCAGACGACCGAGACCCCCAGTCCGCCGCCCGCACCGCCCGGCTGCGGGAGGCGCTGCTGGCCGCCGGCTTCACCGCCGACGGCCTGCTGGAGCTGCTCGGTGCCACCGCCTACGCCGCGCTGGCCCGCAGCGAGACCGTGCCGGCCCTGCGCGCCACCAGAGGCGAGGGCCCGCTGCCGGCTTTGGTGCGGCTCTTCCTGCTCCAGCAGCCGGTGCAGGCAGCCCGCGCGGGCGCCGCGCTGCCTCTGGACGACTGCCTCGCCGACGGCTGGCTCGTCCGGGACGGCGACGAGGTACGCGCGACCGTGGACGTACGCCCGTACGGCGGCCCCGAGGGCCAGGACTGGTGGATCGTCTCCGACCTGGGCTGCGCGGTCGGCGGCGCGGGCGGCATCGGCCGCGGCCCGGCCGGCGTGGACCGCGGCGAGCTGGTGCTCGGCGTGGGCGGCGCGTCCACCACGCTCGCGGGCCTCATGCTGCGCCCCCAGGCCGGCGCGCCGGCCGCCGGGCCGCACTTCGACTCCGTCCTCGACCTCGGCACGGGCTCCGGCGTCCAGGCGCTGCACGCCGCCGAGTACGCGACCCGCGTCACCGCGACGGACCTGAACCCGCGGGCGCTGCGCATCGCAGCCCTCACCCTCGCGCTCTCCGGTGCCCGGCCCGCCGACCTCCGGGAGGGCTCGCTGTTCGAGCCGGTCGGCGAGGAGAGGTACGACCTGATCGTCTCGAACCCGCCCTTCGTGATCTCCCCGGGCGCCCGGCTCACGTACCGCGACGGCGGCATGGGCGGCGACGACCTGTGCCGCACGCTGGTGCAGCAGTCGGCCGGCCACCTGAACGACGGCGGGTACTGCCAGCTGCTGGCGAACTGGCAGCACGTCGAGGGCGAGGACTGGAAGGACCGGGTGCGCTCCTGGGTGCCGCGCGGCTGCGACGCCTGGATCGTGCAGCGCGAGGTGCAGGACGTCACGCAGTACGCCGAGCTGTGGCTGCGGGACGCCGGCGACCACCGGTCGGGCCCCGAGGAGTACGCCGCGCGGTACGAGGCGTGGCTGGAGGAGTTCGAGGCGCGCAAGACCAAGGCGATCGGCTTCGGGTGGATCACACTGCGCAAGTCCGGCGCCGACGAGCCGTCGATCACGATCGAGGAGTGGCCGCACCCGGTCGAGCAGCCGCTCGGCCCCGCCGTCCTCGGCCACTTCGCGCGGCAGGACTTCCTGCGGGCCACGGACGACGCTGCGCTGCTGGCCGGGCGGTTCAAGCTCGCCCCCGAGGTCGTGCAGGAGCAGGTCGGGCTGCCGGGCGCGGAGGACCCGGAGCACGTGGTGCTCCGTCAGAACCGGGGCATGCGGCGGGCCACGAAGGTCGACACGGTCGGCGCGGGCTTCGCCGGGGTCTGTGACGGCTCGCTCCCGGCCGGGCGCATCCTGGACGCCATCGCGCAGCTGGTCGGCGATGACCCGGTACTGCTGCGGGACCGCACGCCCGAGGCGATCCGCATGCTGGTCGAACAGGGCTTCCTGGAGCCGGTCGGCGGCCCGGCGGACGACGGGGACCCGGCCGCGGGCTGACACGGGCCGGCGGGGGCGGACGTGAAGCCCTCGGGGAGGCCGTGGGGAGCAGCCCGTACGGGGGAGGGCGCGCGCGTGTTCATCCGGCGTTCGCCGGGCGGACGCGCGGGGCTGCCAGGCTGCGGCCATGGAAAGTGGACCCGCGCTGTTCTCCGGTGCTGCCTTCACGCTCTTCGGCGGCGGACTGCTGCTCTGGCTGGTGGCGCGCCTCGGCCTCCACGCCCCGGTCGCTCACGGGGTCAGCCGCCCGCTCGCGGTGACCATGACCGCGCTCTTCGGCACGCTGTTCCTCGCGGTGGGCGGCTGGCTGCTCTCGGCGGCCTGACGCGCCGGGAGCCCCCGGTTCTGGATCCGGCGCCCTCAGCCCGTCAGGTTCCGTACGACGCCCCAGACGGCCGCGACGGCCAGGGCGACGGCGAGCGTGCGTGTCCTGGGCCGGACACGGTAGCGACGTCCCCGCAGCCCTTCGTAGAGCAGCCGTCCGCCCACGTAGGCGGCGAGCGGCACCCCGAGGACCAGCAGCGCCGCGTTGTCGTGGAACGCCGCGGACAGGTCGCCGTGCAGCAGGTCGTACGCCATGCGGGTGCCCCCGCACACCGGGCAGAGCAGCCCGGTCATGACGTTGAACGGGCAGCGCGGCAGCAGCTGTCCCGGCCGGTGCGGGTCGGTGTGCCACAGATACGCGCAGGCCGCCGTGGTGAGACCGGTCACCGCCAGCGCCCCGAGCAGCGTCGTCCGCCGCACCCGTCGCGGGTCGGCCCGCTCCCGGTCGTCCGGCTTTCCGTCGGCCTGCTCCCCGCCGTCCGGTGCTGCGTACGGCGACCCACTGGGTGCCGCGTACGACGGCTTACCGGGCGCTGCGTACGGCGACTCACCAGGTGCTGCGTACGGCGCGGCTTCCGAAGGGGCGGCCGGTGACGCGCCCGGAGTGGTGTGCGACGGCGCGCCCGGGGTGGCGTGGGGCGACGCGCCCGAAGGGGCGGTCGGCGACGCGCCCGGAGCGGGCGGGGGCGTCGGTGTCGCCGCCCCCGGTACCGCATGTGCGTGGCCGCCGTGCTGCTCCGCCATGGCCGGCGCCCCCGAAGACGTATGAGTGTGTGACCGGCCACCCATCCTGCCAGCCGCCCCGGCACCGGGTGCCGGCCCCTGCCCCGCACCGCTCGAGACCCGCTTCCCGGCGCGGTGCCGGGCCGGAAACGGAATTTCCGCCGGACCCTTCCGCCCCAGCCGGGCGGAGTGCGCGGAGTCGAATCCGGAGCGTCTCCTTCCGTGCCGTCCCGACCCCCGGCGCGCCTCGTGGCGGCCCCTTCCGCGGCCCCCGTAGGGCACGTGATCACGCAGTGTGCCCAGACCGGCGGAGCGTGGTCCGGGCGGCACGAAGGGCTGGACTCGGGTTACCGTTCGAGTGGCGTTGTGGGCTTTTTCCGTTTGACACGGGGGCGGGATGTACCGTCACACTCCGCAGCGTCACCGCAGAGTCGCCCTCGGGAGTTCCGTCCCGGGGTACCCCCCAGCGTCGACCGGAGAGAAGAGCGAAGTTGTCCCCGACCAGCGACACCGCACAAGGCGGCGGCCGCCGACTCGTCATCGTCGAGTCGCCTGCCAAGGCGAAGACGATCAAGGGCTACCTCGGCCCTGGATACGTCGTCGAAGCGAGCGTCGGGCACATCCGTGACCTTCCGAACGGCGCGGCCGAGGTCCCGGCGAAGTACAAGGGCGAGTCCTGGGCGCGTCTCGGCGTGAACGTCGACGCCGATTTCCAGCCGATCTATGTCGTGAACAGCGACAAGAAGGACCAGGTCAAAAAGCTCAAGGAGCTGTTGGCCGAGTCCGACGAACTCTTCCTCGCCACCGATGAGGACCGCGAGGGCGAGGCCATCGCCTGGCATCTCCAGGAGATCCTCAAGCCCAAGGTCCCCGTCCACCGCATGGTCTTCCACGAGATCACCAAGGACGCCATCCGGGACGCCGTGGCGAACCCGCGCGAGCTGAACAAGAAGCTCGTCGACGCCCAGGAGACCCGCCGCATCCTCGACCGCCTCTACGGCTACGAGGTCTCGCCGGTCCTGTGGAAGAAGGTCATGCCCCGGCTGTCGGCCGGCCGCGTGCAGTCCGTCGCCACCCGCCTCGTCGTCGAGCGGGAGCGCGAGCGCATCGCCTTCCGCTCCGCCGAGTACTGGGACCTGACCGGCACCTTCGCCACCGGCCGCGAGGGCGACGCGAGCGACCCGGGCACCTTCGGCGCCCGCCTGACCACCGTCGACGGCCGCCGCGTGGCCCAGGGCCGCGACTTCGGCGCCGACGGCCGGCTCAAGAGCGACCAGGTGCTGCACCTGGACGAGGCGAACGCCCGCGCGCTCGCCGCCGCCCTGGAGGACACGCGCTTCGCGGTCCGCTCGGTCGAGTCCAAGCCGTACCGCCGCTCCCCGTACGCCCCGTTCCGTACGACGACGCTGCAGCAGGAGGCCAGCCGCAAGCTGGGCTTCGGTGCGAAGTCGACCATGCAGGTGGCCCAGAAGCTGTACGAGAACGGCTTCATCACCTATATGCGTACGGACTCCACGACGCTGTCGGACACCGCCATCGCGGCGGCCCGTACGCAGGTCACGCAGCTCTACGGTGCCGACTACCTCCCGGAGAAGCCGCGCTCGTACGCGGGCAAGGTCAAGAACGCGCAGGAGGCGCACGAGGCGATCCGCCCCTCCGGCGACCGCTTCCGCACGCCCGCCGAGACCGGTCTGACCGGCGACCAGTTCAAGCTGTACGAGCTGATCTGGAAGCGCACCGTCGCGTCGCAGATGAAGGACGCCACCGGCAACAGCGTCACCGTCAAGCTCGGCGGCACGGCGAGCGACGGCCGGGACGCCGAGTTCAGCGCGTCCGGCAAGACCATCACCTTCCACGGCTTCCTCAAGGCGTACGTCGAGGGCGCCGACGACCCGAACGCCGAGCTGGACGACCGCGAGCGCCGGCTGCCGCAGGTCGCCGAGGGCGACCCGCTGACCGCCCGCGAGATGTCGGTCGACGGCCACGCCACCAAGCCGCCGGCCCGCTACACCGAGGCCACGCTGGTCAAGGAGCTGGAGGAGCGGGAGATCGGCCGTCCGTCGACGTACGCGTCGATCATCGGCACCATCCTGGACCGCGGCTACGTCTTCAAGAAGGGCACGGCCCTGGTGCCGTCCTTCTTGTCCTTCGCCGTGGTCAACCTCCTGGAGAAGCACTTCGGGCGGCTCGTCGACTACGACTTCACCGCCAAGATGGAGGACGACCTCGACGCCATCGCGCGCGGCGAGGCCCAGTCCGTGCCGTGGCTGCGCCGCTTCTACTTCGGCGAGGGCGAGGCCGAGGGCGCCGCCTCCGAGGCGGGCAACGGCGACGGCGACCACCTGGGCGGCCTGAAGGAACTGGTCACCGACCTGGGCGCGATCGACGCCCGCGAGGTGTCCTCCTTCCCGGTCGGCGACGGCATCGTCCTCCGGGTGGGCCGCTACGGCCCCTACGTGGAGCGCGGCGAGAAGGACACCGACAACCACCAGCGCGCCGACGTGCCGGACGACCTGGCACCCGACGAACTGACCGTGGAGTTCGCCGAGGAACTGCTGGCCAAGCCCAGCGGCGACTTCGAGCTGGGCACGGACCCGGAGTCCGGCCACCAGATCGTGGCCAAGGACGGCCGGTACGGCCCGTACGTCACCGAGGTCCTGCCCGACGGCACCCCGAAGACCGGCAAGAACGCGGTCAAGCCGCGCACGGCCTCGCTCTTCAAGTCGATGTCCCTGGACACGGTCACGCTGGCGGACGCGCTGAAGCTGATGTCGCTGCCGCGGGTGGTCGGCCAGGACGCCGAGGGCGTGGACATCACCGCGCAGAACGGCCGCTACGGCCCGTACCTGAAGAAGGGCACGGACTCGCGCTCCCTGGAGAGCGAGGAGCAGCTCTTCACCATCACGGTCGACGAGGCGCTGGAGATCTACTCCAAGCCCAAGCAGCGCGGGCGGGCCGCCGCCAAGCCGCCGCTGAAGGAGCTGGGCACCGACCCGGTCAGCGAGAAGCCGGTCGTGGTCAAGGACGGCCGCTTCGGCCCGTACGTCACCGACGGCGAGACCAACGCGACGCTGCGGCGGGACGACGACGTCGAGTCGATCACTCCCGAGCGCGGGTATGAGCTGCTCGCCGAGAAGCGCGCCAAGGGCCCGGCCAAGAAGAAGACCGCGGCGAAGAAGACGACGGCCAAGAAGGCGCCGGCGAAGAAGACCGCCGCCAAGAAGACGGCCGCGAAGAAGACGACGGCCAAGAAGACGACCGCGAAGAAGACCGCGGCCAAGAAGACGGCCAAAACCAGCCCGTCCGGCGAATGAGGCCGGCGCCCGGCGGGCGTCCCTCGGAGCAGGACCGCCAGGTCCGCTCCTATGTTCGGGCAGGGACCCGGTGTGTCACCGGGTCCCGCTAGGCTGGCGGAATGACGCGTACCGAGCAGCCAACGGTCGTGACCCCCACATCCGGCGCCCTCGCCGCGGATTCCCGCGAGCGCGCCGTGCGAGCCCTGTTGCGCTTCCCTCCGCTCAAACGGCTGTGGAGCGCCCAGTTCGTCGGTGGCATCGGTGATGCCCTCGGCGTGCTGGTCCTGGTGCTGCTCGCGCTTCAAGCGGCGGTCTTCACCCCCCACGGAGGCGCCGCGGCCTTCGGTGGCGGATACCGGGGCGCGGCCTTCGCGGTCGCCGCCGTCCTCGGTGCCCGCCTGCTGTCGACGTTGCTCTTCGGTGCCGTGCTGCTCGGCCCGCTCTCCGCGCTGACGGCCCCCGACGGCCCGCTGGACCGTCGCTGGACGATGATCGCCGCGGACGGCGTACGTGCCCTGGCGCTGATCGTCGCCCCCCTGTGGATCGACTGGCTCCCGGGCAACGCCCTGGCCTGCGTGCTGATCACGGCCTTCGTGACCGGCGTCGCCGAGCGCTTCTGGACGGTGTGCCGGGAGAGCGCGGCGCCCGGGCTGCTGCCCGCGCCTCCCGCCGAGGGCGACGCCGTGAGACCGCAGCCGGACCACCACGACGCGCTGCGCCGGCTCTTCCTGCGCACGGGCTTCGTGTCGCTGCCCATCGCCGCCGCCGGCCTCCTGGTCGTCACCCTCATCGGCAACGCCCTGGGCGCGGGCATCGAGTGGTTCCACACCCACCAGGCGGCCCTCGGCTCGTACGTGGCCGCCGGCCTGTTCGCCGCTTCCGTCTCGATCCTGTACTTCCTCGCGTTCCCCGGCTCCCGTACGCCGCGTCCGCGCTCGCCTCTTGAGGGGCTGCGCCGCCCCAAGAGCGGCACCGGCGTCGACAAGGGGCGCACGGGCGCGATCCCGCTCCTCGTGCTGGCCTGCGCGGCGGTGGCCGCCGCGATCGCCGCCGCCGTCGCCGTCAGCGTCCTGCACGTGCGCGACCTCGGGGGCGGCCCGGTCGGCTTCGGCCTCTTCGTGCTGGCACTGAGCGGCGGCCCGGTCGTCGGCATCCGCAGGGCCCGCAAGATCCTGCCCGGCTTCTCCCGCCGCCGGCTGCTCGCCCTCTCCGTCGCCGTCACCGGCCTCGCGCTGCTGGCCATGGGCCTGGTCCCCGACCCGACCACGGTCCTGCTGCTGGCGCTGCTCGCCGGGGTGAGCGCCGGTGTCGCGGCCAACACCGGGCACGTCCTCCTCGACCAGGAGGCCGAGGAGTTCCGTGCCTCCCGCACGACCGAGCACCTGCACGCCGTCGTACGGCTCGCCGTCGCGCCCGCCGCGATCATCGGCCCGCTGCTGGCCGCCGGCATCGGCCCGCACCACCTCGGGAACGGCTCGTTCGTCTTCGCGCACGGCGGCGCCGCGTTCACGCTCATGCTCGTCGGCGCGCTGCTGCTGCCGGTCGCCGCGTGGGTCCTCGGCAAGACCGACGACCGGCAGGGCGTACCGCTCCGCCGCGACCTGCGCGAGGCGCTGCGCGGCGGCGACCCGGAGCAGGCCCCGGCGTCGACCGGCTTCTTCATCGCCCTGGAGGGCGGCGACGGGGCCGGCAAGTCCACCCAGGTCGAGGCGCTCGCCGACTGGATAAGGGCCAAGGGCCACGAGGTCGTGGTGACCCGCGAGCCGGGCGCCACCGCCATCGGCAAGCGGCTGCGCTCGATCATCCTGGACGTCTCCACCTCCGGCCTGTCCGACCGGGCCGAGGCCCTGATGTTCGCCGCGGACCGCGCCGAGCACGTGAACAGCGTGATCCGGCCCGCCCTGGAGCGCGGCGCCGTCGTCATCACCGACCGGTACATCGACTCCTCGGTGGCGTACCAGGGCGCGGGCCGCAACCTCGCCCCCACCGAGATCGCCCGCATCTCCCGCTGGGCCACCGACGGCCTCGTCCCGCACCTCACGGTCCTGCTGGACGTCTCCCCGGAGACCGCCCGCGAGCGCTTCACCGAGGCGCCGGACCGGCTGGAGTCCGAGCCCGCGGAGTTCCACGAGCGGGTGCGCAGCGGCTTCCTCGCGCTCGCCTCCGCCGACCCGGCGCGCTACCTGGTCGTGGACGCCGGGCAGGAGCCCGAGGCCGTCACCACGGTCGTACGGCACCGCCTGGACCAGGTGCTGCCGCTGTCCGAGTCCGAGGTCGAGGCCCAGGCCGAGGCGCGCAAGGCCGCCGAGGAGGAGGCGCGCAGGAAGGCCGAGGAAGAGGCCGCGCGCAAGGCCGAGGAGGAGCGGCAGGAGCGCGAGCGCCAGGAGCAGCTCGCCCGGCTGCGCGCCGAGGAGGAGGAGCGCAAGCGCCGCGAGATCGAGGCCGCCAAGGCGCGCGAGGCCGCGCGGCAGGCGGAGGAGGCCCGGCAGCGCGCCGAGGAGGCCCGCCGCCAGGCCGAGGAGGAGCGCCGGCGCCGGGAGGCCGAGGAGGCCGCCCGCCAGGCCGAGCAGGAGCGGCTGCGCCGGCAGCACGAGGAGGAGAAGCGGCTCCGCCAGGAGGCCGAGGAGCGCCGCCTGGAGAAGCAGCGCAAGGCGGAGGAGGCGCTGCTCCGCGCGGAGCAGGCGCGGATCGCCGCCGCCTCGGCGGCCGAGGGCGTCCACGACGCCGACGCGCCGACCACCGAGACGCCGGTCTTCAGCATGCGCAAGCAGTACGTGGAGGACGCGCAGGGCTCCGCTTCGGACGCGGCGGAGACCGTGCCCGGCGGGACGCCGCGGGTGGACATGCACAAGGAGGCGGCGCCCGGCTCCGGGAACGCGCCCCGCTCCGGTGCGGAAGCCGGGGACCGGGACGCCCGGAGCGGCTCCGACCCCGAGGAGACCGCAGTGCTCCCGCAGCCCGAGCCGGCCCAGGACGACGACCGGCCCGAGTCCGGCCGGCGGACGTCCCCCGCGGGCTCCGGCGCCGCCGATGAGACCGCCGTGCTGCCGTCCGTGCGGCCGGAGGACGCGGAGCGGGACAGTGCGGCCGACGAGACCGCCGTGCTGCCGCCCGTGCGGCCGGAGGAGACGGAGCGGAGCCGGGCGGCCGACGAGACCGCTGTCCTGCCGCCCGTGCGGCCCGAGGGCCCGGAGGACCGGGTGCCGTCGTGGATGTTCCGCCCGGAGGAGGGCGGCACGCGACGGCAGGCGGCCGAGTCGAGCACCGAGCGCACCGCCGAGCTGCCGCAGATCGACCCGGCGACCGGCCGGCCCGCCGGGCAGTCGCCGTACGAGTCGTACGCGCCGCAGCAGCCGCATCCGCAGTACGAGCAGCAGGCGCGGCCGGCCGGCCGCCGGCGCCCGGAGTGGGCCGAGGAGACCCCGCTGGACGACCTCCCGACCCTCGCGGACGAGCTGCTCGGCCCGCGCGACACGGAAGAGGAGGAGCAGCGGGGCCGCCGCGGCCGCCGTTGATCTTCCCTGTTTCCTGACCCCCGGCCCCCGGTACGTGCGTACCGGGGGCCGGGGCGTTTTCGGGGTGGGTGGGTGCCCCCGGCACCGGGAGGGGCTGCCGGTCCGCCGTGGCGGCCTGCCGGTGCGGCCTCCCGCCCCACTTCCGCCCCGGGGTTTTCCACAGGCGGTCGGGAGTGTCGGTGCCGTCCACCACAATGGGATGCGACGGACCGCCCGGGCGCGGCAACGGCACGGACGGCGACGGCACGGCAGACACGGACAGGACGGCGGAGCGGCAATGGCGGTGTGGGACGACCTGGTGGGCCAGGAGCGGGTGACGGATCAGCTCGCCGCCGCGGCGCGCGACGCGGACGCCCTGGTCACGGCCGAGGAGGCGGGCCAGGCCGCGTCCGGGGAAGCGCCGGCCTCCATGAGCGCGTCCAGGATGACGCACGCCTGGCTCTTCACCGGCCCGCCCGGCTCGGGCCGGTCCACCGCGGCCCGCGCCTTCGCGGCGGCGCTGCAGTGCGTCGGCCCCGACCGCGCCCTGGGCGGCACCCCGGGCTGCGGCTTCTGCGACGGCTGCCACACCACGCTGGTGGGGACGCACGCCGACGTCGAGGTGGTCCGTACGGATCTGCTGTCCATCGGCGTGAAGGAGACCCGCGACCTGGTCCGCAGGGCCTCCATGTCACCGGCCGGCGGACGCTGGCAGGTGATCGTCCTGGAGGACGCCGACCGCCTCACCGAGGGCGCGGGCAACGTCCTCCTGAAGGCCGTCGAGGAGCCCGCGCCGCGTACGGTCTGGCTGCTCTGCGCGCCCTCCATCGAGGACGTGCTGCCCACCATCCGCTCGCGCTGCCGCCTGCTGACGCTGCGGACGCCCGCCACGTCGGCCGTGGCCGACATGCTGATGCGGCGCGACGGCATCGAGCCGGCCGCCGCCGCTGCCGCCGCCCGCGCCACCCAGGGTCACATCGGCCGGGCCCGCCGACTGGCGACGGACGAGCGGGCCCGAGCCCGCCGCGCCGCCGTCCTCAAGCTGCCGCTCCGGGTCGACGACATCGGCGGCTGCCTCAAGGCCGCGCAGGAGCTGATCGACGCGGCGGGGGAGGACGCCAAGCAGGTCGCCGAGGAGGTCGACACCAAGGAGACCGAGGAGCTGCGGGCCGCGCTGGGTGCCGCGGCCGGCACCGGTGGGCGGCTGCCGCGCGGTACGGCGGGCGTGATGAAGGACCTTCAGGACCGGCAGAAGCGCCGCTCCACCCGTACGCAGCGCGACAGCCTGGACCTCGCCCTCAGCGACCTGACGGGCTTCTACCGCGACGTCCTGGCGCTCCAGCTCGGCACCGCCTCCGAGCTGGCCAACGAGGACGTACGGGACAGCGTCCAGCGCATTGCCACGGGCTCCACGCCCGAACGCACGCTGCGCCGCATAGAAGCGGTGCTCGCCTGCCGCCAGGCCCTGGACCGCAACGTGGCCCCGCTCCTCGCCGTCGAAGCCATGACCGTCGCCCTGCGAGCGGGCTGACCGGCCCTCCGACCCGCGCCCACCGCCCCGCGACCGTCGGCTGCGGGGAGCAGTCCACCGCCCGGTGGCCGAGGGCCTCCTCGGCCACCCGGCACCCCGCCGGCTTGGCCGAGCCGTGCCCACCAAGCGGCTGAAGTCACTCGGACGAGGGCAATAGGCCGGGCGCGGGCGCACCGGTACGGATACGCTCCCCAGAGCTGTCGCCAACTGTCACCATTGGTCACGAACAGTCACGAGCCGAGCGCCGCCACCGCCGCCGACCGAGGGACCGCCCCATGGACACCAGCCGTCTGTTTCGCACCTCCGGCGCCGTGCTCGCGGCCGCCGCGCTACTCGTCTCCTGCAGCTCGTCCGCGAGCAAGGGAGGTGACACCGTCGCCTCCCCGGCACAGAACGGCCCCGACGCGCGCCCGGACAGCGACAAGGCGACCAAGGTCCTCGACCCGCTGCCCGCGGCAGTACCGGCGGCCCTGCGCCCGTACTACGACCAGAAGCCGGCCTGGCGCTCCTGCGGGCCCAAGGGCTTCGAGTGCGCCACCCTCAAGGCCCCGCTCGACTACGCGAAGCCCAGCCGCGCCACCGACCTGAAGCTCGCCGTCTCCCGCAAGAAGGCCACCGGCCCCGGGAAGCGGCTCGGCTCCCTGATGGTCGACCCGGGCGGCCCCGGCGCCTCCGCGATCAACTACCTCCAGCAGTACGCGCCGGAACCGGCCGCCGTGAAGGCCCGCTACGACATGGTCGCGATGGACCCGCGCGGCGTCGCCCGCAGCGAGCCGGTGCGCTGTCTCTCGGACCAGCGGATGGACGCGTACACGCAGGTCGACCAGACCCCGGACGACAAGGCGGAGCAGAAGAAGCTCACCACCGCCTTCAAGAACTTCGCGGACGGCTGCAAGGCCCGCTCCGGCAAGGTGCTCGGCCACGTCTCGACCGTCGAGGCCGCGCGCGACATGGACATCTTCCGGGCCGTCCTCGGCGACCGGAAGCTGACCTACGTGGGCGCCTCGTACGGCACCTTCCTCGGCGCGACGTACGCGGGCCTGTACCCCTCCCGCGTCGGCCGGCTCGTCCTGGACGGCGCGATGGACCCCTCGCTCACCTCGCGGCAGCTCAACGAGGACCAGACCGCCGGCTTCAACACCGCCTTCACGTCCTTCGCCGCCGACTGCATCAAGAAGCGCGACTGCCCGCTGGGCACCAAGAGCACCGCGGACGCGGGCAAGCAGCTCTCCGCCTTCTTCCGGCAGGTGGACGCGCGCCCCGTCGCCACGGGGGAGTCCCGCAAGCTCACCGAGTCCCTGGCGACCAGCGGCGTCATCGCCGCCATGTACGACCAGACGGCCTGGCCGCTGCTCCGCGAGTACCTCGGCAAGGCGAAGAAGGGCGACGGCAGCGGCCTGCTCGCGCTCTCCGACTCCTACTACGAGCGTGACCCCGACGGCAGCTACGCCAACCAGATGTTCGCCAACCCCGCGGTGAACTGCCTCGACCTCCCGCCCGCCTTCTCCTCGCCCGCGCAGGTCGAGGCCGCGCTCCCCGCCTTCCGCAAGGCCTCCCCGGTCTTCGGCGACAACTTCGCGTGGTCCCCGCTGAACTGCGCGTACTGGCCCGCCAAGGCCACCGGTGAGCCGCACCGCATCGAAGCGAAGGGCGCGGCCCCGATCATGGTCATCGGCACCACCCGCGACCCCGCGACCCCGTACCCCTGGGCCCGCGGCCTGGCCTCCCAGCTCTCCTCGGGCCGCCTGCTGACGTACGAGGGCGACGGCCACACCGCGTACGGCCGCGGCAGCGACTGCGTCGACACCGCCGTGAACACCTACCTCCTGGAAGGCACCCCGCCGGCCAAGAACAAGCGCTGCTCCTGACCTCGGAGCCCGCCCCCAAAGCCGATTACGAACCACCCCTCCGCCATGTGTAAACTGGGCCGCGCACCACGCCGCCTTAGCTCAGTCGGCCAGAGCGACGCACTCGTAATGCGTAGGTCAAGGGTTCGATTCCCTTAGGCGGCTCCGTGAAAGGGCCAGGTCAGAAGCTTCTGACCTGGCCCTTTGGTGTGTGCGGGGAAGGTGCGGCACAGCCTTGCCGGTGGGGAGGTTGTGGAGTGGTGCATCGACGTTCCGGGGTCGTGGGCTCCGGCCCGGCAGGTTCCGTTGGGGGACCCGGACCCGCGGCACCCGGCGGCGGGGTGGCCGGCCCTCGCCGTCCGTGCACGTGACCCGATGTGGACTGCTCCTGGTGCGGCTTCGCGTGGACGGGTGGCGTCCGGGGCCGGTCGCGGACGGTGGCCGGAAGCGTGCGAGCTGGGCGGATGGAGCGACCGGCGGCGTGCTGGCGGCTACCTGGGCACGGCTGAGCGCGGTCGGCTGCGAGGGCGACGGAACAGTGGTTCCGGATGCGGGCGTTTCGGTCCGCGCTGACCGGTTTCCGGCCTGCGGCCCCGGCTACGCGGATGCGGTCACGCCAAGCCGAGGAGGGTGAAAGTGATCACCCAGGAACAGATACCCGTTGTGCTGGAGCACCCGGTCTACGACGCCGAGGGCAACAAGATCGGCGACGCCAAGCACGTGTTCTTCGACGACCTCACGGGGCGGCCCGACTGGGTCACCGTCAGGACCGGCCTGTTCGGCACGAAGGAGACCTTCGTGCCCACCCTGGAAGCCACCGTCGTGGAGGACCACCTGGAGGTTCCGTACCCCAAGAGCACGATCAAGGACGCCCCGCACGTCGACGTGGACGCCGGCGGACATCTGTCCCAGTCCGACGAGGAGCGGCTGTTCGCGCACTACGGCCTCGTCGACGAGGAGCGGAGCGCGGCGCCCACGACTTCCGCGCCGGGAGCCATCGCCGAGGAGCCCGGGGCCGCAGAACCTGCTCCCGGGCCTGCTGCCCCCGGGCCCGTGGCCGCGGGAGAGCATGCCGACGACGCGATGACGCGTTCCGAGGAGCGGCTGCGTACCGGTACCGAGCGCCGTGAGGCGGGCCGGGCACGGCTGCGCAAGTACGTGGTCACCGAGGAGGTCCAGCAGACCGTTCCGGTGCGGCGCGAGGAGGCCCGTATCGAGCGGGAACCGATCACCGAGGCCAACCGGGACGCGGCGATGGCCGGTCCGGACATCACCGAGGCCGAGCACGAGGTGACGCTGCACGAGGAACGGCCGGTGGTGGAGACCGAGGCCGTACCGGTGGAGCGGGTCCGGCTGACGACCGAGGAGCGCACCGACGAGGAGACCGTCCGGGGCGAGGTCCGTAAGGAGCGGATCGAGACCGACCTCCCTGAGGAGCGCGACCGTACCGAGCAGGCCGATCGGACCGGCCGGGACGACGAGCCCCGTCAGGCCGGCGGGCCCGGCGAGCGCGAGCGCTGAGGGGCCGGCTGCCCGGCCGGGCTGTGGGCCGGGCAGCGGCAGGCTGTCGTGAATGAGGCTGTCCGGGGGCGGGGTGGAGGTTCTAGCCTCGGACCGTACGGAAGTCCCGTACCGGCAGGTGGAACAGCACGTACCGGTACGGCGTGCAGCCATGGATCTCCGAGCCCCCGAGATCGTCACCCGGGCCCATGAGCGGCCGGAGATCCGCTGAGTCTGCGGCGACGTCGCGGTCTTCCGGCCCCGCCCTCCCGGACTTGTCCCGCCGGGGTCATTCCCGCGCTCCCGGCGGCCGGTGACGGGCGAAACCAGCGCCAGAAGACGCGGACGGGGAGCCACGCCTTCTCGCGCACGGTCGCCGCCGGAGCCGACTCACGTACCCGGCGGCGACCCCTCGCGGGCGTCCCGTGCCCCGATGCCGCGGGGATTTTTTTCTTTTCCGGTCCGGTCGGCCGACCGGGTGCCGCATTCGGCCGTTCGATTGAATAATCAAACGACTGTGGCTCGCGGGGCACCGTAACGCCGGGGTGCCGGGCACGCGAGAATGCGGCCGCCGGATTCCCCCACCGGGGTTATTAGTAGGGCTGGGCGAGCGCCTGGCGGGACGCGACTGTAATCATTCTTGTGTCCCACTTCTGCGCAAAAGGAGAGAAACCATGCGCAAGTTCATCGGACGCTTCGCCGCCACCGCCGTGCTCACCGCGGCAGCCGTTGTCCCGCTCTCGGGTGTGGCCTCGGCGCAGTCGCAGGAGGCTGCTGCCGCACCGACATCCGCCTCGGCGGCCGGGCCTTGCTGGTTCGGCAGCTGCTGGGGTGGCTGGGGCCACAATCACTACTACTCCGACAACGACGTCGTCAATCTCGGCGGAATCCTCCTCTGACGGAGGAGCGCGCCGGTAGTCACGGGGGAAACGGAAAGCGGAAGGGCCTCGCTCTCGCGGGGCCCTTCCGCCGTTACTGCCGTCCGCGAACGTCAGTCGTTCACGCAGGTGTTGCCGAAGGCGGGGTTCAGCAGACCGATGACGTTGATGGTGTTGCCGCAGACGTTCACCGGAACGTGCACCGGAACCTGGACGGCGTTGCCGGAAAGCACACCGGGCGAACCGACGGCGGCACCGGAAGCGCCGCTGTCGGCCAGCGCGGCACCGGAAGCGGCACCCGTGGCGAGGCCGGCAGCAGCCAGGACCAGAGCGGCCTTGTGGGCATTCTTCATGGGGAATCCCTCCAGGGATGGTTACCGCGGCTCCGGACGGGCGCCGCACCGTGCTGAACGCAGTTCCGGTCGATCGGCTACGGGCAGCCGCCGATAAACCTTCGATCGGCTCAATGCGCTGAATGTGCGGGGCCGACCGACCGCGCTCCGAATTCTGGCCGGTGCGGCACGCGGGAGCGCGCAACGCTTGCCCGAGAGCACCTTCGGCGTGTTGCGATCCGCACACCTGACCAGCGGTTCACCCGATCGAAACCGCACCCGTCGACCTGTTGATGCGTTGATCGGTTTGTTAGCCCAACTGGGCGACGGAAATCGAAGCCGACGTTACTGTCCGCTGTTCAGTGAAGAGGTACTTCTATGTCGCGCGTTGCCAAGACCGCCCTGCTCACCGCCGTGGCCGGTGCCGCCGTACTCGGTGCGTCCGGTATGGCCTCCGCCACCTCCGGTTCGGGTGCGTTCGGTGCCGCCGAGAACTCCCCGGGCGTCGGTTCCGGGAACCTCGTCCAGGCCCCCGTGCACGTTCCGGTGAACGCCTGCGGCAACACCGTCACCGTCATCGGCGCGCTCAACCCGGTTTTCGGCAACCCCTGCGTCAACCAGTGACGGCAGCGCCGGGCGGGAGGAGTTGAGCCGACCGGCGGTACGGCTGCGGACCGTTTTCCTGCGGCGCGGTGGCCTGATGTCCTTGCGGACGTCAGGGCACCGCGCCGTTCCGCGTTCATTCGAGTGACAGCACGCAACCAAACTCACCCCATCCCGTTGTCCAGTTCGCTCCGACTACGGGCATTCCGTATTGAGAAGGGTGAATCGTGTTCAAGAAGGTTCTTGCCACGGGTGCCGTGGCGGCGTCCATTGTGGGTATGTCGGCGGCGGCTGCTCCGCAGGCGCTGGCGCTCGGTGACGACGGGGGTGCCACGAACGCGAGCGGGAACGGCGCTTCGACGTCGTTCGGTAACCAGACGACGGCCGGTCACATGAGCACCCAGCTCGGGCTGGTCCAGGGCACGCTGAACAAGCCCTGTGTCGGTCTGCCGCTCAAGGCGAACGTCGGCGCGCTCATCGGCCTGATCCCGATCGCCGTCCAGGACATCAACGTCCTGTCGAACCCGCAGAACCAGCAGTGCGCCGACAACTCGTCCCAGAACAAGGGCGACGAGCCGCTGTCGCACATCGTGGACGGTGTTCCGGTGCTGTCGGCCAACGGTTCCGGCAACGGCTGATCACAACGGCTGTGAAGGCCCGGACCGCCAGTCCTCTCCTCCTGGGCGGTCCGGGCCTTTCCGTGTCTCCGAATACCCGCCCCGAGTGCCGGTCCTATCAACCGAGTTGAGTACCGGAGAGGCGTCCGGAAGAAATTCCTACAAGCATTCCTTCAGGCCGAGTCGTTGGGTCATTAGGGGGTGTTCCGGGGAAAGTTCCGGAGATGTGGTTTCGATTCTCCGGGGTGCTCGTTACCAGTCACGGCAGCGTAGTTACGGGCGATCTGGATAGCGCTCGTGCGGCACGAAGGTCGTGACCGTTTCGTACTCCGCTGCAGAAAGGGCTGAAAGTGAAGTACACGAAGGTCGCCGCGGTCGCCGCTGGAACGCTGATGGCTGCGGGCGTTGCCGCGCCGGCGTTCGCCGACTCGGGTGCCAGCGGTGCCGCCAACAACTCTCCGGGCGTGCTGTCCGGCAACGTCGCCCAGATTCCCGTTCACATCCCCGTGAACGTCTGCGGCAACACCATCGACGTCATCGGCCTGCTGAACCCCGCCTTCGGCAACACCTGCGTCAACGACTGACGTCCGCACGCACGCTGGTGCGAGTTCGACCCGGACGGCCTCGGGACGCATGCCATGCGCCCCGGGGCCGCCTTGTGATTACGGGCGTACGGGCAGCAGGCCCCTACGCGACGGCAAGCGAAGACAGGAAGACCAATGCGACAGGTCCTGGCAAAGGGTCTCCTCGCCGCCGCGGCCACCACCGGTGTACTCGGGGTGACCGGAGGCGCCGCGTTCGCGGACGCGGGGGCGAGCGGCGAGAGCGGGAACTCCCCGGGCGTGCTCTCCGGGAACACCGTCCAAGCGCCGGTGGAGCTGCCCGCGAACGCCTGCGGAAACAGTGTGGACGTCGTCGGCGGACTCAACCCCGCCTTCGGCAACGGCTGTGCCAGTGACGGGGGCGGCGACAACGACAACGGGCATGCGCAGGGCGCACACCAGGAGCGCACGGGGGGCGGCAGCAGCAGCGACGGGAACGGCGCGAGCGCGACCGGCTCGGCACAGAACTCCCCGGGCGTCGGATCGGGCAACAACGCCCAGGCGCCCGTCGACGTGCCGGTCAACGCCTGCGGCAACTCCGCGGACGTTGTCGGTCTGCTGAACCCCGTCTTCGGCAACAGCTGCGACTCCTCGACGGGTGAGAAGCAGCACGCCGAGGAGGCCGCACCGCACCCCGTGACGCACACGCGTCCGGCGCAGCAGGAGCAGCCCGCCGCACCCCGTGCCGCCGAGCCCGAGGTCATGGGGACGCAGCTGGCCCACACCGGTACGGCGCAGCTCGGTGCGGCGGCCGGCACCGGCGCCGCGCTGGTGCTCGGAGGGGCGATCCTGTACCGCCGGGCGCGTACGGCCGGGCGCTGAAGCCCGCTGCCCGGCGTCGCCCACCCGGTCTCCGCGGCGGCGCCGGGCGGTGCGGTGGGCGGACTGCCCGTACCGCCGGGAAGTAATTCAGATTTCCGTATGGATGGGTGTGCATAACGCCGGGTGAGCTTCTCCCGGGTGCGCAGGGAAAACCACGGAATCCCCGTCGTTCGAGTGGTACGGGAAAAAGGAAGCGGGCCCGCAGTTTCCGCGCGGGAACCGGGTCGTTACGCATGACGACAGCGGCGGTACGTACGGCACGCCAAACTGCCTGCGCGACGCGCAGGGCGTCCTTGTCGCCCTCGCCGCTGCGGAAAGGAACGCTGAAGATGAAGCTCGCGAAGACCGCGGCGATCCTCGCCGGCTCCGTGGTGGCGCTGGGGGCCGCGACCCCCGCGTTCGCCGCACCCGCCCCGTCGACCTCGCCGAGCATGAGCCTGAACGCCGGGCTGAACGACGCGCTCGAAAACGCCGGCAAGGCCGAGGTCGACCCGCTGGTGGAGCGCGCGCACCACACCACGCACGCGCTGGCCGCCGGCGACGGCGAGGGGCTGCTGGAAGGCGTCACCGGTGTCGCGGGAAACCTTCCGCTGGCCGGTCTGCCGCTCGGGAAGTAACGCCGCCGCACCGCCGGGCGGCCGATCCGGCGCAAGGATCAGCCGCCGTGCAGCGGGACGGCGTACGGCCCGTCCGGGCCCGCGACCGCGAGGACGGTTCCAGGATGAAGGGGATCGGAATCGCCCCCGCTGATCGGCCGCTCGATCAACATACCTTGCTCCGGTCCGTTATCCGGCACACCGGAGAATTTACCGTCGAACGGCGCATTCGGGCCGTCGCGCCGTTTTCCCTGAACAGTGCGCGGAATTCCCGGATCGTACATGCGCACGCGCGTTGCGCATTCCACCGTACGGCCGTTCCGGAACGGTGAATTCGAAGACCGCACGAAGAACCATATGGGTGAAAGTGCAAAACCAAACCCGCTGAGAAGAGTTGGGCAGAGCGCTCCGGATGCGGGCATTCAGTAACAAGAAGGGTGAATCGTGATCAAGAAGTTCATGGCCTCGGCCGCAGTTGCGGCGTCCATCGTCGGTGTCTCGGCCGCAGCCGCCCCGCAGGCGATGGCTGTTGGTGACGACGAAGGTGCCACCGCCCTCAGCGGCAACGGCGCGTCGCAGTCGTACGGCAACTCCACCACCCACGGCAACATGAGCCCGCAGATCGGCCTGATCCAGGGCTCCCTGAACAAGCCCTGCATCGGCCTGCCGGCCAAGGCCAACATCGGCTCGCTCATCGGTCTGATCCCGATCGCGGTCCAGGACATCAACGTCCTCTCCTCCCCGCAGAACCAGCAGTGCACCGAGAACTCCACCCAGAACAAGGGTGACGAGGCGCTGTCGCACCTGCTCGACGACATCCCGATCCTGTCGGCGAACGGTGCCGGCAACAACTAAGTGCCGGCGGGAACCCGGGTCGTTCACCCCTCGCGGGGTGCGGCCCGGGTTTCCTGCTGTCCGGCCGGTGCGCGGGCGTATCCCGGGCGGACACGGCGACGTCCCCGGGCGCCGCGGGTGGGCGGCGGCCGGGGCAGTCCGTACGAACGGCCGTGGTCCCTACGGTGCGGAGGCCGTACGGTCAGAGTTCGTACGGCCGCTGGCGGGGCGGCCGGGGCCGCGGCGGGTCGGGCACCCGTGGCGCCCGGAGCGGCGGCCGGTCCGGGCCGGCCTGCGGCTCGGCGTCGTCGGGGAGTTCGCGGCGGGGCGGGAACGGGCCCCGCGCGTGCCACTCGGCCAGCAGCCGGTCGTAGATCGGCGTCGGCTCCTCCCGCACCCAGCGGCCGGGCCGGGGCACGCGCGGCGGTTGCCGGTCCGCGTGCTCGTCGTCGTCCATCATGTCCACGTCCACGTACAACCGACGGTCACGGCCGCGGGTTATGCCGGGTGTGGGCCGAAGGAGTTAGCCCGGGTGCGGGAGGAGCCGGGCAGGGCCGGCGACGCTCAGTAGTCCACGTCCGGTGTCTCGCCGGCCGGCGGCCGGGAGTACGGCGACTGCTGGGGCATGCCGGACGCGCCGGGCGCCTGGCCCCAGGGCCGCTGGACGTTGCCGAGGATGGTCTTGGCCAGGTCGCTGGTGGCGAAGACGGTCTCCTCGGCGGCCGTCGCGAGGTCCTCCCGGTCGTTGGACCCGAGGGCCGCCACCAGGCCGAGAAGCTTGTGGTGCAGGACGCCGATGGCCTGCTCCTGCGCGCGCTGCGGGGCCGGCACCTGGCTTTCGGGACGCGCCGGGGCTCTGGTGTCCGCCCCGGAGTGGTCGGTGCGGGCGTACGGGGCGGCCTGGGCGTAGATGTCGGCAGGCGCGTCGCTGCCGGTCAGGCCGGACTGGTCCGCGGGGTAGTCCGGGGTGGACATCAGGTCGCGGCCCTGGAGCCTGGACAGCTCGCCGGCGATGGCCTGGGCCTCGGTCTTGGTCTGCGCGGCGGACTTCTTGTCGTCGGTCTTCAGCGCGTCCCCGACCACGTGGAGCACGTCGGAGAGGGCGCCCAGCAGGCCGCCGGAACTGCTGCTCTGCGGGGTGTCGGCGCCGGGGGCCGGGGCGGTCACGTCGGGGGGCGCGGCGGTCCGTTCGGTGGCCGCAGCGGTGGCCGGGCCGGCCGTGCCGAGGACTAGGGCGCCGCAGACGGCGGAGGTGACGACGAGTCCGGGCTTCCGGGGCATGCGCATGGGGGTCCTTTCGGGTGACCGGTCGAGGCGGTCGGCGGTGGGCAAGGCGGTACCTGCGAAGGGCACTGCCGAGCGGTGCGTCGGGGACGCCGAGATACCGTCACGGTGCAAAGGGCGGTCGCCACGCGCAATTCATCGACTACCGACTGTGTGGGGCAGTTGCTCCCGGTCACATTGTCTGACCTGCCGTTTCGCGCGGAGCGGCGGAAGCGGCGGGGCTGCGGCCATTCGGGGCGCGCGGCGGACGGCCGGTGCGGGCGGTGCGTACGGCCGGTCGGCTCGCCGGCGTGTCCGGCCGGGTGGCAGCGGGCCCGGAGTCATTACCTCCCGGCCCGCACGGCGTTGCACTGGGTGTGGCGGAACGTGTCACCGGCCGTGATGCGTGGGCCTTCGCGGGGCGGTGCCGTCCTCACCCTCCGGCACCGCCCCGCCTCCCGTACACAGCAGGCCTGTTCGGAGGCGCTGGAACGTATCTTCATGCCGTCCCCGGTCCAGGCGTATTCGGGGCCCGGTCCGGGGTCGGGCCGCAACCTCCGGCCATGGCTTCGAGTTGGTCCGGGCGTGGAGCTCTTTCTCGAAAGACAGCGCCCCGGAGCCGTGCCGCGCCCCGGGATGGAGCCGACCCCGATCTACGACCGGCTGCTCGCCGAGTGGCGGGCGGGCACCGTCCGGCGGCCCGCCGCTGCCGGCTGGCCGCACGAGGACACGGTGTGCGGTACCGGCCAGGGGCCCGGCGGCCCCGGCCGGCCCGGCGGTCCGCCCGGTACGCGGCTGCCCGCCGTGGTGACGGGACCGGCGAGGGTGCCCGCACGGGGCGCGGCCCCTGTGCGGGGCGCGGCGCCGGTTCCGGTGGCGGCCCCGGCGCGCGCCGGGGCTCCGGCACGCCCCGGCATGCCCGTACGCGCCGCGGTGCCGGCCCGGACGGCGGCGCGGGCGCCCATGGCACGGATGGGCCGGGTGCCCGTGGCGCCGCGCACGGTGTCCACCTCGCACCCGCTGTGAACTGCTCCCGGGCGTCCTGAGCCGGTGCCCGGCGGGGCGAGGCGGGGAGGGCAGGCGGTCGGCGCCTTTCCTCGGCTTCTCGGCGCTCAGCGCCGGGTGTTCGTACGGTCCGTCGGGGCACCGCGCGGCCGGGGGATGGCCGGTCCGAAGGACAGCGCCTGGCGGACGACTTCCTCGGCGCTGGGCGGCACGTCGGGCCAGAAGATCAAGTCGCTGATGTAACGGCAGCGCAGGGCCTGCTCCAGCCAGTCCAGGTGGGCGTAGAGCTCGGCCTCTCCCTCGTACGCGCGGTCCAGGATCTGCTGGACGAGGGCGACGGCTCGCTGCCGCACGGCCTCGTCCGGGGCGGTACCGCAGTCGTCGTCGCTACCGCTGTGGTCGCTTTCCACGCGAGGCTCCCTGTCGAGGCTGACCGGTCCCCCAGAGACTGTCACTCTTCGGCCGCCGTCAAAACCTCCCGGACAGCGGCCGGACAGCAGCCGTACTGCCGCGGATCCGGCTCGGCGGTTGCGCTCCCCCGACGGACGGTGTGCGCGCCGGCGCACCGACGGGCCGGATCCGATGTGACGATCTCATCGGACGGGTCCAACGGCTGACTAACATGTGGCCAACCATGGGGCCAACGGGTCGGTCTGTACGGAGGAGCAACATGCGGTTCGGCCTGCTGGGCCCGTTGACGGTGGACGACGGTGCGGGCGGCGCCCGGCCGTTGAACAGTGTGAAGGGCCAGGCGCTGCTGGCCGCCCTCCTGTTGCGCGCGAACCGCGTCGTACCGGTCGAGGTGCTCAAGGAGGCGCTGTGGGGCGCGCGGGCCCCCGCCTCGGCCAACGCCTCGCTCTACAACCACGTCACACGGCTGCGCCGCACGCTCGGCGCGGACGGCGACGGCCGGCTCCGCTCGGTGGCGCCCGGCTATCTGCTGCGGGTCGGCGCCGGTGAGCTGGACAGCACCGAGTTCACCGCGGCCGTGGGGCGGGCCCGGGAGGCGTACACCCAGGGGGACTGGGCCGAGGTGCTCCGGGAGGCCGCCGGGGCGTCGGCCCTGTGGCGCGGCCGGCCGCTGGACGGGCTGCCCGAGGAGGTGCACGAGGCGCTGGACACGCAGCCCTTCGTGCGCCAATTGGAGGAGGAACGTCTCCAGTTGCTGGAGTGGCGGTACGACTCCGAGCTGCGGCTGGGACGGCACGGGGGACTCGCGCCCGAGCTGTCGCGGCTGGTCGCCGAGCATCCGCTGCGCGAGTCCTGCCACCGGCAGCTGATGCTGGTACTGCGGCGCACGGGGCGGCAGGCGGAGGCGCTCGCGGTCTTCCACACGCTGCGCCGGCGGCTGGTGGAGGACCTGGGCGTCGAGCCGGGCGCGGCGGTACAGGAGGCGTACCAGGAGGTGCTGCGGGACGACCCGGAGCCGGAGACGAGCACCGCTGGCCGACGAGAGGCGGGCATCCCCGGCCGACGAGAGGCGAACATCCCTGGCCGACGGGCGGCGCAGGAAGGCGCCCTTGAGGGCGACCACGAACGCTGCGTACCGGACGCGGCGCACGACGGGGCCCCGCCCGTCGGCACGGCAGCCGGCACCGGGCTCAGCACGGAAGCCGCTGCCGGGCCGAGCACGGAAGCCGCTGCCGGGCCGAGCACGGACGCCGGTGCCGGGCCGAGCACGGACGCCGGTGCCGGGCCGAGCACGGACGCCGGTGCCGGCCCCGCGCCCCGGCCCGCCCAACTCCCGCCGCCGCCGACCCCGTTCCTGGGTCGCGACGCGCAGGTTCGGGCCCTGTACGAGGCCCTGGCGCCGCACACCGACCGGCCCGCCACCGCCGTCCTGAGCGGCATGGCCGGGGTCGGCAAGAGCGCGCTGGCCGTGCACGTCGCCCACGGGCTGCGCGACCGCTACCCGGACGGGCAGCTCTTCCTGAACCTGCGCGGCGCCAACCCCGGGGGCGCGCCGATGACCGCGCTTCAGGGGCTGGAGGCGCTGCTGCGCGACCTCGGCGTACCGAGGGGCCGGGTGCCGGACGACGTGCACGCCGCCGCGGCGCTGTTCCGCTCGACGCTCGCCGGGGCCCGGGTGCTCCTCGTCCTCGACGACGCCGCCGGCGCCGCCCAGGTGCGCCCGCTGCTCCCGGCGGATCCCGGCTGCGCGGTGCTGGTCACCAGCCGGTCGCCGCTGGCGGCGCTGGACGGCGCGGTGCACCTGCCGCTGGCCCGGCTCACCGAGCGGGACAGCGTGGACCTGATCGGCCGGGTCTCGGGGCAGGGCAGGGTGCCGCCCGGCAGTCCGGCGGCGCGGCGGCTGGCGGAGCTGTGCGGCCAGCTGCCGCTGGCGCTGCGGGTGGTCGCGGCGCGGCTGGCCGCCCGCCGTGCGCTGACCGTCGAGGCGCTGGTCGAGCTGCTGGACGGGCAGGACGGGCGGCTGGACCACCTGGAGTACGACGACCTGAGTGTGCGGCGTCCGCTGGCCGTCGCGTACGACGCACTGGTCGCCTCGGAGCGGTCGGCCGACCGGGACGCGGCGCTGGTGCTGCGCCGGATGGGGACGCTGGACCTGCCGGAGTACGAGACGGAGCTGACGGCCCGGCTGATGGACGCCGGTGTCCGGCGGGCCTGTGCCGCGCTGGACCGGCTGGTGGACGTGGCGCTGCTGGAGGAGGTGGCCTTCGGCCGGTACGCGCCGCACGACCTCGTTCGGGACTTCGCGCGCGAGGTGGCCGCGCGGCACGAGGAGGCCGCGGAGCGGGCGGCGGCGGTACGGCGCGGCGTGGAGTGGTTCGCGGCCCGGGCCGCGCAGTCCGTCCGGGTGTTCCTGCCGGCGACGCGCTTCCGTGAGGTGCGGCTGGCGGGCGAGCCGGCGGAGGGGGCCGCGCCCTTCGCGGTCGGCGAGGAGGCGTGCGCCTGGGGCGACCGCGAACTGGCGGTGATGTGCTGCCTGGTGACCCGGCACATCCGTACGGAACACGCCCGGGACGCGGCGGTGACGCTGGTGCGGATGCTCGCGCCGTATCTGCAGGGCCGCGGCCGGGTGCGGGAGTTGACCGAGCTGAGCGGCCTGGCACGCACGGCGGCGCGGGAGTCGGGGGACGCGGCCGCGGAGCTGGTCGCGATGAGCGACCTGGCCGGCGCGTACTTCATGTCGGGGCGCTACGAGAAGGCGCTCACGCTGATCGACGAGGCGATCGCGAAGTCGCGGCTGCTGGGCGACGACGAGTGGCTCCAGCGGGCGCTCGGCAACCGCGGGCTGCTCCTGTACGTGCTGGGACGGCCCGAGGAGTCGGCGGCGGCGCAGGAGGAGGCGCTGGCGTACGCGCACCGGCTCGGCGACGACCACGCGGTGGCGGTCTGCCTCAGCAACCTGGGGAACCTCTTCGAGCTGACCGACGCGCGCAAGGCCATCGAGTTCCACCGGCGGAGCCTGGAGACGGGCGTACGGCTGGACAGCGCACCGTTGCAGCAGACGGCGCGCTGCAACATCGGCTGCGCCTACCTCACGCTCGGCGAACCGGAGGAGGCCATCGGCCACTTCGAGGCGGCGCTGCACTCGCCGGAGGACGCCACCGACTGGCACACGGTCTCCGAGAGCCGGCTCGGGCTCATCCGCGCGCTGCGACGGCTGACGCGGGCGGACCGCGCGGCGCGCGAGTGCGAGGAGCTGCTGGCCCTGGCCGAAGTGCGCGGCGACGCGTACACCTCGGGGAAGGCGCGGTACGAGTACGGGCATGTGCTGCGCGCACTGGGGCGCGGCGCCGAGTCCGGTGCGCAGTGGCGGCTGTCGCTGGCCGCGCTGGACGGTACGGACGCCGATGTACTCCCGGAGTTGCGGTCCCTCGTGTGACGTGTGGGGAACGCGCAGGCCGAGCGTTGGCCAATCAATTACTCAGCGTCTTTTCGCCATGTCCCGGCCCTCTTCCGGCCGGTTTGCCGGGGGTGGGTAGCCCGCCTGGCGCACAGGAATGGGAAAACGGATAAACTGGTGCAATTGTGGTGGGAGTTGTCATGGGCTCTCCGGCGCCCGGCAGGGGTGGTCCGCCCTGTCCGGCGTGCGAGGCCCGCCGCCAGCGTCCAGGAGGCCCCATGCTCCGAAGCGCCGTCCGCAGCGCCGCAGCCGGTTTCGTCCTTCTCTTCGCGGCGGTGCTCGCCGCCGACGCGGGTGCCGGGGGCGGTGGTGCCGCCGCCCCGCCGGCCCCGGTCCATCTGGTCTCCGCCCAGAAGGGGCTGCCGCTCGACGGCCCCACGGTGGTCGCGCACCGGGGGGCCGCGAAGTACGCACCCGAGAACACCCTCGCCGCCGTCGACGAGGCCGACCGGCGCGACGTCGAGTGGGTCGAGAACGACGTACAGCGCACCAAGGACGGCAAGCTGGTCGTCATCCACGACGCCACGCTCACGCGGACCACCAACGCCAAGAAGGTCTTCCCCAAGCGGTCGCCGTGGCGGGTGGGGGACTTCACCGCCGCCGAGATCGCCAAGCTGGACGCCGGGAGCTGGTTCGGCAAGAAGTACGCGGGCCAGCGGGTGCCCACCCTCGCGTCCTACCTCGACCGGCTGGACAGCAACGGCCAGAACCTCCTGCTGGAGATCAAGAATCCGGAGAAGTACCCCGGTATCGAGAAGCAGGTGCTCACGCAGCTGCGGAGTTCGGGTTGGCTGGACCCGGCACATGTCATGGACGGACTCGTCATCCAGAGCTTCGGCGTCGACGCCGTCCGCAAGGTGCACGCGCTCCAGCCGGACGTCCGTACCGCGGTGCTCGGTACGCCGAGCCGGGCCAAGCTCCCGGAGTACGCCCGGTTCGCGGACTGGATCAATCCGCCCTTCAAGGACCTGAGTTCGACCTATGTGTCCGCTGTGCACAGCCTGTGGGGTCCGCACGCCGAGCGGCTCGAAGTGCACACCTGGGGCGTGTCGGCCAATCAGGCCAAACGGGCGTTCTCCGCCTTCGGAATCGACGGCGTCATCCTCTGACCTGCGCATTCCGCTTACCCGCCCGGCGTGTGACGTACATGGCATGTGAAGCATGTGAGGAGAGGATTTACGGGATTCGGCGTGCCGGGCTAGGGTGCCTCTGATGTTCTCAGCTGCCTCGCTCCCCGCAATTCCGGTAAGACGGAGAATTCTCTCCCTGGGTTGCCTGGGGGAGGGGACGTGAACAATCTCGCGCAGTCGCAGAGTGAGCGACGCACTCCCCTTCCTCCTACCCGGTCCGCACCGGGGGCCGCGGACACCGCGGTCAAGGACCACGCGGTCACCGGTGGCGGCCAGCAGACCGGCCGGAAGCGGGACACGCAGGCGAAGAGCGGCAAACAGCGCGACGCCTTCTTCGACAACGCCAAGTACCTCGCCATCGTCCTCGTGGCGATGGGGCATTCGTGGGAACCGCTGCGGGACGGCAGCCGGTCGGCGGCCGCGCTGTACATCACCGTGTACGCGTTCCACATGCCGGCGTTCATCATCATCTCCGGTTACTTCTCGCGCAGTTTCGACATGCGCAAGGACCGGCTGCAGCGGCTGATCACCGGCGTCGCCGTGCCGTACATCCTCTTCGAGACGGCGTACACGCTGTTCAAGCGGGTGGCGGACGACGACCCTTCGTACCCCATCAGCCTGCTGGACCCGTGGTACCTGACCTGGTTCCTGGTCGCGCTGTTCGTCTGGCGGCTCACCACGCCGATCTGGAAGATCGTGCGCTGGCCCGTCCCGCTGGCCCTGGCCATCGCCGTCCTGGCGTCCGTCTCGCCGGACATCGGTGACGACCTGGACCTCCAGCGCGTGCTGCAGTTCCTGCCGTTCTTCGTCATCGGCCTGTGCCTCAAGCCCGAGCACTTCCTGCTGGTGCGCAACAAGCGCGCCCGCATGCTGGCGGTGCCGGTCTTCGCGGCCGCGCTGGTCTTCGCGTACTGGGCCGCGCCCCGGATGAACGCCGCGTGGTTCTACCACCGCGACAGCGCCCAGGAGATGGCCGCCCCGTGGTGGTCCGGTGCGGTCATGACGCTGGCGATGTTCGGCTGCTCGCTGGTCCTGGTGGCGTGCTTCTTCGCCTGGGTCCCGGGCCGCAAGATGTGGTTCACCGCGCTCGGCGCCGGCACCCTGTACGGCTACCTCCTGCACGGCTTCCTGGCCAAGGGGTCGCGCTTCTGGGACTGGTACGACGCCCACTGGATGCACACCCCGCTCGGCGCGATCGCGCTGACGCTGATCGCCGGTTCGATCATCACGGTGCTGTGCACACCGCCGGTGCAGCGGATGTTCCGGTTCGCCATGGAACCCAAGATGACCTGGGCGTTCAAGAAGGACGCCGCCGAGGTGGCCCGCCACCGGAAGTGACATGACGGCCAGGCAGAATCGCCTGTGCCATCCGGGGCCCGGTTCGCGCGCGGACCGGGCCCCGTCGTCCGTCCGGAGGAGACACCATGTCCGAGTCGGCCTGGTCCGGTGAACAGCTGGACCTGGACGCCTACCTGGCGCGCATCGGGTACGCGGGGGACCGCGCGCCCACCCTGGAGACGCTGCGCGCGGTCCAGGCCGCCCACGTCACGGCCATCGGCTTCGAGAACATCGACGTGCTCCTCGGCCGGCCGGTGGCGCTGGACGTGCCGAGCCTCCAGGACAAGCTCGTCAGCGGCGGCCGCGGCGGCTATTGCTACGAGCACAACCTGCTCTACGCCGCAGCGCTGGAGCGGCTCGGGTTCGCCGTCTCCGGGCTCGGCGCCCGCATCCGGATGGGCGACGACAGGATCCGCCCCACCACGCACGCGCTGCTCAAGGTCCGGCTGGACGGCGAGGACTGGATCACCGACGTCGGCTTCGGCGGCGAGGCGCTGCTCGCGCCGCTGCCGCTGCGCGCCGGGTACCAGGAGCGGCAGGGCGGCTGGACCTTCGGCATCGACCGGGTCGACGCGGCGGACCCGGACGGCGAGCGCACGTGGGTCGTGCGGTCGCTGCACCCCGAGGGCTGGTTCGACCTGTACTCCTTCGGGGCGGAGCCGCGGTACGCCGTCGACTTCGCCGTCTTCAACCACTACATCGCGACCCACCCGCGGTCGCCGTTCGTTCAGCGCCTCGTGGTGCAGCGCCCGGACCACGGCCTGCGGCGCACCCTGATCGGTACGGAGCTGACGCTGACCGGTACCGACTACTCCCGCGACGTGCGGGAGGTCGGCGCCGCCGAGCTGCCGCGGGTGCTCGGCGAACTCTTCCGGATCACGCTCACGGACGCCGACGAGAAGACGCTGGTGGGCTGGTACGGCCGGTGAGGGCCGGCAGCCGGCGCCGCGCGGCCGGGCGTGGTCAGGAGACGACCGCGATGCCCTCGATCTCGACGAGCGCGGCCTCGTCCCACAGGCGGGTCGTGCCGATCACGGCCATCGCGGGGTAGTCCGTGCCGACCAGTTGCTTCCACACCCGGCCGATCGCGGCGGCGTTGCGGCGGTAGTCGGCCACGTCCACCGCGTACACCGTCAGCTTGCCCAGGTCCCCGGGGCCGGCCCCGGCCGCCTCCGCGGCGGCCAGCAGGTTCGTCAGCGCCTGCGCGAACTGCTCGACGACGCCCGTGCCGACGATCCGGCCCGCGCCGTCCAGCGCCGTCTGCCCGGCGAGCAGGACGAGCGTCCCGGGAGCGGCCCGCACGGCGTGGCTGAAGCCGGTCGGCGGGGACAACTGCGCCGGGTTGATCCGCTCCAGCTCACTCATGCACCGCTCCGTCCCGTGGTCCGCGCACGTCCGCCGCCTCCGCCTCAGCCGTCGGTCGCCACCAATTCGTAGCGCACACCCAGCGATTGAAGCGCCTCCTGCTCCTCCTGCGGAAGATCCTGGTCGGAGATGACGAGATCGAAGTCGGCCAGCGGGGCCAGCTCGTACAGCGCCTGGCGGCTGAACTTGGAGTGGTCCACCAGCAGCACCTTGCGCCGGGCCGCCGCCATCAGGGCCCGCTTGACCAGGACGTTCTCCTGCGCCTGGTGGTAGCAGTGGCCGTTGTCGACGGCGGAGGTGGACAGGAAGGCGACATCGGCGCGGAAGCTGCGCGCGATGTCCGCGGTGGACATGCCGAGGAAAGCGTTGAACGCGGCGTGGTACTCGCCGCCCAGCGCGATCACCCGGATGTCGGGCTCGTCGGCCAGCTCGTTGATCACCTGCAGGGAGTTGGTGATCACGGTGTACGCGCCGCGTCCGGAGAGCGAGCGGGCCAGCGGCAGGGCCGTACTGGAGTCGTCGATGATCACCGCCTGGCCGGGCTCCGCGATGGCCAGCGCGGCCGCGCAGATCGCCTCCTTCGCGGCGACGTGCTCGCTGCCGCGCCAGCGCGCGTTCGACTCGAACAGGGCGTTGGGCGCGGCGGTGGCGCCGCCGCGCACCTTCCGCAGCCAGCCCTGGTGCTCCAGGGTGTCCAGGTCACGGTGGACGGTCATCTGGCTGACGCCCAGCTCCCTGACCAGATCCTCGATGCTGACCTGGCCCTCCGCCAGCACCCGGTCCGCGATCCGCTTCCGGCGGTCCTTGGGGCTGAGCTTGGCCGGGGACGCGGCGTCGTCGGCCGGAGGCACGGCGTCAGGAGTCCCCTCGGCAGTGCCGTCGGCTGTCCCTTCGGTACCGGTCAACGCTGGTCCTCTCCCGGATGGCGGTCATCGACGTCCTCACGGCCCGGCCGGCCGCACCGGGGCCTCCTCGGAGTTTAGAGCCTGTACGGGCGCCGTCCCCCGGCTCGTACGCGGCCCCGTGCCGGGCGGTACGGTGCCCCGCCCGGCCGCGCCGCGCCTCATTTCGCGTCCGCGTAGCACTCCACCACCGCCGTGGTGAACGGGAAGCGGACCGGGGTGGCCCCGAAGGCGATGCGGCCCGCCAGATCGGCCGCCGCCGCGATGGCCCCGGCGACCGCGGGCGCCTCCTCCTCGGGGCAGTGCACGATCACCTCGTCGTGCTGGAAGAAGACCAGCTCCGCCCGCATGCCGGACTCGTGCAGCGACCGGCGGAGCGCGGCCAGCACCAGCAGCGCCCAGTCGGCCGCGCTGCCCTGCACGACGAAGTTGCGGGTGAAGCGGCCGCGGGCCCGGTCGCCCGCCGTGCTGCCGTACGAGGCCGGGGCCTCCTCCTGCGGCAGGCCCGCCTCGTCGGGCAGCGCCACCGAGGCGGGCGTGCTCGTGCGGCCGAGCCAGGTGCGCACCAGGCGGCCCTCCTCGCCCGCCCGCGCCGCGTCGTCCACGTACGCCACCGCTGCCGGATAGCGGCGCCGCAGGTCCGCCATGTGCTTGAGCGCGTCGCCCGAGGTCTGGCCGTAGATCGCGCCGAGCAGCGCCAGCTTGGCCTGCGCGCGGTCCCCGCCGAAGGCCCGGACCGCCAGGTCCGCGTACATGTCGCGGCCGCTGCCCGCCACCTCCATCAGCCCGGGATCCCGGGAGACGGCGGCCAGCACCCGCGGCTCCATCTGGTCGGCGTCCGCGACCACCAGCCGCCAGCCGGGGTCGGCGACCACGGCCCGCCGGATGACCTTGGGGATCTGGAGCGCGCCGCCGCCGTTGGTGGCCCAGCGCCCGGAGACCGTGCCGCCGGGGAGGTACTCCGGGCGGAACCGGCCCTCGTGCACCCACTGCTGGAGCCAGGACCAGCCGTGCGCCGTGTGCACGCGGTAGAGCCGCTTGTACTCCAGGATCGGGGCGACGGCCGGATGGTCGAGGGCCTGCAGCGCCCACTTGCGGGTGGAGGTCAGCTTGATGCCGGCCTGCCCGAAGGCCCGGACGATGTCGGCGGGCAGGTCGGGGCGGACCCGCACGCCCGCCCCGAAGGCCCGGGACACCTCGTCCGCCAGCTCCGCCAGCCGCTGGGGCTCCAGGCCGCCCGGATAGCGCTCGCCGAGCAGCTCGTCCAGGAGCGCGCGGTGCACGTCCGCGCGCCAGGGCACCCCCGCCCGCCGCATCTCGGCGGCGACCAGCATCCCGGCCGACTCCGACGCCAGCAGCAGCCGCATCCGCTCCGGCCGCTCGGTCTTCTCCGTACGCGCCAGCTGGCCCGCGTACACCTCCAGCAGCGCCGAGAACTCGTCCGTGCCCGACGGCAGCGGCACCGGACCCGCCTCGAAGAGCGACGGCTGGGTGTCCGCGCTCCGCACGGGCGGGTCCTCGGGCACCGGCAGGCCGCGCAGCCGCGCCCAGGCCGCCGCGAGCGACCGCGGCTGGCCCGACTGCCCCTCCTCGTGCCCGATGAGCAGCGCCTCGGCGGCCTCGACGTCGTAACAGCGCTCGACCCGCACCCCGGCCGCCAGCAGCTTCCGGTACGACTCCGCCGTGGACCGCCACACCCAGCGCTCCACCTCGGGCCGCGCCCGCACCGCCGCCACCAGATCCGGCTCCTCGGCCACCGGCCCGGCGGGCTGCCCCGCCCCGTCCACCGCGCACAGCCGCACACCCCCGCTCCCGGAAGCACCCACCACCCACCGCATACGCCCGAGTTTCGCACCGGGGTCCGACAATCCCCCTCGGCGACGGTTCCCGCCGCCCGCCCGGCCCTCAGATCACCCGGACGGACACCGGGCGGTCCACGCCCGTGCAGCGCGCCAGATGCGCCGCCTCGGCCGCCAGGCCCTCGTCCGGCACCGGCCCGCGCTCCGCCGCGTGGTCCTTGAAGAGGGCGACGTCCACGGCGGCGTCGGAGAAGGCCCAGACGCCCGCGACCCGCCCACCGTGCACGACGACGGGGGAGATCCACCCGGCCGTACGGCTGACCTCCTTGCGGTACTGCGCCGGGACGAGCCGGGAATCGGCCGTGCCGGGCCCGAGGACGTACTGGTCGAAGCCGGCCAGCAGCCGCACCTCGCGGGAGGGCCGCGCGGCCGCCAGCGCGTCGGCGTCCTCGCTGCGCACGTACGCGCCGGGCACCCCGTCCACCTCGACCGGCGTGAGCGCGTCCCCGAGCGCCGCGAACCAGCCCCGCAGCACCGCCTTACGGGTCGCGCCGCGCAGCAGCCACGCGTCGAAGGCCGCCGGCGTGGCCGGGCCGTGCGCCCCCAGATACGCGGCGAGCACCGTGCCCGACGCCGTCTCGGGGTCCGGCACACCGGCCCAGTCCGGCACCCAGGACCGCGGCGCGGTGAAGGTCACGTTCCGTCCCCGGGGCGGGCCCTGGCACAGCCGGCCGGTCCACGCCAGCGGCTTGAGCACCGCGCTCCACCCCGAGGAGAGCTGCTCGCCGAGCCCGGACAGGCCCTTGCGGGAGCAGACGGCCGCCACCAGCTCCTCTCGGGTCAGCTGCCGCCCGTCCAGCTCCTCGTCGACCGCCTCGCCCAGCGCCGCCACTTGCCGCGGGCTCACCCCGAACGCCTTCTCCCAGGCCGGCTTCTCCCACGTACGGGCGGCGCCGAGCAGCGAGAGGTACGAGCCGAGCACCGGGGCGGGCAGCAGGTGCAGCGTCCCGCGCATGGCCCAGGTCCTGACCACCGAGCGGTCCGCGAGCGCGGCGTCCACGGCGCCGGCGGCGGGCCGGCGGCGGCGGACGGCGACGGCCAGCTCGGCGGACGAGGCGACCTGGGCCTGCACTCCGGCCAGCCGCCCGGCGAGCGCGGCGACGGACGCGGTACCGCGGGGCACGAGACTCTGCTGCCGCAGCCGCCAGGCCAGCACCTGGTCGTGGGAGACCCTGAGCGTCGGTGTCATGGCTCCATTGGACCGCAGGCCACCGACAGCCGCCCGGTACGCAAGTCACCCCGGTGGCATAGGTGTTCGTGACGGTCTGCGTCTGTGCCGGGGCCGCGGAGGGCGGGACCATACGAGGCGAGCACCACGGGACCGGCCGTCTATGAGGGAGCCGCCGCATGACCAGAACCGAGCAGTCCGTCACCCACCGTCTCGTGGGCTCCGGCCCGCGCCACGTCATCGTGCTGCACGACTGGTTCGACACCTGTGCGGCCTGGGGCACGGCACTGGAGTACCTCGACGGTGACGCCTTCACGTACGCGCTGCTCGACTACCGCGGGTACGGCGAGCGCAAGGACGTGCCCGGCCGCTACGACCTGGGGGAGATCGCCGACGACGTGCTCGCCCTCGCGGATCAGCTCGGCTGGGACCGCTTCGCGCTGGTCGGGCACTCGATGGGCGGGAAGGCGATCCAGCAGGTGCTGGTCCGCGCGCCCGGCCGGGTGACCCGCCTGCTCGGCCTCGCCCCCGTGCCCGCAGGGCCGTACCCGATGGACGAGCCGACGCGGGCCCTCTTCTACGGCGCGTCCGAGGACCCCGAGAAGCGCCGTACGATCCTCGACCTCGTGACCGGCCACCGCACGGGCCGGGTGTGGCAGCAGCGGATGATCAGCCACTCGATGGCGGCCTCCCGTACGGAGGCGCACGCCCGCTACCTCGCCAGCTGGCACACGCTGGACCTCTCGGAGGCGGTGCGCGGCAACCCCGTCCCCGTACGCGTCGTGGTCGGGGAGCACGATCTCGCCCTGACCGCCGACGTCATGCGGGCCACGTGGCAGGCCTGGTACCCGAACGCCGAGGTGATCACCCTGCCGGCCACGGGCCACTACCCGATGCACGAGACGCCGGTGATGCTGGCGTCGGTCATGGAGGAGTTCCTCTGGACCTTCTGACGGCCCTTCGGCGCCCGCCCGGGTCGGGCCCGGGCGGTGCGGGCCGTCACTCCCGGCCGGCGTCCACGGTCGCCCGGGCGCGCTCGGGGCCCGCGGTCCCGTCCGCCTCGGACTTCGTGGCCTCGGACTTCATGGCCTTGGTCTCGGACTTCAGGATGCGCATCGACTTGCCGAGGCCGCGGGCCATGTCGGGCAGCTTCTTCGAGCCGAAGAGCAGGACGAGGACCGCGAGGATCAGCACCAGGTGCCAGGGCTCGAGGGCATTGCGGAACATGGGGGCTCGCTCTCGTAGGGGTGCGTTCCCGTGGGGTGCGCGGCCGCGCCTCCGTGAGCGCGGTACGGAATAGGGCGTTCCGCTCAGTATGCCCCGTACAAGGGTACGAAAGGGAAACCGGGGCCGAGGGGCGTGTGAACGCGGCCCCGGCCCCGGCCCCGGCGGGTGGTCTACCAGCTGGACTTCGTCACGCCCGGCAGGTGGCCGGCGTGCGCCTGTCCGCGCAGGTTGACGCGGGAGAGGCCGAAGGCGCGGAGGTAGCCGCGCGGCCGGCCGTCGATGCTGTCCCGGTTGCGGACCCGGGTGGCGCTGGCGTCGCGCGGCTGGCGGGCCAGTTCGCGCTGGGCACTGAGGCGCTCCTCGTCCGCCGTCTTCGGGTCGCGGATGATCGCCTTCAGGGCGGCGCGGCGGGCCGCGTACCGGGCGACGACGACGCGGCGCTTCTCGTTCTTCGCGATCTTGCTCTTCTTGGCCATGTCAGACGCGCTCCCCTCGGGCACGGATGCGGGCGACGGCGGCTTCGACGCCGATGGTGTCGACGGTCTTGATCGCCCTGGCGCTCAGCCGCAGGCGTACGTAGCGGTTCTCGCTCGGCAGCCAGTAGCGCTTGCGCTGGATGTTGGGGTCGAAGCGGCGGGACGTGCGCCGGTGCGAGTGGGAGATCGAGTTGCCGAAGGCCGGCGCGCGGCCGGTCAGCTGGCAGTGGGCGGACAAAGTGAGCTACCTCCTGCTGAGCTCTTAATGAAAATGGAAACCGTTTCTGTATAGTAGCCCGTATGGCCCGCAACGAACTACGTCCCGTGATCAAGCTCCGGTCCACCGCCGGCACGGGCTACACGTACGTCACCCGCAAGAACCGCCGTAACAACCCCGACCGACTGGTGCTGAAGAAGTACGACCCGGTCGCAGGGCGGCACGTCGACTTCCGAGAGGAGCGCTGAGCAGCGTCATGAAGCCTGGAATCCACCCCGCGTACGGGCCCGTCGTCTTCCGCGACCGGGCCGCCGACTTCGCCTTCCTCACCCGGTCGACCGCCACCAGCGACAAGACGGTCGAGTGGGAGGACGGCAACACCTACCCGGTGATCGACGTGGAGATCTCCTCGGCGAGCCACCCCTTCTACACGGGGACGGCGCGCGTACTGGACACCGCGGGCCGCGTGGAGCGCTTCGAGCGCCGGTACGGCACCCGGACGCCCGGCGGCCGGCGCGCGGCCGGCGACGAGCGCGGGGACCGCTGATGGACCGCGACCGGCTCTCCGTGGTGATCGTCGGCGGGCTGCACGCGGAGGCCCGCCGGGCCGCCGTCGAGCAGCTGCTGCGCAAGGTCCCCGGCAGCGTCGCGCTCCACCACGACCTCGCCACCGCCGCCGACGGCCGCGTGCGGCGCACCGTACGGGACGCCACCGGGCTGCTGGACAGTGGCGAGGCGCCGCTGGTCAACGACTGTGCCTGCTGCGCGCTGCGCGAGGACCTGGTGCCCGAGCTGGAGCGGCTGGCGGACGGCCGGACCTGCCGGCTGGCCGTCGTGGAGCTGTGGGACTCCGTCGAGCCCAAGGCGATGGCCGAGGTGCTCGACGCCTGCGGCAGCGAGGCGCTCGTGCTGACCGGCGTCATGACGGCCGTCGACCCGGCGCTGCTGCTGCCGTACCTCGGGTGCGGTGACGACCTCGCCGAGGCGGGGCTGGCGGCCGCCGCCTCCGACCAGCGGACCGTCGCGGACACCTGGGCGCGTCAGCTGGAGTACCCGTCGGCGCTGGTTCTCGCGCCCGGTGAGGAGCCGGGCGACGAGTCGGATCACGCGCTGCTGACGCAGCTGCACCCCACGGCGCTGCGCATCCCGGTGGAGTCGCCGGAGCTGGTGGCCGCGGCGACGGCGGGCTTCGACGTGGCGGCCGCCGCCGCGCGCCAGCACCCGGCCTGTGCGCTGCTGCCGCAGGAGGCCGAGGACGAGGACGTCTCGACCCTGGTCTGGCACCGCTCGCGGCCGTTCCACCCCGGCCGGCTGCACGCTGCGCTGGAGGACCTGTGCTGCGCCGCCGCGCGCAGCCGGGGCCGCTTCTGGCTGGCCGACCGGCCGGACACGCTGCTGTCCTGGGACGCGGCGGGCGGTGCGCTCTGCGTGGAGAACACCGGGCCGTGGCTTGCCTCGCTGCCGGACGCCGCCTGGGAGATGGTGCCGCCGGTGCGCCGGGCCGCGGCCGCGCTGGACTGGGACCCCGAGCACGGGGACCGGGCGCAGCACCTGGTCTTCACCTCGCCGGGCCTGGACCGGGAGGGGCTGACGGCGCTGCTGGAGTCCTGCCTGCTCACCGACGAGGAGTACGCGCGGGGGCGGGACCACTGGCGGCGGCTGTCCACCGCGTTCGACGCGCTTCTCGACCCGGTGCCGTAGGGCGCGTCCGTCAACCGCCATACGGGTGCGTCATGCAACTACATCAATTCTCAGTCGTCTTTTGACCGTACGAGTTCGTAAGGAAATGTCTGCCATGCCCCGTCGCCCCGATCCGCGCAAGAAGAGCGCGCCGCGTCCCAACCCGCTCGACGCGGCCGGGATCACGTACGTCGACTACAAGGACACCGACCTGCTGCGGAAGTTTCTTTCCGATCGCGGGAAGATCCGCAGCCGCCGCATCACCAGGGTTTCTGCGCAGCAGCAGCGGCAGATCGCCGCGGCGATCAAGAACGCCCGGGAGATGGCGCTGCTGCCGTACGCCTCGCGCTGACCGTACTCCGCCGGGCATGGGGGAGGGGGTGGTGGGGAAGGCGTCCGGCGGACACGAAGGGGCTCGACGAGCTGTGACGGGCTGGCCACCCGCTGTCGTGCACGTGCATCTGCGCGAGCATCGGCATATGAACAGAGTTATGATCCCGGGCAGTTGACACCATTTCTCACCGGGAGAGACCTGTGCCCCACGCGTACAACGGCATGGCCGCATCGGATCTCGTCGGAGTGGTGTGGCAGAAGAGTCGGCACAGCAACTCGCAAGGCTCTTGTGTTGAGTTCGCCAGGCTGGCAGGCGGTGACGTCGCCGTGCGCAATTCCCGTTTCCCCGACGGGCCCGCGCTGGTCTACACGCCGGCCGAGATCGAGGCGATGCTGCTCGGCATCAAGGATGGTGAATTCGATCACCTCATGCGGGACTGACCGCAGTCGTCCCGAGAGGCGGGTTACCGGCCCGTACGAGGGTGATTGAGGGGTCGCGCGGGAGGGGTTGTCACCGCGGAAATGGCCGCTGCGCCTGCATGCGATATCTGCACGTGCATATATCTGTGCGAATGGCGCCGGGAGTTCCTCAGCTCGCCTGGGACGCGGCCGCCTGAGCCGGTACCTGAGGCAGCTGGAAGAGCGCCCAGACGACCTTGCCGTGCGCGGCGTCCTCCAGCCGGTGCCAGCCCCAGCTGTCGCTGAAGGAGTCCACCAGGTAGAGCCCGCGCCCGGATTCGGCGGAGAAGTCCGCCTCGCCCTCGATCGGGGAGGCGTCACTGCTGTCCCGCACGGCACAGACCAGCCGGCCGGCCCAGCGGATCAGGTGCAGTTTCGGGGGAGCCGCGTCGGCCGCTCGGAAGACCTCTTCGTACGCCGCGCCTTCGACCAATTCGCCGGGTTCCGGGGCCGCGTGCCGCAACGCGTTGGTGACCAGCTCGGAAACGACGAGCGCGACGCTGTCGAAAAGCTCGTCCATGTTCCAGCGCTGGAGCGTTTCCCTGGTGAACTGGCGCGCGCCGCGCACGGATTCGTACTGCGGTCGCAGGGTCCAGGTGACGGCGCCCGATATGGCTGCGGGGTCGACTGGCGGAAGCCCCTGCCATAACGGCGCGAGCATGGTCGAAACCTTGGTCCCCATGCGAGGCACTCCTGGCGTTCGCGGACGTCACGATCCAGACGGGTGTGCCCAGATCTCGCGGGTCTTTCACGAGCGTGCATGTGTGCGAGGTCCATGGTTCCGAATGCGTACGGCAGATGCAAGGGCAGATGCACGTGCAGACGTCCACTTTGTGTATGGCCGTAGGCATTGCGGCGTAATTCTTCCTACGCCCTCTTGTCCAGCTCTTTACCGGCGGTGCCAGAAGGGGCTCATATCCGTAACCGGCCGAGCACGCAACGGAGCCCGGACGTGGCAGACTGCCGCTCACTGTTGGACGGGGTGGGCCACGGGAGGGTCTGAGTTGTGACCGCAAGTGAGTCGAGCGGATCTGTGGTGCGGCGCATCCTGCTGGGGTCGCAGCTGCGGAGGCTGCGAGAGTCCCGCGGGATAACACGTGAGGCTGCCGGCTACTCGATCCGCGCTTCGGAATCGAAGATCAGCCGCATGGAGCTGGGTCGCGTGAGCTTCAAGGCGCGGGACGTGGCGGACCTGCTCACCCTCTACGGCGTCGGTGACGAGGCCGAGCGTGACTCCCTCCTCGGGCTGGCCCGTGAGGCCAATGTGGCGGGGTGGTGGCACAGTTTCGGCGATGTGCTTCCCGGCTGGTTCCAGACATATGTGGGACTGGAAGGAGCCGCGTCGCACATCCGCACCTATGAAGTGCAGTTCGTGCACGGTCTTCTGCAGACGGAGGGGTACGCCCATGCCGTCGTCAGCCGTGGCATGCCCGACGCCGCCGCCTCGGAGATCGACCGTCGGGTCGCGCTGCGCCAGGAGCGGCAGAAGCTCCTCATAGCCGAGCGGGCGCCGCAGTTCGACTGCGTGCTGGACGAGGCGGCGCTGCGCCGCCCCTACGGAGACCGCACCGTCATGCGCGGCCAGCTCCAGCATCTGATCGACATATCCGAGCGTCCGAACGTGCGGCTCCAGGTCGTGCCGTTCAATTTCGGCGGGCACGCGGGCGAGAGCGGTGCCTTCACGATGCTGCGTTTCCCCGAGTCCGATCTCTCCGACATCGTCTATCTGGAACAGCTCACCAGCGCGCTGTATCTGGACAAGGCCGAGGAGGTCGGGCAGTACGAGCGGGTGATGAGCAGCCTGCAGGAGGAGAGCCTCGATCCCTCCCGCACCCGGGATCTTCTTCGCGGTCTGCTCCAATTGACGTGACTCGTCAGTAGAATGACGTCGGATCAGCCACCCCACAGGCGCCCGCACAGAGTAGGAACGACCATGTCCTTCTTCTCCGACCTGGCCTACCAGTTCATCGACGGTGAGTGGCGGGTCGGCAGCGGCTCGTGGGACATCATCGATTTCAATCCGTACGACCAGGAAAAGCTGGCGTCGGTCACCGTCGCGGGCGTGGACCAGGTCGACGAGGCCTACCGGGCGGCCGAACGCGCACAGCGCGAATGGGCGCGGACCAATCCCTACAGCCGCCGGCTGATATTCGAGAACGCGCTGCGCATCGTCCAGGAGCGCGAGGACGAGATCATCGAGGCGATCGTCGTCGAGCTCGGCGGTACGCGCGTCAAAGCGGCCTACGAAGTGCGTACGGCGCAGGAGTTCCTGCGCGAGTCGGTGCAGCTCGCGCTCCGCCCCGAGGGCCGCATCGTGCCGTCCCCCGTGGAGGGCAAGGAGAACCGCGTCTACCGCCTCCCCGTCGGCGTCATCGGCGTGATCAGCCCGTACAACTTCCCGTTCCTGGTCACCCTGAAGTCCGTGGCGCCCGCGCTGGCGCTGGGCAACGCCGTCGTCGTCAAGCCCAACCAGAACACCCCGGTGGTCGGCGGCGGCCTGATCGCCAAGATCTTCGAGGACGCCGGGCTGCCGGCCGGCCTGCTGAACGTCCTGATCACCGACATCGCCGAGATCGGCGACGCGCTCATAGAGCACCCCGTGCCGCGCGTCATCTCCTTCACCGGCTCGGACAAGGTCGGCCGCCACGTCGCCGCCGTCACCGCGGGCCACTTCAAGCGGGCCGTCCTCGAACTGAGCGGCAACAGCGCGCTGATCGTGCTGGACGACGCGGACATCGACTACGCCGTGGACGCCGCGGTCTTCAGCCGCTTCGTGTACCAGGGCCAGGTCTGTATGGCCGCCAACCGCGTCCTCGTGGACCGCAAGGTCGAGCAGGAGTTCACCGAGAAGTTCGTGGCCAAGGTCAAGAAGCTGCGGACCGGCGACCCGCGCGACCCGGACACCCACATCGGCCCGCTCATCAACAGCTTCCAGGCGGAGGCGCTGACCGCGCTGGTGGAGCGGGCGGTCGCCGAGGGCGCCACGCCCCTCGTGCGCGGCCGTACGCAGGGCAACCTGGTCGAGCCGACCGTGCTGTCCGGACTGCCCGCCGACTCCGTGCTGTACACGCAGGAGATCTTCGGGCCCGTGGTGCTGCTCCGCTCCTTCGACGGCGAGGACGAGGCGGTACGCATGGCCAACGACTCCCCGTACGGGCTGAGCGGCGCCGTGCACACGGGCAACGTGGAGCGCGGCGCACGAGTGGCGCGCCAGATCGAGACCGGCATGATCCACATCAACGACAGCACGGTCCACGACGAGCCGCTGGTCGCCTTCGGCGGCGAGAAGGCGTCCGGCGTCGGCCGCCTCAACGGGGAGTCGACGGTGGAGGCCTTCACCACGCAGAAGTGGGTGTCGATCCAGCACGAACGGACCATCTTCCCGTTCTGAACGGCTGCGGCACGCCGCCCCCGAAGGGCCGAGGAGTTGCGGACAGAACCTGACCGCAAGGGCCCGTAGCTTCTGCGGTGTCGGGAGGAATCCTCCCGACACCCCCGAAGTGACGAAAGGCGGCTGCCATGCCCACTCACGTACTTGCCGAGGCCCGCGGTGACGAGCGCGGCGCGCTTCTGCAGTTCCTGGCGGCCCAGCGCGGCGGGCTGCGCCGCGCGCTGCTCGGGCTGACCGACGAGGCGGCCGCGAGCCGCCCCAGCGCCAGCGAGCTGTCCCTCTCCGGGCTGCTCAAGCACGTCGCGGAGACCGAGCTGAACTGGCTGGACATGGCCAAGCAACGCCCGTCCACCATCGAGCCGGACGAGACCACCTGGCACCTCGGCTTCCGGCTGGCGGAGGACGAGACGGTCGCCGGCATGCTCGCCTTCTACGACCGGGTGGCGGAGGAGACCGAGGAGTTCATCCGCTCGGTGCCGAGCCTGGACGACACCTTCCCGCTGCCCGAGGCGCCGTGGTTCCCGCCGCAGGCCGTGCAGTCCATGCGCTGGCTGGTGCTGCACCTCATCGAGGAGACCGCGCGGCACGCCGGCCATGCCGACATCATCCGCGAGTCCCTGGACGGCAGGACCGCCTTCGGCCTGGTGGACGAGGAGCGGGCGCTGCGCGAGAAGGAGGGGCAGCAGGGGGCGGGCGCCGCCGGGCAGTAGCGTGCTCACCGGAAGGTCACGTCCGGGGACGAGGAGAGCGCGGAGCGATGTCGGCGATCCGGCTGCTGGTACTGGGAGCCGTGCGGCAGCACGGCCGGACCCACGGCTACCAGGTGCGGAACGACCTGGAGTACTGGGGCGCCCATGAGTGGTCCCACGCCAAGCCCGGCTCGATCTACCACGCACTGAAGCAGATGGCGAAGCAGGGCCTGCTCCACGCGCACGAGACGGCGCCGAGCACGGCCGGCGGCCCGCCGCGCACGGAGTACGAGCTGACGGACGCCGGTGAGGCGGAGTACTTCGCGCTGCTGCGGGCCGCGCTCTCCCAGCACGACCAGAAGCTGGACGTGCTGAGCGCCGGCATTGGCTTCATGGTCGACCTGCCTCGCGCGGAGGCGGCGGCCCTGCTGACGGAGCGGGTCCGGGACCTGGAGGCCTGGCGCGCCGAGGTCACCGGGCACTACGTCCCCGAGGACGGCCCGGAGCAGCTCGGCCACATCGGCGAGATCATGAACATGTGGGTGCACGCCGCGGATACCGGGGTGGCCTGGGCCCGCTCCCTGATCGCCCGTATCGAGGGCGGCGCGTACGTCTTCGCGGGCGAGGGCGAGCCGTTCGTCGGCGTCCTCCCCGAGGGCACGGAGAACCCGTTCGCGGACAAGCCGCCCTTCCCCGGGGGCGGCTCGCCCGCTGCCTAGCCGTCGGCCGTACGGGTCAGCCCGTACCGGCCATCGAGAGCTTCGCGGCGAACCCCAGGAACGCCGCCCCGGCGCCCGCGGTCAGCCCCGCGGTCAGGCGCCGGCGCTTGCGGAAGGTCGCCGCCAGGTACGTACCGCTGAAGATCAGGATTGACAGGTACGTGAGGCTGAACGCCTGGGCCCACGCGCCGAGCGCCAGGAAGGACAGCGCCTGGTGCGCGTAGTGCGGGTCGACGAACTGCACGAAGAAGGAGATGAAGAACAGGATCGCCTTCGGGTTGAGCAGGCTGACCACGAAGGCGCGGCGGTACGGCCGCTCGTTCTCCTCCTTGGGGCGCGCCGCGGCGCCCTCCTCCGTGGCCTTACGGGCCTCCCGGCCGCGCCAGAGCGCCACCGCGCCGCGCAGCATCCCGAAGGCCAGCCACGTCAGATAGCCCGCGCCCGCGAACTTCACGATCCCGAAGGCCAGCGGGCTGGCCTTCAGCAGCGACGCCACACCCCCCGCCGACAGCGTCATCAGCACCGTGTCCCCGCAGAGCACCCCCGCGGCCGCGCGGTAGGCCACCTTCGGGCCGCGCCGCGCCGCCACCGAGACGACGTACAGCGAGTTCGGTCCCGGCAGCAGGATGATCAGCGCCAGTCCGGCGAGATACGTAGGAAGATCCGTTATCCCCAGCATGGGCGAAGGATGCCATTGGTTGTATCCGCCCTCCACTTTCTTCCGGCATACGGACTTGCACCTCACGCGACGTGAGGACCCATCGTGAAGCGCGTACCGGGAAGGGAGCGGAGATGACGTACTCGGTGGGACAGGTCGCCGGGTTCGCCTGGACGACCCGGACGCGGATCCTCCCCAAGCTCTTACGAGCAGGGGGCACCCCCAGCACCTGCGGCGTCAGCACGACCTGCTGACCGCCCGGATTTCCAGGCTCCAGGAGATGGCGGCGGCCGAGGAGCACCGCCGGTTCATCAGCCGGCACCACTACGACTGCGCGTACGAGAGGCATGCCGGCCTCGGCGAGATGTACGTCGCGGACGAGCGGTTCACCGCCACGTACGAGGCGATCAGGCCGGGGCTCGCGGTCTGCATGCGGGACGCGATGCCGGCGAACGCGGTCCGCCACTCCTGAGGGCGGGCGCCGGAACCGGACAGCGGACCGTCCGGTTCCGGCGCTCGGACGGGCGTACCCCACAGCTGGAACCAAGGGGCGTCATGAGGCGTTGATAGCTTTGGGCCGCACAATGCGCCTGTACCCCGCATTCCGCGTACTGCCCGACCCGGCGCCCTCGACCCAGGAGCCCTGCACACCGTGAACACTCTCGCGCTCGGCCCCCAGTGGCTGGACCCGGACTATCTGATCGGCACCTTCGGCCTGATCGGCGTGCTGGTCATCGTCTTCGCGGAGTCCGGCCTGCTGATCGGCTTCTTCCTGCCCGGCGACTCCCTGCTGTTCACGACGGGCCTGCTGGTCACGGCGGGCAAGCTGGACCGGCCGCTGTGGCTGGTCTGTGTGCTGATCGTGCTGGCGGCGGTCCTCGGCGACCAGGCGGGCTATCTCTTCGGCCGGAAGGTCGGGCCGTCGCTCTTCAAGCGGCCCGACTCCAAGCTGTTCAAGCAGGAGAACGTCGAGAAGGCGCACGAGTTCTTCGAGAAGCACGGCCCGAAGTCGCTGATCCTGGCGCGTTTCGTACCGATCGTGCGGACGTTCACGCCGATCATCGCGGGCGTCAGCCGGATGAACTACCGCTCCTTCATCACCTACAACGTCATCGGCGGCGCCCTGTGGGGCGCGGGCGTGACGTTGCTGGGCGCCGCGCTCGGCGGCATCGAGTTCGTGCACAAGAACATCGAGGCGATCCTCGTCCTCATCGTGCTGATCTCCGTCGTCCCGATCGTCATCGAGTACCTCCGCGGCCGCAGCAAGTCCAAGAAGGCGGCCGCGGCGGGCGAGGACACCCCGGCGGCCGGCCCGGCCGCGGGCGGCCCCGCGGACGCCACCCAGCCGATGCCGCGCATCGGGCAGGACGAGGACCACGCGCCGTACGGCGCCGCGGGCGGGCAGCAGCGCGCTCCGTACGGCGGCCAGAACGGCCGGGGCGGTCACGAGGCCCCGTACGGCGGCGGCCAGGAGCGGCCCCCGTACGGCCACCAGCAGCAGCCGTACGGCCGTCAGGAGCCCCCGTACGGCCAGGGGCAGGCCCCCTACGGCCAGGGCCAGGCACCGTACGGTCAGGCGCAGGCTCCGTACGGCCAGGACCGTGGGCAGGCTCAGGAGCAGCCCCCGTACGGCCGCCAGGAGCAGCCCTCCTACGGACAGCAGCCGCAGCAGCCGCAGTACGGCCGTCAGGAGCCGCCGCGGGCGCCCTACGGACAGCAGCCGCAGCACCCCCAGCAGCCCCCGTACGGCGGGCAGTCGGGAGACGCTCCGTACGGCGGTCCCGGGCAGCAGGAGGCCGGGCCGGAGCAGTATCATTCACCTTCGCAGCAGCCTCAGCAGGGGCCGCGGCAGCCGCACCCGCAGGACCCTCAGCAGCCCCCGGGCGACGGCCGCCGCGGCCGCCACGCCAAGCGCTGACCGGCTGCGCAACCCTTCACCCCGTACCGCACCGCCCTCCGGCGTCCCTTCCGTTCCGCACCGCCGCGGAACGGCCCAGGGGCGCCTTCGCGGCGTCCAGGGCGGGTACTCACCCCCCAAAAACCGCCTTGCGAACCCCCCGCCCCGCGCGCCAAGGGCGGCGATCAGGCATGGTGGCACTTGACGACGGACGGCAGAGGCGCACGAGGAGCGAGGAGCAGTGGCGTCGGACGCGGAGTCCCCCGAGGACCGCAAACCCCAAACGGACGAGGCGCGGAGCGCGTTCACCCCGCCGCTCGGCATGCCCTACACCCCGCTGCCCGAGGACGAGCACCCCACCTCCGAGTTCACCGTGCCGGAGGGCATGCGGACCGAGGCGCCCGTCGAGCCGGAGGGGTCGGCCTTCGCGCCGCCGGGCAGCAGCACGAACGGCAGCAACGGCTCCACCACGGGCACCCACCCGCTGCCGACGACGCCCGCCGGCTGGCCCGCCTTCACCCCGCCGCACGGCATACCGGCCATCAGCCTCACCAAGGACGTGCCGTGGCAGGACCGGATGCGCACGATGCTGCGGATGCCGGTCACCGAGCGCCCGGCTCCGGAGCGGAGCGAACGCGCCGACGAGACCGGGCCCGCCGTGCCGCGCGTGCTCGACCTCACCCTTCGTATCGGCGAGATCCTGCTCGCCGGTGGTGAGGGCGCCGAGGACGTCGAGGCGGCGATGTTCGGTGTGGCGCACGCCTACGGGCTGGAGCGCGTCGAGCCCACCGTGACCTTCACGCTGCTGTCGATCTCGTACCAGCCGTCGCTGGTGGACGACCCGGTGACGGCCAGCCGTACGGTCCGCCGGCGCGGTGTGGACTACACCCGGCTCTCGGCCGTCTTCCGGCTGGTCGACGACATCACCTCCGAGGGCATCACGCTGGAGGAGGCCTACCGCGGCCTCGCCGAGATCCGCCGTAACCGCCACCCGTTCCCCAGCTGGGCGCTCACCGTGGCGTCCGGACTGCTGTCCGGCGCGGCGAGCATGCTGGTCGGCGGCGGTCTGACGGTGTTCATCGCGGCCGCCATAGGGTCCATGCTCGGCGACCGGCTGGCCTGGCTCGCCTCCGGGCGCGGGCTGCCGGAGTTCTACCAGTTCGTGGCCGCGGCGATGCCGCCCGCCGCGATGGGTGTGGCGCTGAGCATGGTGAACACGGGCGTGCAGGCGTCGGCGGTCATCACCGGTGGCCTCTTCGCACTGATCCCGGGACGGGCGCTGGTGGCGGGCGTGCAGGACGGCCTGACGGGTTACTACATCACCGCGGCCGCACGCCTGCTGGAGGTCGGCTACCTCATCGTCGGCATCGTGATCGGCGTGCTCGGCGTGCTCTATCTGGGCGTCCAGCTCAGTGCCCACACGCTGAACCCGGAAGAGGCGCTGGGCACGTACGACGAGCCGGTGGTGCAGATCATCGCCTCGCTGCTGCTGGCGCTGGCCTTCTGTGTCCTGCTTCAGCAGGAACGTCACACCGTGCTGTTCGCGACGTTCAACGGCGGCGTCGCCTGGGTGGCGTACGGCGTCCTCGTACAGGCCAACGTCAACCCGGTGGTCGGCACGACGATCGCGGCCGGTCTGGTCGGCCTCTTCGGGCAGCTGCTGTCGCGGTACCGCTATGCCTCGGCACTGCCGTACGTCACGGCCGCCATCGGCCCGCTGCTGCCCGGTAGCGCGACGTACTTCGCGCTGCTCAACTTCGCCCAGGGCAATCTGAACGAGGGCATCTCCTCGCTGATCAAGGCGGTCTCGCTGGCGCTGGCCATCGCGGTCGGCGTGAACCTCGGAGGCGAGGTGGCCCGCCTCTTCATCAGGGCCCCGGCCGGCGAGGACGCCGCCAACCGCCGCGCAGCGAAGCGCACACGCGGCTTCTGAGACGCCGGGAACCAGCCGGTGAAATCAAGCCTGTCCGGCGATTGAGGACATCTTGTACGCCGATGGGCGGACACCCGCGGGTGCCCGCCCATCGAAATCACCGGCCAGGGACCGGCAGTGGTCGGAAAGCCGAGCCGATCAGGCTCAGTGCTTGCCGCCCTGCGCCTCCAGGCGCTTGAAGGAGGCCTCGATCTCGGCCTCGGCCTCGCTGCGGCCCACCCAGTTGGCGCCCTCGACCGACTTGCCCGGCTCCAGGTCCTTGTAGACCTCGAAGAAGTGCTGGATCTCCAGGCGGTCGAACTCCGACACGTGGTGGATGTCGCGCAGGTGCTCCACGCGCGGGTCCGAGGCGGGGACGCACAGCAGCTTGTCGTCGCCGCCGGCCTCGTCGGTCATGCGGAACATGCCGATGGCGCGGCACTTGATGAGGCAACCCGGGAAGGTCGGCTCGTCCAGGATGACCAGCGCGTCCAGCGGGTCACCGTCCTCGCCGAGAGTGTTCTCGACGAAGCCGTAGTCCGCCGGGTAGCTGGTCGAGGTGAAGAGTCGACGGTCCAGGCGGATCCGACCGGTCTCGTGGTCCACCTCGTACTTGTTCCGCGAACCCTTCGGGATCTCGATGGTGACGTCGAACTCCACGGGTGGCTCCTCCATGATCAACACATACGTCTGGTGATTAAGTGTCCCCCACGCAGGTGTGTGGTGGCGAAAGGGGCTGGTCCAAAGTGCCGGAGACCAGGTCGTGGCAGGTCAGGTGGGTCGGCGGGTGCCGGTCCTGCATACGGGCGACAGCCGGTGCGGGCCGGGGCGCCGCGCAGTTCGTGGCCGACGAGTGGTTCTTCGCCCGCCAGTGGTGGCGAAAGACCCCTGTCCAGCGGAAACGGACATGGCAGCTGTCGGCCGGCTCCGCCGTCGCCGGTCTCGCGGTGGCGGCCGGCGCGGTTGCGGCGGCCGGTCCTTGGGACTCCGGTCAGACTACGGCCGAACGGGCCCGCGCGGCCCGCTGGGACGGCAGGGGTGGTGAGCATCACGGCGACGGCCCCGCGGCCCCGGGCGCCGCACCCGTACTGGCGGCCCTGGGCGCCCCTGTGAAGGGCGGCGGGGACGGCGCGCCCCCGCCCACCGGCAGCGGCCTCGCGGACGCCCTGGCGCCCCTCCTGAAGGCTCCGGCGCTGGGCCCGGTCCGGACCGCCTCGGTCATGGACGTCGCCACCGGCCGCGAGGTCTTCGCGAGCCGCGCCGACCGGACCGCGACCCCCGCCTCCACGATCAAGCTCGGCACCGCCGTGGCCGCCCTCACCGCCCTCGGGCCCGACCACCGCTTCACCACGAAGGCCGTCCAGGACGGCCGCACGAAGGACGGCACTCCCCGGGTCGTCCTGGTCGGCGGCGGCGACCCCACCCTCACCGCCCGCACCCCGAAGAGCGGGACGCCGGCCGCCGAGCGCCCCGCCGCCCTCGGGGACCTCGCCGCCGACACCGCCCGCGCCCTCAAGAAGCGCGGCGCGAAGAAGGTCACCCTGCGGTACGACGACTCGCTGTACGAGGGGCCGGCCCTGCACCCGATCGGCCCCAACGAGAACCTCGCCCCCATCACCGCCCTCACCGCCGACGAGGGCCGCCTGGACGACAGCGGCCACGGCCCCGCGCCCCGCGCCACCGACCCGTCCGCCGCGGCCGCCCGGGCCTTCGCCGACGACCTGCGCGCCCACGGCATCGAGGTCACCGGCGGGACCGGGGACACCGACGCCCGGCGCGCGGCCACCCGGCTGGCCACCGCGTCCTCCCTGCCGCTCTCCTCGATCGTCGAGCGCATGCTCACCCACAGCGACAACGACATCGCCGAGCAGCTGGCCCGCCAGACCGCCGTGGCCACCGGACAGCCCACGACCTTCAAGGGCGGCGGACGCGCCGTACAGCGCACTCTCGGACAGCTCCGCATCCCCGTGGCGAAGACCGACTTCGAGGACGGCAGCGGCCTGGACCGCGACGACCGGGTCTCGGCCCGCCTGCTCTCCCATGTGCTGCTGCTCGCCGCGGCACCGGACCACCCGGAGCTGCGCCCGGTCCTCACCGGCCTCCCCGTGGCCGGTTTCACCGGCACCCTGGAGAGCCGGTACGCCGACGAGGCCGCGGGCGCCGGTGCCGTACGCGCCAAGACCGGCACCCTGACCGGCGTGAACACGCTCGCCGGCACGGTCGTCGACGCCGACGGCCGCCTGCTGACCTTCGCCTTCATGACCAACGGCGCGGGCGATGGAGCCGCGGCACAGCAGGCCCTCGACCGGCTCGCCTCGGCGGTGGCCAACTGCGGCTGCCGGTGAGGCCGGCGCCGCCGTACGGGACGGCCGGGTACCGCCGCTCGCCGCGAATCGGCTACCCCCCGGCCGGGCGCACCCGTACCGTGAAGTCATGACGAGCATCGGTGGTGCCGAGATGGTCGACTGGAATCTCGCGGTGACGACCGCTTCCCGCTTCGTAAGGCCGGGGCCCGAGGTGAGCCGGGACGAGGCCCGCGCGGTCGTCGCCGAGCTGCGCCGGCACGCCAAGGCCGCCGAGGAGCACGTACGGGCGTTCACCCGCATGACGCCGCCCGGCGGCGCGGACGCGCTCCACGACACGCCCGTACTGGTCGTGGACCGGCCCGGCTGGATCCGCGCCAACGTGGCCGGCTTCCGCGCCGTACTGAAGCCGCTGCTGGAGAAGATGCAGGAGCGCCGCTCCTCGCTCCCCGGTGGCGCGGTGATAGGCGCGGTCGGCGGCAAGGTCACCGGCGTGGAGCTGGGCATGCTGCTGTCGTTCCTGGCGTCCCGCGTGCTCGGCCAGTACGAGACGTTCGCGCCGCCCACCAGGGACCTCCCGGCGGGTGCCAAGGGCGGCCGGCTGCTGCTCGTCGCGCCGAACATCGTCCACGTCGAGCGCGAGCTGGACGTGGCGCCGCACGACTTCCGGCTGTGGGTCTGCCTGCACGAAGAGACGCACCGTACGCAGTTCACCGCGGTGCCGTGGCTGCGCGACCACATCGAGGGCGAGGTGCAGGCGTTCCTCGCCGAGACCGAGATCGACCCGGGCACGCTCCTGGAGAGGCTGCGCGAGGCCGCCCAGTCGCTCGCCGGGGCCCGCCCCGAGGGCGAGGCGGGCGAGGACGGCGGACGGAGCCTCGTCGACCTCGTGCAGACCAGGGCGCAGCGCGAGATCCTCGGCCGGCTGACCGCCGTGATGTCCCTGCTGGAGGGGCACGCCGACTACGTCATGGACGGCGTGGGCCCGCAGGTCGTGCCGTCGGTGACGGAGATCCGGGAGAAGTTCCAGCAGCGCCGGGCGAGCGGCGCGGGACGCCTGGACCAGGCGCTGCGCAAGCTGCTGGGCCTGGACGCCAAGCTGCGGCAGTACCGGGACGGCGAGCGCTTCGTGCGGGCCGTCGTCGACGAGGTCGGCATGGACGGCTTCAACCGCGTGTGGACCTCGCCGAACACCCTCCCCACCAAGCAGGAGATCGCCAAACCGGCGGACTGGGTCGCGCGGGTGCATCGCAAGGCGGACGGTGCGCCGTAGGAAGGCGGCGCGGCGCGGGCGCGCCGTAGGACAGACGAACGCCCCCTCAATCACCCTTCTGAGGGACCGTGGCTCGGGGAGAGGCGTGCAATGCTCGGGTAACTGCTCATCTCTGTCACCATCGAGACACTCTGAGTGACCGCCCCGGGGGTCGCCCGGCGCGATCCCCCCGGCGCTCGCTCCCGAGATGCTCCCGGTGGGCCGGACGGCCACGCGCCGCCCGGCCCGTGGCTCCCCCAGCTGAACGATTGGAAACGGACATGGGTCCCCATCCAGCGGTCGCCGCAATACGCCTGGCGGTCCGCCGCGTACTCCACGACGTCCTGACGTCCCACAGCCGGCGGTCCGGTCCCGATGCTCCGCCGCCCCTGGTGCTCGCCGCCTGCTCCGGCGGCGCCGACTCCATGGCGCTCGCCTCCGCACTCGCCTTCGAAGCCCCGCGCCTCGGCGTCCGCGCGGGCGGCGTCACGGTCGACCACGGCCTTCAGCACGGCTCCGACGCCCGGGCGGCGGAGGTGGTCCTCCGGATGCAGGCGCTCCGGCTGGACCCCGCCGAGGCCGTCTCCGTCGAGGTGGGCAGGGACGGCGGCCCCGAGGCGGCCGCCCGCGAGGCCCGTTACGCCGCTCTGGACGACGCCGCGCGACGGTACGGCGCGGACGCCGTCCTCCTCGGCCACACCCGTGACGACCAGGCCGAGACCGTCCTCCTCGGCCTCGCCCGCGGCTCCGGGACCCGCTCGCTGTCCGGCATGGCCGCCGTCTCCGGCTCCGAAGGCCGGTACCGCCGCCCGTTCCTCGGGATCGACCGCCAGACCGCCCGCAAGGCCTGCCTGATCCAGTCGCTGCCCGTGTGGGACGACCCGCACAACACCGACCCCTCGTACACCCGCTCCCGGCTCCGCCACGAGGGCCTGCCCGCCCTGGAGAAGGCGCTCGGCAAAGGCGTCGTCGAGGCCCTCGCCCGTACGGCCCAGCTCTCCCGCGACGACGCCGACGCGCTGGACTCCTGGGCCACGGAGGCCGAGCACGGTGTGGCCGATGCCACCGGCGCGCTGGACGTCGCCGCGCTCTACGCACTGCCCGCCGCGGTCCGCCGACGGGTGCTCCGCCGGGCCCTGTTGCGCGCCGGTTCACCTGCGGGTTCGCTCTTCGCCCGGCACATCGAGGAAGTCGACCGGCTGATCACCGCCTGGCGCGGTCAGGGAGCGATCGACCTCCCCGGGCTGGTGGGTGTGCGACGGCAGGGTGGCAAACTGGTCATCCGGCAGGGCTGAGCCGCGCGGGACCGCCCGGCCGGACGAGTCACATGACACCGAACCGAGCGAGAGTGGCACGGGTGGACGACAAGGACATGGGTTCCGACCTTCAGTCGGTGCTCATCACCAAAGAAGAGATCGACGCGAAGCTGGCCGAGCTGGCCGCGAAGATCGACGCGGAGTACGCGGGCAAGGAGCTGCTCATCGTCGGCGTTCTGAAGGGCGCCGTGATGGTGATGGCGGATCTGGCGCGTGCGCTGTCCACCCCCGTCACGATGGACTGGATGGCCGTGTCGTCGTACGGCGCGGGCACCCAGTCCTCGGGCGTGGTCCGGATCCTCAAGGACCTGGACACCGACATCAAGGGCAAGCACGTCCTGATCGTCGAGGACATCATCGACTCCGGCCTGACGCTGTCCTGGCTGCTGTCGAATCTCGGCTCGCGCGAGCCGGCCTCGCTGGAGGTCTGCACGCTGCTGCGCAAGCCCGAGGCGGCCAAGGTCGACATCGACGTGAAGTGGATCGGCTTCGACATCCCCAACGAATTCGTCGTGGGTTACGGCCTGGACTTCGCCGAGAAGTACCGGAACCTGCCGTTCGTGGGCACGCTCGCGCCGCACGTCTACGGCGGCTGACGCCCCGTCGGAAGCGACGGAAGGGCCCGGAGAACCCCGGAAAGCCCCTCGCGCCGGACGGCGGGAACCCTTTGCGGCCTCCCGCCGTTGGAGCAGGGAGGGCGGAATCCAAGCCGCATTGTTCACCACGGGCAGCGGCGTCGGGTGACAATGCTGGGGTACCGTCCGAAGGTCAGTCTTTTTCGGGCCAGTAATACACCGTACGCACGACCAGACCTCCCCGAGGGCTGGAGTGCCTCACTGTGGCAGGAGGGACGGGGCCTCAAGGCTCCGTATGGATGGACGTGAAGCGATACTTCCGTGGGCCGGTCATGTGGATCGTGCTGGCCGTCCTCGCCGTGGTCGTGTTGATGCAGGTCGTCAGTTCGTCTGGCGGCTACAAAACGGTGGACACCGGTCAGGTCGTCAAGGCGATCACTGACAACAAGGTCAAGTCCGCCGAGCTGACCACCGGCGACGAAATGAAGGTCAAGGTCGAGCTCTCCGGCAGCAACAAGGTCGAGGGCTCCGACAAGATCCAGTCGAGCTACATCGGCGACCAGGGCGTCGAGCTCGCCAAGACCCTGCAGGCCAAGTACCAGACGGGCGACATCAAGGACGGGTACACCGTCTCGCCGCAGAAGCAGAGCCCCTTCGTGGGCATGCTGCTCTCGCTGCTGCCGTTCGTTCTGATCGTCGTCGTCTTCCTGTTCCTGATGAATCAGATGCAGGGCGGCGGCTCCCGGGTCATGAACTTCGGCAAGTCCAAGGCGAAGCTCATCACCAAGGACACCCCCAAGACGACCTTCTCGGACGTCGCGGGGTCGGACGAGGCCGTCGAGGAGCTCCACGAGATCAAGGAGTTCCTGCAGGAGCCGGCGAAGTTCCAGGCCGTCGGCGCCAAGATTCCCAAGGGCGTACTGCTGTACGGCCCGCCCGGTACGGGCAAGACGCTCCTCGCGCGCGCCGTCGCGGGCGAGGCGGGCGTGCCCTTCTACTCGATCTCCGGCTCCGACTTCGTCGAGATGTTCGTGGGTGTCGGCGCCTCGCGTGTCCGTGACCTCTTCGAGCAGGCCAAGGCGAACGCCCCGGCGATCGTCTTCGTCGACGAGATCGACGCCGTCGGCCGGCACCGCGGTGCGGGTCTCGGCGGTGGCCACGACGAGCGCGAGCAGACGCTGAACCAGCTGCTCGTCGAGATGGACGGCTTCGACGTGAAGGGCGGCGTCATCCTGATCGCCGCCACGAACCGGCCGGACATCCTGGACCCGGCGCTGCTGCGTCCGGGCCGCTTCGACCGGCAGATCGCCGTCGACCGCCCCGACATGCAGGGCCGTCTGGAGATCCTCAAGGTTCACCAGAAGGGCAAGCCGGTCGCGCCCGATGTCGATCTGGGTGCGGTCGCGCGCCGTACGCCGGGCTTCACGGGTGCGGACCTGTCGAACGTGCTGAACGAGGCCGCCCTGCTGACGGCTCGCAGCGACAAGAAGCTGATCGACAACCACTTCCTGGACGAGGCGATCGACCGGGTCGTGGCGGGACCGCAGAAGCGGACCCGGATCATGTCGGACAAGGAAAAGAAGATCACCGCGTACCACGAGGGCGGACACGCCCTGGTCGCGGCGGCCTCACCGAACTCCGACCCGGTCCACAAGATCACGATCTTGTCCCGGGGCCGTGCCCTCGGCTACACGATGGTGCTCCCGGACGAGGACAAGTACTCCACCACGCGCAACGAGATGCTCGACCAGCTGGCGTACATGCTGGGCGGCCGCGCGGCGGAGGAGCTGGTCTTCCACGACCCGACGACGGGTGCGGCGAACGACATCGAGAAGGCGACCGCCACGGCGCGCGCGATGGTCACGCAGTACGGCATGACCGAGCGGCTCGGTGCGATCAAGTTCGGCTCCGACAACTCCGAGCCCTTCCTGGGCCGCGAGATGTCCCACCAGCGCGACTACTCCGAAGAGGTCGCGGCGCTGGTGGACGAGGAGGTCAAGAAGCTGATCGAGACCGCGCACAACGAGGCGTGGGAGATCCTGGTCGAGAACCGCGACGTGCTCGACAACCTGGTCCTGGCGCTCCTGGAGAAGGAGACCCTGGGCAAGGAGGAGATCGCCGAGGTCTTCAAGCACATCGTGAAGCGCCCGGCCCGCCCCGCGTGGACCGGCTCCTCGCGGCGTACGCCGTCCACCCGCCCGCCGGTGCTCGCTCCCAAGGAGCTGGCCGCGGCCAACGGTGCGGCGTCCGTGACGCCGACCGTCTCCACGGAGAAGGTCGAGCTTCCGGAGGATTCCTCCGGAAGTGGAAGCAGCGAGGGGTGACGTCAGGGGTGACGGTCGGGCCTCGGCCCGACGGAACCCCCGGTCGCCACGTGACCGGCCCGCCGGTAGCCACACCGGCCCCGGAATGAATGCCGCGCCCCCCAGGTTCTAGCCTGGGGGGCGCGGCATTTCGCGTTCGTAGCGGAATGAAGAAGGAACGAGGCACCAGATGACCGACCCGGTGACGCTGGACGGCGAAGGCACGATCGGCGAATTCGACGAGAAGCGTGCCGCGGACGCCGTGCGCGAACTCCTGATCGCGGTCGGTGAGGACCCGGACCGCGAGGGCCTGCTGGAGACGCCGGCCCGTGTGGCGCGGGCGTACAGGGAGATCTTCGCGGGCCTGTGGCAGAAGCCCGAGGACGTCCTCACGACGACCTTCGACCTCGGTCATGACGAGATGGTGCTGGTCAAGGACATCGAGGTGGTGTCCTCCTGCGAGCACCACCTGGTGCCGTTCGTGGGCGTGGCGCACGTCGGATACATCCCGTCGTCCGACGGGAAGATCACGGGGCTGTCGAAGCTGGCCCGGCTGGTGGACGTGTACGCGCGCCGTCCGCAGGTCCAGGAGCGGCTGACCACGCAGATCGCGGACTCTCTGATGCAGATACTGGAGCCGCGCGGCGTGATCGTCGTGGTCGAGTGCGAGCACATGTGCATGACCATGCGGGGGGTTCGTAAGCCGGGGGCGAAGACGACGACGTCCGCGGTGCGGGGGCAGCTGCGGGATGCGGCTACTCGTGCGGAGGCTATGAGCCTGATTCTGGCGCGGTAACGCCTTTCGCTGTTGTGGGTGCCCCGCCGTTGCGCCTGCCGCGGGCGATATCGCTTGCGCGGGGCGTGACGTCCGGTGCCGGGCCTCCGCGGGTGGGGTACCGGACTGCTTCGCTTTACGTCCGGTACCCCACCCGCTGCGGCCCGTCCCCTCCCGTCGGTGGTGGGTGAAAAGACTCGGGTGCGGGTCTTTTTATGCGCTCAGGCGGGTGCTCAGCCAGGTGAGGGCCGGGGGGATTTCTCGGCGCCACGTGTTGAAGTTGTGGCCGCCGCTTTCGAGGACGATGGACGAGACCCGGGTGGGGGCCTTGGCCTGCTGTATGAAGCGCATCGTGTCGGCGTAGTTGGTTTCGCCCTGCTTGCTGGTGGTGACCAGCAGGTTCACCGGCGGGGGCGGGAGGTGGCGCTGGCGCCAGAGCAGGTCGTTCTCGCGCTGGAGCCGGGGGTCGCCGGCGAAGAGGTCGCCGGTGGTGGGGTCGAGCGGGGCCTTGTAGTAGCCGGAGAGGGCGGCGCCCGCCGAGAAGGCCTCCGGGTGGCGCATGGTCATCTTGAGCGCGCAGTAGCCGCCCGTGGAGTCGCCGATGATGCCCCAGTTACGGGCCTGGGTGCCGGTCCGGTAGTGCGCCGCGATGTCCGCGCGGAGTTCCTTGGTGAAGAAGGTCTCGGTCTGCGGGCCGCCCGGTATGTCCATGCATTCCGTGTCGCGGGGCGGGGCGACCGTCGGGCGCATCATGACCAGGATCGTCGGCTGCATCTTGCCCTGGGAGACCAGGCGCCGCTGGGTCTGGGGGTAGTGCAGTTTGGTGTAGAGGGCTTCTGCCGTGCCGGGGTAGCCGGTGAGGACTACCGCTGTGGGGAAACGCTTCTGCGCGTTCTGGGGCTGGAAGTATTCCGGCGGTAGGTAGACGTATGCGGGGCTGGTGATGCCGGTGTTCTCGCCGCGTATGAGGACCTTGTCGAGCCGGCCTGCGACGTCCGCCCGTCGGTTGTCCTGCGGGAGGCCGGTCCGTTCGATGCCCTGGCGCTTGGTCGAGTGGTCGACCACCACTCCGGTCTCGGTCTCCTGGCCGAAGAGGTCGGCCCAGGACGCGTAGAAGCCGAAGGCGTTGTTGACCACGAGTCCGACCGCGGCGAAGAGGGTCAGCTGGGTTGCCAGCAGCAGGCCGATCCGGCCGGTCACCGCGCGCCAGGTGCGGCTCGCGAGCCGCGGCCAGAGGAGCACGGTGGCGGCGAAGAGTGCCACCGCGACCAGCACGGTGAGCAGCAGAACGGTCTTACTGGTGAGGTCCATGTCCACTTCCTGCTGGGCGGCCGGACGGCCGGACCGGCTGATGGAACCCGGGGCCCTGAAGCGCCGTCCTACAGGGCGCGAATTGTCCAGGTAACTGCTCCACATTCTGGAGATCAGGCGACCTGAGGAGCGGGCGACGGGAAAGTGATGTCTGACAGGCTAGATGGCGAAAAGTCCGGAGTGGTTGCGTGGCGTCGCGCACGCTGGGTGCGGGGTCCGCGCCCGGAGTCGGTGCCCACGGCCGTCGGTACGGCCTGCACGCTGATCGGTCTGCTGAACGTGGCGGCCGGCGTCTTTCCACGCTTCCGGCACAGCCGTATGCACGCACTGGCGGAGGTGCTGCCGGGCGCGGTGAGCCCGCTGGCCGCGGCCGCCTCGATCGTGGTGGGCCTGCTGCTCCTGCTGCTGGCGCACGGGCTGAAGCGGCGCAAGCGGCGGGTGTGGGTCGCGGCCGTCGCGCTGCTTCCGGCGGGAGCTGTCGCGCAGTTCGCGTACCGCCACTCCGTTTTCGGAGCGGTGCTCTCGCTGGCGCTGCTGGCCTATCTCGTGCGGCACCGGCGCGAGTTCGCCGCGCTGCCGGATCCGCGCAGCCGCTGGAAGGCGCTGCTGAACTTCGTCGTGCTGGGCGGCGTGAGCATCGCTCTCGGCATGGTGATCGTCAACTCCCACCCGCACCGCACCGTCGGTGACCCGTCGGTCTGGGCGGAGCTGCAGCACGTCGTGGTCGGCCTGTTCGGCTTCGAGGGCCCGGTGGCCTTCACCCACCACGTCGACTACACCGTCGGCTACTCGCTGGGCGCGCTCGGCCTGCTGACGCTGGGCACCACCGCGTACCTGGCGTTCCGGCCCGAGCGGCCCGTCGCGCGGCTCACCGAGGAGGACGAGGAGCGGCTGCGGGCGCTGCTGGCCAAGCACGGCCGCCGGGACTCCCTCGGCCACTTCGCGCTCCGCCGCGACAAGGGCGCGGTGTTCTCGCCGAGCGGCAAGGCGGCCGTCTGCTACCGCGTCGTCTCCGGCGTGATGCTGGCCAGCGGCGACCCGATCGGTGACGTCGAGGCGTGGCCCGGCGCGATCGAGCGCTTCATGGAGGAGGCCAGGGCGCACTCCTGGACGCCCGCGGTGATGGGCTGCTCCGAGACCGGCGGCGAGGTCTGGACCCGGGAGACCGGGCTGGACGCGCTGGAGCTGGGCGACGAGGCCATCGTGGACGTGGCGGACTTCACGCTCTCCGGACGCGCGATGCGCAACGTACGGCAGATGGTCAAGCGCATCGAACGCAACGGCTACGAGACCAAGGTCCGCCGGGTGTCCGAGCTGTCCCCCGAGGAGGTCGAGGCGGTCCAGCGGGCCGCCGACGGCTGGCGGGGTACCGACACCGAGCGCGGCTTCTCCATGGCGCTGGGCCGGATCGGCGACGAGCGGGACGGCGACGCGGTGATCGCCACCGCGCACCGCGCACCCGAGGAGGGTGAGGCGCCGGGCCCGTACGGGGACCTGAAGGCCGTGCTGCACTTCGTGCCGTGGGGCACGGACGGCATGTCGCTGGACCTGATGCGCCGCGACCGGAGCGCCGACCCCGGCATGAACGAGCTGCTGATCGTCGCGGCCCTGGAGGCGGCGCCGAAGCTGGACGTGGAGCGGGTGTCGCTGAACTTCGCGATGTTCCGGTCGGCGCTGGCCAGGGGCGAGAAGCTGGGCGCGGGGCCGGTGCTGCGGACCTGGCGCGGGCTGCTGGTGTTCCTCTCGCGCTGGTTCCAGATCGAATCGCTGTACAAGTTCAATGCGAAGTTCCGGCCCCGCTGGGAGCCGCGCTTCGTGGTCTTCCGGCACACCCGTGACCTGCCGCGGATCGGCTTCGCGGCGATGCAGGCGGAGGGCTTCGTGCAGCTGGGGCTGCCCCGGCTGCTGCGCCGGCGGAGTGCGGAGCCCGCGGCCCGTCCGTGTGCGCACCAGCACACGGCGCTCCGTGGCACGTCGGTCGAGCGGGCCGCCTGAGAGGCGGGCGGCCACGATGACGTCCGGAAACGGCCTTTACGGGGGCGGGCCACGCTGCGTACTCGTGGCCAGACAGGCGTACGTGTGTGCCCATACGTCCGCGTTCGCCCAGGTACGCGGGGTGCACGGGGCGAGCGGACCGGCCACACCGCCTAGGCTGGAAGTATGAGTACCTTGCGTGGCCGGGTGGCCGGTCTGCCCGAGTGGGACCGGTGCGCGGTCATGGGCGTGGTCAATGTGACCCCCGACTCGTTCTCCGACGGCGGCGACTGGTTCGACACCGAGCTCGCGGTCAAGCACGGCCTGGACCTGGTGGCCCAGGGGGCCGACCTGGTGGACGTGGGCGGCGAGTCGACCCGGCCCGGCGCCGCGCGGGTGGACGAGGCCGAGGAGCTGCGCCGGGTGATCCCGGTCGTGCGCGAGCTGTCGGCGGCCGGTGTGGTGGTCTCCGTGGACACCATGCGGGCCTCCGTCGCCGAGCGGTCCCTGGAGGCCGGCGCGCAGCTGGTCAACGACGTCAGCGCGGGCGCCGCCGACCCGGCGATGATCCCGGTGGTGGCGGCCGCGCACGCGCCGTTCGTGGTGATGCACTGGCGCGGCCAGTCCGTCGACATGAACGACCGGGCGGTCTACGGCGACGTCGTCGGCGAGGTCGTGGCCGAGCTGCGGGCCGCCATGGAGCGGGCGGTGTCCGGGGGGATCGACCCGGAGCGCATCGTGATCGACCCGGGGCTGGGCTTCGCCAAGGCCGCAGAACACGACCTCGCGCTGGTCGCGGGCCTGGACCGGCTGCGCGACCTGGGCCGGCCGCTGCTGGTGGCCGCCTCGCGCAAGCGGTTCCTGGGGCGCGTACTGGCCGGTGCCGGCGCTTCGGCCTCGGTGCCGCCCGCCCGGGAGCGGGACGCGGCGACGGCGGCGGTCACCGCGCTGTCTGCGCGCGAGGGCGCCTGGGCGGTCCGCGTGCACGAGGTGCGGGCGAGCGCCGACGCGGTACGCGTGGCCCGGGCCGTGGAGGCCGCGCGTTCCGCGGCCCCCGGCGCGGCGTAGAACGGGGCCGGGCAGGGCACAGGGCAGCCAGGCGGCTTACGGGGCGCCCGGTGCCCGCCGCAGGCACGTATCCGTGCGCGTGCCTGCGCACGTCCAGAAATACGCACGAGGACCACGACAGGAGCGGTGTGAGCGGATTGAGCCCACGTACGGACATCGAGCTGGTGGAGCAGGCGAACACCGCGTTCTACGAGGCCATCGAGCGCGGTGATCATGAGGCGATGTCCGAGCTGTGGCTGGACGGCCAGGTGAGTGTCGTGCATCCTGGCTGGCCGGTGCTGCGCGGCCGCAGCGAAGTGCTGCGCTCCTATGCGCTGATCATGGCGAACACCGAGTACATCCAGTTCTTCCTCACCGACGTGGAGATCGACGTGGTGGCCGACACCGCGCTCGTGACCTGTACGGAGAACATCCTCAGCGGCGGCCCCGCCGAGGAGGACGGCTCGGTCGGGCCGCTGATCGGCCAGCTGGTCGTGGCCACCAACGTCTTCCGGCGCACGGAGGACGGCTGGCGCGTGTGGTCGCACCACGGGTCGCCGGTGCTCGCCGACCGGGACGACGAGGACGACGAGGACGGCCCGGAGGACGAGGACGACGGCGTCGGCGGACTGCCGGGCGGGCTGTGAGGCCGGTACCGGGAGTCAGCGGCCGGGGTCAGCGGGGTGACCGCTGGCGCACTCGTTCGAGCCAAGTCGTACCCGGGTAGGGGTGGGGCGCGGGGCGGCGGGGTAAGTGGCCGCGCGGGCGGGGACTCGGCTGTGCGGCAGCTGTGCCGGGTGCCTGTCCAGGGCCCCCGTGAGCGAGTGCTGTCAGTGCTCGCAGGTAAATTCGATGACTGGGCGGAGTTCCGGACGATGTCCGGCACGTGCCCGTTCATCCAACGATCAGTGGTACCAGTGGGAGTGATTCGCGTGGACCGTGTCGCGCTGCGCGGGCTGAAGGCCCGGGGACACCACGGTGTGTTCGCCCAGGAACGCGAGGCGGGCCAGGCGTTCGTCGTGGACCTGGTGCTCGGTCTGGACACCCGTCCCGCGGCGGCGACCGACGACCTCGCGAAGACCGTGCACTACGGAATCGTGGCGGAGGAGGTCGTGGCGATCGTCGAGGGCGAGCCCGTCGACCTCATCGAGACGCTCGCCGAGCGGATCGCCGCCCAGTGTCTGAAGCACCAGGGGGTGGAGGAGGTCGAGGTCGTGGTCCACAAGCCCGACGCCCCGATCACGGTCCCCTTTGACGACGTGACCATCACCATCACCCGGAGCCGAGTATGACCAGCAGTGACCCGACCGTACAGCCGGTGCCCGCTTCCGTGGTGGCGCAGGTCGACGCGGCGGACGTGACGCTCACCAACCCGAAGCGCGCAGTGATCTCCCTCGGGAGCAACCTCGGCAACCGCCTGGAGACGCTCCAGGGGGCCGTCGATGCCCTGGAGGACACCCCCGGGGTGCGGGTGAAAGCCGTCTCGCCGGTGTACGAGACTGAGCCGTGGGGCGTCGAGCCGGGCACCCAGCCGTCGTATTTCAACGCCGTGGTGATCGTGAAGACGACGCTGCCCCCGGACTCGCTCCTGGAGCGCGGGCACGCGATCGAGGAGGCCTTCGAGCGGGTGCGGGACGAGCGCTGGGGTCCGCGCACGATCGACGTGGACATCATCGCGTACCAGGACGTCGTCTCCCAGGACCCGGTGCTCACGCTGCCGCACCCGCGGGCCCATGAGCGCGCCTTCGTCCTCGTGCCGTGGCACGACATCGACCCCGAGGCCAAGGTGCCCGGGCACGGCGCGGTGGCCGAGCTGCTGGACGAGCTGGGCCGGGGCGGCGTCGCGGCCCGCGCCGACCTGGAACTGCGGCTGCCCGAGTGATCGTTGTCCGTACGGCCCGCGAGGGCTCGTAGCGGGATGATGGTCCGGTGGACATGATGGCCGCCGCGCCCGGCGCGGCGCGGGCGGCCGGGACGGTGTGAGGGGCGAAAAGCTCGGTGAAGCAGCTAAAGATCAAGGTGCTGGTCGGGCTGTTCGTGGTGGCGGGCGTGCTGGCATGGGCCGGCGCCCGCCTGTGGGACGCGCTCGGCAGCCTGCCCAGCGTGCCGCTGGCGGCTCCGATCGTGCTGGCGCTGATCGCCGCGGTGCTGGCCGCGACGGCCCTGTCGCTGCGCAGCCGCCTGAAGGCCCAGCGCGAGCGGGTGCAGGGCGCCAAGGGCGTCGAGCCGATGATGGCGGCCAGGGCCGTGCTGTTCGGTCAGGCGAGCGCGCTGGTCGCCTCGCTCGTGAGCGGGTTGTACGGCGGCGTCGCGGTTTTCCTGCTGACCTCGGGTTCGGCGGGCCTGGGTCGTACGGACCAGACGGTGTACGCCGGCCTGTCGGTGCTCGCGGGCATCGCGGTGGTCGCGGCCGCGGTCTTCCTGGAGCGCGTCTGCAAGCTCCCGGACGATGACGACGAGGCGGGAGCCGCGGCGGCCTGACGCTGGGGCGGTACGGGGCCGGAGGCCCGTGGGACCGCGGGGCCGGGGCCGTGAAGCCGCCCCGCCCTGGTCCGGTCCGGTCTTCGGCGTCTCTTTCGAGTGCACTCGGCGCGGCGCGGGTGCGTCGGCGGCTGCCCCTGGGTAACCCCCGAGGTGGGGGAGTGGGGAGCTGCACCAGTAAGCGCAGCGCCCCGCCCGTCGTGCGTCAGGCGTCCAGCACCGTCTGGAGTTCCACGTCGGCGCGGGAGATGTTCGCCGCGTCCGCCGTCGTCGAGCGGCGCAGCGCTTCGTGCAGGCGGCCCGGGGTGAGGACGCCGAGGAAGCGGTCGCCGTCCAGGACCGCGATCCAGCCCGCGTCGTGCTGCAGCATCGTGCTGAACGCCTGCTTCAGGGGCGCGCCGACCGGCAGCCAGGCCTCCATGCGCCGGGCGTGCTCGCGGACCGTCCCGTCCTCCGCCGCCTGCCCGAGGACGTCGGCGGCGACCCAGCCGTGCAGCCGGTCCTCGTTGTCCAGGACGACCGCCCAGCGCGCGCCGTCCGCCGCCATCCCGGCCAGCGCCCGCCCCACCGGGTCGTCCAGGTGGATCACCGGGGGCTGCTCCAGGTCGCCGGTCTCGATCGGCGTGACGGACAGCCGCTTCAGACCCCGGTCGGCGCCGACGAACTCCGCTACGTACGGCGTCGCCGGCGCGCCCAGCACCGTCGCCGGAGTGTCGAACTGTTCGATGCGTCCGGAACCGTAGACGGCGATGCGGTCCCCGAGCCGTACCGCCTCCTCGATGTCATGGGTCACGAAGAGGACCGTCTTGTGGAGCGAGGACTGCAGGCGCAGGAACTCGGTCTGCAAGTGCTCGCGGACGACCGGGTCCACGGCGCCGAACGGCTCGTCCATGAGGAGCACGGGCGGATCGGCGGCGAGCGCGCGGGCCACGCCGACACGCTGACGCTGGCCGCCGGAGAGCTGTTCCGGGTACCGCGAGCCGTACACCGACGGGTCCAGGCCGACCAGGTCGAGCAGCTCGGCGGCCCGGGCGCGGGCCTGCTTGCGCGGCCGGCCGAGCAGGTGCGGGACCGTGGCGGTGTTGTCGAGCACGGTCTTGTGCGGGAACAGCCCGATCTGCTGGATCACGTAACCGATGCGGCGGCGCAGCTCGACCGGGTCGACCGTGGCGATGTCGGCGCCGTCCAGGAAGATGCGGCCTTCCGTGGGCTCGATGAGCCGGTTGACCATCTTCATGGTCGTGGTCTTGCCGCAGCCGGACGGGCCGACGAGCGTGACGAGCTCGCCCTCCGCGACCTCGAAGGAGAGGTCGTCGACGGCGGTGGTGCCGTCCGCGTAACGCTTGGTGACGTGCTCGAAACGGATCATGCTTCCCCATTGTCGTCGGTCCGCCCGGGGCGGGATGAACGGGATGTTGCGAGTCGATGGCGGTCCGGGCCGATTGTCAGTGGCGGGGGATAGGGTCGCAGACAGTCACCGGATTTGTGAGCGAGCGGACGGGGGAGGTGACGTGGCGTGAGCACGCCCTTGAGTACGTACCCGAGTACGGCCATGAGCCAAGCAGCGGGCCCGCGGAACTGTCTGCAGGCCAATGACTGGATCTGCGGCGAGTATCTCCACAGTCGTGGCCAGGAGCTGGTGGACGCCACCGTCCAGCACGTCTGGATCACCGTCGCCTCGGTGGTCATCGGACTGCTGATCGCCTTCCCGCTGGCGCTGCTCGCCCGGCAGCGGCGCGGCGCGGCCGGCCCGGTGCTCGGCCTGACGACGATTCTGTACACGGTCCCGTCGCTGGCCATGTTCGCGCTGCTGACCCCGGTGTTCGGGGTCTCGGCCGCGGTGGTCGTGACGGGCCTGGTGCTCTATTCGCTGACGATCCTGGTGCGCAACATACTCGCGGGGCTGCAGGCGGTCCCCGAGGAGGTGCGCGAGGCGGCCCGCGGGATGGGGTACGGCCCGCTGCGGCTGCTCTTCCAGGTCGAACTGCCGCTGGCACTGCCCGCCATGATGGCCGGTCTGCGGATCGCCACGGTCTCGACGGTGGCGATGACGACGATCGGCGCGGTGGTCGGCTTCGGCGGCCTGGGCAACCTCATCGACAGCGGGATGCAGGGCTTCTTCAAGGCGGAGGTGCTGACCGCCTCGGTGCTGTGCGTGCTGCTCGCGCTGGTCGCCGACCTGCTGCTGGTGGGGCTCCAGCGGGCGCTGACGCCCTGGACCCGGGCCGGCCGGGCGGGGTCCGGCGGCGCGGGAGCCGGGGGCAGGGACACGGACGGCGAGGGCGGCGGGCGCCCGGGGGCCGGCCGGACGCGGGGGTTCGGGCGCGAGCGGAAGGCGGTGGCCTGAGCGGTGGACGCGATCACGGGTGCGTGGGGCTGGCTCGGCTCCGCGGCCAACTGGGCCGGTGAGAACGGCGTCTGGCACCGCCTCGGGCAGCACGTGCAGCTGAGCGTGGTGTGCCTGGTCATCTCCTGTCTGCTGGCGCTTCCGGTGGCGCTGTACCTGGGCCACATCGGCAAGGGCGGGGCGCTGGCCGTGAACCTCGCCAACGTCGGCCGCGCGGTGCCGACGTTCGCCGTGCTGGTGCTGCTGACGCTCAGCCCGCTGGGCAAGGCGGGGGACTGGCCGACGATCGTGGCGCTGGTGCTCTTCGCGGTGCCCCCGCTGCTGACCAATGCGTACGTCGGCATGCGGGAGGCGGACCGCGATGTGGTGGAGGCGGCCCGGGGGATGGGCATGTCCGGCTGGCAGCTGCTGCTCCGCGTCGAGCTGCCGCTCGCGTACCCGTTGATCATGACGGGGCTGCGGTCGGCTTCGGTGCAGGTGGTGGCGACGGTCACGCTGGCCGCGCTGGCCGGCGGCGGCGGCCTGGGCCGGATCATCACGGCGGGCTTCGGCAACTACGACACCCCGCAGGTGGTGGCCGGCGCGGTGCTGGTCGCCGGGCTGGCGCTCCTCGTCGAGGCGGTGCTGGTGGCGGTGGAGCGGCTGTGCGACCCGATGCGCGGCAAGCGGCCGGCGCGTACGGGCCGCCGCGCCATACGGGCGTCCCGCAAGGAAGCGGCGGCCGCCTGAGCGGGCACCAGGTACGGCCTTCGGCAGGTGAGTAGGGTCGCCGGGCCCGGGCCGGCGTGGGGCGTGACCCGGTGTCAGTGTGCTCCGGTGCCGGGTGTGGTGACGTCTACCGCCCCACGTGCGAACATCCGTCCGCTCCCTCTGCTGTACTCCCTGCTCGACCTTCGCAACCTGCCCGGCCTTCGCAACCCGCTCGACCTTCTCGGCCTGCTCGACCCGCTCGACTTCAACGACCCGCCGGTGTCCGACCGGTGACCGCATGGACGACTGGATGGTGAAACCGATGAACAGCACGTCGCGTACCGCGCGGACGGCCCTCGTCGCGGGGACGGTGCTGGCGCTGGCCGCGGGGCTCTCCGCGTGCGGCGGCCAGAGCCTGGAGGAAAAGGGCGGCAAGAGCGAGGGCGGGAAGGGCGCGATCGTCGTCGGTTCCGCCGGATTCACCGAGTCGCAGGTGCTCGCCGAGCTCTATTCCAAGATCATTTCCAATGCCGGGTACAAGGCGTCCGTACAGACGCTGAAGAATCGCGAGCTCTACGAACCCGCCCTGGAGAAGGGCGAGATCGACGTCGTTCCGGAATACGCCTCCACGCTCGCCGATTTTCTCAACGCCAAGAAGAACGGCGCCAAGGCGGAGTCGGTCGCTTCCAACGACCCGGACGAGACCGTCGCGGCACTCAAGAAGCTCGCCACGCCGCGCGGACTGAAGGTTCTCCCGCACGGCCCCGCGGCGGACCAGAACGCCTTCGCGGTCACCAAGGAATTCGCCGCGAAGCACAAGCTGAAGACCCTCTCCGACCTCGGCAGGTCCGGGGAGAAGGTGAAGCTCGCGGCGGGCGAGGAGTGCGAGACACGGCCGTACTGCCTGCCGGGCCTGAAGAAGACGTACGGCATAGACGTCACAGGCATCGACCCCAAGGGCGTGGGCACGGTGCAGGCCAAGCAGGCCGTCAAGGACGGCACGGACCAGCTCGTGCTGACGACCACGACGGACGCCACGCTCGGCGACTTCGGACTGGTGCTGCTCAAGGACGACAAGCACCTGCAGAACGCCGAGAATGTGCTGCCGGTGGTGAATGCCAAGAGCGCCGGGGACAGCGCGCTGGCGAGTGTGCTCGGCAAGCTCACGAAGGTGCTCACCACCAAGGACTTGATCGAGCTGAACCGTCAGGTCGATGCCGACCGGCGCAAGCCGGCGGATGTCGCGGAGGCCTATCTGAAGGAGAAGGACCTGCTCAAGAAGTAACCAGCGGGAAACGGATTGGCGGGCGGGGCCCCACCGGCCTCGTACGCACGGTAAATTTCAGGCCATGCCACGAGGACGCCACCGCCATTCCCCACCCCTGCACAGGCTTCTTCCCCCTGCGACGGTCGCCGGTGCGTCAATTGCCTGCGCCGCCGGTGCCTGGTTGGTCGGCGACGCGCTCGTGCTCAGGGTCCTGGTCGCCGCCGCGGCAGTGGCCGCGGTCGGCGGCGCCGTGCTGGCCCGCCGTTGGGACCGTACGGCCGGCAAGCGGGTCGCCGACCTCACCCGCGCCCGGGTGCGCGACGAGTGGAGGACCGAGGAGCGCATAGCCGAGCTGGAGACGGACGTCGAGGAGGGCCGGGAGATCCGGACCGCTCTGGAGACGAAGCTGCGCGCCAAGCGCGCGGAGCTGGCCCGGCTGCGCAACGAGCACGCCGCGCTGCTGCGCCGGTACGCCACCGCGGAGACCGAGCGGGCCACGGCCCTGGAGGGCCGCCGCCGGCTCGCGATCGATGCCGCAGCGCCGGCTCGCGAGCTGACCGCGGGCGGCGCGGTACCGGTACCGGGCCTGACGGCCGTCGCTCCCGCGGCGGTCGCCCCCGTCGCCGACGGCACGGCCGCGGCCGACATCGCCCCCGGTGCGCCGGGTGCCGCGGCCCGCACCGCCCGCACCGCCCCCACGGCCCCGGCGGGCCGTGGCCCCGCGCACGCGGCCCCCGCTCCGGCTCCCACCGCCGCCGACTTCCGCAAGGCGGACGAGGCGCTGCTGCGGCTGAACGAGAGCGCCGTACGGCAGGAGGCCGCCCGTCAGGAGGCCGCCCGCCGCGCGGAGCGGGAGCGTGCCGAGCGGCAGCGCGCCGCCGAGCAGGCCAGGGCCGCCGCGCAGGTCCGCGGGGCCTCAGCGGGCGTTCCCGCGCTGCGTCCGGTGCCGGCCGCGGCGGTCGCGCCGCTCGCCCCGCAGCACCGGCCCGCTTCGCGGGCGACCGGCGGCTTCGACTTCTTCGGCACGGGCACGGCAGCGCCGGACACCGCCGGTACGGACACGGTCTCCGCCTCGGGCACGGTCGCCGTGCCGAAGGAGGCCCCCGCGGCGCCGCTGGAGGAGGATCTGGCGGACGTGGTGGGCGACGAGGCGGTGGCCGAGCAGTCGGCCCGCGCCACGGCGGCCCCACGCCCCGCGCAGCCGCTGGAAGGCCCCGCGCCGGCCGCTCAGGAGGCTGCCGAGATTTCCCGCGAGGCGGAGCCCCGGCAGGAGCCCGCAGCGGCGGAGAACGGGGCTGAGGCCGCAGCCGGGGCGGAGCCCGGGACCGACGAGCGCACCGCCGAGTCCGACACCGCTGCCGAGTCGGAGTCCACGGCCGGCGCCGAGTCCGGGTCCGGTTCCGGTGAGCGTGCCGCCGGTGAGGTCATCGACCTGACCGCGCACGATGAGACGGAGCAGTTCGACGTCGCGGAGCTGCGGAGCGCGGCCGCGCAGTAAGCGGCGGCAGCAGCAACAGGCAGAGCGAACGAAACGCCCGCGCCGGTCACCGACCGGCGCGGGCGTCGTCGTTCGCACTGAAAGGCCGCAGTCCTGAGAGGCCGTCGTCCTGGTCGGCCGTCCGGGGGCGTGGCCGTCCTGGGGCGAAAAGTTATCCACAGCCTGTGGATTGCCCTGTTGGTGTTGGCCCGGGCGACACTCCGCGTACAGCGGACCGCGCCCCGCCCATCACCGGCGGCCCGCGCGCCTCACTTGTCGATGTCGCCGACCACGAAGAACAGCGAGCCCAGGATCGCGACCATGTCGGCGACCAGGGTGCCGGGCAGCAGCTCCGTCAGCGCCTGGATGTTGTTGAACGAGGCGGAGCGCAGCTTCAGGCGGTACGGCGTCTTCTCGCCCTTGGAGACGAGGTAGTAGCCGTTGATGCCGAGCGGGTTCTCCGTCCAGGCGTACGTCGCGCCCTCGGGGGCCTTGAGCACCTTCGGGAGCCGCTGGTTGATCGGCCCCGGGGGCAGCTCGGCCATCCGCTCCAGGCAGGCGTCGGCCAGGTCCAGCGCATTGTGGGTCTGCTCCAGCAGCACCTCGAAGCGGGCCAGGCAGTCGCCCTCGGAGCGGGTGACGACCTTCAGGGTGTCCTGCAGCTCCCCGTAGGCCAGGTATGGCTCGTCGCGGCGCAGGTCGAAGTCGACGCCCGAGGCGCGGCCGATCGGGCCGGAGACGCCGTACGAGTGCACCGCCTCCGGGGTCAGCACGCCGACGCCGCGGGTCCGGCCGCGGAAGATCTCGTTGCCCAGCACGAGGCGGTCGAAGACGTCCATGCGGGAGCGGACCGCGGCCACCGCGTCGCGGGCGCGGCCGAGCCAGCCGGCCGGCAGGTCCTCCTTGAGGCCGCCGACGCGGTTGAACATGTAGTGCATCCGGCCGCCGGAGATCTCCTCCATGACGTTCTGCAGCTCTTCGCGCTCGCGGAAGGCGTGGAAGACCGGGGTGATCCCGCCCAGCTCCAGGGGGTAGGAGCCGAGGAACATCAGATGGTTGAGCACGCGGTTCAGCTCGGCGAGCAGCGTACGGGTCCAGACGGCCCGCTCGGGGACCTCCATGCCGAGCATCCGTTCGACGGCCATCACGACGCCGAGCTCGTTGGAGAACGCCGACAGCCAGTCGTGGCGGTTGGCGAGCACGATGATCTGGCGGTAGTCGCGCGCTTCGAAGAGCTTCTCGGCGCCCCGGTGCATGTAACCGATCACCGGTTCGGCATGGCTGATGCGCTCGCCGTCCAGTACCAGGCGCAGCCGCAGCACTCCGTGCGTGGAGGGGTGCTGGGGCCCGATGTTGAGCACCATGTCCGTGCTCTCCGCCGCACCGCCAATACCGACCATCGTCTCCGTCATGGGAACAGTCTGACAGCTCCGGCAGGCAGCCCGACCGGCTGGACCAGCCACTGGAAGGCCCCCAGGCCGCCCGGATCGGTCAGCTCGGCGGCCTCACCGGCGCCGCTGAGCGCCCGCAGGTAGGCGGCCGGGTCGGTGGACGCGAGGGACAGCGGCGGCCGGCCGCCGTCGACACCGAGGGAGCGCAGCGCGGCCCGCTGGGTCAGCAGCAGCGCCCCGGTGCCGCCGGCCGCCGCGCAGGCGTCCAGCGCGACGTGGGAGGTGATGTCGCAGCCGCCGTCCGGTACGGGGGCCACCTCGCGGCCGTCACGGAAGCCGGTGAGCGTGCCGTACGGGGGGCGGGCGTCCCGTACGTGCGCGTAGTCCGCGGTCACGGCGAATCCGCGGCGGAGCGTCCCCACCGCGCGTGCCCAGGCGGCGTCCCGCGGCCGTCCGATCTCGGCGCGCGTGCCCGGCCCCTCGGGGCCCGCGCCCCCGGCCTCCGAAGCGGCGTCCGCCGCGTCTCCTTCCTTCGAAGCGCCGTCCGTCGCGGTGCCCGAAGGCCACCACTCCGCCAGCCAGGCGGCGTCCTCGCCCGTCACGGGATCGCCGAGCCGCTCTGCGCCGTCGGCGGGCCGGACGAGTACGTGGCGCGGTATGCCCTCGGAGTCCGTCTCGGTGACGTCGACCGGTACGTTGTCCAGCCACTCGTTCGCGAAGACCAGACCGGTGAGCGTCCCGGGGGCCGGCAGCTCGTCGTGCCAGGTGATCCGCGGGTCCAGCCCTTCGGGGCGGGGCGCCTTCTCGACGGCGTGCGCGTGCAGCCGCTCGGGCAGGCCGCCGGCCGCCGGCTCGCCGGGGGCCGCGTCCAGGGCGGCCAGCACGCCGCTCAGCAGCTCGCCACGGCCCGCGCCGATGTCCAGGACGTCCAGCCGCTCCGGACGCCCCAGCGCCTCGTCCACGCGCTCCAGCAGCCGCGCCACGGCGCCCGCGTACAGCCGCGAGGCGTGCACCGAGGTGCGGAAGTGCCCGGCGGGCCCGGGGCCGTCCGCGCGCGTGTAGAAGCCGCCGGGCCCGTACAGCGCCCGTTCCGTCGCGTCCCGCCAGCCGTACCACTCGTTCGTCACGGCTTCACCGTACGGGCGGCCCGGGCGCTCCCCGGCATCCACCTTGGGGAGTACGGAGCGCGCACAGGATCGCCCCTTCGGTTGACCCGTACACCTATCCGCGCTGCCTACGCTGGGTTACGTGCAGCGTCTCTACGACTTCTTCCGCAGGCACCCGACAGGTGTGGACACCTTCTGGGCGCTGCTGCTCCTCGGGTTCGCCGGGCTGTGGCTGATGTCGGACCTGCTCCGGGGTTCCCTCCAGTACACGGTCGCGGTGGTCGTCGTCCTGTCGCTGTGCACGGTGGTCGCGCTGCGTCGCCGGGCACCGGTGCAGATGCTGCTGCTGGCGACCGCCGCCGGCCTCGCGCAGATGGTCTTCGACGTGGAGCCGAACCCGGCCGACTTCGCCATGCTGGTGATCATCTACACCGTCGCGTGCGGCAACGTCCGCTGGGCCTCCCGGTACGCGCTGATCGGCGGCGTCCTCGCCCCCTTCCTGTCCCGGCTCCGCTGGCACCAGCCCGACCCGTACACCACGCTCTGGCAGGACGTGGTCGTCACCGTCTTCCTGGCCGTGCCCTTCGTGCTGGCCTGGGTGATGGGCGACTCGCTGCGCACCCGCCGCGCCTACTGGGCGCAGCTGGAGGAGCGCGCGGCCCGCCTGGAGAAGGAGCGCGAGACGCAGTCGCGGATCGCGGTGGCGGCGGAGCGCGCCCGCATCGCCCGGGAGCTGCACGACGTCGTCGCGCACAACGTGTCGGTGATGGTGGTGCAGGCCGACGGCGCCGCCTACGTCCTCAAGTCCGCGCCCGACCAGGCCCGGCAGGCGCTGGAGACCATCTCCGGCACCGGCCGGCAGGCGCTCGCCGAGATGCGCCGCCTGCTGGGCGTGCTGCGGACCGGTGAGGGTGCCGAGGGCGGCGAGTACGTGCCGCAGCCCGGCGTCGAGCAGCTCGCCGACCTCGTGGAGCAGGTGCGCGGCGCGGGCCTGTCCGTGGAGTTCACGGTCCACGGCGAGGAGCGGCCGCTGCCCAGCGGCGTCGAGCTGACCGCGTACCGCATCGTCCAGGAGGCGCTGACCAACACCCGCAAACACGGCGGCCCCGGCGTCGGCGCGACGGTCAGCATCGTCTACGGGGAGCAGAACCTCGAACTGCTCGTCGAGGACGACGGACGCGGCGCGCAGCACGAGCTGTACGAGGACGGTGGCGCCGACGGGCTGGGCCACGGCCTGATCGGCATGCGGGAGCGCGTCGGTATGGTCGGCGGCAGTCTGGACGCGGGGCCGCGGCCGGGCGGCGGCTTCCGTATCAGTGCCGTGCTGCCGCTCGCTCCGGTGCGCTGACGGGCGCGCCACTACGGACGCGCCGGCCGGCGTGTCCTCTTGTTGACCGAAGCCCCGAAGGGACGGACCCCTGCCATGACCATCCGCGTGATGCTCGTCGACGACCAGGTGTTGCTGCGCACCGGCTTCCGGATGGTGCTCGCCGCCCAGCCGGACATGGAGGTCGTCGCGGAGGCGGGCGACGGGGTGGCCGCCCTGGAGGCGCTGCGCGCCACCCGGGTCGACGTGATCCTGATGGACGTCCGGATGCCGAACCTGGACGGCGTGGAGACCACCCGGCGGATCTGCGGGAACGGCACGGTGGAGGACGCGCCCAAGGTGCTCATCCTGACCACCTTCGACCTGGACGAGTACGCCTTCTCCGCGCTCAAGGCCGGGGCCAGCGGCTTCATGCTCAAGGACGTGCCGCCGGACGAACTGCTGGCGGCGATCCGCGCCGTGCACAGTGGCGACGCGGTCGTCGCGCCCTCCACCACCCGCCGGCTGCTGGACCGCTTCACGCCGATGCTGCCGTCGGCCACGCCGCAGGAGGGCCGCCCGGAGCTGGGCCGGCTCACCGAGCGGGAGCGCGAGGTGCTGCTCCTCGTGGCGCAGGGCCTGTCCAACGGGGAGATCGCCGCGCGTCTCGTCCTCTCCGAAGCCACGGTCAAGACGCACGTGGGCCGCATCCTCACCAAGCTCGAACTGCGCGACCGTGTGCAGGCCGTCGTGCTGGCCTACGAAACGGGCCTGGTACGGGCGGGCGGCGGCGCATCATAGAAGGACCGCTGTCTCCTACTTTCCGAGGAGCGCACCGTGACCGACCGCAAGCCGCCGGGCGTCAGCTTCGAGACCTGGGTCGACCGGCAGATCAGGGAAGCCGCCGAGCGGGGTGAGTTCGACGACCTGCCCGGCGCCGGGAAGCCCCTCACGGGCCTGAACAAGCCGTACGACGAGCTGTGGTGGGTGCGGGACAAGCTGGCTCGGGAGGGCGTGTCCTACCTCCCGCCCACGCTCGCGCTGCGCAAGGAGGCCGAGGACGCGCGGGCCGCGGCGCGCGCCGCCCCGTCCGAGCGCGAGGTGCGGCGGATCGTCGCGGACATCAACGCGAGGATCCGGGAAGCCCTGAAGAACCCGCCTCCGGGGCCGCCGCTGGGCATCGGGCCGCTCGACCCCGAAGAGGTCGTCGGGGAGTGGCGCGCCGATCTCCGGGAGCGGGTCCGCAAGCGCGACGCCTCCTGAGAGCCGGCGGCCTCGGCGCTTCGGAGGCCGCGGCCCGTCAGCGCAGTACGCCCTCCAGGAAGTCGCTGCCGAGCCGGGCGACGACCGGGAGGTCCAGCTGGTGCAGCACGTACCGGCCGCGGCGCCGGGTCCGGATCAGGCCCGCCTTCTTCAGGATGGCCAGGTGCCGGGAGACCTCGGGCGCGGTGATGCCGTGCTCGGAGGCCAGCTCCCCGGTGGTGAACGCGGTCCTGGCGAGGTTGCGGCAGATCCGGACACGCATCGGGTGGGCCAGCGCCTCCAGACGCTGCTGGAGCAGTTCCACGGAGGCCGTGCCGGACAGCTCGGGCCTGGCCACCGGGTAGTGGATCACCGGCCGCCAGCCCGGCGCGTGCAGCACCATCAGATGCGGCCAGCCCAAGGTCGACGGCACGAACGTCAGGCCGGCGCCGACCGCGGGATTCACGGCGGTGGCGCGCCCGTTGCTGAGCTTGTCCACCGTGATGCGGCGCTGCTCCTCGTCCAGGGAGAGGGCCGCTGACACCTCGGACAGCGCGTCGGCCAGCCCCTTGTGGCGCAGCACCTCCGCCTTGTGCCGCGCGTCGGCCGCCAGTTCCACGCGGACCCGCTGCCACACGTCCCCGAAGAACGCCGCGTCGCAGTCCTCGAAGAAGCGGCGCAGCCAGGCTCGTACGGCGGGCGGATCGGCCAGCAGCCGCCGGGCGAACTCCGCCTGGCGCGGCCCGCGCGCCATCGCCCGCTCCAGCGCCTGTGCCCGCGCCTCGGCGTCGACCAGCGGGGACGGCCCGCCGCGGCTGTAGAGGCTGGCGCAGGAGATCTCCAGCGCGGCGGCGACGTACAGCTCGTCGTCCAGCCGGTCGAGCAGGTCCAGGTCCTCGGCGAGCGTCGCGCCGGGCAGCCCCTGGGTGTCGGCGAGCGCGGCGAACGGCAGCGAGATGTCGGAGAACGTCGGGCCCCACAGGAAGTCCGCCTCGTGCAGCCGGTCCGCCAGGTCCGGCTTGAGCGCGGCGCAGGTCGCCGTCGTCCAGCCGTGCAGCCCCGGGTGGTGGCCCGGCTCGGTCAGCGCATGCAGGGCGGTGCCGAGCTCCGCGAGGGGGGAGGGGGCGAAGACGATGCGCTCCTCCGGCAGGCCGGTGATGTCGATCTGGATGCCCATGCGTCCTCCCCGCTTCGTACGCGCCGTCCCCCGGCCCCGTACGCCCATCATGCGTGACCTGCGGAGCATCGCGGACGACGGTTGACGGCTCCCGTCAATCCACGTGCCTCCGCCGGCGCCCGCCGCCCACCGTTGAGGACATGAACGCGATGCAGCAGCACATGCTCGATGCCTACCGCGCCGCGCAACGGGGAGAGACCGCACCGCCGTTGCCGGGCACCGGCGACGTACGGGCACTGCGCGCCGTACGGGACCGGCGGCGCTTCGAAGCCGTCGTCACGGCGCCCGCCGACCGCCTGCCGGCCCGGCTCCGGCGCGCCGTACGGAGCCTCCTGAGCCCCCTGACGGCCGGCTCAGCCCCCGTCGGCCACCGTCCGCACCCGGGCGAGGAAGTCCGCGAGAACGTCCCGCACATCGGCGGCAGTCCAGCCCAGTGCGGCTGAGGCCACGTGCACCTCGGTGACCGCCAGGCCCGGTACGCCCCCGTCGCGCCAGCGGCGGAAGAGCGCCGTACGGGTCTCCTCGGCCAGCCGCAGGCCCGCCTTGTCCAGCACTTCGGGGGAGTACGGCAGCCACACCTGGAAGTCGTGGGTGTGCGGCGGGTCCGGGTGCACCCGGAACCACGGCACGCCGTGCTCCGCCAGGCCCTCGTTCAGCGCCGCAACGACGACCTTCGCGTGGGCGACGTACTCCGGGAGCCGGGGCAGCTCCCGGTCCAGCCCCGACAGTGCGGCCAGCGCGGCAGGCCACTGCTGGAAGGGCAGCCCGCCGTACCGGTGCCGCCACGCCCGCGCCTCGGCCACGAAGTCCTCGGCGCCGGCCAGCGCGGCCCCCGATATCCCGCCGAGGGATTTGTAGAACGACACGTACACGCTGTCCGCAAGCTCGGCGATCTCCCGGAGCGGCCGCCCGAAGTGCGGTGCCGACTCCCACAGCCGCGCCCCGTCGAAGTGCACCACGGCGTCCCGCTCCCGTGCCGCGTCCACCACGGCGACCAGCTCGTCCCACGAAGGCAGCACGAGCCCGGCGTCCCGTAGCGGCAGCTCCAGCGCGAGCGTCCCGAAGGGCTCGTCCAGGGCGCTCACCTCCTCGGCGGTCGGCAGCCGCGGCTCCCGCGTCGGATGGATCATCCGCAACCCGCTGACCACGGCGTACGCGTCCCGCTCGTGCAGCTCCAAGTGGGAGAGCGGGTGCCCGGCCACCGTGGCGTTCCCCGTGCGCCCCGCCCAGCAGCGCAGCGCGACCTGCTGCGCCATCGTGCCGGTGGGGAAGAACGCCGCGTCCTCGGTGCCCAGCAGCTCCGCCGTGCGGCGCTCCAGGACGCCGACGATGCCCTCCTCGTCGGCGTAGAAGTCGACGGGGCCGTCCAGGTCGTGGCTCTCGGCGCCCTCCGCCGTGAGGCGCCGCAACCGCTCGGCGAGGGAGTCGTCGGTGACGCTGCGCGTCAGCATCCGCTCGCAGCCGCGCCATGCAGCCAGCCGCCGCGTCTGCTCTTCCTGGTCGGTCATCCGCTGCCCGCCTCCCGGCCTCGCCCGCGCACTGCCCGTACAGGGGCCCGATCATCCCGTACCGTCCCCCTGGCGGCGACCGGCTTTTGCGCGATCACGAGACGCCCGTCTCACCTGTCCGCCGTCCCTCGGGCCCGCAGGGAACACCGCGTAGCATGACCAGGAAACGTCCGGTACCCCCCGCGGACTGGAACGGAAGGCCATCGCCGCGTGAATGACATCCCCTCGACAGAAGCGCAGGACCGCCCCGCCCGGCTCACCGTCGGCGTCGTCGGGGCCGGCCGCGTAGGGCCCGCGCTCGCCGCGGCACTGCAGCTCGCCGGGCACCGTCCGGTCGCCGTCTCGGGCGTCTCCGAGGCCTCCAGGCGGCGCGCCGCCGCGCTCCTGCCCGACGTGCCGCTGGTGCCGCCGGAGGAGGTCCTCGCGCGCGCCGACCTGGTGCTGCTGACGGTCCCCGACGACGCCCTGCCCGGCCTGGTCGCCGGACTCGCCGAGACCGGCGCCGTACGGCCCGGACAGCTGCTCGTGCACACCTCGGGGCGGTTCGGCGCCGGCGTGCTGGACGAGGCCACCCGGGCCGGCGCGCTGCCGCTGGCGCTGCACCCCGCGATGACGTTCACCGGCACGTCCGTCGACGTCCAGCGGCTGGCCGGCTGCTCCTTCGGGGTCACCGCGCCCGAGCAGCTCCGGATGGCCGCCGAGGCGCTGGTCATCGAGATGGGCGGCGAGCCGGAGTGGATCGACGAGGCCGCCCGGCCGCTGTACCACGCGGCCCTTGCCATGGGCGCCAACCACCTCGTCACGCTGGTCGCGCAGTCCCTGGAGCTGCTGCGCAAGGCCGGGGTCGAGGCCCCGGACCGGATGCTCGGCCCGCTGCTCGGCGCCGCCCTGGACAACGCCCTGCGCTCCGGTGACGCGGCGCTGACCGGCCCGGTCGCCCGCGGCGATGCCGGTACGGTCGCCGCGCACGTCACCGAGTTGCGCAAGCACTCCCCGCAGGCGGTCTCCGGTTACCTCGCCATGGCCCGTACGACGGCGGACCGGGCGCTCGCGCAGGGCCTGCTCAAGCCGGAGCTCGCCGAGGACCTGCTCGGCGTGCTCTCCGATGTCGCGGACCGCACGGAGGGAGGCACCCGATGAACACCACGGCACACCACCCCGCCGGTACGGAGGCCCAGGTCCTGCCGACGGCGCCCGCTCCCGCTCCGGCCGGCCCCCGGCTGGTGGGCACCGCCGCCGAGCTGCGCGCCCTGCCGCGCCGCGGCCGCCGCGCCGTCGTGATGACCATGGGCGCGCTGCACGAGGGCCACGCGACGCTGATCCGTACGGCGCGCGACCATGTCGGCCCCGAGGGGCAGGTCGTGGTCACCGTCTTCGTGAACCCGCTGCAGTTCGGGGCCGGCGAGGACCTGGACCGCTACCCGCGCACGCTGGACGCCGACATCGCGATCGCCGGCGAGGCCGGTGCCGACGCGGTCTTCGCGCCGTCGGTCGAGGAGGTCTACCCGGGCGGCGAGCCGCAGGTGCGGATCGCCGCGGGCCCCATGGGCGACGTGCTGGAGGGTGCCTCGCGCCCCGGGCACTTCGACGGCATGGCCACCGTGGTCGCCAAGCTGCTGCACCTCACGGCGCCGGACGCGGCGTTCTTCGGGCAGAAGGACGCGCAGCAGCTCGCCATCGTGACGCGCATGGCGCGCGACCTGAACTTCCCCGTGCGGATCGTCGGCGTGGAGACCGTGCGGGAGGACGACGGCCTGGCGCTCTCCAGCCGCAACCGCTACCTCTCCGCCGCCGAGCGCAGGACCGCGCTGGCCCTCTCCCGGGCGCTGTTCGCGGCCCGCGACCGGCTGGCCGCCGAGGAGACGCTGCGCGCCCGGGCCGGCGCCGGCAGCCACTCCGAGGCGCGCGCCGCCGGCCTGGCCGCCATGGGCGAGGACCGGGCGGCGGCCGACGCGCACGCCCTCGCGTACGCGGCGTCCGCCGGCACCCCGCAGGGCCCCGCTGTGGCCCGCGCGGCCGCCCACGCCGTCCTGGCGGACGCGGCCCGCCTCGACCCGCCGCTGGAGCTGGACTACCTGGAGCTGGTCGACCCGGGCACCTTCACGCCGATCCCGGACACGGAGCGCGCTCCGGAGGACGGGCCGTACAAGGGCGGGTACGAGGGCGAGGCGGTGCTCGCCGTGGCCGCCCGGGTCGGAACCACCCGTCTCATAGACAACATCCGCCTCACTTTCGGGCCCGCCGTACCGCCGAGCGGACCCCCGTCAGCAGGAGAGCCACGATGACCGCAGGAGCACTCCGATGACCGGGGCGGCCGGGCCCGGCATACGTCTCGACGCCCCCGCGCCCGGCTGGGCCATCGACGCGGACGTCGTCGTGGTCGGCTCCGGCGTCGCCGGGCTGACCGCCGCACTGCGCTGCGCGGCGGCCGGCCACCGTACGGTCGTGGTCACCAAGGCCCGGCTGGACGACGGCTCGACGCGCTGGGCACAGGGCGGCATAGCCGCGGCCATCGGCGAGGGCGACACCCCGGAACAGCACCTGGACGACACCCTCGTGGCGGGTGCCGGGCTCTGCGACGAGGAAGCCGTACGGACGCTCGTCACCGAAGGTCCGGGCGCGGTGCGCCGCCTGATCGCCGCCGGCGCGCGCTTCGACGCGGGCGAGGACGGCGAGGGGATCGCGCTGGCCCGCGAGGGCGGCCACCACCGGCGACGGATCGCGCACGCGGGCGGCGACGCCACCGGCGCGGAGATCTCCCGCGCCTTGGTCGAGGCGGTGCGTTCCCAGGGACTGCGCACCATCGAGAACGCGCTCGTCCTGGACCTGCTCACGGACGCCGAGGGCCGTACGGCCGGCGTCACCCTGCACGTAATGGGCGAGGGGCAGCACGACGGCGTGGGTGCCGTGCACGCGCCCGCCGTGGTGCTCGCCACCGGCGGCATGGGCCAGGTCTTCTCGGCCACCACCAACCCGTCCGTCTCCACGGGGGACGGCGTCGCGCTGGCCCTGAGGGCCGGCGCCGAGGTCTCCGACCTGGAGTTCGTGCAGTTCCACCCGACCGTGCTCTACCTGGGCCCGGAAGCGGAGGGGCAGCAGCCGCTGATCTCCGAGGCGGTGCGGGGCGAGGGCGCGCACCTCGTGGACCGCGACGGTGAGCGCTTCATGGTGGGGCAGCACGAGCTGGCCGAACTGGCGCCGCGCGACATCGTCGCGAAGGGCATCATGCGCCGCGCCCAGGAGCAGGGCACCGAGCACGTGTACCTGGACGCGCGGCACTTCGGGGCGGAGATGTGGGAGCGGCGCTTCCCGACCATCCTGGCCGCCTGCCGCAGCCACGGCATCGACCCGGTCACCGAGCCGATCCCGGTGGCGCCCGCCGCGCACTACGCCTCCGGCGGCGTCCGCACCGACCTGCGGGGCCGGACGACCGTGCCGGGCCTGTACGCGTGCGGCGAGGTCGCCTGCACCGGTGTGCACGGCGCGAACCGGCTCGCTTCCAACTCCCTCCTGGAGGGCCTGGTCTTCGCCGAGCGGATCGCCGACGACATCGGTACGCGGCCCCTCCCGCGGCCCGGCGAACCCCGGCTGCCCGACGGGCCGCCCGTACCGCTGCTCCCGCCCGAGGCGCGCTTCGAGGTCCAGCGCCTCATGACCGCGGGCGTCGGAGTCCTGCGCTCCGCGGCGAGCATGGCCGAGTCCTTCAAGGGCCTTGTCCGGCTGGCCTCCAGGGCCTCGGCCGAATCCTCCGGGGAGGACAAGGCCGCCGAGCCCGGCGTGGAAGCATGGGAGGCCACGAACCTCCTGCTGGTCGCGCGTGCCCTGGCCGCCGGTGCCCGGGCGCGCGAGGAGACCCGCGGCTGCCACTGGCGGGAGGATCACCCCGAACGGAACGACGAGGTCTGGCGCCGCCACTCCGTGGTGACGTTCCGCCCGCCGCACACGGTGGAATTCCGGGCCACGGACTCCGCCGACTTCCCCGCCACCCATCCCGAAACGGAGCCGAACCCGTGAGCACGCCCGACGACCTCCCCCTCCTCCAGATCGGCACCCCGGGCCAAAGCACGGACACCGGAGGCTGCGGCGACGGCTGCGGCTGCGGCGCGGGCGACGGCTTCGAGCTGGACCCGATGGAGTGCGGCCTGGACCCGGATCTGGCCGCGCTCCTGGTGAACGCCGGGCTGGACCCGGTACAGGTCGAGGACATCGCGCACATGGCCATCGAGGAGGACCTCGACCAGGGCGTGGACGTCACCACCGTCGCGACCATTCCCGAAGACGCCGTCGCCACGGGCGACTTCACCGCCCGCGACGCCGGTACGGTCGCGGGCCTGCGGATCGCCGAGGCCATCCTCTCGGTGGTCTGCACCGACGAGTTCGCGGTCGAGCGGCACGTCGAGGACGGCGACCGGGTCGAGGCCGGGCAGAAGCTGCTGTCGGTCACCACCCGCACCCGTGACCTGCTGACCGGCGAGCGCAGCGCGCTGAACCTGCTCTGCCGGCTCTCCGGCATCGCCACCGCCACCCGCGCCTGGGCGGACGCCCTGGAGGGCACGAAGGCCAGCGTGCGCGACACCCGGAAGACGACGCCGGGCCTCCGCGCGCTGGAGAAGTTCGCCGTGCGCTGCGGCGGCGGCGTCAACCACCGCATGTCCCTCTCGGACGCGGCGCTCATCAAGGACAACCACGTCGTGGCGGCGGGCGGCGTCGCCGAGGCGTTCAAGGCCGTACGGAACGAGTTCCCGGGCGTGCCGATCGAGGTCGAGGTGGACCGGCTGGACCAGATCCCGCCGATCCTCGCCGAGGGCGCCGACCTGATCCTGCTGGACAACTTCACGCCCGAGCAGACCCGGGAGGCGGTGGAACTGGTCGCGGGCCGCGCGTTCCTGGAGTCCTCCGGCCGCCTCACCCTCGGCAACGCGCGCGCCTACGGGGAGACCGGCGTGGACTACCTCGCCGTCGGCAGCCTCACCCACTCCTCGCCGATCCTCGACATCGGCCTCGACCTGCGCGAGGAGACCGCCGCCGAGTCCGCCGGGGAGGCGCGGGCCTGATGCTCCTGACCATCGACGTCGGCAACACGCGCCCTCCCGTCGCCCCACCCACCACCCCCATCGGCAGCTGTGTGCGCGACGTGACCCCGAGGCGGTGCGGAACATGCTCCTGACCATCGACGTGGGTAACACCCATACGGTGTTGGGCCTGTTCGACGGCGAGGAGATCGTCGAGCACTGGCGGATCTCCACCGACGCCCGCCGGACCGCCGACGAACTGGCCGTGCTGCTCAACGGCCTGATGGGCATGCACCCGCTGCTCGGTGAGGAGCTGGGCGACGGCATCGAGGGCATCTCCATCTGCTCCACCGTCCCCTCGGTCCTGCACGAGCTGCGCGAGGTCACCCGCCGTTACTACGGCGACGTGCCGGCGGTGCTCGTCGAGCCCGGCGTGAAGACCGGCGTGCCGATCCTCATGGACAACCCCAAGGAGGTCGGCGCCGACCGGATCATCAACTCGCTCGCGGCCGTGGAGCTGTACGGCGGACCCGCGGTGGTCGTGGACTTCGGTACGGCCACGACCTTCGACGCGGTCAGCGCGCGCGGCGAGTACGTCGGCGGCGTGATCGCCCCGGGCATCGAGATCTCGGTGGACGCCCTCGGCGTCAAGGGCGCGCAGCTGCGCAAGATCGAGCTGGCCCGGCCGCGCAGCATCATCGGCAAGAACACCGTCGAGGCCATGCAGTCCGGCATCCTCTACGGCTTCGCCGGCCAGGTCGACGGCGTCGTGCAGCGGATGGCGCGGGAGCTGGCCGAGGATCCCGAGGACGTGACGGTCATCGCCACCGGCGGGCTGGCCCCGATGGTGCTCGGCGAGTCCTCCACGATCGACATGCACGAGCCCTGGCTCACTCTTATCGGGCTGCGCCTGGTGTACGAGCGGAACGTCGGGCGGCAGTGACGCCCCGCGCATACGCGGCGCTCTGGAAGGGGCGTCGCGCATGCGCCCCGGGCGCCGCACCCGGGAATTTCAAATAACGGGGATTTTGTCCGTTTAGTAATTAAAGTCGGGCCATGCCCACGCCTTACGGATTCCGCGGCGGCATGGCGTTCAGCGCGGACGAACTGCGCGTGCTCCGCCGCGCCCTCGCCACCGCCCTTCAGCCCCTCCCCGCCCCCGGCCACGCTCCGGCCGGCTCCGTACCCGCGTCCCGCGACCCGCGGCGCACCGAAGAGGTCCAGGAATGCCTCCGGCTCACCGAGGCCCTGGACGAGGCGGTGCACGAGGGCGCCCGGCTGCGCGCCTTCCAGCTCGCCGACCTCGCCCGGCACCGCGAGGCCCTCCCGGGCTCCGCGTACGGCTACCTGGGACGCCTCCAGGAGGCCCTGGCCGCCGGTTACGTGCCGGGCCCGGACGATCTCGCCGCGCTCCGGGTGCTGCGCTCGCTGGCCGTGGGCCCGGCCGAGCGGGACCGTCGCACCGCCCTGCTGCGCCGCTGCGAGCGGGCCGCCGGGCTCTCCGTACGGACCCCGCTGCGCGCGCTCCCCGGTGGCCGGTCGGCCGACGAACCGGAACGCCCGGCGGAGCCGCAGCCGCAGCCGGCCCCGAAGCCCGGCCGGCCCGGTCCCGCGGGGCCGCGGCCCGACCGCCGTGACCGGCCCGTACCCACGCCCGGCGAGGTCTTCCCGCCGCGCCGCAGGCCCACTCCGCCCCCCGCGGCCCGGACCGCCTGAGCCCGCCGCGTACTCTGGAAGCCTCGTCGCACAAGGAGGCCTTCGTCATGGACTACGTGTCAGCTCTGCTTCCCCCCGTCGTGATGGCCGTCGCCTTCACCGGGGTCATCGTGACGATCGTCAAGAGCCAGGGCGGCGCGAACAAGGCCAAGGAGGACGCGGCCGTGGACGCGGTGCTCCAGAGCGCCGAGGCCGCCCGCCAGGAGCCGAAGGCGCACGGCGCCTGAGACACGTGCGGACCCGCGGCGGTCCGCACCGGCCCACGGGCCTCACGAATGCCGACGTATGGCCTGGGATTGCGCATCCCGGGCCATACGCCTTTTTCTGCGAGGAATCGGTCCCGCGCCCCTGTCAACACGCGGCATTCTGGACATCTCCCACTATTGTTCTCGTGTGCCGAGACGTTTGGGTGAACTGGAAGATGCCGTCATGACGCGGGTCTGGCAGTGGAACCGGCCGGTAACCGTTCGGGAAGTCCTGGAAGATCTGCAGAAGGAACGATCGATCGCGTACACCACCGTGATGACCGTATTGGACAACCTTCACCAGAAGGGCTGGGTGCGGCGAGAAGCGGAAGGCCGCGCCTATAGATATGAGGCGGTCTCCACTCGCGCCGCCTACTCGGCCGCACTGATGAACGAAGCGTGGTCGGTCAGCGACAACCCCGCCGCCGCCCTCGTCGCCTTCTTCGGGATGATGTCGCAGGAACAGCGACAGGCCCTCCGCGATGCGATGCGCGTCGTACAGGCGGTAGGGCCCGAGGAAGTCACGGAACCCGGCGCGGGACCCCCGGAGTCGGAACGATAGCGTCCTTGCATGCCACCACTATCGAATGGCGTCACCGTCCGCCGGGCCCGGACCGCTGATGTGCCCGCCGTACGCCGCCTCATCGACTCCTACTCGCGTGACGGGATCCTGCTCGACAAAGCGACCGTCACGCTTTACGAGAGCATCCAGGAGTTCTGGGTGGCCGAGCGCGACGAGGACGCCGAGGTGGTGGGCTGCGGTGCGCTGCACGTGATGTGGGAAGACCTCGCGGAGGTCCGTACCCTCGCCGTGGCCCCGCAGCTCAAGGGCGCCGGAGTGGGTCATCAGGTCCTGGACAAGCTGCTCCGTACAGCAAGCTGGCTGGGAGTGCGCCGTATTTTCTGTCTGACCTTCGAAGTCGACTTCTTCGCCAAGCACGGCTTCGTGGAGATCGGCGAGACTCCGGTCGACGGTGATGTCTACAGCGAGCTGCTGCGTTCCTATGACGAGGGCGTCGCGGAGTTCCTCGGTCTCGAACGAGTGAAGCCCAACACCCTAGGCAACAGCCGCATGCTTCTGCACCTGTGATCAGCGTTCTATGTCCGAATCGCGCCCCTATCTCATAGCTGTCGAACCCGACGTTCCCCGGAGCTGCCGCATCTGAACCCGACCCGGGGGTTTGTGTTTTTCCCGGAAAAGCGGTTTGCTTTCCGTCGTAATCCACATTCGATGAAAGGGAAACCGGTGGCACAGAAGGTTCAGGTTCTTCTTGTCGACGACCTCGACGGTGGCGAGGCGGACGAGACCGTGACGTTCGCGCTCGACGGTAAGTCCTATGAGATCGACCTCAGCACCGGCAACGCGGAGAAGCTGCGCGACGCCCTTGAGACGTTCGTGAAGGCCGGCCGCCGTACCGGCCGTGCCGCGAGCGGCCGTGGCAAGGCGCGTGCCGCTTCCTCCGGCAACAAGGACACCGCTGAGATCCGTAAGTGGGCCAAGGAGAACGGTTACGAGGTCAACGACCGCGGCCGCGTCCCCGCGACGGTCCGTGAGGCGTACGAGAAGGCCAACGGCTGATCACAGCGGAAGCCATCCGTTCGACCTTTTCCTGCGCGCAGCAACCGGGCCCGGTGGCATTCCGTTGCCGCCACGCTCACGAGCCGTACGAGGTCGGGGGCGCGCCCCATACGTGACGTACGGGGAACCCCACCACCGCCCCCGAGGCCTGCCCCGCTCCCCGTGGAGGGCAGCGTCGCCTCGACATCGCAGCCCGGCTCCGGAGGCCGTACCCACGCTCCTCGCGGACCGGTCCCCGCAGGCAGCCCGGGCCCCGCTGCCGGTACCGGCGCCGCCCCGCCGTGCGCGGCCGGCGTCCACGGCGCAACGGGCGGGGGTGCGGGCATCAGGTCACCGGAGCCGAGAGCGGTCAGCTCAAGGTCCACCGAGCCCCACTCCAGCCACTCCAGTACCCCTGGCAGCTCCTCTGCCGCGCCTGCGGCCACCAGGAAGCGCAGGACCGGTTCTCCGGGCCTCTGGGAGCCGTCTGCGGGCTTCTCGCTCCTGCCGAGCGCGACGGGGCCCGTACGGCCCGCACGGCGCAGCGTGGCGAAGCCGGCGTCCGCGGGCATCTCCAGGACGTCGAAGCGGATTCCGGTACGCAGCCCGAGCCGCGTGCCGCCGTCCGTCGGCCAGCCCAGCGTCTGCTCGTACCACCGCCGCGCGCCGGAGTCTGCGGCGTGCAGCGGTTCGCGGGGGCGCGGGAGCGCGATGGCCATGACCGGTGCAACTGCCTAAATGCTCAGAAGTTACGCTGGGTTGAGCCTCGGATACGTACCGTGCTCGCCGGGTGGGTATAGGACGGGCGTGCGGACGCGCTGAACGGCGCAAGGGTGTTCGCCCGTAGCGGAGCAGGGCGGGCCGCGCGGATGGACTGTCAGAGGCAGCGGGTAAGACTTTTCGCGAGGGGAGGGACGATGAAACGCAGCGATGAGCGGGATGTTCGCGATACCCGCGCCATGGGCGCGGGCGTGTCGGGAGCTGCGGCGTTCGCCATGGGCGTACTGGCATGGGGCGTATATGCCTGGCCTGCGGGAACATCGTCTCGCACCATCGGGTTGGAGCAGATGTCGGCTGTTCGGGGCAGGAGGCCAAGGACGGGTGTCGGCAGTTGGAATGAGCTGTCCCGCCCCGCGGGACTAGCATGCGGAAGGACAGGGAGGGGACCGACCCCTAACTGCCTGACCGCTCTGAGGAGCGATTAACGATGTTCGAGAGGTTCACCGACCGCGCGCGGCGGGTTGTCGTCCTGGCTCAGGAAGAAGCCCGGATGCTCAACCACAACTACATCGGCACCGAGCACATTCTCCTGGGCCTGATCCATGAGGGTGAGGGTGTCGCCGCTAAGGCCCTGGAGAGCCTCGGGATTTCGCTCGAGGCGGTCCGCCAGCAGGTGGAGGAGATCATCGGCCAGGGCCAGCAGGCCCCGTCCGGTCACATTCCCTTCACTCCCCGTGCCAAGAAGGTCCTGGAGCTGTCGCTCCGCGAGGCCCTTCAGCTCGGCCACAACTACATCGGCACCGAGCACATCCTGCTCGGCCTGATCCGCGAGGGCGAGGGCGTCGCCGCCCAGGTCCTCGTGAAGCTGGGCGCCGATCTGAACCGGGTGCGGCAGCAGGTCATCCAGCTGCTCTCCGGCTACCAGGGCAAGGAGACGGCCGCCGCCGGCGGCCCCGCCGAGGGCACGCCCTCGACCTCCCTCGTCCTGGACCAGTTCGGCCGCAACCTCACGCAGGCCGCTCGTGAGTCCAAGCTCGACCCGGTCATCGGGCGCGAGAAGGAGATCGAGCGGGTCATGCAGGTGCTGTCCCGGCGTACGAAGAACAACCCGGTCCTCATCGGCGAGCCCGGCGTCGGCAAGACGGCGGTCGTCGAGGGCCTGGCCCAGGCCATCGTCAAGGGCGAGGTGCCCGAGACCCTCAAGGACAAGCACCTCTACACCCTCGACCTGGGCGCCCTGGTCGCCGGTTCCCGGTACCGCGGTGACTTCGAGGAGCGCCTGAAGAAGGTGCTCAAGGAGATCCGCACCCGCGGCGACATCATCCTGTTCATCGACGAGCTCCACACCCTGGTGGGTGCGGGTGCCGCCGAGGGCGCGATCGACGCCGCCAGCATCCTGAAGCCGATGCTGGCCCGCGGTGAGCTGCAGACCATCGGTGCGACCACGCTCGACGAGTACCGCAAGCACCTGGAGAAGGACGCGGCCTTGGAGCGCCGTTTCCAGCCGATCCAGGTCGCGGAGCCGTCGCTGCCGCACACCATCGAGATCCTCAAGGGCCTGCGCGACCGCTACGAGGCCCACCACCGGGTCTCGATCACGGACGAGGCGCTGGTCCAGGCCGCTCAGCTGGCCGACCGGTACATCTCCGACCGCTTCCTGCCGGACAAGGCGATCGACCTGATCGACGAGGCCGGCTCCCGGATGCGCATCCGCCGGATGACCGCGCCGCCGGACCTCCGCGAGTTCGACGAGAAGATCGCCGACGTGCGCCGGGAGAAGGAGTCCGCGATCGACTCGCAGGACTTCGAGATGGCCGCGGGCCTGCGCGACAAGGAGAAGCAGCTCCTTGCCGCCAAGGCGAAGCGGGAGAAGGAGTGGAAGGCCGGCGACATGGACGTCGTCGCCGAGGTGGACGGCGAGCTGATCGCCGAGGTGCTGGCCACGGCCACGGGCATCCCGGTCTTCAAGCTCACCGAGGAGGAGTCCTCGCGTCTGCTGCGCATGGAGGACGAGCTGCACAAGCGCGTCATCGGCCAGAAGGACGCCATCAAGGCGCTCTCGCAGGCCATCCGGCGTACGCGTGCCGGCCTGAAGGACCCGAAGCGCCCCGGCGGCTCGTTCATCTTCGCGGGCCCGTCCGGTGTCGGTAAGACCGAGCTGTCCAAGACGCTCGCCGAGTTCCTCTTCGGCGACGAGGACGCGCTGATCTCCCTCGACATGTCGGAGTTCAGCGAGAAGCACACGGTCTCCCGGCTCTTCGGTTCGCCCCCCGGCTACGTGGGCTACGAAGAGGGCGGCCAGCTGACCGAGAAGGTCCGCCGCAAGCCGTTCTCCGTGGTCCTCTTCGACGAGGTCGAGAAGGCGCACCCGGACATCTTCAACTCCCTGCTGCAGATCCTGGAGGACGGTCGGCTGACCGACTCCCAGGGCCGGGTCGTGGACTTCAAGAACACCGTCATCATCATGACGACGAACCTCGGCACCCGGGACATCTCCAAGGGCTTCAACCTGGGCTTCGCCGCCCAGGGCGATGTGAAGACCGGCTACGAGCGGATGAAGAACAAGGTCAACGAAGAGCTGAAGCAGCACTTCCGGCCGGAGTTCCTCAACCGTGTCGACGACACGGTCGTCTTCCACCAGCTCACCGAGGAAGACATCATCCAGATCGTCGACCTGATGATCGCCAAGGTGGACGAGCGCCTCAAGGACCGGGACATGGGCATCGAGCTCAGCACCGAGGCCAAGTCGCTGCTCGCCAAGCGCGGATACGACCCGGTGCTGGGCGCCCGCCCGCTGCGCCGGACGATCCAGCGCGAGATCGAGGACGCCCTGTCGGAGAAGATTCTCTTCAGCGACCTGCGTCCGGGCCACATCGTGGTCGTCGATGTCGAGGGCGAGGGGGAGAACGCCAAGTTCACCTTCCGCGGCGAGGAGAAGTCGGCCCTGCCCGACGCCCCGCCGATCGAGTCCGCCACCGGCGGCTCGGGCCCGAACCTGAACAAGGACGCGTAAGCGCGAGCCCCGCCCGCTGCCCCGGAACCACCTGGTGGTTCCGGGGCAGCGGCGTTTTCGGGGAAGGCCGCCGCCGAAGACCGGCAGCCGGGGGCCGTACGGGTCCTACAGCTCCACGACCTCGATGCCGTCGGGGACGCCGGACGGGCGGGGGAGGCGGCTGCCGATCAGCAGCGTGTCCAGGTTCGGGAAGGCGGTCAGCCAGTCCATCGGGACGCCCAGGTCGTAGGAGAGCCACAGCCGGGTCAGCGGCCCGGCGGCGATGCCCTCGATGAGCTGGTCGGGCGTGAACCGGCCGGCGATCTGGAGGTGCGGCCGGCCGCCCAGCCGGCGCAGCGCGTGCAGCTCCTCCAGGTCGGAGACCGGGAAGTACAGCTCGGTGTCGTCGAGATGGGCGATGATCTCGCGGGCGTACCGCTCGGTGTCGTACTTCCGCCAGGCGCTCGCCAGCTGTGCCCGGACGTCCAGGTGGGGCCGCTCGCGCAGCCCGGTGAGGTAGTCGATGGCCATGTCGTCGCCGATGGAGGTGGCCGTGAGCGCGAGGAGGTACGCCTCCGCGTCGTTGGCCGCGGCCGGGTCCGGCAGCATCTCCAGGACGATCGGCCCGATCCAGCCCAGCGCACGCGCCCCGGCGGGCGTGGTCGGCCGCATCATGTCGCGGGTGAAGCGCTGCACCCGCCACCGGACCTCCGGGTCCAGCTCGGTGGCGTGCTCCAGGCAGGCGGCGGCCAGCAGTTTGCGGTGCCGGGCTTCCGCGGCCTTGACGCCCGGATGCGGCGCCAGCAGGCCGTTCAGCAGCTGGGCGCACTCGTCGGGCCGGGCGAGGGCGACGGCCATCCGGATGACGTCCTCCCACTCCGTGTGGTGCGCGTGGTCCAGCAGCAGCGCGAAGTCGTGCTGCTGCACGGTGGCCCGCGCGGCCAGGTAGTCCTGGAACGTGCGGTGCACGAAGTCCACCGTGCCGGGCGTCGTCTCGCGCAGCAGCCCCGTACGGTTCAGCAGGTGCCGGTAGACGTCCTCGGCGTCGCCCTGCCGGGAGGCGTCGGGGATGGCCGGCAGATGCCGGGCGAGGGTCTCGACGGCCGCGTCCCGGCCCATCTCGGACCGCCCGTTGACCAGCATCCAGTGGGCCAGCTTCTGCAGCAGCTGGACCTTCGGCCGGCGCGGCAGGTCGATGGCGTCGGTGGGGACCATCGCCCGTTCCCGGTCCCGCCGCTCCAGCAGCATCGACAGGCCCGCGTCGTACAGCTCCTTGCGGCCGTTGGGCAGATAGCCGCGCCGGTCCCGGTGGAGCGCGCACAGCAGCCCGCACATCAGCGGATTGGTCGCCAGCCGCCCCAGGTCCCGGGTGATGCGTACGGCGTTCAGCAGCGTGCGTTCGTAGTGGCCGAGCCGGTCCAGGTCGGCGGGCGACTGCTGGGCGGCGGCCCGGTGCCAGCGCTGGATGAACGCCGCGACATCCTCCCGGCTCATCGGTGCCAGCCGCAGCTCGGTGAAGCCGTCGGAGGCCAGCCAGTCCTCCGGTACGGCGGACGGCCGGGAGGTCACCACCCACACATTGCCGGGGTACCGGGACGTCCACTCCCGCAGCCGCGTCCGCAGCAGCTCGCGGTCGTCCTCCGGGGCCTCGTCCACCCCGTCGACGAGCAGCAGTCCGCGGCCCGCCCGCAGCACCCGCTCCGCCCAGCCGGCCGGCTGCGCGTCCGCGCCCGGATGTCCCATGGTGTCCAGGAAGCCGTCCGGTGACGGTATGCCGGAGTGCGAGGCGAAGCGCCGTACGGGCAGCAGGAACGGCACCCGGCCGGCCAGCTCCGCGCTCAGCGCCGGCGGCAGCTCGTCGCGGGCCGTGCCGACCGCGAGCCACTGCAGCAGGGTCGTCTTGCCGGACCCCGCGACGCCCCGTACGAGCACCCTGTCCAGCCCGGCCAGTGCCTGCTCGGCGGGGACGGGCGGGGCCTGCGGGCCGGGGTCCTGCCGATCGCGGGCGGGCGGGCCCGGCAGCTCCGGCTGGCCGCGCTCGCACTGGAGACCCAGGTACGCGGCGTCCAGCGGCCAGCTGTCCGGGGAGTGCGCGAGGTCGATGCCGAAGATCGTGAGGTGGTTGTGGAGCACGGCGACGTCCCGTGCGTACCGCGCCTCGAAGGCGGCCTCGTCCGGGGCCGCCCCGGCCGGGAGGGGCCCGTCGCCGGGAAGGGCCTCGTGGAGGACGGGCCCGTCACCCGCGCCGGGGCGGTCCTGTCCCGCCGCCAGCTCCGCCAGCCGCCGCGTCTCCTCCACGAGGGTGCGCGCCACGAAGTCCGACCGCCGGGTGAAGAAGTGCAGGATGTGCACGGCCACGATGTCGAGCACGGCGCGGTACAGGGCGCGGCGGTCGTCGCTCAGCCCGTGCTCCACGTCCGGCACGGCGGCCCGCATCCGCTGCGCGAAGTCGCCGGGCCGCAGCCGTACGGCCTGCCAGTCGTCCAGCTCGGACGCGGCGAGCGCGGCGAGCGTACGGGCCAGCGCGCCGGCGACAGGCAGGAGCGCCGCCTCGTCGGGCTCGGCGGGCTCCAGGAGACGCTCCGCCAGGCGTTCGAGGTCCTCGTCGGTGAGCGCGGGCTTCTCCCCGCGGAAGACGACGAGCCGCGCCACGGGCACCGGCCGGTCGTCCGCCACCCCCGCCGCCGGATCCTCGTCCGCGCTCACGAACAGCGTTCTGACGAGCGGCCCGACGTGTCCGGGCACGAGGCGGGCGGCGGCGGTCGTGGGATCCATGAGGTGGTGTCCCCCGGTAACTGGTGGGCGTCTGCAACGCGGTTGGGGCTCAGGGTAGGGGAGCGGGACGGGATTGTGAGGGGCCCCGGACGTCGCCGGACGGTACGACGACGTCGAGCGCTTCCAGGCCGGGGAAGTGGCGCGCGACGGCTTCCCGGCCGGTGAACGCTCCCGTGGGATCGAAGAGCCGGAGAGTGAGCAGGCCGGGGAGCGCGAGCCCGGCCGGGCAGGTGGCGAGGCCGTCGACGTCCATGCTGAGGTGCGTCAGCGACTCCAGTGCCGCGATCGCCTCCCAGCCCGCGGCGTCCCGGGGGCAGGCCCGGGAGTCGAGCAGGAGCCGCCGCAGCCCTGGCCACGCCCGTACGACGAGCGGCCCCGACCAGTCGCGGGAAGCGGTGCCGCCCAGCCGCAGACGCTGGAGCGGAGCGTCCTTCGGCAGGTCGTCGGGGCCCCAGGCGATGTCCGGCAGATGGACCGTCAGGTTGGTGAGCCCGGACAGCGAGGCGAGGGGGCGCAGCTCCCGGAGCCCGGAGAGGTGGAACAGGCCGAGGCGCTGCAACGGCAGTCCGGCGAGCGGCGAGAGGTCGCTGATGCGCGGGGCGTCGTAGAGGATCAGCTCGGCGAGCCGGGGGGTGTCGCGCAGGAACCCGAGGTCGTGGATGTCGTTCGCCTCGATCCGGAGGAAGCGGGCGCCGAACTCACGGGCGTAGGACGCAAGCGCCTCCTGGGTGACCCTGCTGCGGATGTCGAACTGCTCCCGGCCCCCGGCCTCCCGCAGCAGCCGGAGGTGTTCGTCGGTGTGGACCGAGAACATCAGATCGTCCGGGGTCAGGTGCCGGACGACCTCCTCCGCGTACCGTTCCGCGTCGAAGCGGTGCCAGGCCCACACCAGCTGTGAGCGGACCCGCAGCGCCGGGTGGTCCCGGAATCGGGCCAGTACCGGCATGGCCCGTTCCGACTCCACGTTCGAGGCCGCGATCGTGACGGCGACGGCCTCGTCCTCGGTCAACCCTTCGGGCCCCGGCAGGAGTTCCAGCACCAGAGGGCCGGCGGCCGCCAGTTCGCGGGCCTCCTCCGCCGAGCGGGGCGGCAGGAGTTCCGCCGTACGGTCCTCCACGGCCCTGCGGACCGCCGGGTCCAGTTCGGAGGCGTGTTCCAGGCAGGCCAGGGCGAGGAGCCGGATGCGGATGCGTACCGGGCGTTCGTCCTCGCCGTTCGCCGCGTCCGCGCGGGCCAGCAACTCGCGGAGGATCTCGGCGCGTTCGCGCGGCCGTCCGTGCGCGACCGCCATCCGGATCACGTCCTCCCACTGGGAGTCGTGCGCGTGGGCGGTCAGGAGGCCGATGTCCCACTCCTCGACGGCGGCCCGCGCGCCCAGGTAGTCCTGGAACGTGCGGTGCACGAAGTCGACGGCGCCGGGGGTGGATTCGCGCAGCAGGCCACTGCGGAGCAGCAGGTGCCGGAAGACCGCGCCGGCGTCCCCCTGGGCGGCCGCCGCCGGCACGGCGGGCAGCGCGTCCGTGATGATGCGCTCGGCGTGCTCCCGGTCCAGCTCGGCGCGGCCGTTCCGGATGAGCCAGTACGCGAGCCGCTGGAGCAGCTGGATCTGCGGTTCGTCGCTCAGCTCGATGCCGTCCGGGCCGTTCATGTCGCGTTCCCGGTCGCGGCGCGACAGCAGCATCGTGAGCGCCGCGTCGTACAGCTCCTTGCGCCCGTGCGGGAGGTAGCCGCGCCGGTCGCGGTGGAGGGCGCAGACGAGTCCGCACATCAGGGGGTTGGTCGCCAGCCGCCCCAGGTCCTGCTTGGTGCGTACGGCGTGCAGCAGCGACTGCTCGTACGCGGCGAGCCGGTCCTCGTCCGCGGGTGCGTCGGCGCGGGCGGCGGCGTGCCAGCGCCCGATGAACGCGGCCACGTCGTCCCGGCCCATCGGGGCGAGCGTCAGCTCGGTGAAGCCCTCGGCCGCGAGCCAGTCCTCGCGGACGGCGGAGGGGCGCGAGGTCACCATCCACAGGTTGTGGGGGAAGGCGTCGAGGAGGTCGCGCAGCCACTGCCGGGTCCGGTCTCGCTCCCGCTCCGGTATCTCGTCCAGCCCGTCCACGAGGACCAGCCCGCGGCCGCTCGCCAGTACCCGGTGCGCCCAGCCGGCCGGCTGCGCGCCGGACACCGGGCAGCCGACGGCCGCGAGGAAGCGGTCCGGCGTGGGGAGGCCGTCCCCGGCGCGCTGGAGGGTGCGCAGGGGGAGGACGAAGGGGACGCGGCCGTAGAGGTGCGGCAGGGCGGTGGCGTCGCCCGCCGGGGTGCAGGTGACCGCGAGCCACTGCACCAGCGTGCTCTTGCCCGAGCCCGCGACGCCGCGCAGCAGGATCCGGTCGTGCCCGGCCAGCGCGTGGTCGGCGCGGACCGGCGGGGCGGGCGGTGCGGGGACGTCCGGCAGGCCGTCGTACGCGTCCTCGGCGTCCCGGCCGGGGCCCTGCGGCGCGTACGTCGCGCGCAGGCTCAGGTACGCCGCGTCCAGCGGCCACCGGTCCGGCGAATGCGCCAGGTCGATGCCGTAGATCGTCAGCCGGCCGTGCTTCTTCCCGAGGTAGGCGAGGTAGTCCCGCTCGAAGGCGGTGTCCGCGGCCCGCGGCGAGGGATTCCGTGCGATCAGCTCGTCCGTCAGTGCGATGAGCCGGTCCAGGCTGCGGCTCTGGTCGACGAGGGTGCGCGCGACGAACGTCGACCGTTGGCTGAAGAAGTGCACGATGTGCAGGCAGGCGGCGCCCAGCAGGGCGTCGTACAGCTGCTCCGCGTCCCGTGAGAGGGCGCTCAGCGGCGTCCGGCGGGTCTCCTGCCGCAGCCGGCCGGCGAGCGCCGGGGCGCCGAGCCGGACGGCCTGCACGTCGTCCATGTCCAGCGTGCCGAGGCCGTACAGGGTCCGCGCGAGCGCGTCGGCGACGGCGCCCTCCTCATCTGCGGGTACGGGCCGCTCGCCGGGCCCCGCGGCCCGTACCGCGCGGGCCACCAGCTCCTCGGCGATCTTCCGTAGGTCGCCCTCGGTGAGCGTGCGCTTCTCGCCCGTGAACGACACCAGCGCCGAGACCCGTACCGGCCGCTCCACGAGCCCCGCGCCGGGCCCCTCCTTCACGAAGAGCTTCTTCACGAGCGGCGCCACGGCGGACGACGCCAGCCGGGCCCCCAGTGCCGCCGGTTCCATGCCGGGCTCCCCCTCCTGTGCCGGCCGAATGCGCCTTTCAGGTTACCGGGGTCACAGGTCCTTGGTCCCGAAACGGACATACCAAGGGCCTCGCCCAAAGCGCGCGTAACGGGGGGTTCGGTGACATGACGCACAGCGGATTTCGGGCCTACTAAAGGAGATAGGAAAGGCGGCGGCCGGTTTCGCGGGGCGCAGTTCCTCCGTGCCGCGGGACTTTCGGCAGGGGGGTGGCAGGGTCCTGCGGCAGGGAAGTCGAGGATCAAGGGAATCGCTGGTGGGGGCCGAATTCGGCGCCGGTGAGCGGCTCCGGAAAGAAGTTGGCGGGGATGTTTTGAAGCGAATGGAGGGGGTAGCGCAAGGGGCTGATTCCCGCAGCTGTTGATACGGCGTGCGGTAGTAGAAAGGGCCCTTGGCAGGTCTGCGGGTGGGGGTTACCAAGGAATGGCGATCCCGGTTGGTCCCGGCCGGGAGTCTTTTCTTTCGGAGGTAATTCCCGCATGTCGAAGTTCTCCCTCACCCGGTATTCGAAGAAGCCCGCCCTGCGTACCCGCGCCACTGTTCTGGTGGCAGGCATGGGCGCCTCCCTCGCGCTGGGTGCCGGTGCTGCTTCGGCGATGGACGGCGGCGCGGTTTCGCTCCAGGGCCTCTCCACGGACGTGGGGAGCACGGTGAGCGCGCAGGCCGACGCGCAGAAGAAGGCGATCGACGCGGAGAAGAAGGCCAAGGCCGACCGCGCCAAGGCGGCCGCTGACCGGCACGAGCGTGCCCAGCGCCAGCTGCAGAAGACCAACGGCTGGGAGAAGCCGGTGGACAAGTACGGCATGGGCGAGAAGTTCGGCCTGGCCGGCAGCCACTGGTCGCACGGCCACAGCGGCCAGGACTTCGTGGTGCCCACCGGTACCGAGGTGAAGGCCGCGCACGAAGGCACCGTCGTGAAGGCGGGCCCGAACGGCGGCGGTGACGGTCCCGCGTACGGCAATGCCATTGTGATCAAGCACGGCGACCGCACGTACACCCAGTACGCGCACCTTTCGAAGATCCAGGTCCAGGTGGGCCAGAAGGTCTCCGCCGGTACGCAGATCGCGCTTTCCGGCAGCACCGGTAATTCCACCGGTCCGCACCTGCACTTCGAGGTCCGTACCAGCCCGAACTACGGCTCCGGTATCGAGCCGGTGGACTTCCTGCGCGGCGAGCACGTGAACCTCTGAGCCGCCGGAAGAGCGGAACTCAGGATGCCGCGGGATGATTCGCCGCGGTGACCAATTCGAGGGCGACCTCGAGGATGGCCTTGCGCTTCTCCTCGGGGTCGCCCTCGACGTTCTGCATGGCGAACATGCCGGCGTGCAGCGACACCAGCGCGGTGATGCAGCGTGCCTGGTCCGTCAGCTCGGCCTCCGGCTCCTTGAGGAGGCCGACCATCGTCAGCATGCGTTCCTTGAACGACTCGCCGATGCTGAGGTCGCGGACGGTGGCCTGGTTCTCCTGCATGAAGCGGAAGAGCGGGGCGGCGTCGCGCAGTGCTTCGCTGTAGCGGCGGACGACCTCCTGCTTCGTCTCCAGCGTGCGCGGCCGGCCGGCGGCCCACTCGATCAGCTCGTCGCAGGGCCTGGCCAGGTCCTCGAAGAGGCTGATGACGATGTCTTCCTTGGTCTTGAAGTGGTAGTACAGGGCGGCCTTGGTGACCTCCAGCCGCTCGGCGATCTCCCGCAGCGAGGTCTTCTCGTACCCCTGCTGGGCGAAGAGGTCCAGGGCCACGTCCTGAATGCGCTGCCGGGTGTTGCCCCTGCGCGCGTGTCCTGTGCCCATGGTGCTCTCCTACCTCGTCGGTGCCGGTCCCGCAGGCTATCCCTGGTCAGGCGGGGCGGAGCAAAACTTACTTGACGCCCGGCTAGTTTCTCTCTTACCGTCCTCATCGTAAGCAAACTTGCCGGGCGGCAAGTAAGTACCTTGAACGGGGGAGTGATGGCCGCAACCCAGGCCGCCGCGCCGACGGACACCGGTGGCAGACAGCCCGCGAGCGTCCGTGTGGTGCTCTTCGCGCTGATGATCGCGATGCTGCTCGCGATGCTCGACAACATGATCGTGGGCACGGCCATGCCGACGATCGTGGGCGAGCTGGGCGGCCTCGAACACCTCTCGTGGGTGGTCACCGCCTACACCCTCGCCACCGCCGCCTCCACGCCCATCTGGGGCAAGCTCGGCGACATGTACGGCCGCAAGGGCGTCTTCCTCGCGTCCATCGTGCTGTTCCTGATCGGCTCGGCGCTCTCCGGCATGGCCCAGGACATGGGCCAGCTCATCGCCTTCCGCGCCGTCCAGGGCCTGGGCGCCGGCGGTCTGATGGTCGGCGTCATGGCGATCATCGGCGACCTGATCCCGCCCCGGGAGCGCGGCAAGTACCAGGGCATGATGGCCGGCGTCATGGCCGTCGCCATGATCGGCGGCCCGCTCGTCGGCGGCACGATCACCGACCACCTCGGCTGGCGCTGGAGCTTCTACATCAACCTGCCGCTCGGCGCGATAGCCCTGGTCATGGTCACGGCCGTGCTGCACCTGCCGAAGAAGCGCACGCAGGCCCGCATCGACTACGTGGGCGCCGCGCTGCTCACCGTCGGCATCACCGCGCTCGTGCTGATCACCACCTGGGGCGGTACCGAGTACGACTGGCTGTCGGCGCAGATCGTCGGCCTCGGCGCGCTCGGCCTGGTCTCCCTCGTCGCCTTCGTGTTCGTCGAGCGCAAGGTCAGCGAGCCCGTCCTGCCGCTGCACATCTTCCGCAACGGCAACTTCTCGCTCGTCACCCTGATCGGATTCCTGGTCGGCTTCGTGATGTTCGGGTCGATGACCTTCCTGCCGCTCTTCCAGCAGTCCGTCCAGGGCGCCTCGGCCACCAACTCGGGCCTGCTGCTCCTGCCGATGCTGCTGGCGATGATGGCCGTCTCGCTGGTCGCGGGCCGGATCACCACGAACAGCGGCCGGTACAAGATCTTCGTGGTGGGCGGCGGCGCGCTGATCACCGCGGGCCTCTTCCTGCTGTCCCTGATGGACACCGGCACCAGCCGCTTCACCTCGGGCGCCTACATGGCCGTGCTCGGCGCCGGCATGGGCTTCCTGATGCAGACGACCATGCTGATCGCGCAGAACAGCGTCGAGATGAAGGACATGGGCGTCGGCTCGTCCTCCGCCACGCTCTTCCGCACCATCGGTGGCTCCTTCGGTGTGGCGATCTTCGGTGCCCTCTTCACCCACCAGGTGCAGAACACCATGACCGAGCGGGGCGGCGCGGCCGCCGGCAAGGCCATGGAGGGCGGCGCGCAGCTCGACCCCGGCGGCCTCGCGCAGCTCCCGGCCCCGCTGAAGGACGCGTATCTGCACGCGGTCGCGGACGGCACCCACCTGGTCTTCCTGTGCGGCGCCGCCATCAGCGTCATCGGCTTCCTCGCGGCCTGGTTCCTCAAGGAGGTGCCGCTGCGCGGCGGCCCGGCGGACAAGCCGGCCGACGGGGAGCCGCAGGACGCCGCCCCGGTCGCGAAGGAAGCGCTTCCGCAGGGCGTCTGACCCGGTACGACGCGACGAACGGCCCCGGCACCGGTGAACGGTGCCGGGGCCGTTGTCAGTGGCGCGTGTCAGCATCGGAACGTGGACAACGCACCCGGCACGGCGCACCTCGCCCATCTGCGGCAGCTGCGCCTCGCCAAGGACGCGATGGACCGTGACTGGGCCGAGCCGCTCGACCTGGACGCGGTGGCCGCGCACGCCGGCTACTCCCGCTACCACTTCGTCCGCGCCTTCAAGGCGGTCTACGGCCGCACCCCCGGCCAGTACCTCAGCCGGCGCCGCATCGAGCGCGCCGAGCAGCTGCTGCGGACGGCCGACCTGTCCGTCACGGAGATCTGCACCCTGGTGGGCTTCACCAGCCTCGGCACCTTCTCGGCGACCTTCAAGAAGCAGACCGGGCTGTCGCCGAGCGCGTACCGCAGCCGGCACGTCGGCCGCGGCTCCGCGCTCATACCGGGCTGCTACGCCCTCCTGTGGTCCGGCGGCTTCAAGAGCCCGGCCGGCCACGGCCCGGAGGACCGCAATTCCGGAGAAGCGCGGTAGCGGGCGGCCTGCCTACGGTGACGGGGACGGGCGGGGCGGCCCGGACGGCCCGCCGGGAGCGGTCGCGGCCCGCCCGCTCCCACTTCTCTCATCCCGCCCAGGCAGCTCTCTCATCCCACCCAGGAGCACATCATGATCAAGGGTCTCGCCATCACGACCGTCTGGGTCCTCGACCAGGACCGGGCGAAGGAGTTCTACACCGAGAAGCTGGGCCTCGAGGTCCGTACGGACATGCGGATGGGCGGCGAGGACGGCATGCGCTGGCTGACCGTCGGCGCCAAGGACCAGCCGGACCTGGAGCTGACGCTGATGGTCCCGGGCGCGCCCGGCCTGGACCCGGAGTCGGCCGAGGCGATGAAGAAGCTGGTCAGCAAGGGGGTGCTGGGCGCCGGGGTGCTGCGCACGGACGACATCCGGGCGGAGTACGCCGCGCTGAAGGCCAAGGGCGTGGAGTTCCTCCAGGAGCCGCAGGAGCGCCCGTACGGCACCGAGGCGATCTTCCGCGACGACTCCGGCAACTGGTTCTCGCTGACCCAGCCCAGCGAGCGGCTGGACATGGACAAGAGCTGGGGCGACTGCGTCGAGGGCGGCTGACGGCCGGCCCGGCGGGTCAGTCCTCCGTGCCGGGCAGCTGGATCACGGGGAAGCTGCCGGTGGCGGTCGGGGCGTTCTCGGGCAGCCAGAGGACGGCGACGGCGCCGCTCGTGCCGTCCACCGCGGCCTCCGCGTTGCGGAAGGTCAGCCGGGCCCCGAGGACCCGGGCCTGGCCGGCCGCGATGGTCAGGCCCAGGCCGTGGCCGCGGCCCGCCCGGTCGCTGCTGCCCGTACGGAAGCGGCTCGGCCCCTCGCGGAGCAGCGCCTCGGGGAAGCCGGGCCCGTGGTCGCGGACGCGGATCACCCGGCCCTCGACCGTGACCTCGACCGGCGGCTTGCCGTGCCGGGAGGCGTTGGCGATGAGGTTGCCGAGGATCCGCTCCAGGCGGCGCGGGTCGGTGCTGACCTCGGCGTCCCGCAGCACCTCGATCCGGATGTCCGGGCCGAGCGCCCGCACCCGTCGGCGGACGAACTCCCCGAGGTCGACGTCCTGCAGCTCGGCGCGCTCCGCGTAACCGTCCAGGCGGGCCACCTCCAGCACGTCCTCGACCAGCGTGCGCATGGCCTGCGCCCGGTCCCGGACCAGCTCGGTCGGGCGGCCCGGGGGCAGCAGCTCCGCCGCGGTGAGGAGTCCCGTGACCGGCGTGCGCAGCTCGTGCGCGATGTCCGCCGTCACCCGCCGCTCGGCCTCGATACGGGTCTGCAGCGCGTCCGACATGGCGTCCATGGCGTGCGCCAGCTCGTCCGTCTCGTCCCGTACCCGGCCGGGGAGCTGGTCCCGTACGCGGACGGACGTGTCGCCCTCGGCGAGCTTGCGGGCCGCCGCTGCCGCCTTCCGGAGCCGCTTGGAGAGCCGGCCGCCGACCAGGACGCCCAGCGCGCAGCCGGCCGCCACCACCGAGATGGACCCGATGAACAGCGCCTGGTCCAGGTCGTCCAGGACGGTGAAGCGGTCGGGGAAGTCGTTGTGGAGGGAGAGCACCCGGCCGTCGTCCAGCGGGGCCGCGGCCCACACCTCAGGCGCGGCCTCGCCGTTGTCCTCCAAAAAGGTGGCGCGCCGGCCCTCGGCGACCTCGGCGCGCAGGTCCTTGGGGAGCTTCGGGTCGTCCAGCCGGGCGCCGAACTGGAGCCGACTGGTGGTCTCGTAGATCCGCTGGGTGAAGTTCAGCCGCTCGATCTGCACGTCGCGGCTGTTGTCGAGCATGGAGACCCGGGCGGCGTTGTGCACGACGAGGCTCAGCGCGATCGCGACCAGCGCTCCGACGAGCGCGATCGCCGCACTGAGCTTCCAGCGCAGTCCCGTACGCAGAGGGAGTCCGACCACGCCGCGGTCAGCCTCTCAGCTTGTAGCCGAAGCCGCGGACCGTCTCGATGCGGTCCTGGCCGATCTTGCCGCGCAGCCGCTGCACGTGGACGTCCACGACCCGGGTGTCGCCGCCCCAGCCGTAGTCCCACACGCGCTCCAGCAGCCGGTCGCGGGAGAGCACCGTGCCCGGCGCGTCGGAGAACTCCAGCAGCAGCCGCATCTCGGTCGGCGTCAGCGCGACCGGCTCGCCGGCCCGCCGCACCTCCATGCCCTCGGTGTCCACCTCCAGGTCACCGAAGCGCAGCAGCCCGTCGTCCGCCGCGGATGCGGTCTCCTTGCCCGCGCCGCTCCGGCCGTCGGGGCCGCTCGCGTGCCCGAAGCGGCGCAGCACCGCCCGTACCCGGGCGACCAGCACCGCGCCGTCGAAGGGCTTGGTGACGTAGTCGTCGGCGCCCGCCTCCAGGCCGAGCACCACGTCGATGGAGTCGGCGCGCGCCGACAGCATGATCACCGGGACCGTGGACTCGTCCCGGATCCGCCGGCACAGGCTGACCCCGTCCAGGCCCGGCACCATCACGTCCAGCAGAGCGATGTCGGGCCGGTCGGCACGGAACGCCTCCAGGCCCGAGAGCCCGTCGGGCATGGCCGTCACCGTGAAGCCGTCCCGCTCCAGGGCGAGTTGGGTGGCCTCGCGGATGACGTCGTCGTCCTCGACGAAGAGCACATGGGTCTCGGCCATGCGGGTTCTCAATCCTCCGATGGTGTCGCGCTGGGCCCGGTTCCGTCGCCGGTCTTGCTGTAGTCGGTGTAGTAGTGGGAGTACTCACGGAAGCGGTCCTTCTTCCAGTGGTACGTCATCACATCCTCACCCGTGGGGCAGCAGACCGCGTCGTCGGTCTTGTACGTCTGCTTGGTGATCTCCAGCTCGCCCTTGCTGACCGCGGCGTACACCGGCGGCTCCTCGCTGGTGAAGACGTTCTCGTAGCCCTTGGCGCCCTTGCGGTACACATACGACCCGATGCCGACGGAGTCCGCGCAGGTCATCACGTTGACGATGACGTCGGCCGTCTTGTTGCCGGTCAGCGGCGCGTACGTGACGTCGATCGGATACTCGTCGGCCGTGCAGGGCTTGGCCAGCGTCTTCTTCACCTCGGCGCCGACCTCGGGGTCCTTGCGCAGCAGCGCCCGCGCGTCGACCTTCTTGTACGTCACCGACGACGAGGGGGAGGGCGACGGCGCGTCGCTGCGGGCCCGGGACGGCACCGGCGAGTCGGCGGCCGAACCCTCGGACCGCACCCCGTCGCCGGTCGTCTCGCACCCGGCCAGCAGCAGCGCGATCGCGGCGATCCCCGCGAGGGCCGTGCCGGTCGCGCGCCACAAGGTCGCGGGCAGGCGCGAAGAAGCGGCCGGCCGCTTCCCGGCCGGTCCGCCGTCGGCTCCGCCGCCTCTGGTCACACCGCTCCTGCTCACCATGTGCCTGTCACCCGTCGCCGGCCCGCGGACCGGCGGTGCCGCCGCCGGTCAGGCCGCGCACCGCTCCCGCCCCTGGCCGTCACGCTCCAGTACGCGTGCGTCGACCTCACGGTTCACCAGCTCCTGGCGCAGCCGGGCCAGCGCCCGGTGCAGCGTGCTCTTGACCGTCCCCGTGGACATGCCCAGCGCCGCCGCGGTCTCCTCCGTACTCATCTGCTCCCAGTGTCGCAGCACGACGACGCTGCGCTGCTTGGGAGCCAGTACCGAGAGGATGTCCATCAGCAGGGCGCGGTCGGCGCGCTGCTCGGTGCCGTCGTCCACGCTCGCGTCCGGGAGCTGCTCGGTGGGCACCTCCTCCAGCTTGCGCGCCCGCCACCACTCGGTCCGCGTGTTGATCATGACGCGGCGCAGGTAGGCGTCGGCGAGGGACTTGTCGGCGATGCCGTCCCAGCGGCCGTACGTCCGCACGAGTGCCGTCTGGAGCAGGTCCTGGGCGTCGACCGGGTCGGGTACCAGACGCCGGGCGCTCCGCAGCAGGGCATCCTGCCGAGTGCGCACGTACTCTTCGAAGTCCAGTACCTTGCCGCCGCTGGTCGCCATACCGACGCCTCCGTTCCTCCGCCTGCGTTCCCCACGTTGTCCGTGCCGGTGGTCGCGGGCCGGGCGCCGTACGTCTGTCGGCGCGGCCCTCATCTCCAGCACGGAAGAGGACGCTACGGAGGGGGTGTTGCGGCGTCATGCGCGGCTGCCCCACAGCGAACGCACGGGAATCCGTCGGTTGTGTAACAACGGCGGCGGGCTCCTCCTCGCGGGGGACGGAAGCCGCCGGAACGTCATCCCCCAGAGGGAGGACGGGCCCGCCGGGCGGCGGGTTCCACGGAACGCGGCATTCGCCGGCAATCCGGTGCGGTCCGGACCGGCCGGATCGCATCGGACCGGCCGGATTGCCCGGACCGACGGAGCACGCCGGACCGGGCCGCGTCGTACCGGAAGGGGTCCGTACCGGAAGGGATCCGTACCGGAAGGGACCCGGACCGGAAAGGGGCCGGAACGTACCGGCAGGGATCCGGAACGTACCGGCAGGGATCCGGACCAGACCGGAAGGGATCCGGACCGGATCAGGTCAGCGGGAGCCGGTACAGGCCGTCCGGGAGGGGCTCCACCAGGCCGTCGGCGACCAGCCCGTCCAGGGCGCGCGCACGCTGGACCGGCTCGTGCCACACCGCGTCCAGCCGCGCCTGCGGCACCGGCGCGACCGCCTCGCGCAGCACGGCCAGCAGCTTGCCGCGCACCTGGCGGTCGGTGCCCGCGTACGTCTGGACGCGCCGCGGCGGGCCCTCGTGCTCGGGACAACCGGCCAGCCGCCAGGCGCACTGCGCGGCGACCGGGCAGCGCACGCACTCGGGGCTGCGCGCCGTGCACACCAGTGCGCCCAGCTCCATCGTGGCCGCGGCCCACTTGGCGGCGGTCGCCTCGTCCTCGGGCAGCAGCGCGCGGGCGAGCTTGCGTTCGGCGGCGGTGGTGGCGTTCGGCGGGTACTGGCGGCCGGTGACCGCGCGGGCGAACACCCGGCGGACATTGGTGTCGAGGACCGCGTGCCGCTGCCCGTACGCGAAGGAGGCCACCGCCGCTGCGGTGTACTCGCCGACGCCGGGCAGCGCCAGCAGCTGGGAATGCTCGCGCGGCACGTCGCCGCCGTGCCGCTCCTTTATCGCGGAGGCGGCGGCGTGCAGCCGCAGGGCGCGCCGCGGGTAGCCGAGCCGGCCCCAGGCGCGCACCGCCTCACCGGACGGCTCGGCGGCCAGGTCGGCCGGGCGGGGCCAGCGGGCGAGCCACTGCTCGTAGACGGGCAGCACCCGGTTGACGGGCGTCTGCTGCAGCATGAACTCGCTGACCATCACGCCCCAGGCACCCGCCTCGGGGCGGCGCCACGGCAGATCGCGGGCGTGCTCGTCGAACCAGTCGTTGACCGGCTCGTGCAGCCGCCGGCCGGCCCTGTCGGCGGCGTCGGCGGCATCCGTGGCGATGCCGGTGGCGGAGGCGGCGGCAAGGGCGGAGGCGGCGGCGAGCTCGGCGGGGCGCGGCGCCGGGGTTCCGGCGGTGCGTCCGTTGCCGGGCTCCACGGCGGCGTCGCCGGCGGGCTGGGCGGGGGCAGGAGTGGAAGTCATGGCACCGTCGATCCTGACACGGTGCCGCGCGGCGGTGAAACGACCCGGCCCCGTGCCGCCCGTTGTGCACCTGCACGTGGTACGCCGACTGCTGCAACGGGGCGTGCGCGGGACCGCCGGACGTGGCGGCCGGGCCGGGGGTGTGGGCAGGTCGGGGGCGCGGGGTGCGGCGGCGGGGCGTGTGCGGGGTGACCGGGGGTGCCGCGGGCGTGGCGGCCGAGGGCCGCGCGGGTGGCGGCCCGGAGCCGCGGGGTGCCGCTTCCGCCGCCCGGCCGGCGAGCGAGGATGCTCCCATGAACCAGAGCGCGCCCCCGGACCGTCCCTGCCCGCCCGAGATCCTGCTGGCCCTGGCCGACCACACCACCATGACGCTCGCCTACACGGACGAGGACGGGCCGCAGGCCTGCGCCGTCCTGTACGCCGCGACCGACGGCCCGGACCCCGTCCTCCTCTTCGTCACGTCGGAGTCCACCCGGCACGGCCGGGCCCTGGCCGCCGCGCACCCGGCGGCCCCGGTCGCCTTCACCGCCCAGCGCGACGACCAGGAGTGGTCGGGCCTGACGGGGGTTCAGGGGCGCGGCACATGCCGCCGTCTGGAGGGTGCGGAACGCCGGCGGGCGTGGCGCGCGTACGCCGACCGCTTCCCGTACGTCGCGCTCAGCCCCAAGCTGCGCAGCGCCATGGACCACACCGCCTTCTGGGAACTCCGCCCCACCTGGCTCCGCCTGATCGACAACGCCCGGGGCTTCGGCCACAAGGAGGAATGGACCGCCGCCGGATTCGGCCAGTAGGCGCGCGGCGCTCCCGTACGAGGGGCACCTCGGGACGAACGGGTACTCAGGGTCCGACAAACGGGTACTCAGGGTGCGACAGCGGACGAAAAGCGCGCGCACTGAGGGAGGCGGGCATGGCAGCGAGCGGCCACGCGACGAACGGCAGCCTCGCGCACCGGCTCATCGCGGACCACCTGGTGGACGGCGAACCGGAGCCGGGCAGCGAGATCGGCCTGCGCATCGACCAGACCCTGACGCAGGACGCCACGGGCACGCTGGTCATGCAGGAGCTGGAGGCGATCGGCCTGGACCGGGTGCGCACCGAGCTGAGCGTCCAGTACGTCGACCACAACATCCTCCAGGCCGACGGGCGCAACGCCGAGGACCACGCCTTCCTCCGCTCGGCGGCCCGCCGCTTCGGGCTCTGGTACTCCAAGGCGGGCAACGGCGTGTCGCACCCCGTCCACATGCAGCGGTTCGGGATCCCCGGCCGGTCGCTGGCCGGCTCCGACTCGCACACCTGCGCAGCGGGCGCGCTCGGCATGCTCGCCATCGGGACGGGCGGACTGGAGGTCGCGCTCGCCATGGCGGGCCGCCCGCTGCGCCTCACCATGCCGGAGATCTGGGGCATCCGGCTGACCGGTGCGCTGCCGGAGTGGGTGAGCGCCAAGGACGTGGTGCTGGAGATGCTGCGGCGGCACGGCGTGAAGGGCGGCGTGAACCGGATCATCGAGTACCACGGCCCCGGCCTGGCCGGGCTGTCCGCGATGGACCGCCATGTGATCGCCAACATGGGGGCCGAACTGGGCGCGACCACGACCGTGTTCCCCGCCGACGAGGCCGTACGGGACTTCCTGCGCAGCGAGGGCCGGGAGGACGCGTACCGGCCGCTGGCCGCGGACCCGGACGCGCGCTACGACCAGGCGGACGAGATCGACCTGAGCGCCCTCGAACCGCTGATCGCCCGTCCCACGTCACCCGGCAACGTGGTGCCGGTGCGCGAGGTCGCCGGCGAGCGCGCCGACCAGGCGGTCCTCGGCTCCTCCGCCAACCCGGGGCTGCGCGACTACGCGGTCGCCGCGGCGATGGTCCGGGGCCGCCAGACCGCTCCCGGGGTGAGCTTCGACGTGAACCCCACCTCGCGCGAGACCCTGCTGGACCTCACCCGGTCGGGCGCGGTGTCGGACCTGGTCGCCGCCGGGGCCCGCATCCACCAGGCGGGCTGCCTGGGCTGCATCGGCATGGGCCAGGCGCCCGCCGCCGGCCGCAACTCCCTGCGTACGTTCCCGCGCAACTTCCCCGGCCGCTCCGGTACGGAGGACGACCGGGTCTGGCTCTGCTCGCCGGAGACCGCCACCGCGTCCGCGCTGACCGGCGTCATCACCGACCCGCGCGCGTGGGCGGCGGACGCCGGCGCCGACCACCCGTCCGACCTGCCGACGCTCCGCCGCGAGCCGGTCAACAAGGCCATGCTGGAACCGCCGCTGCCTCCGGACGAAGCAGCCCGCGTCGAGCTGGAGCGCGGCCCCGGCGTCTCGGCGCTGCCCGAACTCGCCCCCATGCCCGACACGCTGTGCGGCCCGGTCCTGCTGAAGGCCGGCGACGACGTCTCCACGGACGAGATCTCGCCCGCGGGCGCCAAGGCCCTCCCCTTCCGGTCCGACATCCCGCGGCTGGCCGACTTCACCTTCACCCGCCTCGACCCGGAGTACCCGCGGCGCGCGGCGGAGCACCGGGACCGCGCGGAGCGGGACGGGCAGGACGGCGGGCACCTGGTCGTGGCGGGCGACAACTACGGCCAGGGCTCCTCCCGCGAACACGCCGCCCTGACCCCGCGCTACCTGGGCCTGCGCGCCGTCCTCGCCAAGTCCTACGCCCGCATCCACTGGCAGAACCTGGCCAACTTCGGCGTCCTCGCCCTGGAGTTCGACGACCCCGCCGACTACGACCGCATCCACCAGAACGACGAAATCCGCCTGGAAAACCTCCACAAGACCCTGACCCCGAACGCCGAACCGACCCTCACGGCGATCAACGTCACCCGGAACGAGCGCTACCGCCTGCGGCACCGCCTTCCGCCCGGCCGCCGTACGTCCGTACGAGCCGGCGGCGTGATCCCGGCCCTCGCCGCGGAGGAGTCGGGCCGCTGAAGCCCCCGCTCATGCCCCTTACTTCCGGGGATGACCAGGAAGAACCAGGCAGATGATGGGAAAAGTAGAGGCCCCGTCGGCGGGTACTGGCTGGCATCGGGGCTGATCTCTCGTACAGTTTCCGCGTGGGATCTCTGCGCAATCCGATCGGGCCGCTTCCCTCCTCCATCTACTGGCGACGGAGGGCGGTCGCGCTCGCGATCCTCGCGCTCCTCGTGCTGATGGTGGTGTGGGCCGTCAGCATGAGCAACACCAGTGGTGACGGCGGCTCGAACAACAAGGGGTCGGCCGGCGGTCCCGCCACGTCCATCACGCCGGGCCCCAACGCCACCGACTCCGGCATCAGCCAGAAGCCGGGCGGCCGCGACGAGGCGGGCGACGGCGGCGGCGACGGTGATGCCGACGCGGGCTCCGGCGGCGCCGGGAGTGGCGGTTCGGGCGGTTCCGGCGGCGGTACGCCCATCGGTGAGGGCGGCGGTACCGGTTCCGGCGCGGGTGCCGGCAGCGGTGGCGGCGTCCTGGTGCCGGGTGGCTCCGCGCTCGCCGACTGCCAGGGTTCCGGGGTGGAGTTGAAGCTGCACAGCGTCAAGAACTCCTACGGCCCGGACACCCGGCCGAAGTTCGAGGTGACCGTCAAGAACACCTCGGACAGCGACTGCAAGGTCGACCTGGGACGGAAGTCGGCCGTGCTGACGATCAGTCACACCGACAGCGACGACCATCTGTACGCCTCGGACGACTGCCCGCCGAGCACCGGCGCCGCGCCCCTGAAGATCCCCGCCGGGGCGACGATCACCCGGACCGTCGAGTGGGACCGCAAGCCGACCGCTCCGCAGTGCGCCACCCCGGCCGGCAAGTCCGCCAAGGCCGGCACCTACCTCGCCGAGATCGCCGTCAAGGGACTCGCGTCGGACAGCACGTCGTTCGTCCTGGCCAAGGACTGACACCGGCCGTACCGGCACCCGCTGCACTGATTCCGCTGTGCGGCCTCCGGGGCCGCACAGCGGTGTACGGACGACTCAGACGTAGCGTTCCAGGATCGAGGATTCCGCGAGGCGGCTGAGGCCCTCGCGGACCGAGCGGGCGCGGGCCTCGCCGACGCCGTCCACCGTCTGGAGGTCGTCGACGCTGGCGGCGAGGAGCTTCTGCAGGCCGCCGAAGTGGTCGACGAGGCGGTCGATGACCGCGCCGGGGAGGCGGGGCACCTTGGCCAGCAGGCGGAAGCCGCGCGGGGAGACCGCGGAGTCCAGGGTCTCGGGCGAGCCGCTGTAGCCGAGGGCGCGGGCCACGATCGGGAGTTCGAGCAGCTCGGTGTGGGAGAGCGCGTCCAGCTCCGCGAGCGCCTCGGCCACCGTGCGGGACCGCTTGGCCGTCGGCTGGGGTACGTAGTCGCGGACGACCAGCTCCCGCTCCGGCTCGACGCCCGCGATCAGCTCGTCCAGCTGGAGGGAGAGCAGCCGCCCGTCCGTGCCCAGCTCGACGACGTACTCGGCGATCTCGGTCGCGATCCGGCGGACCATCTCCAGGCGCTGGGCCACGGCGGTCACGTCGCGGACCGTCACCAGGTCCTCGATCTCCAGCGCGGAGAGCGTGCCGGCGACCTCGTCCAGGCGCAGCTTGTACCGCTCCAGGGTCGCGAGCGCCTGGTTCGCGCGGGAGAGGATCGCGGCGGACTCTTCGAGGACGCGGCGCTCGCCGTCCACGTAGAGGGCGATCAGGCGCATGGACTGGCTGACCGAGACGACCGGGAAGCCGGCCTGGATGGAGACCCGCTGCGCCGTACGGTGCCGGGTGCCGGTCTCCTCGGTGGCGATGGAGGCGTCGGGGACGAGCTGGACGCCCGCGCGCAGGATCTTGGTGATGTCCTTGTCGAGCACCAGCGCGCCGTCGAGCTTGCACAGCTCGCGCAGGCGGGTGGCGCTGAACTCGACGTCGAGGACGAAACCGCCGGTGCACATCGACTCGACGGTCTTGTCGAAGCCGAGCACGATGAGACCGCCGGTGTTGCCGCGGAGGATGCGCTCCAGTCCGTCACGCAGTGCCGTGCCCGGTGCGACCGCGCTCAGCGAGGCACGCATCAGACTGTCACCGCCGGAGCTACCGCCGGACCTTCCGGGGGACGACGCCCGGTCGTTGGCTGCCACTGCACTCCTCCGTCGCAAGGTCTGTCGGTGCCGCAGCCCGCCCGGAGCCGCCGTGGCCGCGTGCGTACGTCGCGGACGCGATCTGCGGCAGGACTGCGTTGACGGGCGAGACCAGGGCAAAGTCTACCGGCGACGCGCCGTTTACCTAGGGGAGTCCCGTCCGGGCGGCGCGGGGCGGCACCCGCCCGGCGCACCGGAGGCGGCCTCCGCGGCTCAGCGGCCGCTCAGCGGGGACGCCTCCGCCTCCTCCGGCGCGCCCTGCTTCCGCGCGGACTCGCGGGGCGGGCGGCGGGGGAGTACGCGCAGCGCCTCGCCGACGTCCGCGACCTCCCGGACCCGCATGCCCGCCGGGATCTTGCCCGGGTCGGCCGGCACCAGGGCGTGGGTGAAGCCCAGCCGCGCCGCCTCGGCGAGCCGGCGCTGTACGCCCGTGACCCGGCGGACCTCGCCCGCGAGGCCGACCTCGCCGATCGCCACGAGGTTCTTCGGCAGGGGCGTGTCGGACGCCGCGCTGGCCAGCGCGAGCGCCACGGCCAGGTCGGCGGCCGGCTCGGACAGCTTCACGCCGCCGACCGTCGCGCTGTAGATGTCCCGCTTGCCGAGCGCGGAGATCCGGCCGCGCTGCTCCAGCACGGCCAGCATCATCGAGACCCGGGAGGTCTCCAGCCCGGAGGTCGTCCGCCGCGGGGACGGGATCTGGGAGTCGACCGTGAGCGCCTGGACCTCGGCGACCAGCGGGCGGCGGCCCTCCAGGGTGACGGTGAGGCAGGTGCCCGGCACCGGCTCGTCGCGGCGGGTCAGGAAGAGGCCGGAGGGGTCGGCCAGGCCGGTGATGCCCTCGTCGTGCAGCTCGAAGCAGCCGACCTCGTCGGTGGCTCCGTACCGGTTCTTGACGCCCCGTACGAGGCGGAGGCGGGCGTGCCGGTCGCCCTCGAAGCTCAGCACGACGTCGACGAGGTGCTCCAGCAGGCGGGGGCCCGCGATGTTGCCGTCCTTGGTGACGTGGCCGACGAGGAGCGTGGACATCCCGCGCTCCTTCGAGGCGCGGATCAGTGCCCCGGCGACCTCGCGGACCTGGGCCATGCCGCCGGGCGCGCCGTCGATCTCGGGCGAGGCGACGGTCTGGACGGAGTCCAGGATCAGCAGCGACGGCTTCACGGAGTCCAGATGGCCGAGGACCGTGGAGAGGTCGGTCTCGGCGGCGAGGTAGAGGTGGTCGTCGATGGCGCCGATGCGGTCGGCGCGCAGCCGCACCTGGCTCGCGGACTCCTCACCCGTGACGTAGAGCGTGCGGTGGTCGTCGCTCGCGGCCTTGGCGGCGACGTCCAGCAGCAGCGTGGACTTGCCGACGCCGGGCTCACCGGCGAGCAGCACCACGGCACCGGGGACGAGACCGCCGCCGAGCACGCGGTCCAGCTCGGCCACGCCGGTGGAGCGGGCCGTGGCCTGCCGGCCGTCGACCTGGCCGATGGGCAGCGCGGCCGTCGTGACCCGGCCCGGCGCCGTCGTGCGGACGGCCGGGCTGCCGCCGGCCTCCTCGACCGTGCCCCACGCCTGGCACTCGGGGCAGCGGCCGAGCCACTTCGCGGTGGTCCAGCCGCACTCGGTGCAGCGGTAGGAAGGGCGGTCCTTGGCCGGGGATTTGCGGGTTGCCATGGGAGCCACCGTAGCCGTGGGGTCCGACAACGCGGCCGGGCACGGTACGGACGACGTGTGGTGAGGGGCAGGAGGCGGGCGATGGTGGATGACACGTTCCGGGTGACAGTGGCCATGGATACGCGTGTGGGGGACGGTACGGATCGGACGCCTGTCCCCTTTTGAGGGAGAACGTCACCCGAAAGAATTAAAAGCCGCCAACCGGCCCTGACCGGTCACCGCCGCCTGTCTACGGTCGCCGGGTGATGAGCAGCAGGCCCGGACATCCGACACAGACCACTGCCGCACCGCTCCGCGCGCCCCGGGCGGAGCGGGACCGACGGCAGGGCCGGGCCGGCCGTGCCGCCCGGTCCGACCGCCACGACCGGCACGACCTGTCCACCGAGCGCTACGAGCCCTACGTGGACGGACTGTTCACGTACTGCCTCTCCGTGCTGTGCGAGCACGGCGCGGCGACCGAGGTGCTCGGCGAGGTGCTCGCGCTCGCCGAGCGGCAGCACGGGCGCCGCCCGTCCGACCCCGCGCTGTACCGCCCGTGGCTGTACGCGCTGGCCCGCTGGGCGTGTCAGCGGCGGCTCGCCGACCCGGACGCGCGCCCGGAGCCCGCGGCCGACGACGAGACCGACCAGCGGCGCGAACTGGCCGCGCTGGCCTGGCCGGAAGCGGCCGGTACGACCCCGGAGCAGCGCGAGGCGTTGGAGCTGTCCGTACGGCACGGGCTCGGCTCCCGCGAACTGGCCGCCGTGCTCGGCATGGAGCCGGTCACGGCCCGCGCCCTGCTCTCCACGGCCGCCTGCGAGGTGGAGCGCACCCGCGCGGCGCTCGCCGTCGTCGAGTTCGGCCGCTGCCCCGACGTGGCCCGGCTGGCCGGGGACACCCGGACGCTGCTGGGCACGGCGCTGCGGCGGGAGCTCGTACGGCACGTCGACGCCTGCGAGGAGTGCCGCCGGACGGCCGAGCGGGCGACGGCGGGCGGGCCCTGGCCCGGGGCCGAGCCGGTGGCGCAGGGGCCGCTGCCGATGGTCACGGCGCCGCGCGCCGCGGCCCGCGTCGCGATGCGCGCGGCCCTGCGGTCGCGGACCGGGCGGGCGGTGGAGCCGCTGGAGAAGGGGGCGCAGGGGCGCACGAAACGGGCGGTCGGCGTAAACGGTTCTGCACCCCGCTACGACCGCGACGGCTTCCCCCTCGGGCCCAAGGACCGGGCGGCCCGCAACGCCCGGCTGCGCAGCCGCGCCCTCACCACGACCGTCGTGGCCACGGTCCTGGCGGCGCCGGTGCTCGCCCTCTGGGCGGCGTACCGGGGTGCTCCGCTGACCGGCGAGACCGACGGCACGTCCGTCAGCGCCGGCGACACCGAGGGTGACCGGCTCGGCGCGCGTCCGTACGAGAAGGCGGGCAGCGCGCAGACCACGCCCGATCCCCGGTTCGGTCCCGGCACTCACTCGCCGGACGTGTCGGTGGAGGTCATCGGCGCGCAGGGCGAGCGGCTGGGGGAGGCCGTGCCGAGCCCCTCGCGGTCCCGCACCGGGCCGGGGCGGCTGACCGTCGCGGCGCAGCCGAGCGGCGACCTCACCCTCATCACGCTGTCCGCCTCCGGCGGGACGCCCGTGCGGTGGGCGGCGCACACCGCTGCGCCGTGGCTCCAGTTCAGTACGACGGCGGGGGTGCTGCAGCCGGGGGAGTCGACGACGGTCAGGGTGTACGTCGACCACGACCGGGAGCCGGCGGGGTACTGGCGGGCCCGGATCACCGTGGACCCGGCGGGGTCGGTGGTCACGATCGAGGGACGCGGCGCGACTCGGCCGGACCCCGGAGGGCCGCGGCCGACGCCCACGCACCCGCCGACGGACCCGACGCCCACGCCGCCCGGCCCGACGCCGTCCGATCCCTCGCCGAGCGACCCGCCGCCGTCGCCCACGCCCACCGAGCCCTCGCCGAGCGAGCCGCCGCCGAGCGAGCCGCCGCCCAGCACGACGCCGCCGCCGTCGGACAGCGGCAGCCCGGCCGGCTGAGGCCCGGAGCCCGGAGCCCGGGGCCGAGCGCCGTCGGGCCCGGGCACCGCCGCCGTCAGGCCTTCGGCACCACCGGCATGGGCAGCAGCACCGGGTCCGCCGGGTGCGGAGCCATCGGGCTCTCCGAGGCCAGGCGTTCCTCGCAGAGTTCCGCGAGGCGGTCGTAGCCCTCCTTGCCCATCAGCTCGATGAGCTCGGGGGCGTACGACTGGTACACCGCCTTCGACGCGCCGTGCGCGGACGTCGCCGAGGTGCACCACCAGTTCAGGTCGTGGCCGCCGGGGCCCCAGCCGCGGCGGTCGTACTCGCCGATGGTGATTTCGAGGATGCGGGTGTCGTCGGGCCGGTCGATCCACTCGTAGGTGCGGCGCACCGGGAGCTGCCAGCAGACGTCCGGCTTGGTCTCCAGCGGCTCGCGGCCCTCCTGGAGGGCCAGGATGTGCAGCGAGCAGCCGGCGCCGCCGGGGAAGCCGGGGCGGTTCTGGAAGATGCAGGAGCCCTTCCAGCGCCGGGTCTGGCGCTCGCCGTCGTCCTCGTCCTCCTCGACCCAGCCGGTCGTGCTGCCCACGTCGTGGAACTGCCAGATGTCCGGTGTGAGCCGCGCCACGTGCTCGGCGACCCGCTCCTCGTCCTCCTCGTCGGAGAAGTGCGCGCCGAGCGTGCAGCAGCCGTCGTCGGCGCGGCCCGCCTCGATGCCCTGGCAGCCGCCGCCGAAGACGCAGTTCCAGCGCGAGGTGAGCCAGGTCAGGTCGCACTTGAAGACCTGCTCGTCGTCGGCCGGGTCCGGGAAGGTGACCCAGGCGCGGGCGAAGTCGAGGCCGACCTCGTCGGTCACCTCGTCGGACGCCGCCCCGCGCGCCTGCTGCTTTTCGAGCTTCTTGAGGGCTTTTTCCTGCTTCGCCTTTTTCGTCTTCGCCACATCCCCAGCCTAAAGGCGTCACGGGGCCGCAGTAGCTTTCTGTGTATGCGACTCGGTGTTCTCGACGTGGGTTCCAATACGGTGCATCTGCTGGTGGTGGACGCGCACCCCGGCGCGCGCCCGCTTCCCGCCTGGTCCCACAAGGCGGAACTGCGGCTGGCCGAACTCCTCGACGAGGGCGGGAACGTCGCCGCCGCGGGCATCGATCTGCTCGTCGCGACGGTCCGTGAGGCGATGCAGGTCGCGGAGGACAAGGGCGTCGAGGACGTGCTGCCGTTCGCGACCTCCGCGATACGTGACGCACCCAACGGCGAGGACGTGCTCGCGCGCGTCGCCGAGGAGACCGGCGTCACGCTGCGGGTGCTCTCCGGCGAGGACGAGGCCCGGCTCACGTTCCTCGCGGCCCGCCGCTGGTTCGGCTGGTCGGCCGGGCGGCTGCTGCTCCTGGACATCGGCGGCGGTTCGCTGGAGATCGCGTACGGCCTGGACGAGGTCCCGGACGCGGCGGTCTCGCTGCCGCTCGGCGCGGGCCGGCTCACCAACAGCGACCTGCCCGGCGACCCGCCGGACCCGGAGGCCGTACGGGCGCTGCGGCGCCGGGTGCGCGCCGAAATCGCCCGGGTGGTGAGCGACTTCACACGCTTCGGGACGCCGGACCACGTCGTGGCCACCTCCAAGACCTTCAAGCAGCTGGCCAGACTCGCCGGCGCGGCCCGCTCGGCGGACGGCCTGTACGTACAGCGCGGGCTGAGCCGGGCGACGCTGGAGGAGTGGGTGCCCCAGCTGGCCACGATGACCGCCGACAAGCGCGCCGGACTGCCCGGGGTCTCCGAGGGGCGGGCCCGCCAGCTGCTGGCCGGGGCGCTGGTGGCGGAGGCCGCGATGGACCTCTTCAAGGTGGACGAGCTGGAGATCTGCCCGTGGGCGCTGCGCGAGGGCGTCATCCTGCGGCGGCTGGACCATCTGCCGAACGGCGAGCCGGGCTGAGCCCCGGAGAGGCCGTGCCCGCGCGGCCCCGGACCGCCAAAAACGCGTCATGAGCGCGTCATGGTGTCGTTCGACATAGCGGACCGCCTGCCCCCGGTACGGCACGGGCCCGTACCCTGTCCTTCGTGACGGAGCCAGTGGTGCGCATCCCGGATGCGAAGGTCGCCCTGTCCACGGCGTCGGTGTATCCGGAGTCGACCGCGACGGCCTTCGAGATCGCCGCACGCCTGGGGTACGACGGCATCGAGGTCATGGTCTGGACCGATCCGGTCAGCCAGGACATCGAGGCGCTGCGCCGGCTGTCCGACTACCACGGCGTGCCGGTGCTGGCTGTCCACGCGCCGTGCCTGCTGATCACTCAACGCGTGTGGTCCACCGACCCGTGGACCAAGCTCCAGCGGGCCCGTAACGCGGCGGAGAAGCTCGGCGCCTCCACGGTCGTCGTGCACCCGCCCTTCCGGTGGCAGCGCAACTACGCCCGGGACTTCGTGCGCGGTGTGTGGCGCATGGAGAACGAGACGGACGTGAAGTTCGCCGTCGAGAACATGTACCCCTGGCGTTACCGCGACCGCGAGATGCTGGCGTACGCGCCGGACTGGGACCCCACGAAGGACGACTACCGGCACTTCACGGTCGACCTGTCGCACACCTCGACCGCCCGGAGCGACGCGCTGCACATGGTGGACCGGATGGGCGACCGGCTGGCCCACATCCACCTCGCCGACGGCAGCGGCTCCAACAAGGACGAGCACCTGGTCCCGGGGCGCGGCAAGCAGCCCTGCGCCGAGCTGCTGGAGCGGCTGGCCGCCACCGGCTACGACGGGCACATCGTCATCGAGGTCAACACCCGCCGTGCGCTCTCCGCCGCCGAACGCGAGGCCGACCTCGCCGAGGCCCTCGCCTTCACCCGGCTCCACCTGGCCTCGCCGAACCGGGTGTACGGCTCGTGACCGCGCCCCGTGCGGGCGCTTCCGGGGCAGCGCCGCGGCGGCGCGGCCGCCCCTCCCGTACGGAGGGCGCGATGGGCCCCGGCGCACGGGAGCGGATCCTCGCCGCGGCCCGTACGGAATTCTCGGAGCGCGGGTACGACAAGACCTCCATCCGCGGGATCGCCAAGGCGGCGGAGGTGGACCCGGCGCTGGTGCACCACTACTTCGGGACGAAGGAGCAGGTCTTCGGCGCGGCCATCGAGGTGTCCATGGAGCCCGCGCTGCACCTCCCCGACGTGCTGGCGCAGGGCGCCGACGGCATCGGCGAGCGGTTCGCGCGGTACTTCCTCGGCATCTGGGAGAACCCGGCGACCCGCGCCCCGCTGCTCGCCGTGGTCCGGTCCGCCGTGACCCACGAGGCGGCGGCGAAGGTGCTGCGCGGCATCGTGCTGCGGCGGATGCTGGAGCGGGTGGCGGCGGAGCTGGCCGTGCCGGAGCCGCGCCTCCGCGCCGAACTGGCCGCCTCCCAGCTGGTCGGCATCGCGATGCTGCGGTACGTCGTCCGGGTCGAGCCGCTGGCCTCGGCCGACCCCGAGGACATCGTGCGGATGGTCGCGCCGACGCTGCAGCGGTATCTCGCGGAGGCGTGAGCGGGCGCGCTGCGCTGCGGTTCGTGGCCGGTTGTGTTCCGTCCCGTCCGCATGGCGATCGGGCGTCTCACATTCCGGAGGGACTGTCCAGATCTTGGATCGGAGGCGTAGTCTCGGATCAGCTGATATGTGACTGCCGTGACGTGACTGCGCCGCAGGCCGGAGGCCCGGCGCAGGGCCCCGCGAGGCGCCTGCGTGGCGGCGAGTCCACCGAATCCCAAGGGAGTGACCATCGTGCCTGAGCTGAGGTCCCGCACCGTTACCCACGGCCGCAACATGGCGGGCGCCCGTGCCCTTATGCAGGCCTCGGGCGTAGCGGGCGCGGACATCGGCCGGAAGCCGATCATCGCGGTGGCCAACAGCTTCACCGAGTTCGTGCCGGGCCACACCCACCTCGCGCCGATCGGCCGGATCGTCTCCGAGGCGATCCAGGAGGCGGGTGGCATCGCCCGGGAGTTCAACACCATCGCCGTGGACGACGGCATCGCGATGGGCCACGGCGGCATGCTCTACTCGCTGCCCTCCCGCGACCTGATCGCCGACTCCGTGGAGTACATGGTCGAGGCGCACTGCGCCGACGCCCTGATCTGCATCTCCAACTGCGACAAGATCACCCCGGGCATGCTGATGGCCGCGATGCGGCTGAACATCCCGACGGTCTTCGTCTCCGGCGGCCCGATGGAGGCCGGCCGGGCCACGCTGGTCAACGGCACGGTCCGCAAGCTGGACCTGATCGACGCGATCTCCGACGCGGTCAACGAGAACGTCTCCGACGAGGACATCCTCCGGATCGAGAACAACGCCTGCCCGACCTGCGGCTCCTGCTCCGGCATGTTCACCGCCAACTCGATGAACTGCCTGACCGAGGCCATGGGCCTGGCCCTGCCGGGCAACGGCTCCGTGCTCGCCACGCACACCGCGCGCAAGGCGCTGTACGAGCGCGCCGGGCGGACGGTCGTGGACATCACCAAGCGCTACTACGAGCAGGACGACGAGACCGTCCTGCCCCGTAACGTCGGCTCCCGCGCGGCCTTCGAGAACGCCATGGCGCTGGACATCGCCATGGGCGGCTCGACCAACACGATCCTGCACCTGCTGGCCGCGGCCCAGGAGGCCGGCCAGGACTTCGGCCTGGACGACATCAACGAGGTCTCCCGCCGCGTCCCCTGCCTCTCCAAGGTCGCGCCGAACGTCGCGCCGCAGGGCACGTACTACATGGAGGACGTGCACCGCGCGGGCGGCATCCCGGCCATCCTGGGCGAGCTGTTCCGCGGCGGGCTGCTGAACGAGGACGTGTCCTCCGTGCACGCCGACTCGCTGGCCGACTGGCTCAAGGAGTGGGACATCCGCGGCGGCTCGCCCTCCCCGGAGGCCGTCGAGCTGTTCCACGCGGCGCCCGGCTGCAAGCGCTCGGCGACGGCGTTCTCCCAGTCCGAGCGCTGGGACTCGCTGGACACCGACGCCGCGAACGGCTGCATCCGCTCCGTGGCGGAGGCCTACTCCAAGGACGGCGGCCTGGCGGTGCTGCGCGGCAACATCGCCGAGGACGGCTGCGTCGTGAAGACCGCGGGCGTCGACGAGTCGATCCTGGTCTTCGAGGGCCCCGCAGTGGTCTGCGAGTCCCAGGAGGAGGCCGTCGAGCGCATCCTGAACAAGGAGGTCAAGGACGGCGACGTGGTCGTCATCCGGTACGAGGGCCCCAAGGGCGGCCCGGGCATGCAGGAGATGCTGTACCCGACCTCCTTCCTCAAGGGCCGCGGCCTGGGCAAGGCCTGCGCGCTGGTCACCGACGGCCGCTTCTCCGGCGGCACGTCCGGCCTGTCCATCGGCCACGCCTCCCCGGAGGCGGCGGCCGGCGGCACCATCGCGCTGGTCGAGGACGGCGACCTGATCAAGATCAACATCCCGGAGCGCTCGATCGAGCTGGCCGTGGACGAGGTCACGCTGGCCGCCCGCCGCGAGGCCCTGAACGGCGTCTACGCGCCGAAGAACCGTGAGCGCAAGGTCTCGCAGGCCCTGCGCGCCTACGCCGCGATGGCCACCAGCGCCGACCGCGGCGCGGTCCGGGACGTCAGCAAGCTCGGCTGACCCCACGACCCACGCGCCCCCGGCATACGGACCTCCGTACGCCGGGGGCGTCCGCGTACGTACCGGCTACCAGCGGCCGGGCTGTGCCGTGTCCACGCCGAAGACCGTGCCGTCCGGGGCCGAGGCGAAGATCCGGCGCGCGGCCGGGTCCAGCACCGGCGACGGCACCGTCTCCAGGAAGCCGCCGCGCCCCGTGGCCAGCCGCGGCCTGGTCTGCCCGAGCATCGCGCCGCGCCGGGTGTCCACCGCCAGCAGCCGCCCGTCGGGCGCGCTGAAGTACAGCCGGTCACCGGCCACCACCGGCTGCGAACCGCGGCTGACGGAGGTCTCCACCGACCAGGTACGCGCGCCCACCGCCTGCAGCGTGCCCCCGTAGGCCAGCAGATAGACCGTCCCGCCGCGCACCACGGCGAGCGCGTCGTCCAGCGGCGCCTGCAGCCGGTACCGGCGCACCGCGCCGCGCTCCGGGTCGTACCGCACCACCGCCTCCGTACGGGAATCCGGCGCGGCCGCGGTCAGGAAGAGCGCGCCGCCGCTGCCCGGCCCTGCCGGGGTGAGCGCCCCGGGCAGCGCCTTCTCCCACCGGACGGCCCCCTTGGCGAGGCCGATCGCCGTGACGAGGGTGCGCCCGCCGTCCTGCACGGTGGCCGTGTACGCGGTGGACCCGCCCCCGTAAGTACGGAAACGGGGCAGCGCGTGCCCCGGGAACGCGCGGCTCCACCGCTCCTCGTGCGTCCGGCTGTCCAGCGCGGTGACGGTGCCGTCGGCGGCCGTGAGCAGCACGGCGTCGCCCACGACGGCGACCTGCCCGCGGTACGCGGAGACGTCCTTGGTCCAGCGGCGGGCGCCGTTGCCGTCCGCCGCGGGGTCGAAGGCGTCCAGCCGCTTGCCGTCGGCGGACAGGGCGTACAGCAGCCCGCCGGAGAACACCGGCGCGGCCGGCGGCAGGTCGGTGTCGGTGGCGGGCCCCGCGGGCAGCCGCCACGTCACGGCGCCGTGCTCCGGCTCCAGGCGCGCGGCCCGCACGTCCCGCTGGGCACAGAAGAGCGCCGGTACGGCCTTCGCGGCGGAGGGCGCGGTGCGCGGCGCGAAGGAGCAGAAGGGCATCTCGGCGGCGTGGCCGGGCGGCCGTTCGAGCAGCGCGGTGCGCCACGGGTGGAACGGTTCGGCCGTGCCCGTCGCGCCGGCCTTCACCTCCGGGGCGTCCGCCGGGAGCAGCGCCCGTACGCCGAGGAAGCCGCCCCCGCCGACGACGACAGCGGCGACCGCCGCCCAGACCGCCCAGCGGCGTGGCCGGCGCGGCGCGGGGGAGCCGGTGGCCGGGGAGGCGTCCGCCGGGGGCGGCGTCACCGGCGGCCTGGCCCGTACGTGGGTGGGGACGGCCTCTGAGGGGGCGCGCTGGGCCGGTATGCGCAGCGCCCCGTCCGGGACGGCGGCGCGCGCCTCGGGAACGGCCGCCTCGGGCACGGCCGCCGCGGCCACCGGCTCGGGCGCGTCGAGGGTCGAGTCGGGCTCCAGGAGCGATTCCGGGCCGTAGAGGGAGCCCGGGCCGGAGAAGGGGCCGGTGGCGAGCGCGGCGGCGGGCGGCTCGTGCAGCGGATCGAGGTTCAGTTCCGTCGGCAGGTCGACGCGGAGCCGGGCCATCAGCTGGCTCGGCGTCGGGCGGTCCGCCGGATCCTTCGCCAGGCAGCTGCGCAGCAGCGGCGCCAGCTCCTCCGGCACGCCCGCGAGGTCCGCCTCGTCGTGGACCACCTGGTACGCGACGAGGTACGGGCTCTCCGAGTCGAACGGGCCGCTCCCGGTCGCGGCGTGCACCAGTACCGAACCCAGCGCGAACACATCCGCCGCCGGTCCCACTTCGCGCGGCCGCTGGAACTGTTCGGGCGCCATGAAAGGCGGCGTCCCGATCAATTTGCCGGTTTCCGTCCGCATTTCACTGTCGGACGGTCGGGAAATGCCGAAATCGATGACTTTCGGGCCGTCCGGCGCCAGCAGGACATTGCTCGGCTTCAGATCGCGGTGCACCACGCCCGCACGGTGGATGTCGCGGAGCGCCTCCGCCAGTCCGGCACCCAGTTTCCGTACCTCGTCCAGGGCCAGCGGGCCGTTCCGCTTCACATGAGAGGAAAGGGTGGGACCGGGAATGTAGAGCGTCGCCATCCACGGGCGTTCGCTGTCGGGATCGGCGTCCACGACCGGCGCCGTGAACGCGCCGCTGACCCGCCGCGCCGCCGCCACCTCCTGGCGGAACCGGCCGCGGAACTCCGGGTCCTGCGCGAATTCCCCGTGCACCACCTTCACGGCGAGCCGCAGTCCGGACGCCGAACGCGCCAGGTGCACCACGCCCATACCGCCCGAACCGAGCAGCTTTTCCAGCCGGTAGTTCCCCGCGTATTCCGGATGCTCCGCTTCCGGTCCGACGCCGGAACTCCGCAGCGGCGGCATCTCCCCACCCCCGTGTATTCGGCCGCACAAACGGCCGCAGATGCGACGCTCGGAGCCTAGTGGATGACGGCTGCGGCCCGGACACCGCTTGCTAGCCTGCTCTCGTTCGAGTCGTCGAGCGGTTCGGCGCGGGTGACCAAAAATCGGCCCCGCAGCCGGGCGGACATTTACACGACATTCCACGGGGGAGTGCGAGATGAGCACGCAGGAGAACACCGTCGACAGCGCGGCCGAAGCGGCCGGCACCGTATCGGCCTACCGCAGTTACCCGGTCGCCCCGGGCTACCGCCTCAACGTCCGCAGCGGCCCGAGCACCGGCGCCGCGGTCGTCCGCACCCTGCCGGCCGGCTCCTCGGTCCCGATCCGCTGCCAGCGCCACGGCCAGCGGGTCATCGGTCCGTACGGCACCAGCGACATCTGGGACTGCATCGGCAGCGGCCAGTACGTCTCCGACGCGTACGTGTACACCGGGAGCAGCGGTCTGGTCGCCCCGGTCTGCGGGAGCTGACCGGCGGGCGCCGCGCCGGGCCGGCCGGGAGAGGCGACGGCGGGCGGGGATAATCGACGGCATGAGCGAGGAGCACAAGCGCCCGGCCGACGATCCGGCCGGGCCCGAGCCGGTCGCCATCCGGTTCTTCGGGACGACCTGGGTCCACCACGACGGCGGCTACGCGCTGCGCCGCGCGGGCGTGGCCCTCGGCGCGCTCGTGCTGGCCGTGCTCGGCGCGTTCGTGCTGCGGTTCGCCTTCGAGGGCCTGGCGGTCGCCGAGGTCGGCTCGCTGGTGAACGTCCTGATCGTGGTCTGCTTCGCGGTGTGCAGCGTGCTCGCCTTCCGCCGTACGTGGGAGGGGTTCGTCCGGCACCGCGAGCCGGCCGCCGACCGCGCCGCCGAGAAGGCCGAGAAGTCCGCGCAGAGCCTGATGATGATCGGTTTCATCGGCTCGCTGCTGGCCTACTTCTGCCGCGCGCTGATCGAGGCGCCCGGCGAGAAGCTGCACCGCGCGGAGTACGAGGCGGCCCGCGAGCGCCACGCCCGCCGGCGCACCGCCCGCACGGGCAACCCGGCCGCCCGCAAGACGGGCGCGAAGAGCGGCGCCAAGTCCGGCGGCAAGGGCAAGAAGCGCCGCTGACCTCCCGGGTGTCACACCTCCCGGCGCCGTTTCGTCCGCAGTACGGGGCCGCCGCGCGCGCCCCGTACGGAGCCGGCACCAGGAGGAGCAGATGGACACCGACCCGCTCGCCGAGTTCGAGACGCACCGGCCCCGGCTGTGGGCCGTCGCGTACCGGATCATGGGCACGGTCAGCGATGCCGACGACGCGGTCCAGGAGGCCTGGCTGCGCTGGCAGTCCCGCCCCGCCGGGGAGGTGGCCAACCCCCGCGCGTACCTGACCACGACCGTCAGCCGTATCTGTTACGACCAGCTGGGCTCGGCCCGCGCCCGCCGCGAGACCTACGTCGGCCCCTGGCTCCCGGAGCCGGTGGTCACCGACGGCGCGGCCCCGGAGCCGCCGGGGCTGCCCGAGGACCGGATCACCCTGGACGAGTCGGTGGGCCTCGCCCTGCTCACCGTCCTGGAACGGCTGACCCCGGCCGAACGCACCGCCTTCGTCCTGCACGACGTCTTCGCCGTGCCCTTCCCGGAGATCGCCGAGGTCGTCGGCCGCACCCCGGAATCCGTCCGGCAGCTGGCCGCGCGTGCCCGCCGCCGGGTACGGGCCGAAGCGCCGCGCCGCACCGTCGACCGCGCCGAACACCGCCGCACCGTGGAGGCGTTCCTCGCCGCCGTGATGGGCGGCGGTCTGGAGACGCTGCTGACCGTGCTGGACCCCGAGGTGGTGTGGCGCTCGGACGGCGGCGGCAAGCTGCCCGCCGCACGCAAGCCGGTGCTCGGCCGCGAGAAGGTCGCCCGCTTCGCACAGGGCCTGGTCCGCGGCTTCGACCGGCGGACCATGCGGGTCTCGCTGCGCGAGGTCAACGGCGCCACCGGCCTGGTCTTCGTCGACCCGGCGCACGGGCGGGCCGCCGTCTTCGGCTTCACCGTCCACGCGGGACGGATCACCGAGGTGGCCGCGGTGGTCAACCCGGAGAAGCTCGCGCACCTGGACTTCGACGCGCTGTGACGCACGCCCCTCCCGGGCCCGTCACACTTCGCTCGCCCGTCCCGTCCCCCTTGTGCCACCGGAACACCGGCCGGAACACCAGGAGGACACCATGCAGAAGCAGCGACCGCTGACCGCACCGCAGGTCGTGGTGCTCGGCGGGGGATACGCCGGCACCCTCGCCGCGCTCCGCCTCGCCCCGCACGCCCGGGTCACCCTCGTCGACCCGGCCGACCGCTTCACCGAACGCGTCCGTCAGCACGAGCTCGCCGCCGGCCGCGCCGACATCACCCACTCCCGTACCGCCCTGCTGCGCGGCACCGGCGTCCGCGCGGTCACCGCCCGCGCCACCGCGCTCGACCCCGAGGCCCGTACGGTCGCCACGGACGACGGCCGCACCCTCGGCTACGACCGCCTGGTGTACGCGCTCGGCAGCGGCACGGGCGCCGCGCCCGATCCCCGGGCCTTCACTCCGGAGACCGCCGCCGAGCTGCACAAACGGCTCCAGGACGGGCCCGGCACGCTGGCCGTCGCCGGCGGCGGCCTCACCGGCATCGAGCTGGCCGCCGAGCTGGCCGAGGCCCGCCCCGACTGGCGGGTCCGGCTGCTGACCGCCGGCGTGCTCGGCGCCGGACTGTCCGCACGCGGCCGGGACCACGTACGGACGGTGCTCGGCCGACTCGGCGTACGGACCGAGGAGGGCCACCGGGTGACCGACGGCACCGACGCCGACGTGCTGGTGTGGGCCGGCGCGATGGTGCCCGCCACCGGTCTGGCGCGCGAGGCGGGGCTCGCGGTCGAGGAGTCGGGCCGGATCGCCGTGGACGCGGCGCTGCGCTCCCGCAGCCACCCGGACATCTACGTCGCGGGCGACGCGGCCGCCGCCCACGCCCCGGCCGCCGGCGCGCTCCGCATGGCCTGCGCCACCGCCCTGCCGACCGGCTCGCACGCGGCCACCGCACTCCTCGCCGAGACCCGCGGCACCGAACCGCCGCCGTTCGGCTACCGCTTCTTCGTCCAGTGCGTCAGCCTCGGCCGGCGCGACGGGCTGATCCAGGCGGTACGCGCCGACGACACCCCGTACGAGCGGATCCTCACCGGCCGCGCCGCCGCCCGCACCAAGGAGACCGTCGTGCGCAGCGCGTACGGCGTCCTCCGGCTGGCCCGCCGCCGGCCGGGCGCGGCGCGGCTGCTGCCCTGGGTCGGCTGAGCGCGGGCGGGCCGGGCTCAGTACGTCCGGTCCGGCTTCCCCGCCCCGTACAGCCAGGTGTCGAACAGGCCCGTCAGGTCCTTGTGCGCGCGCTTCTCGCAGAACGCGATGAAGTCCTTCGTCCCGGCCGTGCGGTGCCGGTACTCGGCGGGCCACTCCTTCAGGATGCGGAAGAACGTCCGGTCGCCCACCGCGTTCCGCAGCTGCTGGAGGACCATCGCGCCGCGCTCGTACACCGGCGTCTCCATCACGTTCTCCGCCTTGCCCGGGCGGCCGGGCGGGAACTCCCACAGCGGGGAGTCGGCCGGCTGCCGGTAATGCCGGTCGAACTCCTGCTGCGGTGACGTGCCCCCGTGCCGCTCCGCCCACAGCCACTCCGTGTACGTCGCGAAGCCCTCGTTGAGCCAGATGTCCTGCCAGGTCTCCGGCGTCACCGAGTCGCCGAACCACTGGTGCGCCATCTCGTGCACCACGGTCAGCTCGTCGGGGGCACCGGAGTAGATCGGCTTGGTCTGCGTCTCCAGGGCGTAGTCCACGCTCTTGGGCGGGTGGTCGACGATGGCCCCGGCGGAGGAGAAGGGATAGCGGCCGAAGACCTTCGACTCCCAGGACACGATCTCCGCCAGACGGCCCAGCGGCGCGGCGCTCTTCCGCGCCTCCTTGGGGTCGACGGCCACGTACAGCGGCAGGCCCTCCTCCGTCCGGCCGGTCCGCACCCGGAACTTCCCGACGGTGGCGGTGGCGAGGTAGGACGCCATCGGCTCGGCGCTGTGCCAGCGGAACGTCGTCCGCGCGCCCGACGTCCGCTTTTGGCTCCGCAGCTCGCCGTTGGCGACGGCGGTGTACCCCTCGGGAACGGTGACGGTGATGTCGTACGACGCCTTGTCGCTCGGGTGGTGGTTGCCGGGGAACCAGGTCTGCGACCCGGCCGGCTCGCCGACGACGAACGCCCCGTCCGCCGTGCGCACCCACCCCTCCGTCGACCCGTCGGGATCGGCGAAGTCCGAGGGGCGGCCCTCGTACGCGATGGTGGTGCGGAAGGTGTGCCCCTTCGCGAGCGGGTCGGCGGGGCGTACCCGCAGCTTGTCGCCCCGCCGGGAGAAGTCGGCGCGCTCACCGTCGACCTGAACGCGCGTCACCTTCAGGCCGTGCAGGTCGAGGGAGAAGGACGCCAGGCGCTGCCGGGCCCGGGAGGTGAGGCGGGCGGTGGCGTCGAGCGTGCCGTGCCGCACGTCGTAGTCCAGGCCCAGGGCGTAGTGGCGTACGTCGTAGCCGCCGTTGCCGAGGGCGGGGAAGAGCGGATCGTCGAGGGTGTCCCGGCCGTCCACGGCCGCGGTACCGGCGGTGCCGGCCGTGACCTCGGAGGTGCAGGAGGACAGCAGGAGTGCCACGGACAGAGCGGCGGTCGCGCCGCAGGCGCGCAGGGGCCGGCGTTTCACGGGAGAGTCCTGGGGTGTGGGGGACGGGAGAGATCGCGCTGACCTTATGGGGTCGTACGGATTCCTGTATCCCCCCGGTGACGGGAACCTGTTCCGCCACCAGGGGGATCTCCCAGGACGAGCGCCCTGCTTCAGGGGTGGCGGGTCAGGAGACCGCGCCGCGCACCGGCATGTGATCGATGCTCACACCGGCCGGCTCGGCGAGCTGACGGCGGCGCTGTTCGGCCCACGAGAGGAGGGCCGCCTCGCAGGCGTGGTCGAGGTGGCGCAGGCCCGAGAGGTCCAGCTGGATCTCCCGGTCGGCGGGCAGCTCCTCCAGCTGGTCGAGGAGGCGCGGCAGCCGCAGGAAGGTGGCGTTGCCGACGGCGCGTACGCGGACCGGCCCGGCGGCCGTGGCGGTGGTGGGCTCGGCGTCCTCGATCGTGGAGGTCGCCACGGACCCGCCACCGGGCACCGACTTGGCCACCACGAGGCTCTGCTGCTCGCGGGCGCCGCCGTCGATGCCGTCGCCGGACACCTCCAGGTGCACGTGCGAGGTCTCCCACGCCGTCTTCGCGACCGCCATGAGCAGACCGATCAGCACGCCTTCGAACATGTTGGTGACCACGATGGCGATCGCGGTCGACGCGAGCACGATGGCCTCGCCGCGGTGCTCACGCCACAGCGGCACGATCTCCTTCAGCGGCATCAGTTTCCAGCCCGCGTGCACCAGGACACCGGCCAGCGTGGCCACCGGGATGACGCCCAGCGCGGACGGGAAGGCGACGGCGAACAGCAGCAGCCACACGCCGTGCAGCACGCGCGAGGCCTTGGTCTTGGCGCCGGCCGAGACATTGGCGGAGCTGCGCACGATCACCGCGGTCATGGGGAGCGCGCCGAGCACACCGCACACGGTGTTGCCCGCGCCCTGGGCCATCAGTTCCTTGTCGTAGTCCGTCTTCGGACCGTCGTGCAGCCGGTCCACGGCCGCCGCGCTGAACAGCGACTCGGCGGACGCGATGAGGGTGAAGGCGAGGACCGTACCGATGACGCCGAACTCCGCGACGCGCGAGAAGTCGTCGGCGCCCGGCGGCTGGATGGCGCCCAGCAGGCCCTGCACCTCGACGCGGGCGACGGGCAGGTCGAAGGCGAAGACGGCGAGCGTGGCGAGGGCCACCGCGGCGAGCGGCGCGGGCAGGACCTTCGCGGCCTTCTTCCAGCGCGGCCACAGGACGAGTACGGCTATCGTGCCGGCGCCGATCGCGACCGCGGCCAGTGCGGAGTTCGAGCCCACGGTGTCGATGAACAGGTCGGGCAGTCCGCCCAGGTTGGCGAGGCCGCTGCCGGGCGCCTTCGCGTCGGCGAGGGCGTACAGCTGGCCCGCGATCAGTACGAGGCCGATGCCGGCCAGCATGCCCTGGACGACCGCCACTGAGATGGCGCGGAACCACCGGCCGAGCTTCAGCGCGCCCATCAGCAGCTGGAGCAGGCCGGCGACGAGGACGAGGATGCCGAGCGCGCCGACGCCGTACTGCTTCACCGCTTCGAAGACCAGCACGGTCAGACCGGCGGCCGGGCCGCTGACCTGGAGGCTGGAGCCGGGCAGGAGGCCGGTGAGCAGACCGCCCACGATGCCGGTGACCAGGCCGAGTTCGGCGGGCACGCCGGAGGCCACGGCGACGCCGACGCAGAGCGGCACGGCGACGAGGAAGACCACCAGCGAGGCGGTGAAGTCGGCGCGGAGGGTGCCGCGTCGGGGGGCGGGGGAGCCCGGCGGTGCGTCGGTGCCCGGGGGGCCGAGACGGGAGTTGAAGATCCGTTCGACGAAATTGCGCATGAGGATGCCTCCAGCTGGTACCCGCCGGCAGTGCGTGCTGCGGCAGGAGCTGTTGCGGATGGATTGCTGGATCCGTACGGAGCGGACGTGGGCACGCCGGGCCGGCCGGAAGTGCCGGGCCGCGCGGCCGGTCGCCGTCAGCCGTCTGTAGGGCGGTGTTTCTGGCGGTCGGTTCCGGTCAGCGGTCGCTTCCGGTCAGATGTGATTGGCGTGGTCACGCCCGTGTGGTGCGGTGCGCGGGCAAGGGGGAAGCCCGTGTTGACATCCCTCAGCAGCGAAAAACACAGAGAGTGAGGGGAATTTGACCGATTCTCTGCAGTGATTTGGCGTGCGAACGCGCCAACGGGACGGCCGGTTCGTGATCGTCGACCGGCGCGGTGCGGCAGCACACGCAGTAGGCACGCGGATCGGGCGGCGTGGGCGGTCCGGCAGAGGTGCGGACGGCCCGTCGCAGGTGACAGGTCTCGGGCCCGATCTCGCCCTTGCCGCTGCCCTCGGCAGCGGCCTTGACGGTCTCGGCGGCCGGCGCGGAGCCGCTGCTCTTGGGTGCGGCGGCCTGGGTGCCTGCGCCCTCGGCGGGCTCGGCAAAGGCAAAACCGGCCGTGGACAGCAGAGTCAGCAGTGCGGCAATGAAGATGACCAGGGCAGGGCGTATCGCGGTACCCGGCTTCCCCATCGTCGCCTCCTCCGGCGTCCGTGGACAGTCACTTCCATTGTGTCCAAAGGCAGCCCCTGTACGGCAAGTCCGTGTGTAACCGTCAAGTTAACGCGGAGTTATCAGAGAGGAACGATCTCCTCCGATCGCTCCGGCGGCCGCCGGGAGTACATGCCGAACCCCCACACGCCGGGCGATCCGAACGTCCGGTTCTCACGGGTCAGGACACGACGCACGTGCATGCACGTGCGCCTTCGTTGAACGGTTGCCCTCCCCCGGCAGGTTCCCTCGCCCCCGATCCTTGACGCCTTGATTCCGCCCGGCGCATTATTCAACACATGATGAATTATGGGCCGGACGGCACGCACGGGCCGGACGCGGCGAGCGGGTCCGAGGAGGGCCGGGCGGTGGGGAGCGCACTACGTGCGGCGAGCGCTCCGGGCGGACCGGATGCGTCCGATGTACCCGGCAACGACCCCGCTCCTGCCGTACGCGCCCGGGGCCTCTCCGTGGTACGCGGCGGCCGCACCGTCCTGGACGCCCTCGACTTCGACGTCGAGCGCGGCCGCGTCACCGGCCTCCTCGGCCCCTCCGGCTGCGGCAAGACCACGCTCATGCGCGCCATCGCCGGCACCCAGGCCCACGTCGACGGCGCGCTCGACGTCCTCGGCCGGCCCGCCGGCGACGCGTCCCTCCGTCCCCGGATCGGTTACGTCACCCAGGCGCCGTCCGTGTACGACGACCTCACCGTCCGCCAGAACCTCGCGTACTTCGCCGAGGTCCTGCTCCCGGGCCGGGCCGCCCACGCCGCCCGCCGGGAGGCCGTCGACCGGGCCCTCACCGACGTCGCCCTGGCCCCGCACGCCGACGTCCTCGCCGGAAACCTCTCCGGCGGTCAGCGCAGCCGCGTCTCCCTCGCGGTCGCCCTGCTCGGCGACCCCGAACTCCTGGTCCTGGACGAGCCGACCGTCGGCCTCGACCCCGTGCTCCGCCGCGACCTGTGGCACCTCTTCCACACCCTCGCCGCCGACCGCGGCGTGACGCTGCTCGTCTCGTCCCACGTCATGGACGAGGCCGAACGCTGCGACCGCCTCCTCCTGATGCGCGAGGGCCACGTCCTGGCCGACACGACCCCGGCGGCGCTGACGACCGCGACCGGGGCCCCGACGGTGGAGGCAGCATTCCTCGAACTGGTCGAAGATCCCGAAGCCACCACGGCTGCGGGCAGCCGTGAGCGGGAAGCCGGCCGGCCCCTCCCGCACCCCGGCGGCGAGCCGCGCCCCGCACCCCGGGCCTCCCTGGCCCGCACCCTGGCCACCACCACCCGCGTCCTCCGCCAACTCCGCCACGACCCCCGCACCATCGCGCTCCTCCTCGTCGTCCCGAGCGTGATGATCACCCTGCTCCGCTACGTCTTCGACAGCACCACCGGAACCGGCACCTTCGACGCCATCGGCGCCTCCCTCCTCGGCATCTTCCCGATGATCACCATGTTCCTGGTGACCTCCATCGCCACCCTCCGCGAACGCACCTCGGGCACGCTCGAACGCCTCCTCGCCATGCCGCTCGGCAAGGCCGACCTGATCTCGGGCTACGCCCTCGCCTTCGGCACGCTCGCCGTCGTGCAGTCGGCCGTCGCCACCGGCCTGGCCCTGTGGGTGCTGGACCTGGACGTCGCCGGCTCCCCCTGGCTCCTCCTCCTGGTGGCCGTCCTGGACGCCCTCCTCGGTACGGCCCTCGGCCTCTTCGTGTCGGCCTTCGCGGCCTCCGAATTCCAGGCCGTCCAGTTCATGCCCGCGGTCCTGATGCCGCAGCTCCTGCTCTGCGGCCTCTTCGCCCCGCGCGACACCATGCAGCCGGTGCTCTCCGCCCTCTCCGACGTCCTCCCGATGTCCTACGCGGTCGACGCCATGAACGAAGTGCTCCGCCACCCCGACGTCACCACCGGCTTCCTCCGCGACATCGCCGTCGTCGCCGGCTGCGCCCTGCTCGTCCTCTCCCTGGGCGCCGCCACCCTCCGCCGCCGCACGCACTAGCCCCGAAACGGTCCGGCGCAGCCGCACCCGACCCGCAACGGTTCACAACGTGAAACGCCCCGGCGACCGGACACCACCGAATGCGAGGATGACGCGGTACCGAGCGCCCGGCGCGCACCACGAAGTCCCACCGGCGAGGTGAACCGCATGTCCCACAAGGTCGCCGTCCTAGGCACAGGAAAGATCGGCGAGGCCCTGCTCAGCGGCATGATCCGCGGCGGCTGGTCCCCGTCCGACCTGCTGGTCACCGCCCGCCGCCCCGAGCGCGCAGCGCAGCTCCACGAGCGTTACGGCGTCGAGGCCGTCAGCAACGCCGACGCCGCCAAGGCCGCCGACACGCTCATCCTCACCGTCAAGCCGCAGGACATGGGCGCCCTCCTCGACGAGCTCGCCCCGCACGTCCCGGCAGACCGTCTCGTCATCAGCGGCGCCGCCGGCATCCCCACCTCCTTCTTCGAGGAGCGGCTGGCCCCGGAGACCCCGGTCGTACGCGTCATGACGAACACCCCCGCCCTCGTCGACGAGGCCATGTCCGTCATCTCCGCCGGCACCCACGCCACCGACGCACACCTCGCGCACGCCGAGGAGATCTTCGGCGGCGTCGGCAAGACGCTCCGCGTCCCCGAGAACCAGCAGGACGCGGCCACCGCCCTCTCCGGCTCCGGCCCGGCCTACTTCTACTTCCTCGTCGAGGCCATGACCGACGCCGGCATCCTGCTCGGCCTGCCCCGCGACAAGGCGCACGACCTGATCGTCCAGGCCGCCATCGGCGCCGCCGTGATGCTCCGCGACAGCGGCGAGCACCCGGTCAAGCTGCGCGAGAACGTCACCTCGCCGGCCGGCACCACCATCAACGCCATCCGCGAGCTGGAGAACCACGGCGTACGGGCCGCCCTCATCGCCGCCCTCGAAGCAGCGCGGGACCGCAGCCGCGCCCTGGCCAACGGCAACGGCTGAGCCCGCCCGGCGGCTGCCCTGCCAGGCAGCCGCCGAGCCGGGCTCTCACGCCAGCAGCCCCACCGCCCGGTAGGCCGCGTCCACCCGCGGCCGGGCCATCCGCCGGGCCCGCTCGGCCCCGGCGCTCAGCACCTCGTCGACGTACGCCGGATCCGCGGCCAGCTCCGCGTGGCGCTCGCGCACCGGCCGCAGTGTCTCCACCACCGCCTCCGCCGTGTCCTTCTTCAAGGCACCGTAGGAGTCGTACCCGTCGGCCAGCGCCCGCGGGTTCTCGCCCGTACAGGCCGCCAGCACATCGAGCAGGTTCGCGACCCCGGGCCGCTCCGCCCGGTCGTAGACCACCTCGCTGCCCGCGTCCGTCACCGCACGCATGACCTTCTTCCGCACCACGTCCGGCTCGTCCAGCAGATAGACGATCCCCGCCGTACGGACGTGCGACTTGCCCATCTTCCGTGTGGGCTCCTGCAGGTCCATCACCCGCGCGCCCACCGCCGGCAGCGTCGCCCTCGGCACCACGAACGTCTGCCCGTACCGCTGGTTGAACCGGACCGCCAGGTCCCGGGTCAGCTCCACGTGCTGCGCCTGGTCCTCACCCACAGGCACCTCATCCGTCCCGTACGCCAGCACATCGGCCGCCATCAGCGCCGGATAGGTGAGCAAGGACAGCCGGACACTCCCGCCCCGCTCGCGTTCCCGCGCCGCCTTCTCCTTGTACTGGATCATGCGCCGCATCTCGCCGTCCGTGGCCGTGCACTCCATCAGGTACGAGAGCCGCGTGTGCTCGTCCACCCGGCTCTGCACGAACAGCGTGCACCGCTCCGGATCCAGCCCACAGGCCAGCAGCAGCGTCGCCGCCTGCCGACTGAGCCGCCGCACCCGCGCCGGATCGTGGTCGACGGTCAGCGCGTGCAGGTCGACCACGCAGAACAGCGCGTCCGCCCGGTACTGGTCCTCAGCGGCCCACCGCCGCATCGCCCCGAGGTAATTGCCCAGCGTCAGGTGCCCCGTGGGCTGCACACCGCTGAAGATCCGCGTCATTCCGGTCCCCTTGCCTGCTCAGTCGCTCCCTTGCGTGGAGCGAGTGATTACGTGGAGACCGCCGCACCGAGCCGACCGGCCGGTCACAGGAGGGAGATACGCGAACGGCCGCCGGAGGCGGCGGCCGTGATCATGCATGCGCTGTGGTCGGCCGCCGTCAGGCGGGCCACCACTGCTGTACGAGCGCACGCGTATGCATGGCCCCAAGGTACGCCGAGGAGGGCCCCCATGCGCGGGTTTGAACGAACCCGGGGCGTCGTGTAGTGTCCTCCGAGTTGCCACGGAGTCATCGGCTCCCGGCAACCACTCACGCCGCTCATGCGGCAACCCACTACTGCACGACCTTCCCTCGGGAACAATTTCGGCATGCCGAAATTCGAACCGGCCGGCTCGATTATGAACCGGCAGCGGA